>NZ_JABAIG010000003.1:0-541921 GCF_012641385.1 Rhizobium sp. P28RR-XV
AACAATCCTTCCCGCGCCCAAAAATACCCGCTGGACAAGCATCTCTACGCCCAGCGCCACCTGATCGAGTGCTGCTTCTCGAGACGCAAGCAGTTCCGCAGGGTCGCTACGCGCTTCGAAAAAACCGTCGAAAACTACCTCGCAGTCGTCACTATCGCAGCAATCGTCCTATGGATCAGATAACTGTCCACACTTCCTAGGGCGGGAGTTGAATCCTCGCTTCTGATTGGAGCAGTGCGTGCGCAAGGATACGCAAAGAACGAGCGTTCTTAGCCAATGCCTTTCGCCTCCTTGTCAGCGACGGTCGTGCCGAAATGAACGTGACATTGTTACGTCAAGCGCAAATCCACATGGGGGTGGAGCTTCTTGAGATTTGGCAGGGATTTCATCTGCCAGGGGATTTGCGACGAGCCGCATATGGTGAGGTGAATATTCGGATGCTTGCGAGCCTCGATGGTCAGTTTGGCAAGCAGATTGATGCCGGATGAGTTCAAAAACTGTAGGCCGGTCAGATCGAAAGTCGCTTTGCCGCCGCCTCCATGGAGGACATCCCTGGCCAGATCATAGACCGGCGCATAGGCATCGGGACCCGCCAGGCGCATGGTCCCGTCAAAATACAAGATACTGCCTTCGGACCAGACGCGGAATGCTTCTTCTTTGATTTCCATAAAGGGCCTCTTGCGGGTTCACGCCGATGAAATCGCCATCGCGGCATAGGTTTGCAGCTCGATCCGCTTGTGCGGACCATGCTCATCGAAATGCCAGGCCAATTGAACCTGGTAGTCGCTCATCAACGTCAACAGTCCTAACCCGGACGCATTGTCGCCTGCAAGGACACTTGCCTCAATCTGCTCTATAAGGAGATCGCCGGGATCGCCGGCCGTTACCTTCTGCAATAGTTGCTGGAAGCGGGCAGTCGCTTCGCGGTCGATCAGGTTCACGATCCGCATCCTGAAATGATGGGTATCCAGCAGAGCCTCGATAAGGATTTCTCCCGAGGCGCGGAACTTGATGGAATTTTCGATAAGCTCGTTGGTCAGGTAACCGATATCGTGCCGCACCGTCTTGTATTGGCGCTCGGAAGCGCGGAAACCGAGCGCCATCGTCTCCGCGATAAAGTCGGATGTCATGGCCGAATGGCGCCATGCCAGATGAAGCGGACCGTCGAACAGGCGAATGCGAAGGGCATTGGCGAGGTCGAACGAGACCAGATGTTCCTTGCCGAAAGTTGCTGTTGTCATCTCCTCACCTGTGCCGCATCACCACAAGGGTAATATCGTCATGGATCTTGTGGGTTCCGATATAGGTCATCAAATCATCGAGTATGCCCTCGATGACTTCTTCCGCGGTGCCGCCGTGCAGGCGGCGGGCGTCCTCCAAAAGCCTATCGAAGCCGAACAGCTCGCCCTTTGAATTCTCCGCTTCAGTGACGCCGTCGGTATGTAGGACAACCATGTCGCCTTTCTCGAAGGGCACTTGCCGCGTATCGATAAAGGGAGCTATGTCAGGCTCAAGGCCAACCGGAAGACCGAGATCGCCTGTGTCTATCCGCTCCACCTTTCCGTCCTGGCGAATAATGATCATGTCTTCGTGCTGACCGGATATCGTCAATCTCTCGCCGTCATAGTCGAGGAACGACAAGGTAATATGCTTGTCCGTCTGTGTCCGTTCGATGTTCTTAAAGATTGTACGGTTGAGATCGGTCAGGAATTTTGCCGGGTCCATCTCGCCCGCCTCCTGCAAGGCGCGGGCGATCGATTGCACCATCAGCATCAGCACACCGCTCTCCAGCCCGTGGCCGGTCACGTCGCCGATGCCGATCTTCAGGTTGTTTCCGTTCTCCAGAACATCATAATAGTCGCCGCCGACTTCATCGGCCGGGCGCATATATGCGGCTATCTCCAGATGCTTGATCGCCGTCAGCTCCTTGGCCCGCGGCAGGACCATGAGCTGGATCCGCCTGGCGACATTGAGCTCCGCACCCAGCCGCAGGTTTTCGTTCTTCAATTGGCTGTTGAGGGTTGAAATCTCTTCCTTGGCCGCCTCGATCTCCTGGGTTCGGTCCGAAACGAGCTTTTCGAGGTTTTCGGTGTGGAAGCTGATATCCTCCGCCATCCGGTTGAATGCGATGCCGGCATCCGCCACTTCGTCCCTGGTCGAGATATCGACCCTGACCGAATAATCCTTCGCCTGTATGCGTTTGGCGGCGCTCGCCAGCGCGCTGATGCCGCTGGTGACGCGCTTCGAGGCAGCAAACACCGCCGCCGTGACGATCAGCAGGGACACCAGGACCGCCATGATCTGATAGAGCAGGATGCGGTTGGTCGCCCGCGATATCTCATCCTTGGCGGCAATGAGCGAAGCATAGATCTCACGCTCGGGCACCACGATCCCGAGCGACATGACCTCGCGTTGGACCGGTCCATCCACCCAAAGATTGGTCGGGCGCAACTGCTTGACAACCACGAGATAGGGTACGTCCTCTCCCTTTTCGCTGAGGGAGATATGCTGGATCGCACCATCGGCATCGAGCGGCAGCTTGGTGATGGCCGTTTGCGCGCTATGGCGTAGCGATCGATCGACGCCGGTAACACCCTTGGCGGCAGCATCGTTGGCGGCACGCAAGCCGATGACTTTCTCGCCCACAGGATTGATTGCGACAACGTTTCCATTCGACATGGCAAGGAAACCGAAGCCGGTCTGGGCGACTTTGACGTGCTCAACGATTTCAGCAAGCTGCGTCAGAGTAATATCGGCGCCTGCGGCACCGGCCACATGATGTCGATCCGCCGTCCAGAGCGGATGGAAAAAACTGACGATCAGCTTGCCGGTGATGGCATCAGTATAAGGAGCGGTCTGGGTAATGTAATCGGCGACGGGCCTCGACGAGGGGTCGGCGGCCCATTGCTGCCAGGATTCGTAGAGCCCTGGAAAGAAGAAGGTCCAGAAGTCCGCGTTGTTATGCCCGGGATAGAGTTTGTCGAAAGTCTGCGCTTGCGTGGTATAGGGCGCAGTCCGGAATACGGGCCGCTCTCTCGGACCAATATAGTACATCTGTAATTTCGATGCGCCATTCAGCAGCAGCGACGGCGCCACGAGATTAAGCACGGCACTCCATTCGATATCAGCCTGCACCTGCGGCAGCGGTCGATGGTCTTTGTCGAGCAGATAACCCCAGACGCTGACGACAGAAGGCGTGCCGGGAGGATTTTGCGCCCATCCGCCGGCAGCGTCATATGCCACCGTGACTGCGTCGGGAGAAGACTTGGCTATGGCGCTACCTACGCTCCCACTTCTTGCCGGGTTGTCGATCTGTCCCTGAAGCACGCCTGCCAGCGCCTTTACGTCGGAATGGACCTGGTCGATCAGCAAACCGACCTCGGCGGCGGTCGAATCCGCATAGGAGCGAATATAATTCTGGCTCGCCTTCTCCAGACCCTGTCCCACTTCCGTCGTGGCGTTGCGCGAAAGGCGCTGCACGTTCCACAGCGCAAGGCCGCCGCTGACGAGCAGATCGAAAAGAACAGCTCCGCCAACGACGAGCAGAAATTTGGCGCGAAATGAGCGCAGTCCGAGCCGTTGCTTGGCAATTGGCCTATCTGTCATAGCGGTTTCTGTCCCGAAGAAGCCCAGATCGGCCAGCCGGCATAGCCTCTTGGATGGAGCGCGGCAAAAATATGATCGGCGAAACCTTGCTTGAATCGCTCGATGAATGCGGCCGAATCCCCCCTTCTGACCGCCATTTCATCTGCATAGACATTCTGCCATGCGGTGATGATGTCGGCGAAATCCTGTGGATCACCATCGAGATTGGTAACCATGAAGCTTTCCATCCGCACATCCTTGAAGCCAGCATCCAGCAGCATGCGGCGGCCCTTGGGACCCATTTCGACATCCATATCGAAGTGAGCGAACAGCTTTGCGACCTCGTTATAGGTCCATTGGATGCTGTCAGCTCTGGGTTCTCCAAGACAATGGGAGTTCTTCTCGTTGGTGATGTAGACCCTGCCACCCGGCTTGCATATGCGATAGAGCTCCCGAAGCAGAACATCCGGACGGTCGAAGATCTGCAGTGAGTGCCTGCAGGTCACGAAATCGAACTGATCGCTGTCGAACAGCATCTGGGATGCATCGCCATAGGTATATTCGATGTCCTGGACGTCGAAGTCGGCTGCGACCTTGCGGGCATATTCCAGGCTGGGCACCGAATGGTCGAGAGCAACGATTCGCGCCGGCTTGAAATCCTTTCGCAACAGCATGGCGAAATCGCCGATGCCGCAGCAGATGTCGGCGATATGCAAACCCTCGCGAAGGCCGTGCCGCGGCAGTATCTCGCGCTCGTGCCGCCAGGTCATTTTTGTCTGGGTCCGCAGGATCGGTATGAAGCTCTGGCTCTCTACGAATGTCTGGCCCGGGTAGAAGGCGGAATCGTAGATCTCGACGATGATGTTCGGTGACAGATCGCTCAAATGGCGAAACAGTCGCGACGACCATGCAACGACGCTCGAAGCGATAACAGTCAGCTTGAGATCCGGCCTGGACCGCGTGGCATCGAGGAGTACATGCGTCAGGGCGCGGAACGCGGTATTGTTCATGTGGGCGACGCGCTTCAGATTGATGTAGCAGACGCCGTTCACCGTCTCGATGCCGTTGCGCAGCAGAGCGAGATCATCGGCAAGCTCCGCGACCGAATGCGGCCTAAGGACTCCCGATAGGGAGAATTCCTGGTTGTTGGCATCGAATTGCGCCGTGAAGCGGCCCGAGGAGTTGTTGCTCAATTGAGTAGCCTTTCGAGCGCGAGATCCACCACGAAAGTCATCATTCCAGTACCCAGACCGGACAGTTCGATGTTGGCGTCGTAATTCACTGCTAGGCCAAGAAGGATTGCATGCTCGGCACGCGCGGCGTCATCGGTGATGACATCGAGATAGTTTGCAAGCGCCTGCCCGTCTCCAATGCGCTCGACGATTGTCTCATATGACTTGCGTTGCTCGGCGGAGCAGGGAAAGGTCAATTCGATCCGTTCGGTTGAGCCGTTTCGGTAGAAGCGGCAAGTAAGACCGCCGTCGCTCTCCCTGGTGTGGAACGACATCTCGAAGAGCTCGTTCAGGGCCGCCGAAAGCAGATTGGCATGACGGATGGGATCGTGGCGATCGTGGCTCACCATGCGGGCCACATAAGCGGCGCATTGGTCGCAATGCGACCAATCTGCCACCAGGGTCGCCATCTCCATCTCCAGTTCAAGCAATGGCTTGAAAGCCGCGTCCACTTGCACCTCCATCATACCCCTTCAAGAAATTCCCGAATGAAATGTGCTTCAGAAACTCATGGACTGGCGCGAAATTCGTCGAGTGTCGCGGCCGGCTGAGTGCGGGTACCCCGCCTTATGAAATCATCAAGCTTGTCGGCGGCGAGCGGGGGACTGATGGAGTAGCCCTGCAAGCGGTCGCAGCCCTCCTCCTGGAGCCAGGCGGCCTGCTGCTGCGTTTCGACACCCTCGGCGGTCACCCGCATGTCCAGACCGTGGGCGAGGCCGATCACGGAGCGCACAATGGTTTGGCTTTTGGTGTCCTGCACAAGATCCCTGATGAAATAGCGATCGATCTTGATCGTATCGAAGGGAAAGTTCTTGAGATAGCTGAGCGAAGAATATTCCGTGCCGAAATCATCGAGGGAAATCTGAATGCCAAGTACGTTAAGCGTGTTCAGCGTGTCCAGATTGTTGGTCGTCCGCTCGAGAAGCACGCCTTCGGTGATTTCCAGCTCCAGGCGCTCGGCCGGAAATCCGACGATATCGAGCGTTTGAGAGATACGATCGGTCAGGCCGGGCGTCAGGAACTCCGCCGGAGAAAGGTTGACCGCAAGCGTATAGTGCGCCGGCCATGCGAGGGCTTCGCGGCAGGCTTCTTCCAGCATCCACTGACCGATTTCGCGCATGAGACCATCGGCTTCGGCCATGGGAATGAATGCCGCCGGCGGAATGATTCCGAGGGTCGGATGCCGCCAGCGCAGCAGTCCCTCGAAGCCGACCACATTGGACGGAGGCTCCACCAGCGGCTGATATTCGATGAAGAACTCGTCGCGCTGCAGCGCCACGCGCAGGCTGCGCCGCAACAGCTCCCTTTGTTCGACCACGATCAGCATGGCCGGATCGAAAGTCCGCGCTCGCCGTCGTCCCTCTTTCTTGGCGGCATAAAGGGCGACATCGGCAGCCTTCATCAGCTGTTCCCCCTCATTGCCGTCGCGCGGCGCAATTGCGACCCCCACACTGACGCCGACGAAGAGAGAGATGCCGTTGACCGTGAACGGCTTCTTGAATTCCGCAACCAGTGCGTCCGCCAGTTTTGCTGCCTCGAAGACCCGCTGCGGGCCGATCTGGATAATGGCGAATTCATCGCCGGCGAGACGGTAGACCGTTCCGTCCCGGCCGAGCGCTTCCTTGATTCTTTCAGCGGCGAGTTTCAGCACGATGTCGCCGGCGCCGTGGCCAAGTGTATCGTTGACGGGCTTGAAGTCATCGAGGTCGAGCTGCATCAGCACCGGCCCGGTCTTGCCGCTCGCCGGAAGCAGTTGTGCCAGTGCCGCGCTGAATTGGCGGCGATTGGGTAATCCGGTCAGGACATCGTGCGTTGCCTGATGGATGAGCCGCGCTTTTTCATTGTCTTCGGACGGCGGGCTCCCATTCGTGGCTGCTCCGTTGGTTTCGACAACCAGAAGTCCCACTCGGATATAGGAGAAGAGGAAGTTGCATTTTCCCCGCCTCGGATCGTCAAGCTGGATCGCGCGGGGCTCGCTGGTAGCGATTACCTGACGAATGAGCTTGGCAAGCGCCGGTTTTGCAAGTGCCGGATAGGCCTCCCACAATGTTACCTCGTTCCGGGACAGAAGACCGATATGCTCTTTAAATCTCTTGGAGGAATCAAGCAGTTTGAGATCGAGATCCCAAAGCGAAATCATAGCCTCTAAACCGTTGTCGGATTCGGACTCATATGGAATTCGCTGCGGCCGATCCACTCGGTTCTCGGGCATATGGCCTCGTCCTCCCAAGCCGGCCACATAAAATCCGGCCATTGTCCAGTTTGAACTGATCCGTTCACATCGGAGTATGCGAATTAACAATCGCAGTCTCATCGAGCGTACGGGCGCAAGTCGCAACCGCTTTAAGCGAATATATTACGAGACCTTCATATTTAGCAATGATTGCTATGACATATCCAATTAAAAGGATGGCTAGCGGTATCGGCCTGTTTCGTTGCCGTGTACAGAATAGTTGCGCTATTGCATGAAATATTGCCTTGGTTGTAGATTTTTTCACAGGACAGGTCCGTCGACCCGTCTCGTATACTTACCGAAATTCATCGCCACGATCGCCGATTCGGCTCTGTCCCTGGCGATATTGCAGCGCGGCTGGATCGTCGCTCTGCGATTGTTTCGGTGCTTTGATTGGAAATCCTACGCGAGGCGGGTCGCGCGCTTTACCGAGCGAATGATAGCGGACGCAACACTGCCTGTCTGCGATCCTCTGATCTATTGGGTGACGTCGTGGCGCACTATCCATGACACGAACGCGTCCAACAGCACGGGGTCGAACTGTCCGGTTGACCTGAGCATCGCATCGATTGCTTCGCGGGGGGACCATGCCGTCTTATATGGCCTTATGGTCGTAAGAGCGTCATACACATCGCAGATTGCAGCGATGCGTGCGACCTCAGGGATTTCGGCTCCGACAAGCCCGTATGGATAGCCGGAGCCATCGAACCTCTCATGGTGATAGAGACAAACGTCCAGAACGGCTTTCGGTATATCCTCGATTTGCCTGAGCATCTCGTGGCCCAATTCCGGATGTTTCCGGATAAGCGCGAACTCGGCGGTGTCCAGCGGGCCAGATCTCTCCAGAAGCTTAGGCGACAAAGCCATTTTTCCGATGTCGTGTAGCAACCCGCCGAAACCGAGAAGGCTCACCGCATCTTCGTTCAATGCCAAACTCCGGCCGAATGCAATCATCGATGCGCTCACGGCCAACGAATGAAGAAGAGTTCCCTCCTGACCGCTTTCGGGTTTTTCGGCACCGATTAATGCGACAACCTCGACCGAGGACCGCGACATAAGCTTTCCTATCACTCTGCCGGCAGAATCATACCGGATGTCGCGGCAACGCCGCGCCCGGTTAAAAAGATGTCGAACGTCCGGTATTGCTTCTTTGATCAGCCGCTTGGCCAGCCTGACCTGCTCTGCTCGGTAGGGTGATTTGAAGTCGGCATCGTTTCCAAGAGCGGTTGACCTCATCGGCCTTAGAACATCCGCGCCACTATCCGCATCTTGCCTTGCGTCAATCCATACTGTCGGCTTGATATCCACGCGAGATGGCCTTGGGAAATGGTCAATCCCGCTGAAAACCTCATCCGCAGAGCATTCTCGCTCTCCTGCGAAGTTTTTCGTATTCAGCTGATGTAATCCGACTTTCTCTATCACTGGAATTGCCTGCCAGCCGTAAAAATACTGAATGCGTCAATAACTATTATTCGCGAGCAACAAGCCGAGAATCGATTGATTCTAACAACAATTATCTCTAATGTCGCGCCAAAATTTGAGATATATCATTCAATATGACTGAAATCATCGATCTGCTTCTAAATTCAATCGATGGTTATATATTTTAATACTATTGATTTTTGAAATCTTAGTGAGAAATAACGAATATAAACTTGAAAATATACCTTGCAATCTGATAGATCCTGAAATTAACCGACGAATTTTGTGCAACTCGATCGGGAACCCGCTTCGAAATTCGCGGAGCCATTTGCTGCTTCATCACCAATCCATCTAGAATGCCGAGTTTATTGGAAGCGGTGAGGTCCGCTAGCGTCTCATCCACTTTCCGCCGCTCGCGCGCGGAAAGCACTTGGCATGATGCCCTCTGGAAAGACGGTACCGCGCCATCTGCCAACGGATGTTTTCATGACTATGCTGAATTTCTGCAACAGAGCCTCATGTCCGCCGACGAAATTGAGTTTGTTCTTGCACTGTCCATTGGATGGTCGCTAAGTCACGTGACCATGGCTGCAAGCTTTTGGCGGACGAGCAAGCCTGCCAGATAGAATTCGAGAATCGAAGGTAATTCAATGACCGGACAACTTTCTCTCCCTCGTGATCGGATTTCCGTCCTTCTGTTGGAAGGCATCAGCCAGAGCGCGGTGGACTACTTTTCGTCGTCCGGCTACGTCAATCTCATACATTTGCCCAAGGCCCTGGATGACAAGGATCTCAAAAGTCATATAGCCGAAGCCCATATTGTCGGAATTCGTTCACGCACACAGCTTACGGAGGAAATTTTCAGCTCCGCCAAGAAGCTGATGGCCGTCGGCTGTTTTTCCGTGGGGACAAATCAGGTCGATCTGGATGCAGCCCGCCGACGCGGGATTCCCGTGTTCAACGCTCCTTATTCGAATACGCGCTCGGTCGCCGAGCTCGTGATCGGTGAGATCATCATGCTGACCAGGCGGATTTTCCCGCGTTCGGCTTCCGCTCATGTCGGCGGATGGGACAAATCCGCCGAAGGCAGTCGTGAGACGCGCGGGAAAACGCTGGGCATCGTGGGCTACGGCAACATCGGTTCTCAGCTCAGCGTTCTTGCGGAAAGCATGGGTATGAACGTTCGCTATTTTGATCCTTCGGACAAGCTTCGCCACGGCAATTCGGAATCCATGGCTTCGCTCGGTGAGCTTCTCGAAATCTCGGACTTCGTGACGATGCATGTTCCGGAGACCAGTTCGACGCAAAACATGATCACCGAGGCCGAGCTGCGCAGAATGAAAAAGGGAGCCTTTTTCATCAACAATTCCCGTGGCACGGTGGTCGATCTTGAAGCGCTTGCCAAGGCTTTGAAAGAAGGACATCTCGCGGGCGCGGCCGTGGACGTGTTCCCGAGGGAGCCCGCATCCAACAAGGAACGCTTCGAAACGCCGCTGCAGGGTTTGGATAACGTTATTCTGACGCCGCATATCGGCGGATCGACCGAAGAAGCCCAGGAGCGCATTGGAAGGGAAGTCTCCAGGAAGCTTGTCGAGTATTCCGATGTCGGCTCGACGCTGGGCGCGGTCAATTTTCCCCAGGTTCAACTGCCGCCGCGGCCAAACGGCACGCGCTTCATCCATGTTCATGAAAACCGCCCGGGCATTCTGAACAGTCTGAATACGATTTTTTCGTCGCGCGGACTGAATATCGTCGGCGAGTTCCTGCAGACGTACGGCGAAACGGGTTATGTGGTCATTGAAGTCGAAGGCGTTGGCCAGAGAGCCAATGATATACTTGACGCGCTTCGCCAGCTCCCAGGAACGATACGAGCTCGATTGGTTTACTGACAGCAGCAGGAAATCGCCATTCCCCAAGTGTTCTCGCGTAGTTTTATCGCCGAACTGGTGGAGAGTTCATCGGAACGATTGTCGGAATCATGGAAGCCGAAACGGTCATTTTGCCTGATAAAATGATCGTCCGGAAGTCAATCGCATGATGTCTTGATCGCCTATGGCGGCGTGCGAAGGTCCTTCTAGGCAAGTACGAATTTTCAGGCTCTAGCGTCCTTTGCCGATATAAGCCGCAAGCTCGTCAGGCGTCCCTTGAGGGAAAGCTTCTTTCAGAAAATCGAGAAACGCCGAGACGCGCGCACCGAGCAACCGCCGCGAAGGATACAGTGCCCACAAAGCAATGTCGGGTCCGTCGATCTCGCCCCATTGGACGAGTGTGCCGTCGGCGAGATCGTGGCTTACCAGTGAAACGGGAAGACGTCCCGCTCCCACGCCTGCCCTCACTGCATCCCGGACCATGATAAGCGACGACAACGTGAGGACGGGCTCGATGTTGATTGTCGGCCGGCCATCGGCGGTCCTGACCTCCCATGTCTGCCGGTCGCTTGCTCCCCGCAGGACACCCGGCACGGGAAGATCGCCCGTCGGCAGGAGAAGATCGGGACTAGCCACGACAACCAGCCGATCGCGCAGAAAAATTCGCCCAACCAGTGTCTCATCTGGATTCGGATTGACCCGGATGACCAGATCATAGCCTTCCTCGATCATATCGACTGCCCGGTCCTCGGTGGTTACTTCCAGCCTCACCTCCGGATACTTGAGGGCAAACCCGGCTGCAATTTTGCCCATCGCAGTCTGAGAGAACAACAAGGGCGCGCTGATCCGCAATCGCCCCTTCGGCTTGTCGCTGCCGGACGCAATCGCCGAGGCAGTTTCATCCAGCTCGGCAAGCAAAACGCCTGTCCGCTCGAACAGTGCCCGTCCTTCCTCCGTAAGCTTCAGGTTGCGGGCTCCCCGCTCAAACAGGCGCAGGTCGAGGCTGCTTTCCAATTCCGCGACACGTCGCGACAAGGTCGCTTTCGGCCGGCCGGTGGCGCGCGCCGCTTTGCCGAAGCCACCATGACGAGCGACGAGATTGAAATCAGCAAGAGCAAGAAGATCCATGATCTGTTTCACCTGTGAGACGGTCTGTCCAAAATCGGCATCTGGTGGCCCTTTGATGGGCCGATCATATTCCGGATGTCAAGCAACCCAACCCGGAGAAAATATCATGACCATTCTCGTTACAGGTGCCACCGGCCGTGTCGGCCGCCATGTGGTCGACCAACTCGTCAAGCGTAGCGCAAGCGTGCGCGTCCTCACTCGCGACCCCTCAAAGGCCGAGTTCCCGGCCGGCGTGGAAGTCGCGCAGGGCGAGCTCCTCGACATCGAAGCGTTGCGCAAAGCGTTCACCGGCATCAGCACCCTGTTCCTCCTCAATGCGGTCACGGGGGACGAGTTCACCCAGGCAATCATCGCTCTGAACATCGCACGCGAGTCAGGCGTCGATCGGGTCGTCTATCTGTCGGTCATCCACGCCGACCGCTTCGTCAACGTTCCACACTTCGCGGTGAAGTCCGGGGCCGAGCGGATGATCGAGCAGATGGACTTCAGCGCTACGATCCTGCGTCCGTCCTACTTCATCGACAACGAACTCATGATCAAGGACGTCATCTTCAACCACGGTGTCTATCCGATGCCGATCGGCGGCAAGGGCGTCGCCATGGTCGACGCCAGCGACATTGGTGAAGTCGCAGCCATTGAGCTGATCCGTCGGGATCAGGCGTCCGGCAAGCTGCCGATCGAAACGATCAATCTGGTCGGCCCCGATACGCTGACAGGATCAGACGTTGCGGCGATCTGGTCTGATGTCCTGGGACGCCCGGTCGCCTATGGCGGCGATGACCCCAGCGGGTTCGAGCAGAATCTCGCAACCTTCATGCCAAAGTGGATGGCGTACGAGATGCGCTTGATGGCCGAGCGCTATGTCAGCGACGGCATGATCCCGGAGACCGGCGACGTCGAGCGCCTGACGAAACTTCTCGGCCGTCCGCTGCACTCCTATCGCCATTTCGCAACCGAGACCGCCTCCAGATCCTGATGCCAGGTCAACCTCATGACGGCCGGGCTCCGATATTCACCAGAACCCCAAACAGGGCGACCTCTTGAGGAGGCGCCCTGCCCTTCACGCGGAAGAAAGCCATGACTGCGCTTACCCATCAAAGCTCTCCAGCCAACCCCGCAAGGATACTCATCCTGAGAGCGACTGGCCGCCTGATCGTCGACCAGGCCGTGTATGAAGGAGGGCAGCGCTACAGGTTGTTAGCCCGCGGATTTTGTCCCACCACCTGCTCCGCATCGACGGGCACTTCAACCAAGATGGATGAGTGACCAGCGCTGTAGCTTTCGCGCATGATCTCGGCCAGATTGCTCAGATCCGGCATCAGCTTGCGGCTTGACCAGCCGCATGCGCGCGCCATCGATCCAAAGTCGATGCGGTGTAGATCGCTGTGGTAGCGGGAGGATGAATAGTCGGGAATGACCACGGGCAGGCCCTGCACCATGATGCCGAGTGCGCCGTTGTCCAGCACGAACAGGACAATTCCCAATGATCGCGCTTCGGCCAGGCAACCAGCAATCAACCGGAAGCATCCATCGCCCGTAAAAGCGAAGACCGTCGCGTCCGGTTTTGCAAGCTTTGCGCCGATTGCCGTGCCGAAAGCTCCGCCCATTGCCGAACCGCGATAAAGCGAATGGAAGCGGACGTTCGGATGCGGGCGCTGCGTGACATACTGACGATCTTTGTAGGCAAGGCACACATCATCGAATGCAATGCTTCCCGGCAGCCATAGACGATCGAGCTCCTGATAAAATCGGGCGATATCGATTGTCCCGGTGCGTGGTGGCATGATCTCGCGGTCATTGAGATCAGCCACAAAAGCCGGTGCCGGGGGTCGCGGCGGTCTGATATCCTCGAGCCGGCCGATCGCCTCGCTCAGAACCAGATCGATTGGCCCTCGAACATCGAAATATTCCCCGCGCACACGATGCCGAAACTCACCCCCAACGCCGCCGTATGGGGCGGTCAGATTGGTAAAATTCCAAGTCGTATGGGCCGGTATCTCTGAAAAATTAAGAGTATATTCGTCAGGGCAAAACCCGAGGGTAATGACAATATCGTCAGGACCGAGGCTTCTCCAGAGCTGCATTGCGCGATCGTTACCGCCGAAGCCCAGATAGCCGAAACCGAAGCTATTGTTGCGCGCCACCGCATTCGCCCCGTTTATGCTCCAGACAATTGGTGCCTGTAATGCTTTGCACAAACGTGTGGTGAGTAGAGGCATATTCGGATACATGGCCGCCTCTTCCCCAGCGAGCACAATCACCCGACGCCCAGCCGATTGCCGCGGGAATTCGGCCACGAAATGGCCGAGCGACTCCTGGTCGATCTTGTTCGGTTTATGGGCGTAGTCACCGTGCCAAAACGTATGGACCGGCTCAGACACCATCTTTCCAAGTGCCTCCGGTGGCATCAGAAGTGCGACGGGCGAGCCCTGATCGAGATGTTTGCGAGCCTGCTCAAGTTGTTCTACGAGATGGTCTGGATCGTCCAAGACGAATGTGCCTGAGGGTAGCTCGGCCTTCAACTGAGCCACGACACCGGCACCCTCCGGGCTCGTGTCCTGCAGCGGTGCACGGTATCGCGTATCTGCCGGACTGAGAGGAATGAGATAGATTGCGGGAATATTGTGCAATTTCGCATCACTCAGGCCACAGGTCAGCAACCGCGTTGCGGCTCCCGTCGTTGCGATGGCTGCACTGATTTTCCCGCTCGCCAGATAGTATCCCAGAGGAATGAAGCCCGCGACGTACTCTCCAATATTGAAAAAACCGGGAGTTCGGCCCTCTCGTCGGGGAGGACCATCGGCTCGAGATGTTTGAGCAAATGGATGACCCCTCCGCCGGTGACGCCGGCATAGTGGCGCACATGCCAGGTCGCAAGCGTATCGATCAGGAATTCATACCCTGTTTTCGGCTTGACTACCCGAACATCGTCTCCCGTTTCGACTGCAAGATTCACCGTCATTTGCGCGCCTCTTGGCTATGAGCTTCGTTCCTGAATTCTGCGAAGTATTGACGTGCGCTTCCCCAGACCGGTCAGGCCCTTAGGAAGCGCGGTGCCGACACACGGCCGATCCCGATTACATGTTCTGGAAGCAGAATTATGCGATGCGTTTTTCCTGGGAGAGCGCTTCCATACCCGCAACCGTCGCCAGAAGATCCTCATCGCAAAGCGATGCCTTTTGGTCGGCGATGTGCTTGAAGCGGGAGAAAGCAAGATCGAGATCGGCATCGGAGCCGAACTCGACGCCCAGCGAGCGCATGCACATGCGAAAACCGTTACGACCCGAATTCTTTCCGAGCACCAGCCGATACTCGTCGGCGCCGACCTCCGCCGCCGTCATGATCTGATAGGTCAACGGATTCTTCAACATGCCATCCTGGTGAATGCCGGATTGGTGCGAGAAGGCATTCTTGCCGACGATCGCCTTGTTAGGCTGCACAACGAAACCGGTGATCTCCGAGACGAGCCGGGAGGCAGCGGTCAAGCGGCGGGTTTCGACCGACGTCTGGCATCGGAAGAAATCCTCCCGTGTATGCAGTGCCATGACGATCTCCTCGAGCGACGCATTGCCGGCTCGCTCGCCAATGCCGTTGATCGTGCATTCGATCTGGCGCGCGCCCTGCCGGGTCGCTTCGAGCGAGTTGGAAACAGCCATGCCCAGATCATTGTGACAATGCGCTGAAAACACTGCCTTGTCAGCATTCGGTACGACATTGCGCAGATAGGTGAATAGCTTGCCGTATTCGTACGGCGTGGCGTAGCCGACCGTATCAGGCAGGCTGACCGTGGTCGCACCGGCTCTGATCACCTGTTCCACAAAGCGGGCGAGAAACTCCGGCTCCGACCGGCTCGCGTCCTCGCAGGAAAACTCGATATCCTCGGAATAGCGTCGCGCGTGAGCCACCGCGCGAACAGCATGTTCGAGCACGTTTTCCGGTGTCATTTGCAACTTGTATTTCATGTGAATGGGCGAGGTCGCCAGCACGATGTGGATACGAGACGACGCCGCGCCGGAAACCGCCTCCGCCGTCAGGTCGATGTCGCGCTCAACCGCGCGGCTCAGGCCGCAAATCGTACTGTCCTTGACGACGCGCGCTACGGCTTTGATCGCATCGAATTCGCCGGGACTGGAGACGGCAAAGCCGGCCTCGATCACGTCGACCTTCAGCCCTTCGAGCATAAGCGCGATCTCGACCTTTTCACCGGTGTCAAGGTTGATGCCGGGGCTTTGCTCGCCGTCCCGCAAGGTGGTGTCAAAGATAATGATCTTTTCAGTGTTCATGCGACTCTCCCGATCGATTGAAACATCGGCATTGCCGAATTCGTAAGGGTTAGCTGTATGCATTGCGCGCAAGTCAGCGATGATCGACGCTTCGGGCGCATTCATGCCAGCGACGAAATCCATCACGTGATGCAAGTCCTGTCAGGTCTGATTCAGTTTGGCCCTGGCTTTGCAAAATTGTGCATTTCCTGAAGTATGCGCCCCATGCCGATGGCTTGGCTTTCGCGCTGCTCGGCCATCCCGCCCGATAGCTGCGTCGGCTCCGGAACGGATGCAATATGGGCGCGCGATCGGAAGGGAGCTTCGTTCCCACCAGGGCGCTGCAGGCAAATAGATGGTCGATTTCCGTGCCGGTCAGGTGGCTGGCATATTGTCGATGCAAGGCAGCCCAGGCCGCATCGATTTTCGGAGCAAAGATTTCAAAACCTGAGAATTGAGTGTCCATAGCGCACCGAATGGTTACTATGGCGAGGATGGCTGCATTCGTGATGGCGGTATTTTAGAAAACTATGCACTATGTTTAGAAAATTACGGTTTTCTGCTTAGCCAGCGTCAGCTGTAGCCGCTTTGCCACACTGACTTCTGACAGCTGGTATCTCAATGATATGGCGAGGGCAGCGCCTGCCTCGGTTCGCGAGCGGGTTGGGACAGCGCGCACCTGTTTGTACGACCGGCATGAACTCAAAGCCATTCGTTGGTCGAAGCAGTCTGTGGTTGCAAATGGTGTCGGCGCCACTGTTTCAGGCAGAAGCAGCAGTAACGATCGATCGGTTCCTAAAAGCTGTATCATGGCAGCAATCTGTCATCTACAATCAGAATCAGGGATCGTCCAAGAGTTGCCGAAAATCCGCGAGAGATTTCATCTTATCATTGGCAATAGACAGCACGAAATCGACGTGTCAGATGTTGCACAGACTATCGACTGGAAGCGCTGTATGCAAATTCGCACGAACACAACACGTCGTAATATCAATCCGATGTCTCCCATCCTTGTTGCTGCGGCGCTGGTAGCCCAATGGATGATCGCTGTCAGCCCTGCGCGGGCGGCAGAAAGCGTTACCGTTCCTCCCTATCAACCAGTCGTTGGGACTGAGCGCCACTATCGCGTTCAAAAGACGACCGAAACCGACATGTCGCTTTGGTTCGACAAGCCGGAAGCATCTTCCGTTGTCATGCGTGGCGATTTTCGTCAATCGGCAACCGTCTTGTCGCGGGATGACAAGGGGATGCGGATGAGATGGAGGCTTTCCGCCGATATCCCACCGGACGCGACGGGCGCCGCGGATTCCTATCCAATGAACGCCATGTTTCGGAACTCGCTTGCCGCCTACGGTGTTGAGCAGTTGGAATTCGAGGCAGATCTGGGCGGGGCGCCGACGGCGCTTGTCGGCGCCGATCAGATCGTTGCCAATATGGAAAGGCTCCTAGCCACGCAAGCGCCAGGTGGTGCCGTGGTGCCAGATAGCGCAGCCTCTCGCATGCTCCAGACCGTCAAAACTGATCCTCTCGCGGTTATCGACGTTCTTGCGCCGGAAAGCATGACCGTTGCCCTTGGGCAGTCTTCCCAAGCTTTCACAACGGATATTGGACAGGAATGGACCGTTGCAGGAAATGAAGAGCTGAAGGGTACTCTCGTTCCGACAACCACCGTCTGGAAACTCGAGGCCTCCGATAACGCCGCGCAAACAGCCACGTTCAGCGCGAACGTAATCTACGATCCGGTTACTCTCCTGCAATCTCAGCAATCTTCGATCGAGGGCATGATAGCAAATTTCGGCGAGCGGGCGAAACAACTGACCGATGCGCAATTGGCGGAGGCCAGAAGCGCCGGGAAGTCGCGGACCGTAACCTATGTGATTTCCACGCGCGATGGCTCGACGATCGAGGTTCTGGAAAGCACAATCGCAGCTGTTGGCGGTGTGAAGATTACCGTGGCTACGCATATGTGGCGTGAGGATCAGCCACCTGTTCTGCCTGCACCGCATGGATGGAATGCCAACACCTTGTCAGGCCAACGCGTCGAGCCGTTACCCAAAAACAATGCGCAAGCGTCAATCGATCTGCGTCAGTATGGTACGGAGACCGAAGCTAATTCCATTCCCTCTCCCAACCAAGATGACGGCGACAAAACCTCCGCCGATAAAACCAAGGACATTGCGCCGATCTCGCTCAAGATCGCGAGTGCCAAAACCTTGGTCGACCCCGTTTCTTTCGGACCTGCAGTGGAAATCGTGTTGACGCCGGAAAGCGCCAAGGTCTTCGGGGATTTCACTCGTGCAGCTCTCGGGCAAAAGACACAGCTGCTGGTGGATGGAAAAGTCATCTTCGAGCCGGTCGTAAGGGAGCCGATTATGGGCGGCAGCGTCACCATCGGCGGCCTTGATTCAGCGCAAGCTCAGAAAATCGAGCAGCAATTGTCGTCTTCCGACGCCACGATCACCGTGCAGTTGGCGCCATAATCTTGCAATGTGGATTTCTTCCGATGTCTGATCACCGCTGTGTTCTCAGATGTCACACGGATCGAGCACGTCGTGTCGTGATGCCCAACAGCTCGCTTTTAGCGCTTGATGGGAATAGAACCGGCGGCCCGTAGATCATTTGATTTCTTCGCACGGTTGCGGGCAAGGGATCGATGCCTTCGGAATCGAGCCGTCAATCTGGCTACCGCGCTCCCGGCTTTGTCATAGCCGAGAACAATCATAGCACGGAGCGCGAGTTTCGGCGGCCCCGCTCCACTGACAACAATTTACAAGCAGCCGGGCATCCCGACTTATTTTGTTGCTCCCGCCGTCAGTCCCGTAATTAGCTTTCGTTGGAACAGCATGTAGGCAAGAATGAGCGGGCCGATGACGATAACCGCGCCTGCCGTCAACACGGGCGTATTCACCGTGTAGCGTCCCTGGAAAAACAACATCCCAATTGGGAGGGTGCGATAGTTGTCATCGTTGACAAGAACAAGCGGAATAAGAAACTCATTCCAAGTCCAGATGAATAGGAACAGCGCCAGTGTCGACATGGCGGGCAGCATCAACGGCACAATAACTCGCGACAATATATAAGTCCGCGATGCGCCATCCAGTACCGCGGCTTCTATTACCTCAGAGGGCAGCTGTTGCATCGCACTCGCCATGAACATGGTCGCAAAAGGCAGCGACATGGCAATTTGAGGAAGGATCAAGGCAGCATAGGTATTGATGAGGCCAACATAGCGTATTTCATAGTATAGCGGAATGATGAACGCCTCGGTCGGCACCATCATGCCAACAGTTAAAAGGACGAAAATGGTGCGCCTGAATGGGAAGGTCAGGAATGCGAACCCAAATCCCGTTAGTGTTCCCAGTATGATGCTGACCACTACCACGGGAAAAACAATCATGACTGAATTCAGGAAATAGACATTAAACCGGCCATCGATCCAAGCATTTGCGTAGTTTTCGAAATGCGGATAGGCCGGCAATACGAATGCGCCTTGCAGGAGATCGGTACGGCTCTTCAGAGAGGTGAGTATCAGAAGAACGAAAGGAATAACCGTCAGGACCGCAAACAGCCAAAGAACGATACGCGAGGGCAACACTGCATTCATCCCACGAGAAATTCGGCTCACGACGCGCTCCCTTCATTCACTGGCCGCACCAACCGGTGAACAGCGTAGTTGATGGTAAAGACCAGAATCGCACCTATGATGGCAACGGCTGAGGCATATCCATAACGGTTCAATTGAAAGCCAAGCTCGTACATATAAATATTGGGAACGAGGGTCGCGTTGGCCGGACCGCCCCGCGTCATCGTAAAGATAAGATCAAAACTCTTAATAGAGGAAATGATGGTAAGAAGGAGCGCGATGCGTATTTCGGGCAGAAGCAGGGGGAGTGTGATGAAGAAGAAAACCCTGCTCCCTTTGGCACCATCGACCCTCGCCGCTTCAAACAGCGATGGATCTATCCGCTGGATGCCAGAAAGAAACAAGACCATGCAGAAACCGAAGAAATACCAGCTTGCGACAAGGCCGACCGCCGGCAAGACAAAGGTGAAGTCGCCAAGCCAAGGTAAAGCGATCGAACCCAAGCCAATCAGCTTTAGTGCCTGGTTGATGGGGCCAAAAGCAGGGTTGTAAAGCCAGTGCCAAATGATGCCGAGGACGGCGGTAGGCATGATATAGGGCAAAAACAGCAGCGTACGTAGCGCGAACTGCTCGCGCTGCCTGAGCGTCCAGACCATCGCAGCAAATAAGAGACCGACGACAATCGGAATAACACAGTAAAACACCATGAAAAAAGCGTTATTTTTCAATGCTATATAGAAGGTTTCATCTGAAAGCGATTTTGCATAATTGCCAATCCCAATCCAGTTGGGTGGGCTGATCCCATTCCATTCAGTGAAACTGATACCGATTGCCGCGACAATAGGACCAAGGATAAGAGCAAAATAAAGCAGCAGACCGGGCAGAATATAAATGAGATTTCGGCTGGCTTTTGCGTCAAGTGGCGAGCGTTTCATGCACCATCTCGGAAATATGCCAGACGCCGAATTATGCCGCTCTGGCCGTGATCAGGATAGACGTACCGAAGTTTCCCGCCGCAGCTTCTCTTCAATGGATTAGTGCGGCGGGATTGGTATGGATGGTGGCAATCACTTGCTCTTCATATAGGCGGCGTAGTCCGTATCGAGCTTGCCGATCAGTTCCTCAGGCGTTTCCTTGTTCGCAAGCAACAGAGGCGTGTTTTCATCAAAGGTCTTGAGCATGGTTGGGCTCGCCCAATCGGGATAATGTCCAAGTGCGTTGTTATCATTCAACGACTTCCACATTGAGATGCCTTCTTTCAGAAGTGGGGAAGCGTTGACCCCGGCGTCTTCCGGAACCGGGGTTGCAGGCAGGTAGCCGGCATGAACCCAGGTAACGGACGCGTCCTTGGAAACCATATAGTTGATGTACTCGCCCGCAAGATCCTTCATTTTGTCATTCTTCGCCAGGCTCGTGATCGCCCAGGCAAGGTCGACGCCGCCAACCGAAAGCGGATGCTTGATGCCGGCGGGTGCCGGGATCGGCATGAAATGGATATCGGGATTGTTCTGCATCTCGCCAAAGTACCAGGTCCCCGAAATCAGAAAGGCCCCTTGGCCAGAGACAAAAAGCTGAACGGCATCATCACCCGAGATGCCCTGGTAACCATCGAAGAAATACCCATTTTTTGCCCAATTCTGGACAAGTCTGGCCGATTCCAGATTGCCGGGCGTATTCCAGGTGCCGCCGCGGCCGTAGATCAGGTCATCGAGCGCTTTTCGATCGGATGCATCGATATGCGCTTGACTGATCCCGGCCAGCATATGGAGCGCCAAGTGGCCCTTGGCCGTACCGATCGTGAGCGGTGCAGTACCTGCCGCCTTGACCTTATCCAAGGCTGCAAGGAAATCATCGAAGCTCTTGATCGGAAGTTCGACGCCAGCGGCTTTCAAAATCTTTTCATTGTAATAAAGGCCGACGATTTCGGCGAGCGACGAGATGCCGTAGGTCTCACCCACACCGAACTCGCCCTTGCTCGACCAGCGGTCACGCGCCACGAGACTATCGGACTGGTTTTTATCCCATCCGTATTTCTTGAGGTAGGTATCGACAGGAACGAGAAGGTTTTCCTTCACCATCGCACCCATCTCACCGGCTCCCTGGTTGACCTTAGTCACCACTGGCCCATCGCCGGACGAAACGGCGAGTTTAAGCGTAAGATTGAGATCCTGGAAATCGCGTACGGTGTGGTCAAGCTTAACGTCGGGATGCGCCTTCTGGAAATTGGCGTTGAGCTCGGTCATCACGGCGGCTCGCGACTCCGAATCGTGGTCGTCCCAAACCGTGAGCGTATCGGCAAAGGCAGTTGTCGATATGCCGAACCCCACAAAAACGGCGCCCGCCAAAATTCCTGCCTTCTTCAGAATGAATGCTGTATTGATGGAGATGAAATCGCTAAACATTGATTGGTTCCCTCTAGCTGCGTTTTGGCAGTTCCTATCGATTCCAACCGGCTGGTCTTAGTAAGACGCACCGAATGTCTTGCATCGTCAGGCCTTTACTGGTCCGACGAATTTCCTTATTCTTCTCATAAAGTCCGTGGGCTTTTGTCCCTAAGATGCAGTTCCTCAATTTTCTCAGTTTTACCGCCGCCTGACGTCAGTTCGCTTCGTGCAGCGGCCAGCAAATCGATGATGCCATGCCTCCTAAGATCGACAATTATTTCATCCGTCCGGCCACCGAGGACGACGTTGACGCCCTCTTCCATATTTGCCTGATGACGGCTGACGCCGGAGCCGACGCGAGCGCGCTTTACAGCGATCCGCGCCTTCCCGGTTACGTGTGGGCGGTGCCTTATCTCAAATTCGCTCCGGATTTTGCGTTCGTTCTCGCCGAAGGCGAGCGGGTCATAGGCTATGTCGTCGGGACGCCGGATACTGTCAGTTTTGACGAAGAGCTCGACAGGCATTGGTGGCCGCGTGTTCGGAACGAGATCGCTGGTCTGACACCCAGTGCTGCAAAAGACGCCGATGTTCTGGAGCGTATCGCCAACCCCCATAGCGGAACGTCGGGTCTTGAAACGACTTACCCTGCGCATCTTCATATCAATATTCTGCCTGAAGCCCAATCGGGTGGATGGGGACGCCTGATGATCGAGACCATGCTCAACAAGCTTTCGGGCCACGGCGTGCCTGCGGTCCATCTTGGCGTTAGTCCCGCAAACGAGCGCGCCAAGGGTTTTTACCGGCATCTCGGTTTCGAAGAACTCAGCCATAACGATCACCTTGCCTTCGTCATGAAATTGGATAAGCCGGCAGTCTAAACGGAAATCCTGCCCCCATCCGCTCATTACCTATTCTCCGCGTTCGCAGCCTCTAAGCCATATTTAAGGACAACAGCGGCTGGCATTGCGCTCCATCCCTGCAGCAGAGAGCCACGTCCGTACGGCGGCGAGAAATACTCGACCGCACCTGCCCAACCATTTGCCAAGCAGGCTTCCCACCAGCGTACAAGCGCATAACGCGCTCCACCGAGGCCGTGGCGTATTCTTTCTTCCGCATAGACGCCGTCCCAATAAGGCCAATCCGATCCATTGTGGTAACGGAAGGGGAAAGCGGTCTTCGATCTAACGTCACTTGCCCGTTTAAATGGTGGGAACGCGCAAAGGACTCCCCAATCGCCATAGGGCTGTTGCTTATTATTTCGAGCCTCCAAAGCCCCTTCCATCGCCTTTAGCAGGCCAGCGGCGCGCGTCGGCGAAATGGCCCCATAACGGGAGAGCGTCAGACTGTCGAGCACGAGATGATCCTCAGCAAATCCATCGGGGGTGATGAAATCGGCGTAACCATTTCTGCTTGGAACAAAAAGTTTGTTCTCGATCTCGGCGCGAGCGTGCTGCGCTGTTTCGCTTGCCTTCCGTGCTAGCGCAGGATCGTGCCCGGCTCCCAGTTTAGCCACGGCATCCAATGCCCCGACGAAAAGACCCAGATTATAGGAGACAAGGCCTTCCCGGTAGACATTGTCCGCCCAGTCCCTGTCATTTCGTGGCTTGAGCGGCAATACGCTACCAGGGCCTGCGAACCCCAGATATCGTTCAACGATGGCCGTAACAAGCGACCAGTGCAGCAGTACTTCTGTCGTATCCCCTGTGGCGTCCACATAGTCGGCGAGAAAGAGGATGAAGAAAAGCGGGCTGTCAAAATGGTCGCTCCACCAATCACCTGGGCGATTGTGGTGCTCCGGAACAGCCTTCCCGTGATATTTCTCGGGGTTTAGCTTGCAATCGAGAACGAAGCTCTGCCAGGCGCGCGATTGCGCCGGTCCGGTCAATATCACGCCGCTTGGCGCCTCTCCGTCAGGCTGGATTCCCTTGGCTAAAAGCCGAATTTCGTCGCGTACCGCTTCCGGCGCAAGCTTCAGTAGCAGTTGCATCGTCCAGTAGCCATCGCGATAATAGGTGCGTGCAGGTGCACTATAGGCCTGCCCCGCAGCCAAGCCGGCAAACGCACCATTCTCGTCCAGCCGTATGCTGGAAAGCGCGGCGTGCGCGCCTTGCATCACCATGCTGCGCATCACGGGATCTGCCTCGGGCGCGACATCGCAACGGGCTACATAACTCGCGGCCTCTGCTATGATAACATCGCTTGCAAGACTAAATGCAGCTTCAGCCTCCTCTTCGGAGGCGCCGGCAGCGACGCGGATATCGCCGTTACCGACCTCGACAATCATCGCACCCCAGCCGGTCACGACCGTATGGCGATTATTGCGTTTGACGATCTTGGCCCGCGGACTATCCTTGTCAGTCTCATGCCACCAAGCACAGCGACGAGCCGGATAGATTCCTTCCGCGCGGGCGTTGCGGATCAGAAGGACTGGCTTTGACTGGGCGACAAAGATGCCACCCGCTTCAGCGACGACTCTGTTTGGACCATAGACGTAAGGTCCGGCAAGCTTTGAAAAACGTATGCGCCCCAGACGACCGCTTCCCCAAAGAGCGAGATCAAGATACCCGTCGGGATGCACGTCCGCTTGCAGCCGAGGCGCCATAATCGGCAGGATGACCGGATGTTTGGTTATGATTTCGCCTTGGGACGTGGGGGTCATCATGGCAAATCAAGCGCCTTTCAATGCGCTGTGTCGATGGGATGACGAGTGAAATCCAGGCTGCGATATCCAGCACGCTTGCCGGCATGGAGCGCTATGAAGTCCGCAGCGAATGCAGGACTACATCTCCCATCCTTTGATCTCGCTTTCATGACCTCTCCGCAATTTGCTCAGCCATTGGGCACAGTCTACGAATTGGGCGCCGAATTTGTCAATGACATGGACAAATTAAATGATTTGGTTTAGCCAAATGACGAGATTCACCTGAATTTCGCGATACTTCCCTTGAAGTTGGGCACAACCGCAGCGCGGCATGAATGAATTAGGAAAAGGTCCCGAACTAATTAGAGGTAGAATGCGAGCTAGCAATCATGCCTAATGTGACCCAGACACCGATAGCGCGAAAAATCTCTACCAATTCCGTTGTTCGGACCATACTTGCAAAAGGTCCTATTTCCCGCGCGGATATTGCCAAGCAAACGGGCTTGTCCAAGCAAACGATTTCCGATGTCGTTCGCAATTTGGAGAACAATGGTTGGCTGAAGCCGACCGGATATACCGACGGGCGCCTGGGGCGAAACGCAATAACGTATGAGCTCGACGCAAATGCCGGTTTCGCCGCGTCCATCGATCTCGGCGGGACCAAGATCGCCGCTATCATCTGCGATCTGGTTGGAAATGTTGTTGCCGAAACCAAAGTGCCCACTAGCTCGCGCGGCGGCCTCCATCTGGTTGATCAATTCCATACCATTATACAGGACCTTGGCCGCGGCGCCGGTATCGATCTCTCCAAATTGCGCGTCATAGTACTGGCCACGCCAGGCGTGCTTGACCCGGTCACCGGGCATATCAATGTCGCACCGAACATCCCTGGGGTCGAAACAATTGACTTGCGCCGGCTCTTGAGCGACCGGATGGCAATCCCGGTCATCATTGAAAATGACGTCAATCTTGCTGCGCAAGGAGAACGATGGCGAGGGCACGGCTCCACATCAGATAATTTTGCCTTCGTAGCACTCGGGACCGGTATCGGCATGGGCATCATTGCGAATGGCAGCCTCATGCGAGGCGCTCGCGGTGGCGCCGGCGAGATCGCTTATCTGCCGCTCGGCGGGGAACCGTTTGATCCAGGCGGCTTCACCCTTGGTACTCTTGAAACCGCCGTGGGTAGCGCGGCAATGGTGCGGCGCTATTCTGGATATGGTGGGCAGGGCAAGGCAACGGTAGCGGATCTTTTCTCGGCCCTGGTGGCTGGCGAGCCAGCCGCTGTTGCCGTGATCGAGGAGACTTCGCGGTTGATAGCACTTGCCATTGCCGCAATCGGTGCAACGCTCGATCCGGAGCTGGTGATCATGGGCGGCAGTATCGGCGCCCGCCCCGAACTTGTCGACGCCATTCGCAAGTACCTGCCACGTTGCACGCCTTACCCACCTCGCATCGAAATCAGTCGGTTTGGCAATCGGGCGGCTCTGGTCGGTGGCATCGGCATCGCCGTGGAGCACATGCACGAGGAGCTGTTTGGTGTTGATTTGCAAGATCCATGAGATGAACAGCGTATCGCGCGGATGAACTGCCTGAAGACCGAACTGACAGAAAACGGCAGCGTCAAATCGGCTGTCGCGTCGATATAACTTATTGATATAATATTGTTATTTAGATTATTCTTCTGCTGAGGCGTAGCTACACGTCATCTTCCGCAGGGACGAAGTATCGGGACGCATGCTATAATCTGGAAAGCGCGGCGGGCAGCGTATGCCGGCAGCAGTGACGAGGTCCGAAACAAGGCTTGACCTCAACCCATCTTGAGGTTGCAGTATGTCGTTGCGCCGGAGGTTCGTGATGTTGAAAATACTGAGCGATGAGGATTTGGACAGCGTCGCGCTCATGCCGGCTGCTCTCGGCGCATTGGAAGCGGCCTTCCTCGCCAAAGCATCCGGCAATACCGTTTGCCCTCCTCGGCACCACGTCTCGTTTCCCAGCAGCGGCGATCTAGTGTTTACGGTCGGCGGCATACTTGGTGAAAAGCCGCTTGCCGGCTTTCGCGTGTATGAAACGTTCAGTGGGCTCGAACATTCGCAGATCGTTGCCGTGTGGTCCGCGCATGACGCCAAACTTAAAGGGATCATCCTGGGCGAACGGCTCGGCCAGATCAGAACGGGGGCGATTGGGGGCATCGCCATACGCCATCTCAGCGATCCAAACGCGAAAACCATCGGCGTTGTCGGCAGCGGTGCTCAGGCCCGAACGCAACTGATTGCCGCCGTCGCCGTTCGAAACATAGTAAGCGCCCGCGTCTTCAGTCGCGATGAGAGAAACCGCAGGGCTTTCGCCGAGGAAATGCAACGCAAGCTGGGCATAACAATAGAACCCGCCGACAGTGTTGCGGAAACCGTGGCGGATGCCGATATCGTGCTTTGCGCTACGAACAGCAATATGCCCGTGCTCCATGCGGCGGATTTGAAGGCCGGAGCGCACGTCAATACGGTCGGTCCGAAAACATTGCAGGGGCACGAGCTCGGACTGGACTTGGCCGATGCCGCGCATGTGATCGTCACGGACTCCCTCGAACAAACACGAACCTACGCCGCGCCTTTTTTCCTTGCCGGATCGCCGCACGAAACCCGTATGCGGGAACTTTCCGATATTATCGCGAACACCGCGCAAGGCCGGACATTGCCTTCCGATACGACGCTTTTTTGCTCGGTCGGCCTTGCGGGAACGGAGGTAGCCATCGCGTCAGCCATATTCGACATGCTGTGAGAATGGCCCAATCTGCCGCCGCAAGAGAGGAGCCTGGAGAAAGGCGCCGCTGAAATCCACGGATATGGGCTTACTGCCCTTCCCTGTCGTCGTCTGCGGTCACATTGCCGCGGCCGTCAGCGCAGCGTAAATATACAATGAATGATTGCATAACATATAATGCAACTTTATGGATCCGCAATCTTACGCAGCTATATTATCGACCATTAGAGATCCATCATAATAATTCATAGCATCTATTCGGACTCCGACAAAATACAAACCGATATTATTTGCCGGCTGATTGATGAATTTACTGATTTGAAATGAAGTTATGCGCAGATATACCATATTGTTTGGGAAGCCGGGGTGTGGGCGGATGAAACCGCGCCCGAAAACTTCCGGAATGACGGACTGATCGGTCAGTTCCTATCCGGCGCAACGTTCCCTTGATTGAGGTCGTCATTGCCACTCGTCTGTCCTGACGAGGCTTGAGATCTTTGGGAGAACTTTAATGGCGCACGTGATGAAATTCGGTATTGTCGCTCGTCTGGCAGCAGGATTTTGCTTTCTACTGATCCTGATGATTGGTCTGACGCTCTATTCAACCAGTCAGGTGGAGACTATCGATCGTAACCTGGGGCTGATCAACGACATCAACAGCGTGAAGCAACGCTACGCAATCAACTACAGGGGCAGTGTTCACGATAGGGCCATTGCAATCCGCGACGTGACACTGGTCACCTCCGCAGACGAGCGTCAGACGGCAGAGAAGCTGATCGAGACCCTCGCGGCCACCTACGCGGAGAACGAGAAGAAAATGGCCGAGATGGTCGCGTCGTCGACCGGTGCGACATCGCAGGAAAGAGCCATCCTGGACGAAATCTCCGCGGTTCAAGCCAAAACCAATCCTTTGGTCGCGCAGATCATTGCGCTGCAGGAAAAGGGCGATGGCGAAACGGCTCGCAAGATCCTTCTCGAGCAGGCGCGACCCCAGTTCGTCGCGTGGCTGAAAGCAATCAACAAATTTATCGACTACCAGGAAGCCTTGAACAAATCCATCGGCGGCGAAGTTCGAGACGCGGCCGGCGGGTTCAAATCGCTTGCGCTGACTGCGCTTGCAGTTGCGATCCTGTTGGCCACCATGGCCGCTGCCTTGACCGCCCGCTCCATTATCGGACCATTGGCCAAACTCCAGACATCGTTGAAGTCGATGGCCGAAGGAAACATGGCTGGCGATCGCACGCTGGAAAGACGTGGGGACGAAATCGGCATGCTGGCCCGGGCGGTTGCCGCACTCCGTGACGCAATCTCAGCCAAGGCGGCACGCGATGCGGATACGGAGGCGAAGCGAGCTATCGAAGAACGCGAGAGACTTGAGGCGGAGGCCACGGAACGCGAGGCTCTGGCTGGGCAAACCAATACAGCCGTCGCTCAGTTGGCTGAGGCCCTGCGAGAACTGGCCGACGGCGACCTTACCCGCCAGATTGCCGGCCCCTTCATTCCATCGCTGGATCCGTTGCGGGTCGATTTCAACCATGCCGTGGAGAAGTTGCGATTGACGCTGCAGAACGTCGCCGAGAACGCCAGCGCCATCGCATCGGGCGCACAGGAAATTCGGTCGGCATCCGACGACCTTGCAAAGCGGACTGAGCAGCAAGCTGCTTCGGTGGAAGAGACGGCGGCGGCGCTTGAGGAAATCACCATAACGGTTTCGGGGTCCAGTGCCCGTGCGCAAGAGGCCGGCCATCTCGTGCGCAGGACCAAAGAAAATGCCGAACACTCCGGACGTGTCGTCCGCAGCGCCGTCGAAGCCATGGACAAAATCGAGGCGTCTGCGACCGAGATCGGCAATATTATCGGTGTGATCGATGAAATCGCCTTCCAGACCAATCTTCTCGCCTTGAATGCCGGCGTCGAGGCTGCACGCGCCGGCGAGGCCGGTAAGGGCTTCGCAGTCGTAGCGCAGGAAGTACGAGAACTTGCTCAGCGGTCTGCAAAGGCGGCAAAAGAAATCAAAGATCTCATCAACACTTCAAATAGCCATGTAAGAAACGGCGTCTCGCTGGTTGGCGAGACGGGCAAGGCCTTGGAAGAGATCGTCGTCCAGGTTCAACAGGTCGATGGCAATGTCGGGGCCATCGTTGAAGCCTCCAGGGAACAGGCAACGGGCCTGAAGGAAATCAACACCTCCGTAAACACCATGGACCAGGGCACTCAGCAAAACGCCGCGATGGTCGAGCAGGCCACCGCCGCGGCTCATAGTCTGGCATCAGAATCCGAAGCACTGTTCCAACTGCTATCGCAGTTTAAAATAGGCAATCAAACCCAATCCCGTCCCGACAGACGGGCTTTGATTTCAGCCGCCAGCCCGACATCCAAAGCCTTGGCGTCACCGGCAAGGCAGCTTACGGCAAAACTGGCAACTGCGCTGCGCGGCTAGTCCGCCGCGTCGGCGGGATCGCGGGAGGAGTTTTGATAATGCTGCCTCCACGGCCGCATTGTGATTGTCGATCGGTCCACCGTCGAGATCGTCTGCATCATTGATGCCTAGCCGTCGTCTCAATGCCGGTACCGCGCCTGCGCGATACCGGCAATCCCGCCGAATATTTTCGATGGGCACAATCATCCTCTCACGCTCAAGCAGGTCTGAGCGCAAACATCCAATCAGGCTATCAATGGCGCTTAGCCGATCGATTGCGGCTCACCGATCTCCACCGCATGGCCATCGGGATCATAAAAGCGGAACACCCGCTGCCCCCATTCCTGCTGTTCGACGGGATGGATGAGATCGACATGCGGGGCTATCTTGGCGAAGGCCGCATCCACATCGTCATGTTCGAAATAAAGAAGCATGTTTCGGCGCCCATACGGCTCTGAAGTTTCGGCGGCTTTCTTCCAGACCGTTTGCTCCAGCGCTTTTCCGTCATGAATTGCAAAGCCGGTTTCAAAGAGCACGAAACTCCCGAAATCGTGCAGGATCTTGAGACCCAGCAAGCCGCTGTAGAAGGTCCTCGAGCGAGCGATGTCGCCGACGAAAGGAATTGGATTTACGAAACGCATCGTCAAAGCCGGTTTGGTAAGAGGATGAACCGAGAAAGAAACAATCTTCAAACGATTTCAATACATCTCGGGGCAAGTATCGATAATCCTGACCACCGACTCCATCTCAGGCGAACTGGAGGGCCGATCCATGACAGAAACCCAGCGAACCATGATCGTCATGGATTCGGGAGAATCTCGCTTCCAGTTACGCGCAGGCGCGTTGATCCGGTCGAACAATCATATCCTCATTCATCGCGCGCTCGGAGATAAGCTCTGGTCCTTGCCCGGCGGCCGCGTGGAGTTTCATGAGGCAGGCGCCGCGACGCTCGCCCGCGAGATCGAAGAGGAAATCGGCTGCACGGCCACCGTCGGCCCCTTGCGCTTCATCATCGAAAACTTCTTCGAACTTTCCGGCCGGCGCGTTCACGAAGTCGGCTTTTACTACGAAGCGGAACTCTCGCGGCCGCTTCCGTTTCATGAAACTGATATCGTGCATCGGGTGAAGGACGGCAGCGCCGAGCTCGAGTTTCGCTGGGCTCCATCCACGAGAGCTGGGCTCGACCAATATGAGCTGGTGCCGCCGACCTTGCGCGATCTCATCGAGACTATTCCGACCGGCATTCGACATTTCGTGCGCCGGGACGCTGTCTGAGCGACAGCGATTGACGTACATTGCAACGACAACGGAATAGTTCATGAACGTGCGGGCATCTCTGCCAGGCTCAAATCTTCAGGTCTCCATTCGATGTCGCGCATCGCCATTCTCGGAAATGCAGGCGGTGGAAAATCCACCCTCGCTCGCAAATTGAGCGAGAGACACGCAATTCCCCATTTCGAGATCGACAGGCTCCTTTGGCAAGAAGGCTGGGTCCCGGCGCCAGTTGAGACCTACACCGAACAGCACGAACGGATCATCGCCGGCGAGAACTGGGTTATCGATGGATTGGGGCACCGGAATTCGATTTCGGCGCGGATAGATCGCGCGACCGAGATCATTCTCATCGACATGCCCCTCTGGATGCATTTCTGGCTCGCCACAGAGAGGCAGATGGCCTGGCAATCAGACAAGCTTGAGCACGCTCCCGGCGGATTTTCGACTATGCCGCCGACACGGGATCTGTTCCGGACCATATGGGAAATCGAGCAGGACTGGATGCCCGACATCCGCCGACTGTGCGCTGAAGCGCAGGATGCCGGCAAGACACTGACGCTGATCCCGAGCGTCGACGAATTGAATGCGCTCATGGAAGAGGCTGGGTGAACCCGTAGGTTCCAGGACCTTCATCCGAACGATCAGCCACGGCCGGTTGAGGGGCAGGTTTTCAACAAGGTGATTATATCGGTCATCTTGTCGGTGTTGGGGCTCAGTGCTGGCTATCCGGCACGACGACACGCATGCCGTCGACGACGCTGCTTGCCAGGATCTGACAGCTGAGGCGGCTGTTGGCGGTCGGCTCCATGACGAACTCGATCATCGTCGCTTCTTCTTCTGAGGGCGGCGGCAGCAGATCGAGATGAGGCTGCTCGATATAGCAATGACAGGTGCCGCAGGCCAAGGCGCCGCCACATTGCGCCACGATGCCATCGATGCCGCTCCTGACGGCGGCCGCCATCACCGTCTCGCCATCCTCGGCCCGCACACGGGTTTCGCGGCCGGCGGAATCGATAAACACGATTTCACACATTGTATTCTCCATGCTTTCGGCAAAACCGATCATGCGGCAACAAGCCTGATATCAAGGCATTTCGGGCCGCGCACCGACAGCCCGCGCTTGTAGGCGGGGTTTTCATCCAGCAGTTCGATGGAACGCGTCCGCTGCAAGAGCGTCGAAAAGATGATCTCCATATCCAGCCGGGCAAGGTGATTGCCAAGACAGAAATGGGCACCGCCACCGAATGCCAGATGGCGATTGGGAGTGCGCTCGACATTGAACCGATCGGGCGCCTCGAATTGTTCGGGATCGCGATTGGCCGCACCATACAGCAGGCCGACCTTCGTGCCTTTCGGTAGACGCTCGCCGGCAATTGTCTTTTCCTCGGTCAGGTAGCGATGAAAGAACGGCAGCGGCGACTCGAAACGGAACATCTCCTGGATGGCGGTCGACATGATGCCAGGCGTTTCCCTGAGCTTGGCGAGCGCGTCGGGATATTGCATGAGGGCATGCATGCCGCTGCCGAGCACGTCGATGGTCGAACCATGGCCGGCCATCAGGATCAGCATGCAGGTGGAAACAAGCTCGTCTTCGGTCAGCTCACCGGCGACATGCGCCTCGGTCAGCCGACAGAGCAGGTCTTCGCGCGGACTGCGCATGCGGTCGGCGATCAGCTCCTTGAGCAGTTCGTAGAATTCCGTTGTGGCACGTTCGGCGGTCGCCTTGCGCTCCGCGCTGCGATCGACGTCGAAATATTGCACGACCTCTTCCGACCACCTGCGCAGCTGCCCGGCATATTCCGCCGGTACGCCGAGAACCGAGCCGATGATGTGGCCCGGAACCCGCGACGCAAGATCCTCGACGAAATCGAACGTGCCGGCTTGCAGGAGACGATCGAGCAGCCGATCGACAAAATCCTGTATCATCCCTCTCTGGCGAGCGACGAGGGCGGGCGTGAATTCACGAAACACCTTGCGGCGCAACCGGTCATGGGTTTCGCCATCGGAATCCAAAAGGCTGAACTGCACAAAGCGCGAATGGTTCGGCATGTCGTGCCAGTTCTGCCGAACCTTCTGTTCCCGTATCTCTTCCGGGGAGAGAAAAAATTCGAGGGAGCGCACGAGCGTTTTGTCACCGGCGGCAGCGGCGACATCCTGATAGCGCGACAGCAGCCACATGTCGAAATGCTCGTAATAGACCGGGCCTGGACGGGCGCGCAGCTCGCGGTAGGAGGCATAGGGGTCGTCCGTGAACGCCTGAGAGAGCGGATCAAATACCGGGGTTGCCATCGCCATGATCAGGACCTCGTCCATTCTGGTTCATCGCCCACAGATTACAGCCTCGAACGGCGAAAAGACATGGATGCGAACCGCAGCTATATGGATAAAACTCTCATCTCCGGATAAGGCCTGACGATATGACCGATGAAGCAATCCCGGACGATATTTCCCCTGTGGACGACGTCTTCTTTCAGACGCCGGGCAAGCTGTCCCGCGCCCTCCCCTATACGCTTCTCGCAGCCGGGCGGCGCATCTGCACGCCTGCGGAAATGCCGATCGCCCATCGTTTCAACCAGCACACCCTCGTCCTCACCCTCAGCGGAAAAGGACTGTTGCAGGTCAACGGTCTCTCAAGCCTCTTGCATGAAGGGACAATCACCTGGCTGGATTCCTCGATACTGTATTCGCATCGCTGTGAACCCCACCATTCGCACTGGTCCTATCTCTGGCTGGGGTTCGCCGGACACGGGCTCGATACGCTGTTCGACAGCCTGGGCGTGATCGCCAATCCGGTCTTTGGCATTTCAAAACAGCGCGATCCGGAGGCGCTGTTCGAAGCCATCCTCCGGGACGTGGAGACGGGCAGTTTCCTCTCGGACAGCCGGTGTTTTGCCCTGCTTGCGCAATTGATCTCGCTTCTGGTTTCCGAGCGCGCGGAACATGGTGAACTGAGCGGCGCGGTCCAACGATTACAGCGGGTGATGGAATTGGTCCGCGCCGACCTCACGCGTTCCTGGACTGTGGGCGAACTTGCCATCGCCGCCAACCTGAGTCAGGCGCAGCTTTTTCGCCGTTTCCGTCAGAGAATGGGGACGACACCTCTCGATTGGCTGCGGCACGAGCGCGTGAACGCCGCGAAGCGATTGCTTGTTATAACCGATGAGCAGGTCGGCAAGATCGCCACCCAATGCGGCTATCCCGACCCCTTCCACTTCGCCCGCGACTTCAAGAGGCTTGTCGGCGTCACGCCGAGCGAATTCAGGCGGCAGGGTCGGAGCGCTCGGCCGCGCGCACCCTGATCGAACAACGCATTTTGCCTTCGCATAAGGAAGAAGCTCTCTTGCTATCGTCGGCCCCCCGGATTGGCTCGGCTTACATGACACGATAAAAGTCTGACCTGCATGCAAAATCATCTGAAACGCATACAGCGTCTCTCTCTGGAGATTGAAAAGTGACAACCGAACAAAGCGTCCTGCGCATCTCCACTATCGTGACCTTCGTTCTGGCGGTCGCCGGCATTGTCTTCGGTCTTCTCTCCGGCTCCTACGCGATCGTCTTTGACGGCGTCTATGCGCTCACGGATGCGAGCATGACGATCGTTGCACTGATCGTCTCCAGTCTGATCGTATCCTCCGCGACGAACACGGCGTCCGGCGGCAGATTCGCCAAGCATTTCACCATGGGCTTCTGGCATCTCGAACCCATGGTGCTCGGCCTCAACGGCGTCCTGCTGACTGGGGCCGCGGTCTATGCCCTGATCAACGCGATCGGCAGCATCATGGCCGGCGGCCGGCATCTCTCGTTCGATCAAGCCATCATCTATGCAGTGCTGACCATGATCATCGCCTTTCTGATGGCCGCCTATGGCAGGCGGGCGAACGAAACGCTGAGATCCAGTTTCATTGCACTCGACGCAAAAGCCTGGGTGATGACGGGCTGCCTGAGCGGGGCGCTGCTGCTCGCCTTCATCTTCGGCTTTTTCATTCAGGGGACGAGCCTGGAATGGATGTCGCCCTATGTCGACCCAGTCGCGCTCGCTCTGGTCTGCCTCATCGTCATTCCCATGCCGATCGGCACGATCAAGCAGGCCTTTGCCGATATTCTGCTGGTGACGCCTTCCGATCTGCGTGAACATGTCGATCGCGTCGCCACCGACATCGTTGGGCGCTATGAATTCGAATCCTACCGCTCCTATGTCGCCCGCGTCGGCCGCGGCAAGCAGATCGAGCTCTACTTCATCGTGCCACCGGACGGACCAGCGAAGAGGCTGGAGGAATGGGACCATATTCGCGACGAGATCGGCGAGGCGATCGGTGACGAGGGGCCAGACCGTTGGCTGACGATCGCCTTCACGACCGATCCGGAATGGGCCGACTGAGCGATAGGGCGGATATTGCGGCAGGATGGTCAGCCTAGAGCGGTTCAGCGATTCCATGGAAAGCTGAACCGCTCTATCTCTTTGTTTTCTCGCAATTCCGGACGGAAAACCGCTTGCGCACTTTTCCTGGAATAGCTCTAGCAGGCGAACCACTCCCGCTCTTCGAACCGATGCCGAACTTTGATTAGGCGCTCTCGGTGTCCGCCGCCGGGAGGGTGCCGGTCGATACGCGCTTCCGCCCTGGGCGAAGCATGAGGCTCTGGACGCGGCTGGTAAGCGGCTTCTCAACGGCTCTGAAGAGCAGCAGGGCAAACAGGACAGCCGCGAGCGTTGCGAAGATAACGAACAGGCCGAGAGGAAGAGCTCCGCCGAGCGTTTTTGCCCAGACGGCTCGCATCGGCCGCAGAATAAAGGGATGGGCGAGATAGAGGCTATAGGAGGCATCCCCCAGGGCGACACCCCATAGGACGAGCCTTCCTTGAGGCAGGACGGGGCCGATTGCGGCCGCAAGAACGAATAGCGCGGCGGGCAGGCCGCTTCGCAGGAATTGCGGCAAGGCCGCATCGTCCCAGGGCGCAGAGATGCGTACGAAGCCCAGAAGGCCGATGGCCATGAGCCCGAGCGCCGCTGCGCCACCGATCCTGATGCCGCTGCGAAAGATCAAGGCGACATGGACACCGAAGAGGAACTCCAGAATGATGGGGCTCGTCCAGAAGGCTATCTGGATATGGCTCGGATCGACGAGCTTTCCGACAAGCGCCATCCCGACCATGGCCACCGACAGCCAGACGACACCGAGCCTTATCGGCAGCAAAAGTGCGGCCGCAAAGAACACGTAGAACAGCATCTCGTAGTTCAGCGTCCAGGCGAGCGCGAGTACCGGCCTGACTTCATCCACGCCGCGCCCGGACGGAATAAAGAAATAGGATGCCAGGACATGGGACACGGAACCGATAGGAACCGCTAGCAGCGAGGGTGCCGCAAGCGCGCCGATAAGCATGATGCTCGTCAGCAGCCAATAGAGCGGAACTACGCGGGCGCAGCGCCGCAGGAAGAAACGCAATGGAGCGCCGCTCTTGCCGAATTCCGAAGCAGCGGTATGGGTCATGATGAAGCCGGAGAGGACGAAGAATATGTCCACCCCGAAACCGAGATTCGATGCGGAGCCATCGACCGCTGCCCGCCCTGTCGCCGCGGCCAGTATCTCGGTTTCGTGCAAGGCATGGGCGACGACGACGGACAAAGCGGCGAGCGCGCGCAGCACTTGAAGGTTCGACAGCAGGCGAGATGACCTGCCGGCATCACTGCCGGCGGCCGAACTCCCAAGTATTTCCCTATAAAATCCCACCAGAAATCTCAGTAAATATCTTCTTGGATTTCCATTTATGGGTTCAGACGATATAACAACTCGTCGCCGCGCGCTTGAATCGGCAGCTTTGCTTTAAATTATAGTTATTCTTCAGTTAAGCTTGCAGATGTTGGCACCGGTGCCCAACCAGTCATATTTCTTGACGTTACCCGCTCCTCCCGGCCGAGGGGAGCATCGAGCTATTGGTTGTGCATTTAGAGGAGCTTGATCGTGAATCATTTGCTGACCAACTCTCAGGCCGGTCGCGCGGTGCAATCGGCAACCCAGTCCAAGGGAAACGACATTCTCAGGCAGGCGCCTTTGGAGCCGGCATTAACCACGGCGACGCTGCCGCCGTGGAGCTGCATAATTTCCCGAACCAGATTAAGTCCTAGTCCGGCGCCACGGCCATCAGGTCCCAGGCGATTGAAGGGCTCAAAAATCTGCTCATGTTCGTCCCTCGCAATGCCGTTGCCCTCGTCGCAGACTTCGATGGAGCCGCTTTTTGCGACGCGTACCGTAATCGTTCCTTGGCGTCCGCCATGGTCTATGGCGTTTTGAACCAGATTCGTCAGCGCTCGTTCCAATGACGTCTGATCGCCCGTCACCACTATCTCATCGCATTCCCGCTCGAAGGCTACGTCATAGCCGGCACCAAGCGCCAGCGGGCCGAGGTCGAATAGCACCTGCTTGGCCATCGCGACTAGATTCACCGGCAGGAAATGGTTCCGCTTCTGGTCGAGGCGCTGAAGGTCGAGAAGTTGACCGGCGAGTGTCGTTAATCGCGCTGCGTCTTCCAGCAGGTCGCGCTTGTCAGTGCCGGCGGGGAGTGCGGAAACGCGCGCGTTCAGGATGGCAATCGGCGTGCGCAGTTCATGGGCTGCCTGGGCCAGAAAATGCTGATGTCGTTCATAGCCCGCATCCAGGCGGCGTAGTGCATCGTTGACCGCACAGACAAGTCCGCTGATTTCGATGGGCACATCGCTCACCTGCAGTCGGACGCCACGCTTGTCAAATTCGATGTGGACGGCTTGCGCTACAGTCCGGCCCAGACCGGTGAGCGCCCGGCGTACCACCAACGGAGTGGCCAGCGACGTCGCTAGCGCCATCAGCACGATGACAGGCAGTATCACCAAGATGAACCCGCCTGAAATACCCTTTGCAAGCCGCTGCGCGGACATCTGCCCTTTTGTACCTGTCAGAATCTGGACCCTCCCGGCGGGACTTTCGATCCATTTGATCACCGCATCGGGTTTTCCGACCAATTCAGGCCGGTCGCTCAGCCGGGCGTCGCTGAGTTGGCCGAGCACCACGACCAGCGGTAAATAGGCGATAGGAATGTTGCCCGCTTGCAGCCGGCGCCCCTCCAGGTCGCGGATGGTGAACCACAGGTCCGGTGCCTTGGCGCGAAGATGAACGAGATCCGGCGTCTCTCGCAGTACCAATCCACCAGCTGCGTCGCGCTCAATCGCTTCGGCCAGCACATCTAGGCTGCCACCTTCATAGTCGTCAAGCAGGTAGCCGGTACTCCAGATCGTCGCAATGACTATGAGAAGGACAACCGCAATCATGCCCGCCTGCAGTGTCACCAGTCTGCTGACGAGCAGCCATTTCAGCGAAGGCTGTCGCATCACACCGTCTCGCGGAGGAGATAGCCGACGCCACGGATGCCGTCGATGGTGATGCCGGCTTGTGCATCGGCGAGCTTGCGACGAACGCGTGAGATATGGGTATCGAGTGCATTTGACTCGATTTCGTCGTTCATGCCGAAGACGGCTTCCATCAAGGTTTCGCGCAGCACCATCCGGCCCATGCGCCGCATCAGCGCTTCAAGCACCAGCAATTCCCGACGCGGCATGCGCAGATGGGCGCCTTGTACGTTTGCCTCACGATGGACGAAGTCGAAAGACATGCGCCCGAGACTGACGATATCGGGCTGCAGATGAACCGGCCGACGCAAGATCGCCCGTAATCGGGCCAGAAGCTCATCGAAGGCAAAGGGCTTGCCGAGATAGTCGTCCGCGCCGCTGTCCAGTCCGGCGACCCGGTCGGCCAGGTCACCCTTCGCGGTCAGCACCAATACAGGCACGACATTGCCCCTGACGCGCAGCAACTTGACCAGCGAGAGGCCATCCCCATCAGGCAGCCGACGGTCCAGCACAACGACATCGTAAATATCGTCGTGAAGGGCGGCCTCCGCCTCCGACAGGCTCGCCACGTCGTCCACAATCATGCCATTGCGAACCAATCCGTTGCGCAGAACAAGAGCCATTGGGCGCTCGTCTTCGACCAAAAGCACACGCATTCAGTAAACTCCATCCCCGCCCGCATCGATAGGGCATTCAAATGGTAGCATCGCTGCATTGAGATAACCTTGCAAAGATCGCCTCATTGCCCCCGATTCCAGCGAGGAACAGCGCGTGCGGCTTTTTGAAGGCCCTCAACATGACAGGTTCTCTCAATCTGGGTGTGTAAGATCTCGCTTGCTCATCTCGAAAGGACGAACCAATGCTCGTTACTCCTAGCCGCCTAACGGCCGATCGTCGTTCCCCGCTTGAGGACGGTCGTCATGTACATCACTGATGCCGCCTCGTTCCTTCTTGCGTGGCTTCGCAACCCACGCGCCATTTCGGCGGTAACCCCGTCAGGCCCGCGCGTCTCGGCTTTAATGACGCAAGGCATTGGGGCAACCACCGGCCCGGTCATGGAACTGGGGCCTGGCACCGGCTCCTTCACTTATTCGCTCCTAGAGCGCGGCGTGCGCGAGGACGATCTCACGCTGGTCGAGCTTAACACCGATTTCGCCGAACTTTTGCAAAGGCGCTTCCCCAAGGCGCGCGTGCTCCGTTTGGACGCAACGCGGATCGGCGAGGCGGACGTGTTCAAAGGCACCTCATTCGGTGTGGTCGTCAGCGGATTGGGTTTTCGTACCATGCGGTCCCGCGAAATCCGCGCGATCCTGGGTGGGGCCTTCAAACATCTCAGGCCCGGCGGCGCATTTCATCAGATCACCTACGGCCCGCGCTGTCCTGTGCCGGATCAGATTCTGGGTCACTTGGAGCTCAGAGAAGCGCGGATCGGCGGAACGATCTGGAACTTGCCGCCAGCTTCCGTCTACCGGATCTCCAGGGCGGCGGATTGCAAAGTCCCGAAATATGCCGAGTTAGCGCGATCGCAGCCCGCATGACGGCTCAGGAACTGGTGGCGCAAGCTCCCGGCACCGTCACACTATTCACGAGCTTTGGGCTGGCTGGCATTTTCTGCCTCGCCATCATGGAGAAATTTGTCCCACTTTTTCCATCCTATATCCTTCTCATGCTTCTCGGGTTGATGATGCCGGATCTTCTTGCGCTTGCCTTATCCATTGCTGCAGTAACGGCAGGTTCCGTCACTGGCGGACTTGGCTGGTATGGCATTGGTTGGGTATTCGGGCCGCGAAGGGTGCGGCGGGTTGTCGCTCGCTATGGCGGATACCTGTTGCTAAAGCTATCCTTCTACGATCGGCTGGCCGGTACTTACCGCCGCAACCATTTCTGGGTAACGCTGTCTGGTCAGGTCATTCCCGCGGTCAGGATCTATCTGGCCCTGCCGGCCGGCGCTTTGCGGCTTGACCCCCGAACCTTCCTGGCGGCGACATCGCTTGGTTGCTTGATGTGGAATGGGTCTTTCCTGTGCCTCGGCTATGCCCTGCGCCGCAGCGGAAGAGACGTAACACAGATCGGCTTGTGGGCCGCAATGGCGATCATTGCGGCCGAGGGCGTAGTCTTGTTCGTCGTGGGCATCAGGAACAAGACCGTCAAAGGCTGAACGCGGACGGCGCTGCCGTCCTCATCGGCTGATATTCCTTAGCGCCGGATGATTTTAGGTCGAATGACCTAAAATCTGAATCCGTGTTGAAATCATATAGATGGAGCATGATGTCGTCCGGAAACCGTTTACACTTTTCGACATTACCCTCCAGGCGTTAGGCCGTGGTCAAGATTATATGCGCCTGAATCTTGGCGGCAACTTCGCCATTGCCATGTCTGTCTGTTATCACGGATGCGGCGTAATCGGTTGCAGCCTCCAGGCTTCCCGCTTCTCTGGCTTCGATTTCGTTGCGAAGAAGCGTTCCCTGACAATAGGCTACGGCCGGTAGGCGCGGCGAGGATGCGCGGCTCTGTTCGGCTCTCGTTTCGATCGTCACATCGGCGAAACCTGCATTCTCGAGATCGCTGCGAATCCGGTCCATATCGTGATAGCCATGCGGGGTACGTGCCAGAAAGCGCGGCGGATCGTTCGGGAAAATCCGGGCCAGCGCGTTCGTCACGTCATCCGCAAAGATATTCTCCTCGATGCGATCCCAGACGTTGAACAGGAAATGTCCCCCAGGCTTCAGAACGCGCTTTGCTTCACGATAGGCCGCGATGCGATCTGGAAAGAACATCGCGCCGAATTGGCAAAAGACGAGATCGAAGGCCGCATTTTCAAACGGCAGCGTCATGGCGTCTGCTTGCCGCCAAATGATGCGGCTGTCTGGCGGTTGCTGCGAAGCCGCATAGTCGAGCATCGGCTGGTTGAGGTCGGTAACGACGTAGCTTGTATCAGGGGACAGCTTGGGCGCCAATGCGCGGGTGACGACCCCGGTTCCCGCGGCAATTTCGAGGACCGCGTCCGGTGCCAGTGACGCTGCCCGTCGCGCAAGATCCGCGGCGAACGGCTCGAAAATCAGCGGCACGATATAACGGTCGTAGTTTTCCGGAATCGAGCCGGCGAATACCTTGTCCGTCTCCAACATTGCCATGATCCCCTGCGCGCCTCACAGGCCGTTACATTAGCATATCGCGCCGGGGGCGTCATTCAGCGTCGCACAGGCGCAAGCCGCGTAGAGCCGATCCGTTCAGCCGGCATCACCGCGCGCAAGCACATCCAGAAGCTGGCTGGTATTGTCGATCGAGAATTGTATGCGCTCGCCCGGCCATACAGACTCGGAATAGGAGATCGGCGTACCCTTGAGATCGACGTCCACTTTTCTCGATACGGCCACCGGCTGGGACATGGACTGGCAGAGCTGCTTGGCCTCCTCGCTTGTCGGCAGACGAACGACGATATCGGTGCGCAGGCGGATATAGTCGGGGATGCCATATTCGGCCAGAATGACGGTTACGCTACGCCCGCTGCGCCGCGCCTCGTCGAAGCCCGGAAAGCGGCGCACCGGATAGTAGGCGTGCGAATAGTTGATCGGCTCCTCGTCGGCAAACCCACGCCGGACGATATGATAGACGGGCTCGCCATGGGGAAGCCGCAAAGCCTCCGCGATCATCTCGGAAGCCGGAACCACCTCTTCATGAATGGCCTGCCCAAGCGGCTCCCTGCCCTGATCGAGCAGGTTCTGGGAAAAGCGCGTGCGTTCCGACAGGCGGTAGTCGAGGCGGCTATCCCTGACAAAGGTTCCGCGCCCCTGCTCGACCAGCACGAGCCCTCGGCTTTCGAGCCGGGAAATGGCGCGTCGTATGCTGTGGCGGCCGACACCGAAACGTTCCATCAGGTCGGATTCGGTCGGAAGCTGCGCCTTGGATGACAGGCGGCCTGTCAGAATATCCTCGGCAATGTCGCTCTCGACCTGTTGCCATTGCCCGTGCAGCAATTTCTTCTCCATGCCTGCTTTCCGAATTCAACCCATGTCATTCGAATGACATATATCGCTACAGCATTAATTTTCAATCTCTGCCCGATGATCGAAATCCACCAAACAACAGCCAAAGCCAATTTCTCCATTGGGCTTTGACCTTTAGTCACACCTCCCTTCACATGAGTGTCATTCGCCATGCTACATAAATATCCGAATGTTTTACTAACCAGTCGGATATCGAGGATAAGATGGTAGGGCTTAATCGTCGTCAATTTATCGCGGGCACGACCGCACTCCTCGGCACATGGATCGCTATGGGGCCGCTGATGGCGACGATCCTATTGTCGATCGTCCCCGTTCTCTTGATGTTCCTGCTGGCACAGCGTTTCATCGTGGACGCACTGGCACCAGGCATTGACGGCAGATAGGCGGAGCATGCCCCGAATAATCGTTATCGGATCGGTAAACCACGATCGCATATGGCAGTTGGATGCTCCGCTGGTTCCAGGCGGACGGATGCAATTTTCGTCCCAAACAACCCGTCTCGGCGGTGGCGCCTTCTATACCGGGCGGCAGTTACTTGAGTTGGGAGCCGATGTCGCCATCGTCTCGCGGCTGATGCAGGACACACAAGGGCAAGCGGCGCTCGAATCGCTGGCAGCAGCCGGCTTCGACACCAGCTACATAGCGATGGTCCCGGGAGAAACCGCGCCACTGGAAATTTTCCTCGAGCCGAATGGAGAGCGGACGATCATCGCGCCGGCCGGACGATCCCAGCCGCTCACGGTCACTGGGAAACTGTCAGGCGCCGGCGTCTATATCAATGCTATTGCTCTCGACAAAAACCTTGTCGAACAGATCGACGCCCAGCCCCTCGTTATCTCGCAATTCCCCCTCCGGCCCGCGACATCCCGCCCTTCCGATTATGTCATTTCCTCGCGTGACGACGTTGCGGATGATCTGACGCTTGCCTGGCAGCGCGCCGGGCAGATCGCCGGTCCGCGCCTGAAGATGCTCGTGCTCACCGACGGCACGCGCCCGATCACGCTGTTTGACGGCTTAAAGGCCGTTGAGGTCGAACCGGCAGCGAAGGTCGACACGGCAAACACGATCGGCGCCGGCGACCGCTTTGCAGGGTCTTTTCTCTTTGCCTTGGTGGAAGGGCAGGCGCCAGCGGCGGCCGCCTATGAAGCAAGCCGCATCACGGCGGAATGGCTACGCCGGCGCGGCGACTGAGGATTTCGCGGCGCCTCAGAAATCGCTCCTTATGCCTGAAAACGTCGTGGACAATTCATTCGAATGATTATAGTTCTCATTCGAATATTTGAAGACTCGCCACAACGAATCCCAAGGCCGAGGACAAGACGATGACTGAGGAGAAGACCGGCAATCCAGTCAGCGCATCCTATACCCACGCACAGGCGCTGGAAATTCTCGCCGCCGGCCGGTCGGCGCAGCTCAAAGCGTCCGGCGTTGCGATGATCGGTGTCTTTCATCATCCGGACGATGTAAAGGCATTGATCGATTAGGAATTGCACCTGCAAGCCATCAAGATCGAGGACGAGCAAGACGATGTGGCTGAGTAATTTTGAAATTGTATTGCAGGACCGCGTGATTGAGCGCGGCGCCATCAGGATCGAAGACGGGCTGATCGCCGATATCAGCGAACGGCGTGTCGACGGGGCAGAGGTAGATGGTCATGGACGGCTTCTGCTGCCCGGCTTCGTCGACATGCATGGCGATATGATCGAAAAATGCGTGGAGCCGCGCGTCAATGTCCGCATGCCGCTCGAACTTGGCGTCTACGACCTCGACAAGAAGCTTGCCGCCAACGGCGTGACGACAGCCTATGCGGCGGTTGCCTTCACACCCGCTACCTATGGCCATGTGCGCTCCGCGGAAAATACCCGCGCGATGGTCGAAACGCTCGCATCCATGCGCGAGGAGTTGCTGATCGACCACCGGGTCCATGGCCGCTTCGAGGTGACCTTCCTGCCTGCGTTGAAAGAAGCGAAGACCCTGATTGATGCCGGTGCGCTCCATCTGATTTCGCTCATGGACCATACACCGGGCCAGGGGCAATACCGCGATATCGAGCTGCACATCGCCAACACGGCGAAGGCCAAGAAGATCAGCGAGTCACAGGCGGCCGAGCTCGTGAAGCAGCGCATGGCTGCGCGCAGCGAACATGGCGACAGCATGGACATCATCAACGGACTGGCGGAATTGGCACGCGAGAACGGCGTCGCGCTGGCCTCCCATGACGATGACACAATCGAGAAGGTCGCGCTCCTGCATAGTCTCGGCGCGGCGATCAGCGAGTTTCCGATCAATATCGCGACGGCGACCGAAGCAAGGCGGCTGGGATTGGCGACGGCCATGGGCGCACCGAATGCGCTGCGCGGCCTTTCCTATTCCGGCAATCTTTCCGCACGCGAAGCCTATGAAGCCGACGTGCTCGATATTCTGGCGAGCGACTATCATCCATCGGCCATTCTGCCGGCCGTGATCGCTCTTGCGGAAATCGGCAAAGGCGGTCTGCCGGCCTCGGCCGCATTGGCAAGCGCCAACCCGGCAAAGGCACTCGGCCTCAACGATCGTGGCCGCATCGCTGAGGGGCTGCGCGCCGATCTGGTGATTGCCGAACGTGGCCGCGTGCCGCGGCTTCGCAGCACGATCCGCGGCGGCAGGATGGTTTGGTCCGACGGTTCCATCAAGAGCTTCTAAGCTCAAGGCAAGACCGGCTCGCACTCCCCGCCGGCATGCGACGCCGGCCCTCAGCGGAAGGGATTTCCCTCCCGCCAATCTATCCGTGTCACATCGCTTTCTGTGGATGCGGCGATCCCTCATAGGCGCCCCAGATCGACTGATCGAAGTTGATCGTGGCACCGGTCATCAGGCCGGATTCCTCTGACGACAGGAAAGCGACGGCGCGCGCGACCTCCGCCGGGTCGACGAGCCGGCCGAATGGCAGAGCTGCAGCCGCCTTTGCCAGCCAATCCTCCGCGGCACCATGATATTCGCGTTGAATGCGATCCTCGCCGTCGCTCGACATCCAGCCGATATTCAGCGCGTTGACCCTGATCCGGTTTCTGAGCAACGCGAAGGCGGTATTTCGGGTCAGCGTGTCGAGCGCGCCCTTGGAGGAGCAATAGGCGCTGATGAAGGGCTGGCCGGCCATCGACGACATCGAGGAGATGTTGACGATGGTGCCTTCGATGCCATTGGCGATCATATTCTTGATCGCGTCCTGCATCAGGAAGAAGGGTGCACGCACGTTGATGGCAAACATCCGGTCGAACAGATCCGGATCGGTATCGAGAATGGTGCCGCGGTCGGTGATGGCAGCGACATTGACGAGCGCATCGATGCGGCCGAATTTTTCGACCGCCGTCGCGATGACTTTGCGGCAGTCCTCGACCTCGCCGAGATCTGCCGTAACGAAATCAACCGGCATCTTATAGCGGTCACCAATTTCCCGCGCCTTGGCTTCGCCCTTGCCGGTGCTGCGGCCGCAAATCGTCAGACCGGCAGCACCCCGTTCGGCAAAGAGCCGCGCAACTTCCGCACCCAGGCCTTGCGTGCCGCCGGTGACGACGGCAAATTTTCCATCCAGTCGGCTCATCGGATCCTCAAGCCTCCCTGCGTGCGGCATGGGCGGCGATCAGTTCGGCAAACCGCCCGGCGTCCGTCCCGGCATCGATCGCCTCAGCCATGATCTGCGCCTGGGTCTTCGGTGCGAGACCGCCGACAGGCGGATCGCTGTCGAGATTGGTCGGGAAGGCGTAGCCCTCGGCCGTCGATGCGATCACATTGGCGATCTCGGCACGGCTCAGCGTGCCGGCATCGAGCGCGGCGAGAAGGGAGGGATAGACCGTGATCGACATGCGGGTACGGTTGACGCTCTCCATCGCCCGCCCGAAGGCCGACGACACCTGCAGGAGATTGGCCATACGGTAGATGTCTTTCGAGACATTGTTGCCGGCTCCATGCATGACCGCCGGATTGAAGAAGACGGCATCCCCCTTCTTCAGCGGCAATTGCACGTGATGCTCGGCGAAATAAGCCTGGAACTCCGGACGACCAAAGGCAATATAGCCTTCGAAGAAGGTCTGCGAATAGGGCAGGAACAGCGTCGGCCCGCTTTCGAGCGGCATATCGCAATGCGCGACCGCTCCCTGCAACGTCAAAAGCGGTGAAACGGCATGGATATGGCCGGGATAGGCCTGCATCTGCTGCGGCGACATGAAGCCCAGATGATAATCGCGATGCGGCTTCTGTGCAGTGCCGCCTGGATTGACGCGGTTCATCTGCGCGGTCATCTGATAGCCGACGCCAAGCCAAGCTTCCGACACCATGGCGACGGTGGTCGAGGCGTAGTAGCGGGCAAAATTCTCGGGGTCCGACAGGCAGTGCTTTTCCAGGGCATTCCAGATACGGTCATTGGCGCCGGGCTTGGCGAAGTGGTCGCCAGCGCCTTTGCCCCTCTCCTTTTCCTCACGGACAATGGCTTCGAATACAGTGGTTGCGCGATCGACAACTGCCGTATCCGGCATGGCATCCTTGATGACGACGATGCCGGGGCCTGAGGTGAAGGCCTCGACCCACTCGGCCATCAGGGCGCGGCGTTCGTCTTCATTTCCGGCGGCGCTGCGAACCTTGTCACCATCATAAATGAGGATGTTTTTCTCGATCCCCGGCGCCGACGGCCAGTCCGTCGGATTGGCGGTCTTTTCGACCACGCTCTTGAAATGATCGAAATTGCCGCAATCGGCCGAAAGCCAAACCTTTTGGCTGCGCCGGCTGGCGACCGTCTGAGCGTCCATGGTGATCTCCTCCCAAAGTGACGTTGGACTTATGGGATTGATCCTAGTCTTGGCCCGACCTATGAGAAAGATACAAAACACCTCAAAAACACCTCAGAAGGAGCCGCCTTGAAATCGCCTTTCCCATTGAAAGACATTGCTCTGCAGGCCGGGCTCAGCCTTGCGACCGTCGACCGGGTAATGCATGAGCGCGACGGCGTGCGCACTGTTACCCGCGCACGGGTTGCAGCGGCGATTGCCGAGCTCGAGCGGCAATATGTGCAGTCCGGCCTGGCTGGACGGCGCCTCGTGATCGATGTCGTCATGGATACGCCGCAGCGCTTTTCCGCTGCCGTCCGCGAAGCCTTCGAAGCGGAATTGCCCGGCATGCGGCCCGCCTCGTTTTCAGCGCGGTTTCATGTGGCCGAGACAATGAGCGAGCAGGAGCTTCTATCGATCCTGCACACCATACGCCGGCGCGGCAGCCATGGTGTCGTCCTGAAGGCGGCCTCCACACCCGCCATCGTCGAGTTTGCCGCCCAGCTCATGGCGGTGAAAATCCCTGTGGTCACGCTGGTGACCGATCTGCCGGAAAATTCCCGCATCGGCTACGTCGGAATGGATAATCGCGTGGCGGGCGCGACCGCCGCCTATCTTCTCGGCCGCATGACCGGAGGGCTGACGGGCAAGGTGCTGGTAACACTGTCGAGCAAGCTCTTTGCCGGCGAAGACGAGCGCGAACAGGGATTTCGTGAAGTGCTGGCGGAGCGCTTTCCTCATCTTTCGGTCGTCCGCATTTCGGAAGGTTTCGGCGTGGACCGCACGACCGAGCTTCTTGTCCGCGATGCGCTGGAACGTGAGCCGGATATTCGCGCAGTCTACTCAGCTGGCGGCGGCAATCGCGCCATATTGAAGGCCTTTGCCGAAGCCCGGCGCGAATGCACGGTCTTTGCGGCGCATGATCTCGATCAGGACAATGTCAGGCTGCTTGCCGCCGGCGAGATCACCTTCGTCATCCACCACGATCTGCGCCATGATGCCCGCAGCGCCTGCCAGCTCATGCTCGCCTATCATCGGATGCTGCCGGCCGACTTCCAGGTGGCGCCGTCGCGGGTCGCGATCGCCACGCCCTTCGAGCCCGCACGCTAGTTCAACGTCGGCCGTTGCATCGGAGATGGAGGCTATTCGATCGCGGTGATTTCCAGCTCCTCCTTGCCGAGGCTTACGACATCGCCAATCTTCTTTCCCATCAGCAATCTTGCGACGGGTGAAACGTATGAAATCGATCCCGCCCTCGGATCGGCCTCATCCTCTCCGACGATACGATATTTCTGCACGCGGCCGTCTTCCCGGCTATAGGTCACCGTGCTCCCGAAGGCGACGACCTCGAACGAGCCGGGAGCCGGCACGACGTCGGCCGTGCGGACCCTTTCAGCGAAATAGCGCGCATCGCGCAATGGGATGGCGCTTTGCCGCCGGCGTTCATTGATGTCTTCGATGGCATTTGCTGTTTCATAGGCTTTTCGCGCTTCCTGAAGCTGTAGCTCCAAAGCCTTCAATCCCGCCTCCGTAACGAGGTTCGGATGCGAAGAAATGGGCCTGTCGGGCAGCACGGTTTCCGCTGCCGCTTCGGCACTTTCTTCCTTCATGAACGCTGTGCTCAATTTCAAACTCCATTTCGGCGCTTCGTATTCTTTTGACATTCCCGACGACGCCCAGCCGGCCAGCCCTCGAACGGCTCGGCCTGAACGATGGGGACGATCGGCAAATCAGCCCTATACTATAGACCAAATGCGATGGCCGATAGAAAGCCCGGGTCGCCGACAAATGCGCTGCCGACGCAGGCGGCATTGGAACCGAGACTGCTTTCAGGCAGCAATCCACAGATCGCCAAGGGTGATGGCGACGCGCCGGTTCAGGCCGATATCGCCGCCATGCCGGGCTGGAAGAGCGAGGTCGGACGCCGGATCGATGCGCTCGTCGTAAGGCCGTCCCCGACGTTCGAAAGGCGGTCAAATGGAATTCGCCACTCTATGGCATGGACGGCGACGGCTCTGGGCATCCATTGCTTCACGAAATACATCAAGGTCGCCCTCTTTCGCGGCGCAGCGCTGCATCCTATCCCGCCCGGAGCTTCGAAAAGCAAGGAGACGCGCTACCTCAATATCCATCAGGACGAGACGCTCGACGAAGCGCAGTTTACCGATTGGGTAAAGCAAGCAAGCCGGCTGCCCGGCGAGAGTATGTAAATCTTTGCCGAATGCATGCCGGGCGATTGATCGGCAATCAGGTCGCGGGCCGCCGGTTGCCGTCGCCAAATCCCAGATCCAAAGTGACTGTTGCAACAACCCTCAAATCGATTAGTCTTCAACAGCCAATTGTGGCGGGTGCAAATCATCGCTTTCGCGGGCTTTGCCCGCAAATTATCAGCGTGAGAAAAATCGATGGTCAGCCTCGGTGTTTTGACGACCTATATATTGGTAGTGCTCGGTCTGATGGTCATTCCAGGGCCTGCCACGCTGCTCACGCTTGCCAGAGCCATCAGCGGCGGCAAGCGTGCCGGGTTGGCAACCGGCCTTGGCATTGCCGCCGGCGATCTCTTCCATACGATGATGGCGACCTTCGGATTGTCGGCGCTGCTCGCCACATCCGCGCTGGCCTTCGAAGTCGTCAAGTTTGCCGGCGTCATCTATCTGATCTATCTCGGCTTCAAGGCTTTCTTCGAAAAGAGCGGCAGCATTGACGTGCCGACCGCACAGGCCATCACGCCCTTGCGCGCGTTTCGGCAAGGTTTTTTCACCGAGATCCTCAACCCGAAGACCGCCCTTTTCTTCCTCGCTTTCCTGCCGCAGTTCATTCATCCGGAAAGCGGCTCGGTCATCGCGCAATTCGCGCTGCTCGGCGCCATCTTCGTCGCCCTCAGCATCGGCGTTACCTCGCTTCTGGCAATCGGAGCCGGCTCGATCGGCGGCTGGCTGCGCCGCAACCGCACCATCGGACGCTGGCAGGGGAAAGTCATCGGCACGATCTATATGGTCCTGGGCGTGAGGCTTGCCCTGCAGCAGCAGTGATGTGCTTTCGTGTAACTAACTGAAGATCAGCGACCGCCTATCAGCGATTGGGCCGATCGGGCAAAGCAAGCTGTCGCCAAGGGACTGCAGCTGCGGCCAGGCTCGACAGCCGCCAACATTTCGCTGCCTGCTCGCAGCACCATCCCGAATCCATCTCGACGCGCGCCGGAAAATTAACCAAACGCTGATCGAGATCGGGTTGCCCGCGGGAGATGACGAGCAAAAACCAGACGACAGGAACTGATAGGCGATAATATTCGTGTCGAGCGCGATCTCACTCGGGCAATAACCGCCGAAGCATGCGAAACCCGGTGCCCAAAACGCGCGGGTTCCCAAGCATCCTCAAGCTTAACGGCGCGAACCGAAGGGACGGAGCGCCATGTGGCGGTTGACATCCTTGTAGAGCAAGTAGCGGAAGGCACCGGGGCCGCCAGCATAGCAGGCCTGCGGGCAGAAGGCACGCAGCCACATGAAATCGCCGGCTTCCACCTCGACCCAATCCTGGTTCAAACGATAGACGGCCTTGCCTTCCAGCACGTAGAGGCCATGCTCCATGACATGGGTTTCCGCAAAGGGAATGACGGCGCCGGGCTGCAGGGTGACGATCGTCACGTGCATGTCGTGACGCAGATCGGAGGGATCGACGAAGCGGGTGGTCGCCCAGCCTCCGCCGGTACCTGGCATGGCCGACGGCGTGATGTCCTTCTCGTTGAGGATGAGCGGCTGCGGATGATCCAGTCCCTCGACAGCCTCATAGGCCTTGCGAATCCAATGGAAGCGGGCATGCACGCCCGCGCGGTTGTGCAGCGACCACTTCAGGCTTGGGGGGAGGAAGGCATAGCCGCCCGGCTGGAGGATATGCTTGCCGGAAGGCAGGGTCAGTTCGATCTCGCCATCGACGACGAAGAGCACGCTTTCGGCCTCGGCATCCTGTTCCGGCCTGTCGCTGCCGCCACCCGGCGCCACCTCCATGACATATTGCGAAAAGGTTTCGGCGAAACCCGAGAGCGGCCGGGCGATCACCCAGCAGCGGGTGACGCTCCAAAAGGGCAGATAGCTCGTGACGATGTCTTGCATCACTCCCTTGGGAATGACGGCATAGGCCTCCGTGAATACCGCCCTCCCCGTCAGGAGATCGCTCTGCGGCGGATGACCGCCAAGAGAAGAATAATAGTTTCTTTGCATCGTCTGGACCCTTCATTCTCATAGTTTCGCCGAGGCTGCGGCATGCGCCTCCGCCATATAGCGGATTGCGCTAAAAGCGGAAATGCCGCGTCACGTGGCCCCTGCTTTCTCAAGCAATTCTACAATCTTGCCGTAGCCACGGCTGCGCGCATGCTGAAGCGGCGTTAGGCCGTCATTATCGGCGAGATTGACGTTCGTGCCGGCACCGATCAGCAGTTCAACGATCCGGACGTGAGACGGGCCGCCGTCACCGAGGATGATCGCCTCCAGCAGGGCCGTCCAGCCGAGCCGGTTGACGTGATCGACATCGACCCCGGCCTTGATCAAGGTATCGACCGTTTCGACATGGCCGCGCTCGGACGCGGGAATGAGCGCCGTACCGCCATAGCGATTGATGCTTTTAAGATCCGCGCCGTGGGCGAGCGTGAGCTTTAGAATATCAAGATGGCCGCGAGCACCGGCATAGAGATAGGGACTGTCCTCAATCTCGTCCTTGGCGTTGACGTCTGCTCCTGCCTCGATCAGCGCCCGCGCGGCCTCCACTTTGTTGCCATGCGTCGCGACGAGCAGTGCCGTCGCGCCGCCTGCGTCTCGCGCCTCGATGGCAGTGCCGTCGACGAGCAGGTCCCGGATGGCGGTGACGTCGCCCGCCGTGGCTTCCTTGTGTAGTCGAAGATCCATTGTATCGCCGAAGGCAAGGAAAGGCGTGCAGACAGCCGTCAGGAAAAGCCAGGCCGACAGCAAAAGTTTCAACATGCCTCATCCCGTTGATGTGTTTGCCCAAACCTAGCAGGGAACCCCGCTTCAGAAAATCAAATATCCAAGCCGGGACCGCTGAGAAAATGAAAACACTTTCACGATTTTCCGTTGCAATGACCCAGGCATGACCTCACCGTTTTCCTCGCCAGCCCCTGTCCGCCGCCACGACCGAGGGAGGAATGGAGCCGATCTCCAGCCGCACGCAGAAGCCTTGGCCGGCGTCGGGGAACAAAACTCTTCCGCTGTGAATCTCGGCCGCCTTCTTGACCAAATTCAGTCCCAGGCCGGCTCCGGAGGAACTGGCATTGATGCGGCGAAACGGCTCAAAGACACGATCGCGCTCTGCGAGCGGTATGCCGGGACCTTCGTCGCAGACATCGATCGTGCCGGCTGACCCGACCCGAACGACAATCGCGCCTTTTCCCCCCGCATGATCGATCGCATTTCGGATCAGGTTGACGACCGCCATCTCGATCGTCGAGGTCTGGATCACAAACACCGCTTCCTCGGGGCTCGGCTCGAAGTCGAAATCGTAGCCGGCATCCATCGCGATCGGCGCGAGGTCGGCGGCGATGTTCTCGACCACGATATTCAGATCTTTCTTTTCCGCGCGCAGCTCGACCGCGCCGATGGCCTGCATTTCCAGAAGCTGATGCGCAACGCGGGAGAGGCGGTCGATATCGTCCCGAAGCTGATGGCTCACCTCGGCATCGGGGAGAAGATCGGCCCGCGTCCGCGCAATCGCAATCGGCGTTCTCAGCTCGTGCGCGGCGTCGGCGAGGAAGCGATTATGCCTTTTATACCCTTCATCCAGCTTCGAAAGCGCATGGTTAAACGCGTCCACCAAGGGAATGATTTCGGTTGGCACCTTCGAACGCTCAAGCCGGGCTGAGCGGGTATCGAAATCGATCGCCTGTGCCTGTGTTGCCGTTTCGACGAGACCGCTCAGCGACCGGCCGACGGCGCGCGGCGTGACGAGCAGCGTTGCGATACCCGTGAGCGCCAGTATGGGAAACACACCGATGACGATGACGAATGCCAAAGCCGGCAAGACCCTGAACCATTCGATTTCGCCATGGGGACCCTTGGCGACCTCGACACGCATATTGATCCACACATTGAGGCCATCATTGTCAAAGCCCCGTTCGGTGGCCGCCATGATCTGCAGCTTGCCGACGGAAGTCTCCCGGTTCTCGACCGTGGCATGCGCGCCATTGCCAGCTTCCACCCTCGCCCGGTCGATCGTCCAGGGAAAGCTTTGCTTGAGAGCGGCTGCCGGTATCTCTCCATATTGAAAGAGGATCCCCTTATCGTCGCGGACGGTGAACCAGAGCTCCGGATAGCGCTGCTTCAGCTCGACGACCTCCTGCGTCTCGGCTACCTGCAGCTGCCCGTCATCGTCCTTTATGACCTGTTGCGCGACGACGCGGACCGCCTCTTCGTTGGCATCCTCCAGCTCCGGATTGATGATCCAGATCCAGCCGACGAGAAGAACGAAAAAGAGAACGAGAATAAAGGCCTGCAAGGCGATGAGGCGCTTTATCAGCCCCCACCGCAACGACCGGCTGCGCTCTGTCTTCATGCCTTGGTCCGGATTAGATAGCCAATGTTTCGAACGGCTCTTATCTCGACCGTGGCTTCGGCCAGCAGGAGCTTCTTCCGGATTCGCGAGATGTGCGCGTCCAAGGCATTCGATCCGATTTCGTCCTCCAATGCGTAAACCGCCTCGATCAGGTTCGGCCTCGTAACGATACGGTTCGGACGGCGCATCAGCGCCTCCAGCACAAGGTATTCGCGTCGGGGAAACTCGACAAGCGACCCGGCAATGGAGATTTCACTGCTTCGCGGATCGACACTGAGATTGCCGAAACTCAGATATCTGTCTGAAAGTGCCGGGCCGCGTCTCTGGAGAGCTCGCAAACGGGCGAGCAATTCCTCGATGGCGAAAGGCTTGGCAAGATAATCGTCGGCCCCGCTGTCAAGTCCGTCCACACGATGGTCGACAGTGCCGAGAGCGGTCAGGACGAGGATCGGCACGGGATGCCTGCGTTGACGAAGCGCAGCAACAAGATCGAGGCCCTCGCCATCCGGCAGGCGACGATCGAGGACTAGGACATCATAGGTCCCGACGCGGGCCATGGCATCCGCATCGGCAATCGTTCGGACGTGATCGGCGAGCACATCGCGGCGCCTCAATGCCTCGAGCAGTGCTCGAGCCATTTCGGGCTCATCCTCAAGAAGCAAAATTCGCAATGACTTCCCCCCAAAGAACGGCCTTGCCATCCCTTGCCCCACTGACAGCCAAAGATTGCAGCTACATTACACGCAGATTTACGAAGTGGTATCGGCTTGCGCCGGTTGCTGCCGGCAGCAACCGGCGGGACATGGCCGGAACGTCACTATCTTTCCAGCAAGCGCGCGAGCATCCGCCTGATGTGATCCTGGCCGCCAAGGAAAATCGCGGCAACGACAATCGCCCGAGGCTCCTCGACCGGCAGAAACCAGATCGCAGCCCTGTCACGCCGCAGGAAGCGGATGCCGGGATGGACATCCGATCGCAACGTTCCGATGCATGGCGTCTCGACCAGCCGATCGATCGCCAGACGAAGCGCGCGAACACGCTCGGCGGCGCGCTCGAGAGCTTCCTCGGGCGCATCTCCGAGGTTCAAATAGGCCGCGAACAGATGGTCGAAGATCAGCTCGAAATCGCGATCAGCCTCTCTTGAATATTCAAGATTCCACACGAAGAGCTCGCCGCTTCCGCTCGATCATGCTTTCGATCCGCTCTTCCATGTCCGTTCCAGAGATTTTCGGCCCATCGACCCGGCGTTGGATGAGCGTGCGGAGCGCCTCCGTCACTGCGGCCTCCGTCTCCGTTTTTTGCCGCAGCAGCTCCAGACCCTGCTGGAGGACGGAGCTCAAGCTGGAATAGCGTCCCGTCTCGACGAGCGAGCGGGCAAATGCATCTTGCTGATCCGTCAACGATATCGACGACTTGACGCTCACTGGCTATCTCCTTCAAGCGTTAAAGTGCGACCCAGTCGCATATATGTCAAGGCGTCGTATCAAGGAGACCTCGATCTTTGGGCCTATTGACGGCGCTTTGCCGTATCGTTGACGCCGCCCAGATCCGGCGCCATCCCATAACTCATATTCTTCATCTGCTGGATGACGCGCGCCATCTCCTCGTCATCGAGAATGGGAGGCTCGCCGAGCGTCAGTGCCTGAACATAAAGACGCGACAGGGTTTCGACTTCGATGGCAAGGGCAAGCGCGGCCGCCGGCGTCTTGCCGAGCGAGATCTGACCATGCTGACCAAGCAGGCAGGCGAGCCTGTCCTGCAGCGCCTCGATGGCCGCGTCCGAAAGGGCCTGCGTGCCGAAGGTGGCATAGCGCGCGCAGCGGATCGTCGTGCCTCCCGCGACGCCAGTCATATAGTGGAAGCTCGGGATGGTCTTGTGGTGCACGGCAAGCGTGGTCGCGTAGACCGAATGGCAATGGAGAACGCACTCGATGTCCTGGCGGGAGGCAAGGATATCGCGATGAAAGCGCCATTCCGACGACGGCCGGCGCTCACCCTCGTAACTGCCGTCAAAATACATCTGCACCAGGTCCCGTGGCTGCATCGCGTCATAGGGAAGAGATGTGGGCGTGATCAGGAAGCCCTTGGGATTGCGCACAGACATGTTGCCCGCCGTTCCCTGATTGATGCCGGACGCGTTCATCCGGCGGCAGATTTCTACCATTTCCTCGCGCTGGGCGTTGTCGTCGTAAGTCGTCACGATATTTGCTCCATGGTCTTGATCAGCGTCTGCCAGCGGCGCTGATAGGATGAAAGGTCGGGAAAGCCGGCAATATCCGGCGCCTCTGCGGCCAACGGCGCCGGCGAAATGCGCTTTTCATGGGCGGCGAGCATGGCGGCGCCCGTGGCCGTGCCGGTCGTGCTGCGGCTCACAAGCACCCGCCGGTCGGGCAGGAGGGCGGCAACAGCGGCGCCATAGAGGGGATCGACGACAAAACTCCCGTCGAGCACCACCGTTCCCGCTGCAGGCAGATCCCCGATGCAAGCCGCCGTCAGCAGCGCCGAATAGAGCATGGCGAGCGTGAAACGGACGTCCCCATCGTCGGCAAGCGCGCCCACCAGTCGGCCATGGTGCGCCGTGCCGGGAAAGAGCCCATCGTCCGAGCCGAAGGTCGGCAGCGCAAAGGTGCCTGAGGCGACGATCCGCCGCAGAGCCTGCATCGAGGCCGGGCCTGAGGCCTTTGCGGCAACGGCGGAAAATTCACGCCCACCCATGGTCAGCATGCCGGGCATCGGATTGCCGAACACATCGGCATTGCAGGAATGACCGGGCAGCTCGATATCGAAATCAACGCCGAGGCGATCCGTGAGCGCGACGATCCACGTGCCCGTCGAAATGACCGTAAAATCGGAGAGATCGGCGGCCTGGTAACGGTAGACGTTTGCCGAGGAGTCGTGCACGCCGCACAGGATGCGCGTCGTTGCCTTCAGGCCGCAGCGCCTGGCAAGCTCCGGCTTCAGGCCCCCCAGTGTCTCCCAGGCCCGCCGCATTGGCGGCATCAGGCGCTGCCAGCCGCGGCTTGCAACGAGCGCGGCCGGCCGCCCGTCGGCCGAGGCCCAAAGATGCGACTGGGCCGCCAGGCTCGTAACCTCGCTTGCCAAGACCCCGGAGAGGCGGAAAGCCCAATATTGCGGGGTAGCGAGATAGGCGCTCGCAGCAGCGAATGTCTCTGGCCAGTGCATTTCCTGCCAGAGCATTTGCCGCGCGAGATGCGCCGCGCCCAACATGATGGCGCTTGCCCTTTCGCGATAGGGACCGACGATCGCCCTGTAGCAGGCGTCGACATCGGCGGGAATGGGCTGCTCGTAGTCGATCATCGGCATTGCCGCGCCCTGCCTATCGACCAGCACGCCCCCGGAACCATGCGCGCAGGTGACGATCGCGCCTATGTCATGCCGTTTGCCCAATGCTGCCAGGTTATCGATGAGCCAGCTTTCCAGCTCGTCAAGGTCGTGATGGCGATAGGGCGGCGCCTCCTTGACCCTGTTTGGCGTCGATAGCGTTTCCAGCACATGACCGTCATCGGTTGCCGCCGACAGCTTCACATTCGTCTTGCCTATGTCGAAAACCGCGACGATGCTCATTTCGGACCGAGAAAACGTGTTGGCAGCAGTCCCATGAGATAGGGCCTCGCCGTCTGAACCAGGGCGACGAAGATGAGAATGCCGCCCCATATCGCGACCGTCAGATAGTTGCTGAGGCCGAACTGGTTGAAGCCCGAGGAGATGACCTGCAGGATCGCAAGCGCCAGCATCAGGCCGCCGGCCGTACCAAAGCCGCCGAACGGGTCGACGCCGCCAAGCACCGCCGCAAGGATCGTTACCAGCAGATAGGATTGCGCATAATCCGCACTTGCCGAATTGAACGTCGCCAGCATGACCAAGGCGGCAAAAAAGCAGATCAGGCTCGACATGACGTAGACGCCGACCAGCACCCGGCGCGTGTCGATCGCCGAATAGCGCGCGGCCTCGATGTTGGAGCCGATCATGGCGCAGGCGACGCCGAAAGCGGTACGTCGCAAAATGAGACTGACGACAATGGCCACGACGATCAGCAGCAGGAATATCAGCGGCACGCCGACGATAGTCGTCGTGCCGATGCGGCTGAAGCCGTCCGGTATGCCTGAGAGCGCCATGCCGCGCGTGAGATAGATGCTGATCCCGTCGATCAGCGATTTCGTGCCGAGCGTGATCAGGATCGGATGGACGCCGGTATAGGCGACCAGCAGACCGGTCGCGAGGCCGATGAGCAGGCACAATGCGAGACCGGCGGCAAGCGCCAGAACGATCACCGCGGTTGCCGTCCCGATGCCGCTGTCAGGCGTGATCAGGCTCTGCATGGTGAAGGCCATCAACAGCGCGCATTGGTTCGTCGTCGCGATGATCGCCAGATTGAGGCCGCCTGTTATCAGCGGCGCCATCATCGCCAGGGACAGGAGTCCGAGCAGCGGCAGCTGGTACATGAAGGACTGCAGCGTGCCGAGCGAAGCGAAATTCGGAATGAAGAGCGAGAAGCCGAAAATCAGCAGGACAAGCAGAACGATCAGACTCGTATGCGCACCGGGAACGCCCGTCCGCACGCGCGCCACCAGGTCCGCCAGGCTGCTGTTGAGGTTATAGAGAAGTGGGTTCTCAGCCATTGGACGACGCTCCGGCGATGATTCGGTGGCGGCGGCCCGGACGCGAGCTGATCACGGTGATCGAGGTCGAGACCAGAATGGTAATGCCGATGACGATCTGGAAGAAATAGGAGGAGACGCCGAGCAGGTTGAGCCCGTTCTGCAGGACGGCCAGAAGCACAATGCCAAGCAGCACGCCAGGCACGGTGCCGATGCCGCCCGTCAGGCTGGCGCCGCCGAGCACTGCGGCGGACAAAACGGCAAGTTCGGTATTGTACATGGCGTTGGGCACGCTTTCGCCGACCCGGTGCGCCTGCAGCAGACCAGCGATCGCCGCCAGCAATCCGAGATAGCCATAGGCGACAAATTGCAGGCGGCCGATATTCATGCCGATGCGCCGCGCGGCCTCACCATTGCCGCCCATGGCATAGAGCTGACGCCCGACGGAAGACCGCGTCATCCACGCCCACGTGAACAGTGTCACGACAACCATGGCGACGATCGGCAGCGTCACGCGGACGATATCGCCCGATGCCGTCTCCATGCGCCAGAACACGATGCGGTTCGTCCACCAGTCCGGCAGGGTGTAGATCGATTTGCCACCCGAGAAATACATGAGCAACGAGAAGCTGACGCTCATCATGGCGATCGTGGCGATGATCGACGTGATGCGCACATAGTGGACTAGCAGCGCATTGAGGCAGCCGAGGCCGACGCCGATCGCCAGACCGCAGACGATGACGGCGGGTGCGGAAAATCCGAACTGCGTTGCCAGCAATGCCGCGCAATATTGCGCTACGGAAGCAGTTGCCGCAAAGGAGATGTCGATACCGCCCGAAACCAGCACGACGAAAAGCCCCATCGCCATGATCGCCTGCACCGAATAGGTTTCGAGCAGGTCGATGATATTGGCGAGCGTCAGGAAGTCTCGCGCCGTCAGCGAGAAAACAAGCACCACCAATGCGATGACGGCCAGCAGCCACGTTTCGGGGCGGCGCTTCAATTGCGCGGCGAAGGATGATCCGGCCGTCTGGCTCTGCTCATGCATAGATGCGCTCCTTCATATCGGCCTCGCTGACGTTTCCCGGCACCGCTGCGCCGACGATGCGGCCGGCGCGCATGTGCAGGATGCGGTCGCAGGTGGCAAACAGTTCCGACACTTCGTCGGAGATGAGGATGATGGCGACGCCGTGGCGGGCGAGATCAGCCACCACGTCGTAGATGCCCTGCTTGTTCTTGATGTCGACGCCGACGGTCGGGGAATCGAGGATCAGAACCTTCGGCCGCGTGGCGAGCCATTTCGCCAAAACGACCCGCTGCTGATTGCCGCCCGACAGCGTCTGCACGGCACGATCGGCCGAGGGCACCTTGATGGCCAGCCGCTTTACCCAATCTTCGGCAAGCTGCTTGCGCGTCTTGTCGGGAATAAGCCCCAGCCGGTTGGCCATGCCTCTCATGACCGCGAGCATGATGTTGTCGCCGATCGACTGCTGCAGGATGACGCCGAGGCTCAGACGATCCTCGGAGACATAGGCAATGCCCGCGCGCACCGCGTCACGATTGGAACGAAGCCCAAGCTGTCGCCCCTCGAGGCGGATGCTGCCACGCTCGGCGCGATGCATGCCGAACAGCGTCAGGGCCAGTTCGGTGCGGCCCGATCCGAGCAAACCGGAGATACCCAGCACCTCGCCCCGGCGAAGAGTGAAATCGATGTCGGCGAACTCGCCACGCCGCGACAGGCCGCTGACCTCGAGAACGGGCGCAGCCATGCCCATATCGCGGGCGACGATCGCATGATCGATGTCGAGCCCGGTCATCAGATGCGCGATCTTCTTCTCGCTCATCTGATCGGCAGGCCAGGTGCCGACCTTGCGGCCGTCGCGCATCACGGTGACGCGTTCGGCAATCTCGACAACTTCGTCGAGCCGGTGGGAGACGAAGACGACAGCAATGCCGTCCGCCTTGAGTCGTCCGACGATCCCCAATAGACGGTCGACCTCCGTTCGCGTCAGCGACGCCGTCGGCTCGTCCATGAAGATCAGCCGCGCCTCGGCGGCAAGGCCGCGCGCGATGGCAACGATCTGGCGCTCGGCCACAGAGAGATCGGACACCGCGAGATCGAGGTCGAGCGCAAAGCCGAGCCTTGCCAGCACGGCGCTGGCCTTCTCGCGCATCTGCTTCCAGTTGACGGACTTTACGAGCCGGTCGAGATGGCTCTCGACGGCGATGTTTTCGACAACGGACAGGTTGGGGAACAAGGAAAGATCCTGAAAGATCACCTGGATTCCCAAAGCCTTGGCACCGGCTGGATCGAGCGGAAGAACCGGCCTGCCCTCGATTTCAATCATACCCGCCGTGGGCGGGTGCACGCCGGCCACGGTTTTGATGAGCGTCGACTTGCCGCAGCCGTTTTCACCGACGAGGCAATGGATCTCGCCGGGCCGAACGTCCCAGTCGACCTCCTCCAATGCGCGCACGCCGCCGAACCGCTTGGACAGTCCGGTCAAACGCAGAAACGGAATATCATCGCTCATCGATCCGCTCCGATTGTGATGGATCGGCCGGCGGCGGCACCTACGCCAACCGCCGGCCCTCGGGAGGAACGCCTAGAGACCGAGCGCTACGAGCCGATCGATATTTTCCTTATCGAGCGACTCCAGCTTCTGGGCCTGAATGAGCTTCTTGTCCGGATAGACGCGAACCTTGCCGACGCCGGTCAACTCCATATTGTCGGTCGGCTCCTTGCCGGCGGCCAGCAGGGAGGCGAGCTGGACGAAGATCTCGCCTGCCGTCATCGGGTTCCAGATGAAGCCGCCACGGATCGTGCCGGACTTCACGTATTTGACGCCCTGCCCCGGCGAGAAGCCGCCGACCAGCGCGATCGACTTGGCTTTTTCGCGATCGTCGAGAACGCGCGCCGCACCGATCGGACCCTGCGAGCCGAATGTCAGGATACCCTTGAGATCCGGATGTGCGCGCAGCTGATCCTGCGTGGTCTTGATGCTTTCATCCAGGCTCTCGGCCACGCCGAAGCGGTCGCCGAGCATCTCCATCTTCGGATATTTCTGCTTCTGATAGGCAATCGCCGCGTCGGCCCAGGCATTGTGCAGCGGAACCGTCAGCGAACCGACATAGACGATATACTTGCCTTGCTCGCCCATCTGCTTGGCGAGCAGGTCCATATGTGCCTGGCCATAGCCTTCGATGGTCGTCAACTCGAAGTCCCAATCCGCCTCCTTCTGGCTCGGGCCTTCATGAGCCAGCACCTTGATGCCGGCAGCCCGCGCACGGCCGAGAACGGGATCGAGCGCGGCGGAATCGTTCGGCACGATACCGATGACGGCGACCTTGCGCGCGATCAGATCCTCGATGGCACGCACCTGCTGCGCGGCATCCGCCTGCGTCGGCCCGACCATCCAGGCATTCGCCTTGAATTCCGGTGCAGCCTTCTTGATGCCGACTTCCATAGCGTTGAACCAGGGAATGCCGCCGATCTTGACCACGACGCCAACCTGCGGCTCGGCTGCCTGGGCAACTCCGATCGTTGCGCCAAGCGTACCGGCGACGACGGCGCCGCCTATTCCGGTGAGTATGGTTCGTCTTGTAATTTCCATTTTTCTCCTCCCAGTTTCATATTACCCGCCTCCTCAAGCGGGCTCCGCGGCGTCGAACCGCGGATCTCGACGGCGCAGCGCAGGCGCCGTGTAACCGGTTTTCCGGCAGAGCCGGTCATGCGCCGCAAGAGCAGCGCCCAGGCCTGTTCGGCCATTTCCTCGATGGGCTGGCGCACGGCCGTGATGCCGGGCGCGACCAGCTGCATCCATTCCATATCGTCGAAGCTCGCAAAGGCGAGGTCACCGGGCACGGAAAGCCCGATCTCCGCCATGGCGCGATAGGTCAGGAGCGTCGTGCCATGATCGAGTGAAAACAGCGCGCCCGGCAGCGGACGTCGGCGAAGCCGCTCTTCGAGACGCTGCGCGCCATTGGCATCATCGATGCCGATCTCCAGCATCTCGACATGCATGCGCCTGACTGCCGCCTGTACACCCTCCCAGCGTTCGCGCACATTGCTGATCGAAAGGCTGCTGCCGACAACCATGCAATCACGATAACCCTGCTCATCGAGATGGGCGGCGATCGCACCGGCGGCCGGACCATTGTCGACCGCGATGAGATCGAACCCCGCCGCATCCGGTATGCGGTCGGCAAGGACGACCGGAGCGAAAAAGCCGTTCGGCAGCCGCTCGGCAAAGGCGCCATCGCAGGGAATGACGATCAAGCCGGCCGGGCGCCAGGCGCGAATCTTGCGCAGGCGATCGGCCTCTTCCTCGGCATTGTTGCGCGCAGACACGACGACCAGATCATAGTCATCGAGGCGCGCCAGATGCTCCAGCGTGGAGACGAAAGAGGCAAACATCGGATTGGTAAGATCAGGCACCACCACGCCGACAAGCTGCGTCTTGCGCGAGCGCAACCGCGACGCACCGAGATCGACAACATAACCGAGTTCGCGCACGGCATCGTTCACGCGCCTGGCAAAATCGGGGGAGACCGTCGGCTTGCCGTTCAGAACATTCGAAACGGTCGCTACCGATACGCCCGCCCTGTCGGCCACCATCTTGATGGAGGGAGTTCGCGATTTCGACACTTTTCCCTCCTCCACTAACAATCTCCGATTGATGTCACGAAAATTCTGGTGAAACGTTTTATTGTAAGCTATGCCTGTATAGACACTGTGTCAATGCGAGTGAATTCAAGTATAAAACGATTCATGTCTTTTGCATTGCAGCATTTCCTTTTGCATCCACGAAACCGGGAGGACGATCATGAACAAGCTGGGAGTTCACGCGCTGGTCTGGGAGGCTGGCTGGAGCCGCGACGAATGCGCCCGCGCAATCGCAAATAGCGCCGAGGTAGGCTACGATTTCATCGAGGCGCCAGCGCTCGATCCGAGCCTGATCGATCCTGAATTCACTCGCCGCCAGCTGGAAAAGAACGGCATCGGCATCAATTTCTCGCTCGGCCTCGATTTCGACAGCGACATTTCAAGCGGCGACAAGGAGAAGGGTCGCCGCGGCAAGGAAAAGCTGGAACAGGCGATTGCCGTCTGCCGTGATTGCGGCGGCGAATATATCGGCGGCATCCTGCACTCGGCCTTCGGGAAATATACCGAACCGACGACCGCCGCGGGCGTCGCGCAATCGGCCGACATTCTGCGTCAAGTGGCCGAGACGGCAGCGAAAAGCAACATCACGCTCGTTCTGGAAGTGGTCAACCGTTACGAATCCAATGTCCTCAACACGGCGGCCCAAGGCGTGGAAATGTGCAAGCGCATCGCTATGCCGAACGTGAAGGTACATCTGGACGTATATCACATGAACATCGAGGAATCCGACATTCAGGCCGCCATTCTCGAAACCGGCGATCATCTCGGCTACTTCCACACCGGCGATTCCCATCGCGGCTATATGGGCTCGGGCACGATCGATCTTACCGGCGTCTTCCGCGCTCTTGTCCGCTCCGACTACAAGGGGCCTATCACCTTCGAATCCTTCTCTTCCCGCGTCGTCGGCCAACCACTCGAAGGTATTCTCGGCATCTGGCGCAACCTCTGGGATGATGGCCGTGACCTTGCCGAACACGCGCTGATGTATACGAAGGCGCAGCTCAAGGCCGCCCAGGAAGCCCAGCGTCAGAGCCAGCAGCGCAGCCGCCTGCCTTAACGGCCGACCCGCTTGAACATCCCTTGAACGGCATTCCATCAAGCAGTTGCAGCGGCTCCCCGCTCATTCAGGCGGAAACACCCTTGCTTTGCAGCGGGGACTGATGAACCACAATGCGCGCGTGATAGGGAATGCGCTCATAAAGGTCTATGACATCCTGATTGACCAGGCGAACGCAGCCTGATGATGATGCCTTGCCGATCGAGCGCCATTCTGGCGAGCCATGCAGACGGTAGAGCGTATCCTTGCCGTTCTGGAAGATATAGAGCGCACGGGCACCCAATGGATTCTTGATACCCGGATCCATGCCGCCATTGGCCACCGAATATTTTGCAAGTTCCGGCTTGCGCGCGATCATGTCGCCCGGCGGTTTCCAGCGCGGCCAATGCTGCCGCCAATGGATGATCCCCTCGCCTTCCCATGCAAAGCCGTCGCGGCCGATGCCGACGCCATATCGCATGGCGGTGCCGCCGCGTTCCACGACATAGAGGAACCTCGACGCGGTATCCACCACCACCGTGCCGGCCGGCTCCCCGGTCGGATCGGGAACGCGCTGCCGGTAAAATTTCGGATCCAGCTTTCGATAGGGAATGGCCGGAATGACATGGCCGCCATCGACCAGAGAGGCATAGCGGGCTTCGAGTTCCGGATCAGGTGCGATTGCGCTCTCAGCCTGCGAAGCGACGGGAACGACAGGCGGCATGCGAGCCGGAGCGGCAATCGGCGTCGGAACCGGAGCGGTCGTGGCACACCCCGCAAGCGATGCGGTCGCGGAGATGGATCCGAGTATGAAAGCCCGTCGTGAGAGGCTCTTTTCGTTCTTGGCTGAGCGCATTTCTTTCCTGATAATCCTCGCAATTGGTGCCGCCCTTTCAGGCAATGAAAGCTGAAAGGCAAACATGTCTCATCATCCTACGGCGATAACCCCATAGCCAATTGCGATCTATGATGGCAAGTCCGCCAACACGATGAGCACACGCCCCCGCACTTTCGAGAACGGCCCAACGCACGCCGCCCGTCGCCGGAGACGATCTCGTGCTTGCCGATGCCGGCTGGCGTCAATCCGTGCGACGAGGTAACGCCAGCTGGCACAGCGAAAGCTGTTTTCAAAGGTTCCGGGAAGACTCCGTACCGGATTGATTTTGCTGACGCGGCTTGCGCTCGTCATGCACTGTCAGATCCCGTCTCGCCCGCGCGCTTGCGGCTTCGATCGGCTGCGACTTCCCCTGCTCGGCGATAGCCGTCCGCGCCCGCTCGATATCGACCATGTAGTCACGTGCCAGCGGCAGAGCAGAGACATCCTTCGTCAGCTGCAATTGCCAGTTCATGTGACCCATGCGGCGGAAGGCGAGTTCGGATCCGATCAGATAGAATTCGAACATCCGACAGAATCGTTCGTCATAAAGCTTGGCCAGCGTGGCCCTGTTCCTCATGAAGCGCTCCCTCCATTGCTCGAGGGTCTTGGCATAGTGGAGACGCAGGATTTCGATGTCGGTCGTCCAGAGCCCGGATTTCTCGACCACGGACAGGACTTCGGAGACCGCCGGCGAATAACCGCCGGGGAAAATATATTTTGCGATCCAGGGATTCGTGCTGCCTGGCCCGTCGGCCCGGCCGATCGCGTGGATCAGCGCAACGCCATCTTCCTTGAGCACCGCGCGGATCTTGTCGAAGAAGGTCCGATAGTGATTGATGCCAACATGCTCGAACATGCCGACGGAGACGATGCGGTCGACGGGCCGGGTCCAGGAGCGGTAGTCCAGCAGCTCGAACGTCACCATGTGCTCAAGACCGGCATCCTTCGCCCGCGCTTTCGCGGCCAGCAGTTGCTCTTCCGAAAGGGTGAGGCCTGTTACCCGTGCTCCAAATTCCCTGGCGAGATAAAGCGCCATGCCGCCCCAGCCGCAGCCGATATCCAGAACCTCGAGGCCTGGACGATCCAGCATGAGCTTCGATGCGATATGCCGCTTCTTCTTGAGCTGCGCCTCTTCGAGCGTCTCATCGCCAACAGGGAAATAGGCGCAGGAATACTGCCGGTCCTCATCCAGCATCAGCGAATAAAGGCGCGCATCGAGATCGTAGTGATGGGCAACGTTGCGCTTCGAGCGTCCGGCGAAATTCAATTGATCGAGATGTCGGCGCAGCCAGCGAACCTTGTCCATGACCTTGCTGAAAGGGTGGGTGCCACCTTCCATCATATTCAGGACGAGCAAGTCCATCATCTGAAAGAAATCGCCCGAGCCCGGCTCGACGTCGCCATCCATATAGGCCTCGCCGAGTCCCAGGGCAGGATTGAGGAGAAGACGGCGCTTTGCGCGGGCGGTTTTTATTTTCATCGCTGCGCGCGGTTCCGATCCCGTACCGAAATCGCGCGTGGAACCATCGGGAAAAGTGACCGTAAGCGTTCCGATTTTGATCAAACTGGAAAGAGCTGCTTCTAGGAACATGAAAACTACCTGTTTATCGTTTCCTTGCGGGCGGCTCCGCTGCCCGAGGGCGACCGAGAAACCCGAGACGGTATTTCGACGCACAAAGCGTACTACCTAATCTGGTAGAATAGCCAAATCATTTGTGACATCAAGGTTGCGTAAACTTGATTGTGGCAATGCCCGATGCGGTTGTATCGTCATCGTCGCCTCGATCCGCCAGGATGACGAATTCGAGACCTTCGCTTCACATCCGCGAAGCTTCGTCTCCACGCGGGACTCGGATAGTCCATCGCTCCTCCCGAAAGCGGAAAGCGCCGCACGAAACAATTCCGGGAAAAATGCCCGGCGGCTTTCCGGTCGGAGCTTGCGTAAAAACAATAGGATGGATCGGCCCTGAAAGCCCATGATACACGCCAGTCTCGTCTGCGGACGAGACTGGAGCATGATGAAACCAGCCGTTCCAACGGCCGCTTCTATCTGGATGGAAGTAAAGAGCCCGCTCCTCCTCCATCAAACGGAACACCTACCAGCAGGTAAAGCCGGCATCGACATTGACGATGGCACCCGTCATGAGGCTTGCGGCGCCCGATGCGAGGAAGAGGACCGCGCTGGCGACTTCCTCAGGCGTGCCCATCCGCCCCATCGGCGTGTCGGCAAGCCAGATCGGAATGCGATCGCGATTGGCCTCGACCGCCATGACCATCGGCGTCTCGATATAGGTCGGCGCGACGGCGTTTACCCTGACGCCGTGCTCAGCCCATTCGGCCGCCATCGAGCGTGTGAGATGATGGACCGCCGCCTTGGACACGTTATACGGCGTCTGCGGCTGCGGCCGGTTGCAGATGGTTCCGGACATCGAGCCGAGATTGACAATGGCGCCGCGCTTCATCGCGACCATGTGACGGCCGAAGGACCGCGAGCACCAGAAAACGCCGTTGACATTCACATCCATCATGCGCAGCCAATCGGCATCCGTGACGTCCTGCGAGGGGATGCCGCTTTGGCCGATCCCGGCATTGTTCACCAGGATCGTCGCGGCGCGGCCGCCATCGGCAAGCTCCGTGGCGATCGCCTCCATCCGCGCGGAATCGGTGACATCGCCGATCCGCAGATCGATGTCGTAGCCCCTATCCCGCAGGGCGAGCGCCTCTCGGGCGTCGGCCTCGCCGCGCTCGATGACGACAACGGCTGCCCCGGCCTCGGCCAGCGCCTCCACACAGCAAAGGCCGATCGCACGGCCACCGCCGGTCACCACCGCACGCTCGCCGTCCAGGCAAAATTTTTTCAGGTAGCTCATGGTTCGGCTCCTCAGATGTCGAAAGCGCTCGGCAGGACCACGACGTCGCGGATCGTGACGTTGCGCGGACGCGTCAGCATGAACATGATCGCATCGGCCACTTCCTTGGGTTCGATCAGGGCGCCGGCCTCCTTGGCCTTGCGCAGATTTTCTTCCGGCCAATCGGCGAGCAAGGCGCTGATAACGGGGCCCGGAGAAACCGAACCGACACGGATTCCGCTCTTCAGAAGCTGACGCCGCATGGTCTGCACGAAGCATGTCATCGCCCATTTCGACGGCGAATAGACAGGCTCCCAGGGCACCGGCGAATGGCCCGCGACCGAACTCGTGACGATGATGTCGCCGGTTCCCCGCTCGATCATATGCGGCGCCACGGTTCGCACGTTCTTGATGACGACATTGACGTTCAAGTTGAGCATCCGGTCGATGGCGTCGAGATTGGCCTCCACCAGGTCGCCGCCGATATAGGTGCCGGCATTGGCATGCAGGATGTCGAGATGGCCGACCTTCGCGAGGATGTCATCCAGCAGCGAGGCGCATTGTTCGGTATCCAATAGGTCGATGGCGAGCGGAATAGCCCGGCCTCCCAGGCGCTCGCAAACAGATCCCAACGCCTTTTCGTCGCGATCGACCAGAACGACCGTCGCCCCCGCCGCGATCATGGCCTCCGTGGAAGCCAATCCGATCCCGGATGCTGCCCCGGTGACCGCAGCCACTTTTCCCTTCAATTCGTCCATTTTCTCCTCCTTGGGTGGTTAAACTGCCCCGCAAGCGGCGTGATAGTCCGCAAGGCTGCGGGTGACCCGCCAGATCAGGACCTCTTGCGGGTCCAGCGGCGCATCGGCAAAATGTTGCGCGACCGGCATATGCTGCCAGAACAGCGGCAGCGGTATGGTCCGCCCCTGCAGGACATCACATAGTTTCTCGACAGCAGACTGGGCGTCCGCCGAAGCCCAGTAGTAGCGGATGCGGTCGGACAGCGAATAATGCCGCAGCCAGCGCTTTTCACCTCCGGTCCCATGATAGTGCTGGCTCCAGTTCTTCGGATGAGCCAGCATCAATGCTTCCATGGCAGCGTAAAGCGGCCGCTCGCCGTAATTGGGCACGAGATCGGAAGCGATCAGATCCAGCCCGTAAAGGGCCTCGCGCAGCACGAAAGTCAGTTCGGGACCAACTTTCAGGATGGGAAACCCATCCTCCACGAGGGCTGTCAGCGCCGCCGCACCCTGGTAGTCGGTCGAGTGGGCTTCGAAAACGAATTGCCGTTCATCCGTCAGCACTGACTTCAGCTCGGCTATCTTGCTACGGTCGTAGACAATGACATTGTGATTGCCAAATTCGACGCCGGGCTGGACGACCAGTCCGATGGCACGTCCAAACCCCTCGTGCAAACCCGCTTGCTCAAACACGCGCCGGTGGACGTCGATCGTCTTGCGGGCAGCCGAGGCCGCCGTCGGCTCGATGGTCGTTAGAGCATGATCGGCACCGCCGGGTGGCGGGACCTCCGTGCCGATCACATAGACCGGCATGGCACCGCCGCTCCTCCGCGCCGAAGCTTCGGCCACAGCAGCGAGACGTGCCGCGCGACGAGCCGTGGTCTCGTCGTCGAGCGAGGCGGGCTCGCCCTTGCAGCCCATCGAGGCGTCCAGGTGGATTTTTCGAAACCCGGCATCGACATAGGCGGCGACCATTTTCTCCGCCTCGGCCATGGCGTCTTCAGCCGGACGATCCCGCCATGGATTTGGGCCGAGATGATCCCCACCCAGAACGATGAGCTGCTCCAGGCAGCCCTCCTCCTTGGCGATCCGCCGGACAAGGGCGGCGAAGTCGCCCGGCGTCATGCCGGTATAACCGCCCAGATGATTGACCTGGTTGCAGGTCGCCTCGATCAGCACCGTGCTCGAATGCAGGCGACCATGCCGGAGCGCGGCTCTGAGCACCAACGGGTGCGCCGAGCAGACCGAGGTGATGCCCTTCGGCCGGCCTTCGGCTCTCAGCGTTGCCAGTTCGTTGAGATGGATCTGCATCAGGAACGCCTCGCGGTAGCGGCTATGAACGCATCGAGTTCCTCGCGGGTGCCGGCACCTTCCATCGGGCCGACGACGGTGACATTGCGGGCGCCGGCAGCAGCCGCATAGGTCAGAGCATCTTCTGCCGGCATGCCCAGGCGGCGGCAGGTAAGATAGGCGCCGCCGAAGCAATCGCCGGCGCCGGTCGGATCGACTTCCTTGACGATAAAGGCCGGAGCATCGATGCGCTCGCCCTTGCTGTTGAAATAGGTCGCCCCATCCGCGCCCCGCTTCAGCACGATCTCCTTGACCCCGATGTCGAACAGGCGGCGGATCGCATTCGCCTCGCCTTCAACACCAGCCGCCCGCTCCAGTTCCTCTCCGGATGGCAGCAGCAGATCGGCGGCAGCGACGAGCTTGGCAAAACGTCGTTCGGTGTCCTCATCGAGCTTGAGTTCCTTGCGGATGTTCGGATCGACCGAGAGCGTGCCGCCACGAGCCTTCACGATATCGACAGCCTTGTCGATCACCTCACGTGCGCTCGGAACCGACAGCGCCGAGCCCATGACATGCAGATGGCCGCCGCGGCCGATGAGATCGCCGACACCTTCGCTCCAGCCGAAACGCGCAGCGGCCGACTTGGCGATGTTGTAGACGAAATCGCGGGAGCCGTTCTTACGATAACGAACGAAGGCGCTGCCAGTCGGGTAATCCGGATCGATGGATATTGCCGAAAGGTCGACGCCATCACGCTTCAGCCTTTCGATATTCACCCGGCCGAAATCGTCGGCGCCGACAGCGCCGATCATGGCCGCACTGCCGCCGAGGCGCCCGCATTGGGAAATGAAAATCGCCGGCGCGCCGCTGGCGAAAGGCCCGATCAATGGCTGGGCTTCGACGAACCCATCGCCGACGGTCGTGGCGACGATCTCCACGAGAATTTCCCCGACGCATATTGTCGGGCCGAGCTGGTCAGGAGCCAGTGCTGAAGTCATCGCAGTCCTGCTTTCGATACCTGTTGTTGTCAAACCGCCGAGCGCTGCAGCATGCCGTCGTCACCGCTGAACTCCTCGTTCTCCAGCGAAAGGAAGCGCTGGTGCAGCATGCACGCCGCTCCGAATGCGGACCCGAACTCCGCGTCTTCGTCAACGACGATTTCGGGATTGGGAAAGGGAATATTCTGGCCTTCGGACATATGGACGGCCACGCGAGCGGCAACCATCGGATAGAGAGATGCGACCGAGCCGCCGAGCACGATCCTGCCTGGGTCTATCAGCCGGCAGGCCTGCAGCAGCGCATATGCCAGATGACGCGACCATGTCTCCGCAATGTTGACGGCCGCCGGAACACGATCGCGAACGCCGACCAAAAAGTCCTGCAGGTCGGCGTCGTTCCTCCCGACAGCCTCGCGATACTGCTTGATCAGCACTTCGCGCCCGATCAGCTGTTCGAATTTCTGCCCGCCGCTTCCGGACACGAGAGTGTGGCCGATTTCGCCGGCCAGGCCGTGGCCGCCGCGAAACAGCTTGCCGTCGATGATGATCCCACCGCCGACGCCGGTCTCCATGAGCAGGAAAAGCGTCACGCCTGCGATGCGGCTGCGATAGCTGTCCCCTATGGCAAAGGCATTCGCATCGTTCTCTATCGCGATCGGAACCTCGACCGGAAATGCAGACCGGCAGATCCCCCTCAGTGGCACGTCCCGCCATCCGAGAATTGGCGCAAGGCTCACCGAGCCGTCGGGCCGGATATGCGCCGGCGTCGATATGCCCAGCCCCCTGCACCGCACCATCATCTCCTTGGTCATGTCGCCGACGATCAATGCTATGCCATGTTCGACAGCCCTCTCGACCGTCGAAGACAGCGTGTCGAAGGCAACCTTGCGGCAAACCCTGACTTCTGCGGCAAGATCGATGACCACGGCGGATATGTGCTCCACGCCGATCTCGATGCCGACGAAAAACGCGGCATCGGGAATGAGCTCCAGCATGATGCCCGGCCGCCCCGCGCGGGATTGCTCGCCGCGCCTGCTGCCTGCCTCCAGCTCATGAACAAATCCGCCTTCCGTCAACTCGGCGACGATCTCACCGGAGGACGAGCGGTTCATGCCGAGCTTTCGCGCCAGATCGGCGCGGCTCATGCCGCGATGGCTGTAGATTGCCTGCAGGGCCGCAACGAGATTGCTCTGGCGAATTCTACGCGGCGAACTTCCGATGGAGACGGTGTCGTTCATATTCCAATCCCTTCAAATCGACCCGCGCCAACCTATACGGCCGGAGCGGGTCACACGAAGGATTATCAGGGACGGGCGCTTGTGGCACGCCGGCGCTTGGCCTCGTCATATTTGAGCTCGATATAACGCTTCGCATGGGCGGCAAGAGGATCGTTATCGGTCCATGTATCGCGCCAGATCGCGCAGGCGAGCGACAATCCCTCGTCGACGACGGCAGTCGAAAAGCTCTCGAACACGATGTCGCGCTTGTAGTCGATATCGAGCAGGGCGTCGAAAATGAGGTCGAAGTCGATGACGCCATCGCCGAGATAGCCTCGATTGCTTTCGCCGATGTGGAAGTAGCCGATCTTGTCGCCGGCCAGGCGGATCGCCGCGGCGGGATTGGCCTCCTCGATGTTCATGTGGAAGGTGTCGAGATGCAGGCGAACATGATCGGAGCCGGTCTCGGAGATGAATTTCAGCCCTTGCGCGGTCGTATTCAACAGATTGGTCTCGAACCGGTTCACGATTTCGAGGACGAGATCGACTTTCGCTTGCCCGGCCACTTCGGCCGTCGCGGCAATGGCGCCGACACTGTTGTCCCAGCCCTTCCTTGTTGGCTGGCGATTGTACTTGGTGTGTGCGGAATAAAGGATGCCGCCCAGCTTGTTGCCGCCGATGTCCCTGACTGCGCGCACCGCGTCGGCCAGCATCCGCTTGCCCTCCGCAACGACCGAGGGATCGTCGCTCGACACGTCCTTGTCGAGCGGCAACCCCATCGTCACGCCGATCTCCACGTCAAGCGACTGCGCGAGCCTTGCGAGCCGGTCCAGGTTGAATTTTTCGGGGCGAAGATAGGCGAACTCGATGGTTCCATAACCGTGCTCGGCCGTCTTTCGCAGGGCCATCTCAAGCCCTTCCTGGGTTTGGCCGCCCGTCCATACAAATGAATGGATTCCCAAGCGTCGCATCATCATGTCCTCGTGATTTTTCGTCCAAGCTTTATCCAAAGTTAAGTTATTTAGTATGGCAAAGCAACAAACAAATTTGACGAAACGAACTTTATTGCAGCGATAATACCTTTGCATTGCAGCATTTTATGTCAAAGCTAATATTTCTTCCCCCTTCGTTGATCATATCGACAACCAAAACAACGGGATAGCTCCATAATTTGCATGTTAAAGCAACAAATATTGCAAACGATGGAATTTCGAGCTAAGAATTCTTCGGCGAATGATCTCGCTGTAATCTGGGAGGATTGAAATGAGATACGCTATGAAAGCCAGCGCCATCGCGCTGACGCTTAGCCTTGCCGCCGCCTCGCCGGCCTGGGCAGACTTCTGGTCCGACGCCGGAGCAAAATTCAAGGGCGTGACGCTGCATGGAGTGACCGAGTCTACGCCCCCTTCCAACTACATCAAGGATGTGCTGGCGCCTGAGTTCGAGAAGAAGACAGGCATCAAGGTCGAAATCGAAACGACGTCCTGGGACCAGATGTACGACAAGGCGATCAAGGACATGGAAGCCGGCACCGGCATCTACGACGTCGTTTATATCGAGCAGGACATCGTCTATTCCTATATGGCGCGAAACTTCCTGACCGACATCACCAAGGCGCTGAAGGACCAGCCGGATCTGAAGGCGCCGACCTACGATGCCGCCAATTTCACCAGCTTCTCCAACTACTTCAAGGATGCGAACGGGGATCTTTACGGCGTTCCGATGGAGGCCTTCCTCAAGACCTATCTCTATCGCAAGGACCTGTTCGAAGATCCGGAAATCCAGGCGGCTTTCAAGCAGAAGACGGGCCATGATCTGAAACCAGCGACCACGCACGAACAATATACGGAAATTGCCGACTTCTTTACCCAGTGGGGCAAGGATCACAACATGCAGCTGTGGGGCTCGACGGCGCAGGCCCATACGGGCCATCCGGCCTCATGGTATGAATTCTTCGAGTCCGTCGCGCCGACCTTCGGCGTCTACAACTGGGGCATCGATGCGCAGAAGGACTATGCGGCAACCGTCGAGCATGGCGGCCAGATGAACAGCGACAAGGCGAAGGCCGCGCTGAAATGGTGGCTGCATCTGCGCGACATCGCACCGCCGGAATCCTCGCAATCCACATGGACGGAGGTCGCCACGACCTTCGCCGCCGGCCGGGTGGCGCAGGGCCTGGTCTATGGCGAGAACGCGGCCTGGATCGCGACCGATTCCTCGCAGTCGAAGGTCACGGGCAAGGTCGGCTTTGCCCTGCCGCCGCTCGAGCCGGGCGTGCTGGAGGCCGCCGAAACCGGCAAGGGCTACGTCGGCTACTATGACGGCGGCGCCTTCGGCCTGCCCGTCACCTCCAAGAACCAGGAGGCCGCCCTGCTCTTCCTGCAATTCATCGGCCAGAACGATGTGCAGCCCGACTGGGCGATTGCCGCGCCGCGCGTCACCAATACCGCAACCTTCGACGACCCCAAGGTCAAGGCCATGGATGTCAAGCTTGGTGGCTTCTATACGATGCTGAAAGATCAGGGCAAGCTCTTCGCCGGCGCCCCGCCCTATCCGTTCCACGCCCAGGTGCGCGAAGCGACGGCTCCGATTTTCTTCGATATCCTGACCGGCAAGATAGGCCCCGACGAGGGCCTCGACCAGATGGCGGCAAAGACCGAGGAAGAGCTGACCTCGCTCGGCTATCGCAAATAGCCTTCCCTTCCGAGCGGACAGGCCGCGGTCAATCGCGGCCTGTCTCCCATTGCTGCGAAACGGGCATATTAGCAACCGCCACAGGGGGATAGGGCGATGCATTCACAGAAGCTCGGCTGGCTCTTGCTGTCACCAACCATAGTGATCCTCGGGCTCTTTGGCATTTTTCCGTTCGTCTATGTCGTATGGGTTTCCTTTCATGCCTGGAATCCCTTTGCCGCCAATCCCCACATGGTCTTCAACTGGGCGGAAAATTACCGCAAGGTCGTTTTCGATCAGCAGTTCCTGGCGTCCCTGGGCATCACGGCGGCATTCGTCTTCTTCGCCGTGGTCTCCGAGATCGCGCTCGGCTACGTGCTCGCACAGGCACTCCTGAAGGATTTCCCCGGCAAGGCGATATTCCGCACCATCCATACCCTGCCGTTGATCATGGCGCCGATTATCGTCGGATCGGTCTGGAAGCTGATGACGACGCCCTCGATCGGCATCATCCCATATCTGCTGCACAGCTGGTTCGGCTTCGATCTCAACATCGGCCAAAGCGCGCTTGCGGCCTTCATTGTTACCGTGATCATGGATATCTGGCATTGGACGCCGCTGGTGACGCTTTCGCTGATCGCCGCTCTCGTTTCATTGCCGCCGGATCCGTTCGAGCAAGCGCAGATCGACGGCGCGGGCAAGAGCCAGATCTTCTGGCACATCACGCTTCCGATGATCCGGCCGGCCTTGATCGCCACCGTCTTCATCAGGCTCATGGATGCGCTTCGGACCGTGGACGAAGTGCTGATGCTGACCGGTGGCGGCCCCGGCTCCGCGACGCGCTACATCGGCGTGCACATCTTCAGGGAAGTCTTCCCCAAAACGAACTACGGCTACGGTTCGGCCATCTCGGTCGTCGTGCTGTATCTGACCATCGTCGTCTGCTGGCTGCTCTATGTCAGCCTGATCGCGCCGCGAGCCAGGAAAGGTTGAAGCGATGAAGACCCGCAATCCTTGGCTTCTGGTCGTCATGTGGATCGCCATCAGCTTTGCGACCCTCTTTCCCATCTACTGGCTCTTCGTCATTTCGGTGAAGCCGACGGTCGAGCTGTTCTCGACGCCCGAAGTCATCCTGAGAAGCCTGTTCTGGAAGAACTATACCGACGTCCTGAACAATCCGACGCTGCGCGGCTACATGGTGAATTCGCTGCTCATTTCATCAGGCAACGCGCTGCTGGTGACGACGCTCGGCTTTCTCGCCTGCTACGCGCTTTCGCGGTTCGACCTTGCCGGCAAGGAGAGCATCTTCTTCTGGACAATCACGAACAGGATGGCGCCGCCGGCCGTATTCCTGCTGCCGCTCTTTCTGCTGCTCACGCAGGTCTACAAGATCGGCAGCTTCTCGTTTGCGGATTCGCGGATCGGCATGATCCTTGTCTACTGCTCGTTCAACCTTCCCTTTGCGATCTGGACGCTTCGCCCGACCGTCGAAGGCATTCCGAAAGAGCTTGACGAGGCAGCCTATGTCGACGGCGCAAGCACATGGACCGTTCTGTCGGATATCATATTCCCGCTGGCGCGGCCCGGGCTGGCGGTGACGCTGATCCTGACCTGGGTATTCGCATGGAACGAATATCTGCTCGCGGCGACCCTGACCAATTTCAGGGCGCGCACCTTGACCACCGGGCTTTCGGAATATGTCACGACGACGGGCACGCAATGGGGGATCATGGCAGCGATATCGGTCTTCACGCTCATTCCAGCTCTCATCGTCTTCACCGTCGTGCAGCGCCACATCGTTGCGGGCCTGACCTTCGGTGCCGTGAAAGGATAACCCCATGTCTCCAGAATCCGAAAGCAGCGAGCGCAAGGCAGGGTTCCTGCCCATAGAGACGAATTGGTTCGACCGGCTGTTCATCTCGGTCGTCATCTGGGTGGCCCTGTCGCTGCTCTGGATGCGCTTTATCGAACCATTGGGGCTTTCGATCTGGATAGCGACGGCGATTTCCGCCGTGCTCGGCGCCTACATCATCCGGCGCGGATAAGGCAATGAATGCCGGCGACGACCAGGAAAATACAGCATGCACTGCGGCATCTGGGAGGAAAACATTGGCAAACGTACAGATTAGCGACGTCACGAAGAAATATGGCGCCCTTCAGGTCATGCATGGTGTCAGCGTCGACATCGATGACGGCGAATTCGTCGTTCTGGTAGGCCCTTCCGGATGCGGAAAATCGACGCTGCTGCGCATGGTCGCGGGTCTTGAGACGGTGAGCGGCGGCCATATCCGGATCGGAGGCCGTGTCGTCACCAACGCCCCGCCGAAGGAGCGCGACATCGCCATGGTCTTTCAATCCTATGCGCTCTACCCACACAAGACGGTCGCCGAGAACATGGGTTTTCCGCTGAAGATGGCGAAACGCCCCAGGGCGGAAATCGATGAAAAGGTGCGCCGCGCCGCCGAAATCCTCGATCTCTCCCGTTACCTCGATCGTTATCCGAAGCAACTGTCCGGCGGCCAGCGCCAGCGCGTCGCCATGGGCCGCGCCATCGTGCGCGATCCGCAGGTCTTCCTCTTCGACGAGCCTCTTTCGAACCTCGACGCCAAGTTGCGCGTGACCATGCGGGTCGAAATCAAGGAATTGCACCAACGGCTGAAAACCACCACCATCTACGTCACGCACGACCAGATCGAGGCCATGACGATGGCCAGTAAGATCGTCGTGATGCGCGACGGACGGGTGGAGCAGGTGGGCAGACCGCTGGAGCTATACGATTTTCCGGCGAATATCTTCGTCGCGGGCTTTATCGGCAGTCCTTCGATGAACTTCCTGAAGGGCCGGATCGGCAATCGCGACGGCCGGCAGGTCGTCGTCACTGAGCAAGGTGTCGTTCTGCCGGTGGAGAAGGTGAACGCCGAAGACGGCAGGCCGGTGACCTATGGAATTCGGCCCGAACACATTACTATCGGCGATGGCGGAATCCCCGTCGAGGTCTCCGTATTCGAACCTACCGGCTCCGAGACGCTGATCTTCGGCCGGGTCGGCGGAGTGCCGATCGATGCGCTCATTCGCGAACGGATCGAAATCGCGCCGGGGCGAACAATGCATTTCCGTATTGACCCACGCCATGTTCATATCTTCGATGAAGAAACCGACAAGAGATTGTAAGAGGACGTTCTGATGAATTTCGAAGGGAAGAGGGTGATCGTCACCGGCGCGGGCAAGGGCATTGGCCGCGTGACAGCGGAAATACTTGTGAAGCGCGGTGCCCGCGTCGTGGCCCTGACCAGAAGTGCGGCGGACGTTGCCTCGCTGCGCGACGAACTGGGCTGCGAGGCCATTCAGATCGATCTCGCCGACGCCGAAAAGACACGTGAGGCGGCATTGGCCGCGCTTCCGGCGGATTATCTCGTCAATTGCGCGGGGACGACGGAACTGCAGTCGTTTCTCGAAACCACGGTCGAAGCCTTCGATCACCTGTTTGCCGTCAATACCCGTGCCCCGATGATCGTCGCGCAGGAATTTGCCCGCTCGCTGATCGAAAGAGGCCTTTCCGGTGCGATCGTCAACGTATCCTCCGTCGCCGCCTTCGTCGGCATACTGGATCATGCGGCCTATTGCGCCTCGAAAGGTGGGCTGGACGGCCTGACGCGCGTAATGGCGAAAGAGCTGGCGCCGAAGGGCATTCGCGTCAATGGCGTCCATCCGACCGTCACGCTGACACCGATGGCCATCAAGGCATGGAGCGATCCCGAAAAGGCAGCGCCGATGCGCGAACGGATCCCGGTGGGTCGGTTTGCCGAACCCGCTGACGTCGCCGAGGTGATCCTGTTCCTGCTTTCGGACGAGGCAGCCATGGTCAACGGCATCTCCATGCCGGTCGACGGCGGCTATATGATCGCCTGAGATCACGCAGCCATATGATTGCTATTGCGACGGCGCGTGGATTTCAGCGATATGGAACGGCAGCATCTTTGCCGCCATTAAGCAGCCTCTTCGTAGATCAGGTCGGGCGCAACGATCCATTCTCCGCGCCTGAGCGACAGGACATCAAGGCGGCCTTGACGGTCCCTGATGGCAACTCCGACGAAACGGTAGCGACTGCCGTTCCTGTCGATGATGGCGCTGGAAATCGGCCGACCATGGATGTAGCCGACGACGGGACCGTCCTCTCGCGCGGCGGACAGCAGGAAATATTCATGAGGAATGTTTCGGCTCACCATCAGCGACGATCCTCACGCGGCAAGGTCAGCCCCGCACGCGCCGCATCTTTCTGCTCGGTCAAGCGATCGCGGCCTCCCTGAATCGGAGGTATTTTTGAGCGGGGACGCCTGCTCTTCTTGATCTCGACCACGAATGGCCTCTGTTGCGGCTGCATTATCAGTCCTTTCGACTTTTGAACCAGGTCAATTAAACAGGCACTCGACCTGACCGAGCGGCCCGAAGTCGGCCGCCAGATGCTGTCCGGCGCGGACCTGGAGGATCGGCGTGCAGGAGCCTGTCGCCACGATGTCGCTCGGTTCGAGCTGCCTGCCGTTCGCCGCAAGCTCTCCCGCCAGCCAAGCAACCGCATTCAGCGGATTACCCATGACCGATGACGAATTGCCTGAAAGCATGGTTTGCTGGAACAGGAACGTCGTGACCTCGATCCCGGCGAAGTCGCCGGCCTCGCCTCTTTCGGCATGCTCGCCGCAGAGGGTTGCAACGTGCAGACCGAAGTCCGCGATCGCCGGATTGGCGCCGGCAATCACCTGCCGCGTCCGCCTGCCGATAACGCCGATTGCCGGACGGCAGCTCATGATGGCGTCGGCCACGCCGCTAAGGGAAATTCGCTCCCTCTCATCCGGAAATGATCGCAGCATCGTAAAGACGAACTCGCACTGTACACCGATTGTTCCCGGCGGCAGCCGGAAGGTCTGGACTTTCCGTTGCAGGGCGAAGGCGGGGATTTTGGAATAGATCGGCCCCTTTAGCCCGAGCATGCGGCGCGCCGGATCGCTCGTGCCGACAAGCGCGTAGCCCTTGCGTTCGAAGCCGAGCGCGTCCTGCGCTATCGCCTGGGTATCATATGCCTCGCGCTCCGAGGCTATCAGATCGAGCGGAAGATCGCACAGCTCCTCGCGACGGCGGCTCTTTGCGAGAATATCCGCCGTCGTGTCCTTCAGTTCGAAATACATCTTCGCGCTCCAATCCTACCATTGGCTGTAGGACAAAGATGGCCCGACATGCATAGCCGTTCCATTCATCGGGAAACGCGAAAAAATTAAAATCTCATAGTGGTCGGTTCCCCGTCGCCACGCGCGGGCGCGTCACCCTTCGGCGACGGGTCGGATACGGTGAGATGCCGCTGCCATTTCCACGCCTACCCCTCCTCCAGGATCGGCCGGCGCCGCCGCCCCTAATTTAGCCGCCCGATATATCGAGCCATGTCGATCATCCGGTTGGAGAAGCCCCATTCGTTGTCGTACCAGCCGAACACCCTGAGGAGACCGCCGGCGGAAAGCGACATCTCCGGTCCGCTTAAAACGAGCGATTCAGGCCGACCGCGCAGATCGACCGAAACCAATGGCTTCTCGATCCAGCCCAGTACCGGTGATCCCTCGGCGACTTGCTTCAGCCTTGCCCGCATGGTGCCCAAGTCTGACACATGCCTGACAGCAACGGTCAGATCGATCGCCGAAACGCTGGCGGTCGGCACTCGAAGGGCGCGGGCTTCGATGAGGCCGGCGAGATGAGGAAGCACGTCGCCGACGATCGCATGCGCGCTCGTTGTCGTCGGCACCATCGAAAGGGCGGCCGCGCGGCTGCGCGATAGTTCCGACCGCGGCTGATCGATCGTCGGCTGGCTTGCCGTGTAGCAATGAACCGTGGTCATCTGACCGCCGATGATGCCGAATTCCTGGTCGACGATGCGCAAAAGCGGCGCCAGCGCATTTGTCGTGCACGATGCGTTTGAAACCACGGGCTGATCGCGGAAGGCTTCCTCATTCGCCCCCAGCACCAATGTCACGTCGGCTGCGGCGGAAGGGCCGGAAATGAGAACTCTCCTTGCTCCGGCCGCAAGTCCCCGCTGCGCCACGGTCCTGGATTTGGCATGGCCGGTGCACTCCAGAACAACGTCGACGCCGCGAAGATCGAGTTTGCTGATATCGGGAGCATTGTGAAACGGTATCGACGCCCCGCCGACGATAAGAAGCTGATCCTCGAAGGAGACCGGTTCTGCCCAGGGACCGTACACGCTGTCGAATTCAAAGAGATAAGCGCATGTCTCCAAATCGGCGATGTCGTTGATCAGCGCGACTTCGATGTCGCGACGCTCCCGCAGAAGGAGACGCAGGACGGAACGCCCGATCCTGCCAAATCCGTTGATTGCAATCCTTATTGCCCGGGCCGACATGCGAATCTCCACCTATTCGATCAAGCGGAAACTGTAGACGACATCACCGCCTCATGCCTCCCCCAAATGCGCCGCGTCAGAAATCGACCTCAATTGCCACGCCTTTCGCCAAAGCGAGCTCGACGGCGGCCGAAGCAACGGCAAGGTCTTGAAGGCCAACACCCGTACCATCGAACAACGTGACCTCATCCTGCGAGGTTCGTCCGGGATGCGTCCCATTGATCACGGCGCCGATTTCGACGATGGCCTCCTTACGGATCAAGCCTTTTTCGATGGCATGCTGCGTTTCGCCGATCGTTATGGCCTGCTCGACTTCATCGGTAAAGACGGTTGCAGCATCGATGAGCTCGGCCTCGACCTCCTGCTTGCCCTTCGTATCCGTGCCCATGCAGGCGAGATGCATGCCGGCGCGGACCTGCGAAGCTTTAAGAAGTGGCGCAAAGGACGAGGTGATCGAGATGATGACATCCGCCTCCGCTCCCAGTTGATCGCGATCGACTGCCTCGAAGGGAAGGCCCTCCTCCTTGGCAACCTCCTCCAGACGGCTCAGCATGTCGGGATGCGGGTTCCAGGCGAGGATCTTTTCGAATGCGCGCTGCTCAAGGGCTGCGCGCAATTGAAACGTCGACTGGTGACCCGCGCCGATCATGCCGAGGATCTTCGCATCTTTTCGGGCGAGATGCTTGATCGAGATTGCCGATGCGGCAGCCGTCCGCAGCGCGGTCAGCAGATTGCCGCCGACCACGGCACGGCATTTTCCGGTATCGGCGTCGAACAGGAAGATGGTGGACTGGTGGTTGGTAAGGCCTCTGCTTGCATTGTTTGGCCAGAACCCGCCGGACTTGAGACCGAGCGCCAGGCTCTTGCGATCGAAGCCGGACTTGAAGCCATACAGCGCATCGGCGTGCCCGATTGCCTCCCGGATCACAGGAAAATTATAGGCCGACCTGTTCGCCATCGAGGCGAAGACCTCTTCGACCGCCTTGAAGCAATCAGAGGGCGTGACCAACTCGGCGATGGCATTTTCGGGAATGATGATCATTGCACTTCCGCCTGGTTTGCCGGGGGCCGAAGCCTCCTATTTCATCAGTAAGCCTTGCCGCGGGCCGACACCGGCCAAAGCGTTTCCACCTTGCCGTCGCGCACGCCGACATACCAGTCGTGAACATTGCAGGTCGGATCGCAATGGCCCGGAACCAGGCGGAGCTTCTCGTTGATCTTGAGAACGCCGTTCGGGTCGTCGATAACGCCGTGCTCGTCGGAGCATTTGATGTACTTCACGTCATTGCGACCGTAGACAAAGGGGAGGCCTGAATCGACCGATTGCGCCTTGAGGCCGGCGTCGCAGATTGCCTTGTCGGGCTTTGCATGGCTCATGACGCTCGTCAGGATGAAGAGGGCATTCTCCCATTCGCCCTGGTCGATCCTCTTGCCGTCCTTGTCCTGGATGCGGCCGTAATCGGCATCCATGAACGCATAGCTGCCGCATTGCAGCTCATTGTAGACGCCCGAATTGCTCTCGAAATAATAGCTGCCCGTGCCGCCGCCGCTGACCAGTTCGGGTTCCAGGCCCTCGGCCTTGAGGGCATCGACGGCATCCTTGACCTGGGCGATGGCCGCATCGAGCTTCGCCTTGCGGTCGTCATATTTGTCAATGTGCTGCATCGCGCCCTGATAGGCCTGTATGCCGGCAAACTTGAGACCCGGTGCCGCATGGATGGCATTGGCGAGTTCGACGACGGCTGACGTTGTCGTGACGCCGCAGCGTCCGGCGCCGCAATCGATCTCCACGAAGCATTCCAGCGTCGTGCCGTATTTCTGCGTCGCGCTCGATAGCTCTTCGACATTTGCGAGGTCATCGAGGCAGACGATGATGCGTGCGCCGTGCTGCGGCAGAAGCGCCAGACGGTCGATCTTTGCCGGATCGCGAACCTGGTTCGACACCAGAACATCCTTGATGCCGCCGCGAACGAAGACTTCCGCCTCGGAAACCTTTTGGCAGCAGACCCCGATTGCACCGCCAAGTTCCTGCTGAAGCCTGAGGACATCGACGGATTTGTGCATCTTGCCATGCGCCCTGTGCCGCATGTTGTGCGCCTTGGCATAGTCGCCCATCTTGCGGATGTTGTTCTCGAGCGCATCGAGGTCGAGGATCAGGCATGGCGTCTGGATTTCGTCGACGCTCATGCCGGGAAGAGCCGGCACGTCGTAGCCGACTTCCATGCCGGCGAATTTCGGTTCCATGTTCATTGCTCTTTCTCCCTTATTGCCAAGGCAATGTGTCGAGGTCGACGTTTCCGCCGGTGATGATGACGCCAATGCGCTGACCGGCGAAAACCTTCCTGTTCTTGATGATCGTCGCCAGCGGGACGGCGCTGGAGGGTTCCATGACGATCTTCATCCGCTTCCAGATGAGCTTCATGGCATCGACGATATCCTCTTCGGAAGCCGTCAGGATATCGGTCACGTGGTTTCTGACGAAATGCCAGGTCAGATCCTTGAGCGGCACCTTCAGACCGTCGGCAACCGTATTCGGCGCATCGTCGGCAATGATGTAGCCAGCCTTGAAGCTGCGATAGGCATCATCGGCCTGCTCGGGTTCGGCAGCATAGATCCTGATGCTCGGCGCGAGGTTCGATAATGTGAGGCAGGTCCCCGACACCATGCCGCCACCGCCGATCGGCGCCACCACGACATCGAGCCCGTCGACCTGTTCGATCAGCTCCATCGAGCAGGTCGCCTGGCCTGCGATAACGCGCGGATCATTGTAGGGATGAACGAATTCGGCACCCGTCTCGGCGACGACGTCGGCAAAGACGGCCTCACGCGAGGAGGTCGAAGGCTCACATTCGACCACCCTGCCGCCATATCCCCTGACGGCGTCCTTCTTTGCCTGCGGGGCGGTCCGCGGCATAACGACGGTGCAAGGAATGCCCCGCCGCCCGGCGGCGTAGGAAAGGCACGTTCCGTGATTGCCGGATGAATGCGTTGCAACGCCGCGGGCCGCCTGCTCGTCGCTCAGGCCAAAGACGGCGTTGGATGCGCCACGGGCCTTGAATGCGCCGGCTTTCTGGAAGTTCTCGCATTTGAAGAACAGTTCGGCGCCGACGAGCAAGTTGATGAAGCTGGAGGTGAGGACCGGTGTGCGATGGATGTGGGGCTTGATGCGCGTATGCGCGGCCACCATGTCGGCCAATGTCGGTATGTACATCGTGTAGCTCCTCAGGCCGCGGCCTGAATCTTGGACAGGCGGTCGTTGCGATAGTGTTCCTGCGCAGCCGCAACGCCCGAGCCGAGTTTGACGTTGAGACCAAGATCGACCATGGCCATCTCAGCCGTCGCAATGCCTGAAAGAGCCATGACGTCAGTCAAACTGCCGAGATGCCCGATACGGAACACCTTGCCGGCAACCTCGCCCAACCCAGTTCCGAAAGCGACATCGTACTTCCTCGCCGCATGCGCGACGATCGAAGTGGCGTCGAAACCTTGCGGCGTGCGGATCGCACTCACCGTGTCGGAATAGAGTTCCTCGCTTTTGGCGCATAGATTAAGACCCCATGCCCGAACGGCGGCTCGAATGCCGCCGGCGATACGCCGGTGTCTTGCAAATACGTTCTCCAGGCCTTCGGCGAGCAACAGTTCCGTCGAGAGCTTCAGGCCATTCAGGAGTCCGACAGCCGGGGTATAAGGATAGGCGTCGTTCGCATAGCTCTTCGCCATATCGCGAATGTCGAAGAAGGTGCGCGGGAGCTTTGCATGGTCGACGGCTGCCAGGGCCTTCGGGGAAAAGGCCGTGATCGCCAGGCCGGCGGGCAGCATGAAGCCCTTTTGCGAACCGGTCACGGCGATATCGACGGACCATTCGTCCATGCGGAAATCCATCGAGGCGATGGAGCTGACACCATCGACGAACAACAAGGCGGGATGGCCGGCGGCATCGATCGCCCGGCGGATGGCCGCGATATCGGATTTGACGCCGGTTGCCGTCTCGTTATGCGTGACCAGGACGGCCTTGATTTCATGCGTGGTATCGGCTGTGAGAACTTCCTCATAGCGATCGGCGGGAGCGCCGCCGCCCCATTCGGCCTCGATGATATCAACCTTGAGGCCGTGGCGTTGGCACATGTCGATCCAGCGATAGCTGAACATACCGTAGCGGGCCGCCAATACGCGGTCACCCGGGCTGAGCGTGTTGGTGATGGCCGTTTCCCATCCGCCGGTCCCCGTAGACGGAAATACGAATATGGAGGCCTTTTCGGTTTTCATGACTTTCTTAACGCCGGCAAGCGCCGGACGCAGAATTTCACCGAAAAGCGGGGAACGGTGATCGAGCGTCGGCATGTCCGCAGCCTTGCGAAGGACCTCGGGCATATTCGTCGGACCGGGGATGAAGACCGGATTTTGCATGTACATCTGCGTGTCCTCCTACTGTTGAAAGATGGATACCATGTCCGGCGCAGGAGATAAATTTTTTTGAAATCATTTTTCAAAATGCGAAAAATGTAAGTATTATCTATACAAAACAGTATGTTGAATTTTTTCATTGGATAATTTAATTTTTCATAGCAGAATTTTTCTGCAAGTTGACTTCTCAAAGGGGACGATGACCGATGGCTGCCGAAATGCGCCGACGCGGGCGACCGAAGGCCTTCAACGGCCCTCAGACACAAAATACGATCCAGGCGCTCGATCGCGCACTGGACGTGCTCGATGCGCTCTCGACGCCGGAGGGGATGACGCTCTCGGAGCTGGCCGGGAAGCTCGGCCAATCGGCGGCGACCATGCATCGCGTGCTCGCGACGCTGGAGCGACGCGAATTCGTCGAGATCAGCCCCGATCGCCAGGTATGGTATATCGGCCCGGAGGCATACCGGCTCGGCTCCGCCTTTCTCCGGCGCACCAATGTCGTCGAGCGGAGCCGCCCGGTCATGCGGGAGCTCATGCTGGAAACGGGCGAGACCTCCAACCTCGGCATCGAGAAGGACGGAAACGTCCTATTCATCAGCCAGGTGGAGACCCACGAGTCGATCCGGGCCTTTTTCCCGCCGGGCACGCTGTCGCCGCTGCATGCCTCCGGCATCGGCAAGGCGCTGCTGAGCACCTATGACGACGATCGTCTCGCCACGCTTTTCAGGAAAAAGGAGCTGGAGCGCTTCACCGAGAATACCGTGCGTTCCTTTGATCAGCTGCGCGAGGAACTGCAGAAGACGCGGGACCGCGGCTACTCCTTCGACGACGAGGAGCGGACCAAGGGAATGCGCTGCGTGGCTGCTCCTATCCTGAACGTGCATGGAGAAGCCATCGCAGGCATTTCCGTCTCCGGACCGAAGCATCGGCTCGAGGACGTCGACATCCACCGGATTGGTGAACGTGTGAGGAGTGCCGCCGGAATGGTATCCCGTCGTCTCGGAGCCCCGTGAGATCGGCGGGCCGAAAATGGGTTGCTATGTCATGTGGCAGCTATAAATATGGTGCATATCATTTTTTTGCTTGCCTGGTCATGTCAGGCGATTGCGAGCGAAGCCGGTGGACAATCCCGGCGTTCCCGCGAGCCATTGGTTTCGAAAACCGATCGACTCGCTTGGAAATGGTCTGAAAAACTAGAATGTCTTTCGCAAATTGCAGGGAAATCGGGCTCTAGCGTCCGGAGCCTTTAAAAGCGCACAATCTCCCTCGCCACGAAACGCCGGTCACAGGCGCTTCTCGCGCCCGCATCGGAGGAGATGCGGGTAAGCCCCATGACATTCATGAGCGCCTGAAACGCTTAGGGAGGAACGATGCTTGAACGACTTTTCAAATTGAGTGAGCACGGCACGTCCGTGCGCACCGAACTCATCGCGGGCGTGACGACGTTCTTGACGATGTCCTATATCATCTTCGTCAATCCGGATATCCTGTCTACCACCGGCATGGACCGTAATGCCATATTCGTCGCCACCTGTCTTGCCGCGGCATTGGGTTCCATCGTTATGGGGCTTGTCGCCAATTGGCCGATCGGCATGGCGCCGGGCATGGGCCTCAATGCCTTCTTTGCCTTCACCGTTGTCGCCACGCTCGGATTTACTTGGCAACAGGCGCTCGGCGCGGTCTTCATTTCGGGTGCCATCTTCGTCTTGCTGACGGTCACGGGCGTGCGCAGCTGGCTGATCGCCGGCATCCCGCGTTCGCTGAGAAGCGCGATCGCCGCCGGTATCGGTCTCTTCCTGGCGATCATCGCGCTCAAGAGCGCCGGCATCGTCGTCGCCAACAAGGCGACGCTCATCGGTCTTGGAGATCTGAAGCAGACAGGCCCTCTTCTCGCGATCTTCGGCTTCTTCGTCATCGCCGTTCTTGACGCGATGAGAGTAAGGGGCTCGATCCTGATCGGCATTCTTGCCGTCACCATTCTCTCCTGGATCTTCGGCGTCAGCCAGTTCCACGGCATCGTTTCGGCTCCGCCCTCGATCATGCCGACCTTTTTGCAGCTCGATATCGTGGGTGCTCTTCATGGCGGCCTGATCCACATCATCCTCGTCTTCGTGCTCGTCGAGGTCTTCGACGCGACCGGAACGCTGATCGGTGTCGCCAAGCGGGCAAAGCTTCTCGAGGAAGGAAAACCAAACCGCTTGAGCCGGGCTCTGCTTGCCGACAGCGCGGCCATCGTCGCCGGCTCGCTGATGGGCACCAGCAGCACGACGGCCTATGTCGAAAGCGCCTCGGGCGTTCAGGCGGGCGGCCGCACCGGCCTGACGGCATTCACCATCGCCATGCTTTTCCTGGCGTCGCTGTTCTTTTCACCGCTCGCGGGCTCCGTTCCCGCCTATGCCACCGCACCGGCCCTGCTTTATGTCGCCGGCCTGATGATGCGCGAGCTGACCGAGATCGAGTGGGACGACCTGACGGAGGCGGCACCGGCGGCGCTGACGGCACTTGCAATGCCGTTCACCTATTCGATCGCCAACGGCCTTGCCTTCGGGTTCATCAGCTACGTCGTCCTGAAGGTCTGCACCGGCCGCTGGAAGACGCTTCATCTGGCAACGCAGATCGTTGCCGCCCTGTTCATCGTGCGCTTCGCCTTCTTTGCGGACTAGCCAAAGCGGCGCATTTCAAGGAGCCGGATCGTCCGTTGCGATGGTCCGGCTCCCAATTTGTTTGCAAGATCTGCCTGTTTATCCGGCAAGGTAGCTAGGACCCGAAATGCCGCGCATCTCACGGATGGGCAATACCCAGAAACTACCAGCGGAAGGCTGTACGTCGCAGGCAGGATGAGAAGCGAGACATCCAAATGAATCAAGGGGCGCCGCAATTGCGGCGCCCCTTGATTCATTTGAACCCACTCCACTGTTCAGCAGATCAGGAATGGCTCCGCAAAGAAATGTTCCTCCAGGTTTACGCCCTCACCGCCACGATCGACGACGACAAAATCCGAAATGCCGTCGAGAGGCGTGAGGATGCCATGCCAGATATTGCGGCCGATATTGACGCCCTGCCCAGGCTTTGTGCGAAAAGCCAGCGGCTCTCCCGGTCCATTTTCGGTTTCCCGCGCCACGACAACCAGGAACGGATTGTCGGTCAGCGGTATGAAGGCCTGGCTGCCGAGCGGATGCCGCTCCACCATCTGCAGCTCCAGCGGCAGCGTGTAGGGCTCGCCGCGCAGCAGGCTGATCATCGCGCGCGCCTTCTCCCCGGTCGTCTCGATTTTTGCCAGATCATGGTATCGCACACATTTCCCGGCGTTGATGGGGTAGTTATAGGCCCCATCCATCTCTATCACCTCGCCGAAGGGGAAGAAGGCAACACGCGTCAACGGTTGAATTTCGATCACCTTCATTCACGTTCTCCTCATTTTTGCTCTTGAGTGCGATAGCCGGCCTCATGCGGCACTCCGCTGCACACTCGGATCCAGTCCTTCTCCAGTGGGAAGCATGGCCACGAGCCGGAGGAACGCGATGCGCTCCACCTGGCGGCAGGCGGTGGCGAATTCGGTGTCTCGGTCATTCTCGATCCGGATCTCGAACGCGGCGAGAATCCCGGATTTCGTGTGATCCCGCACGGCGATGATGAACGGGAAGCCAAACTTTGCGACATAGCGGTTATTGAGAGCGGTGAAACGCGCCCGCTCGTCGTCCGTCAACGCGTCGAGCCCGGCGGAGGCCTGCTCTGCCGTCGAGCTCGCCGTCAGACGCCTCGCCTGCGCCAGCTTGCCGGCAAGATCCGGGTGAGCGACGAGTACGCCGAGCCGCTCCTCCTCGCTCGCCGCCCGGAACTGGAAGGTGAGCGCGGCATGGAGCCCGATCGCCGTATCGTTTGCGGGCGAAAGTTCGCCAGCAAAGGCACGGTGTGCGATCCAGGGCGAATGTTCGACGACGCCGCCGAAGCGCTCGATAAAGGTGCCCTCCGGCATCTGCGAGGGCCGCTCCGAGATCGGCCCTGGCGGATGCGTCTTCGCCCAGTGCTCGGCGATATCGACGCGGCGGGCGATCCAGACCTTGTCGTGGCTCTGGACGTAGTCGATGAAGCGGGCGAGCGCCATGATGCGTCCGGGCCGCCCGATCAGGCGGCAATGCAGGCCGATGCTCATCATCTTCGGGCTGCCTGCTGCACCTTCGGCATGGAGCGCGTCGAAGGAATCCTTCAGGTAGCTAAAGAACTGATCGCCGCTGTTGAAGCCCTGCGGCGTCGCAAAGCGCATGTCGTTGGCATCGAGCGTATAGGGAATGATGAGTTGGTGGCGCCCGCCATGTTCATGCCAATAGGGAAGATCGTCGGCATAGGTGTCGGAGATATAGTCGAAGCCGCCCGCTTTCGTCACCAGATCGACAGTGTTGACCGAACAGCGGCCGGTATACCAGCCGCGCGCCCGCTCGCCGGTAATGAGCGTGTGCAGGCGGATCGCCTCGGCGATCGCCGCGCGCTCTTCTTCCGGCTCCATATCTTTATGCTCGATCCATTTAAGGCCATGCGAAGCGATTTCCCAGCCGGCCTCTTGCATGGCGGCGACCTGCGCCGGCGAGCGTTGCAGCGCGGTTGCGACGCCGTAGACGGTCACGGGCACCTGCTTCTCGGTGAAAAGCCGGTGCAAGCGCCAGAAGCCGGCACGGGCGCCATATTCATAAATTGATTCCATGTTCCAGTGGCGCTGGCCCGGCCATGGGGCAGCGCCGACGATTTCCGAAAGGAAGGCTTCGGATGCCGCATCGCCGTGCAGCACGCAGTTCTCGCCGCCCTCTTCGTAGTTCAGAACGAATTGCACGGCGATGCGCGCATTGCCTGGCCACCGGGCCGCCGGCGGCGTCTGGCCATATCCGTGCATGTCACGGCAATATCGCATGAAACACTCCTCCAAATGTCTTCGATCGCAAATGTCTAACCGCAAATCGCGCGCGCTATTCCCATTGGAAATTTTGAAAGTCTCGAACGTTACAGCTGCTTTTCAGCGGAATGAGCCTGTCGGATAGTGGAGGCAGGAGCGCTAGAGCTGGATGATTTTAGGTCTGTTCGACCTAAAATCTGAATCCGCTCTAGAATCAAAGAAGTAGAGCGTGATGTCGTCCGAAAACCGCCTACACTTTTCGGCATCACGCTCCACGTTCGGGAGAAAAACATGCAGTCTCATTCGCCAGAAGCCGGCCGGCTCACGACCCACGTGCTGGATACCGCGCTCGGCAGGCCCGTAAGGGGTCTGCGCATCGATCTCTACCGGATCGAGGGCGACACGCATCGCCACCTCAAATCCGCCGAGACCAATGATGACGGCCGCTGCGACGCGCCGCTGCTGTCGGGCGAGACCATGAAGACCGGCACCTACGAGCTGCGCTTCCATGCCGGTGACTATCTCGACCGCACATCCGAAGGCCCGTTGTTCCTGGATATCATCCCGATCCGCTTCGGTCTCGCCGACGAAGGAGCCCATTACCATGTGCCGCTGCTCCTCTCGCCCTACAGCTATTCCACCTATCGCGGGAGCTAAACGATGGCGACCTTAACTATCCGCTCAGAACTGCGTTTCATCCTGAACGGCGAGGACGTGACTCTCAGCAACGTTGCGCCCGATCAGACCCTGCTCGACTGGCTGCGGCTCTCCCGCTCGCTCAAGGGCACGAAGGAAGGCTGCGCCGAGGGCGATTGCGGCGCCTGCACTGTGCTGGTCGGCAGGCTGACGCCGACGGGCGGCCTCGTCTATGAAGGCGTCAATGCCTGCATTCGCTTCCTCGGCTCGCTCGACGGCTGCCATGTCGTCACTATCGAACATTTGGCAGCCAGCGATAATCAACTGCATCCGGTGCAGCAGGCCATGGTCGATTTCCATGGATCGCAATGCGGCTTCTGCACGCCGGGCTTCGTCATGTCGCTCTACGGGCTATGGATGCAGACGCCAGACCCGACGAACCAGCAGATCGAAACCGCGCTGCAGGGCAATCTCTGTCGCTGCACCGGCTACGAGCCGATCCTGCGCGCGGCGCGGGCCGTTTCCAGCTATGGCGGAACGCTGAACGATCCCTTGCTTATCGAGCGCGACGCGACAATCGCACGCTTGAAGGCGCTTGCCGATGGCGCGCGTGTCGAAATCGGCGAAGGTCGGCATCGGCTGATCGTGCCCGCGAGCCTCGACGATTTCGCCTCAGTCCTCGAAGCATCGCCGACCGCAACGGTGGTGGCCGGCTCCACCGATGTCGGCCTCTGGGTTACCAAGCACATGCGCGACATCACACCGGTCGTCTTCATAGCCGGATTGCAGGAATTGAAGTCGATCGCCGTTGCGGACGGTATCATCACCATCGGCGCCGGCGTCACATACACGGAAGCCTTCGAAACTCTTTCGCAGCATATTCCTGCACTCGGTCCGCTGGTTGCCCGTATCGGCGGCCAGCAGGTACGCAACATGGGAACGATCGGCGGCAACATCGCCAATGGCTCGCCGATCGGCGATACGCCGCCGCCGCTGATCGCGCTTGGCGCATCGCTGACCCTGCACAAGGGTGAGACCCGCCGCACCATCGCGCTCGAAGACTTCTTCGTCGCGTACGGCAAGCAGGACCGCCAGCCCGGCGAATTCGTCGAGGCGGTGCATGTTCCGGTTCCGCCCGCGGACGAGAACTTCGCCGTCTACAAGGTCACGAAGCGGCGGGACGAGGACATTGCGGCGACGCTCGGCGCCTTCCGTGTGGCACTTGCCACCGACGGCACCGTCGCCGGAATTACGATCGCCTATGGCGGCATGGCCGCGACGCCGAAACGAGCCTTCGCCGTCGAAAATGCGCTGCTCGGCCAGCCCTGGAACGAGACGACGGTGGAGGCGGCAATGGAAAAGTACCCCGAGGACTACGCGCCGCTGACCGATATGCGCGCCACGGCGGAATACCGCGCGCTCGCGGCGAAGAATCTTCTCTTGCGTTTCTACCTGGAAACGACATCCAGTGCGGCACCGGTTCAGGTGTCCAGATATGAGGCTGCGTAGGCCATGAACAAACATGCTTCAGACATCAAGGCCGAAACCATCGTCGGCGGAGTTCATACCAGCCCGCGCCATGACTCAGCCCACAAGCATGTCTCCGGTACGGCCGTCTATATCGACGACATTACCGAACCGACCGGGACGCTGCATGCCGGTCTTGGCCTGTCCACGGTCGCCCACGGCGTCCTGAATTCCGTCGATCTTACTGCCGTGCATGCCGCATCCGGCGTCGTTGCGGTACTGACGCATGAGGACGTGCCCGGCATCAACGATATCTCGCCCTCCTACATGAACGACGACCCGGTGCTTGCCGCCGGCAAGGTCGAGTTTCACGGGCAGCCGATCTTCTGCGTGATCGCGGAAACGCGTGAGCAGGCGCGCCGCGCCGCGCGGCTGGCCAAGATCGAATACGAGGAACTGCCGGCCGATATCGACATCTGGGATCTCGACGTTTCGACCCACAGGCAGGTGGTCACGCCGCTGACGCTGAAGCGTGGCGATGCGGCAGCCGCGCTTGAAAGCGCACCGAGGCGGGTGACCGGCCGCATGCGGCTCGGCGGCCAGGATCATTTCTATCTCGAAGGCCAGGTCTCGCTTGCCGTGCCTGGCGAGGATGACGAGGTCGTCGTCTATTGCTCCACCCAGGGTCCGAGCGAGACGCAGCATATGGTCGCCCATGCGCTCGGCGTACCGAGCAACGCAGTGACGATCGAGGTTCGCCGCATGGGCGGCGGCTTCGGCGGCAAGGAAACGCAGGCGAACCAATGCGCCGCGATCGCGGCCATTGCCGCCAAGAAGCTGAAACGCGCCATCAAGATCCGGCTCGACCGCGATGAGGATATGGTCGCGACAGGCAAACGGCACGATTTCGCTATCGACTACGATGTCGGTTTCGACGATGAAGGCCGCATCCTGGCCGTGGACTATACGTTTGCGCTTCGCGCCGGCTTCTCCGCCGACCTTTCCGGCCCTGTCGGCGACCGGGCGCTGTTCCACTGCGACAACGCCTATTTCTTTCCGCATGTTCATGCGAAGTCGGCGCCGCTCTACACCAATACTGTCTCCAACACCGCATTTCGCGGCTTCGGCGGCCCACAGGGCATGGTCGGCGCCGAGCGCGTCATCGACGAGGTGGCATTCGCGGTCGGCAAGGACCCGCTCGACATCCGCAAGCTGAATTTCTACGACGCGATGGGGGTCAAGGGTGAGCGCAACGTCACTCCCTATCACCAGACCGTCGAGGACTGCATCATCCAGCGTATCGTCGCCGAACTGGAGGAAAGCGCCAATTACGCCGGGCGTCGGCAGTCGATTGCCGAGTTCAACGCGAAGAGTCGCATCGTCAAGCGCGGCATCGCGCTGACGCCGGTGAAATTCGGCATCTCCTTCACCAAGACCGAGTCAAACCAGGCCGGCGCTCTGGTCCATGTCTATAGCGACGGCTCCGTGCACATGAACCACGGCGGCACCGAGATGGGGCAAGGCCTGCATCTGAAGGTGGCGCAGGTCGTAGCGGAAGAATTCCAGATCGATCTCGACCGGGTGAAGATCACCGCGACGACGACGGCCAAAGTGCCGAACACGTCACCGACTGCGGCTTCCTCGGGAGCTGACTTGAACGGCATGGCGGCACAGAACGCCGCTCACCAGATCAAGGATCGGCTGATCGCCTTTGCCGCGGAAAGCTATCGGGTGCCGCGTGACCAGGTGGTGTTCCTGCCCAATCGCGTGCGGATCGGCGATAGCGAGATATCCTTCCCCGATCTCATCAAGAAGGCCTATATGGCCCGCGTCCAGCTTTCGGCCGCCGGTTTCTACAAGACGCCGAAGATCCACTGGGACCGGAAGGCGGGCCGTGGCCATGCTTTCTACTATTACGCCTATGGCGCTGCCTGTTCGGAAGTGTCGATCGATACGCTGACCGGCGAATATGTCGTCGAACGCACGGATATCCTGCACGATACCGGTCACTCGCTGAACCAGGCCATCGATATCGGCCAGGTCGAGGGCGGCTTCATCCAGGGCATGGGCTGGCTGACGACGGAGGAGCTTTGGTGGGATGGCAAGGGACGCCTTAGAACGCATGCGCCCTCCACCTACAAGATCCCTCTTGCATCCGACCGCCCGAAGATTTTCAATGTGGCCCTGACTGACTGGTCGGAAGCGTATGAGCCGACGATCCATCGGTCCAAGGCCGTGGGCGAGCCACCGCTACCGCTCGGCCTTGCAGTGCTGCATGCTCTTTCGGACGCGGTGGCGAGTGTGGCCGACCATAAGATCTGCCCGCGTCTCGACGCGCCGGCAACGCCCGAGCGGGTGCTGATGGCAATCGAGCGCCTCAAGGCCGCACAGAAGGAATGAGGTCATGTCTGCCACCTGCGAAGATATCCGGGATTTTCTGCGCCGCGAGCCGGCGTCGATCCTGGTCGAGGTGACTGCCGTCGCGGGCTCGGCGCCACGCGATACCGATGCCTGGATGCTGGTGTCGGAACGGGCGATCTTCGCGACGATTGGCGGCGGGACCCTCGAATATATGGCAATCGACCAGGCGCGCCGAGCCTTGCGTTCCGGCCTTGCCGCCCAGCCGATGAACGTGCCGCTCGGCCCGGAGATCGGCCAATGCTGCGGCGGCCGGGTGGGACTTGCCTTTACCGTGCTCAATCCTGAACTAGCGAACGAACTCATCGCCCGCAGCGACCGGGAAATGGCCGCGCGTCCGCATGTCTATGTTTTCGGAGCAGGCCATGTCGGCGATGCGCTCGCGATGGCCCTTTCGCTCGCGCCGCTGCGTGTCGTGCTTGTCGATACGCGGGAAGACGAACTAACGGCCTCCAAGGTGTCTGGTATCGAAACCTGCCTGACGGCCATGCCGGAAGCCGTGGTGCACGATGCGCCGGCCGGCAGCAGCTTCGTCATCCTCACCCATGATCACGCGCTCGACTTCCTGATTGCCACCGAGGCGCTCAAACGTAACGATTCCGCCTATGTCGGCATGATCGGCTCGAAGACGAAGCGCGCCACCTTCTGCAGCTGGCTTTCGCGCGAAACTGGTCATGCGGAACTTTTCGATCGCCTCGTCTGCCCGATCGGCGGAACTGCGGTGAAAGACAAGCGTCCCACGGTCATCGCCACCCTTGCCGCCGCCGAAATCATGACGGCAGCACTGATCTGGGCCTCCAATCGCGCAAAGCTTAGAGCGTGATGCCGAAAAGTGTAGGCGGTTTTCGGACGACATCACGCTCTCCTTCTTTGCTTCTAGAGCGGATTCAGATTCGGCTCTAGCGGAGCCGTCAGCCGCTAGACGTTCCCGAAATGACCTCGGCATCTTTGCTTGAGGGTATCGTCGTCCTACAGAGGCCGTCGAAAATGGGCTGGCTGCAGGGCAGCCAATCACGGCAAAGCCCGTTATTGGATAATGGGCAACTGCTTCAGTGGATTGGCGAGCGGCACGCCAAGCGGTTCGAAATGGCACTCATTGGCCGTCAAAACAGTGAGGCCGTGCGCAGCGGCAGTGGCGGCAATGGCAATGTCCTCAAAGCCGAGGTCATGAGCACGCGCACGGTCAAGCATCAGGCCAGCGTGCTTCGCTTCTTCGATACCAAACGGCAAGATACGGCCGGCATAGAAATGCTCCACCGCCGCGAGCCAGCGGCGCAGGTGCTCCGCTTTCGTCGTCGCCCCGGTTCTGACCGCGCGGGCGATGCCTGCCTCGATCTCGGCGATGGTGATAGCCGAAAGATAAAGCCGGTCATTATTGGCACGCAGCCAGGCCGCGAATGTACCAACGCCGACGTGGCGCTTGGTCGGCGCATCGGCCGACACGATATTGGTGTCCAGAAGATACAAGATCAGAGGCCGTTTTCACGCAATGCCTGTGCGGGCTTTCGCGATCGTTCCGGAATATCTGCCGGCTCGCCGGGAAAGATCAACAGCAGATCGGCGAATTCAGGCACTTTGGAAACCCGTTGCCATTCTTCAAAGGAAACCAGTACGGCTTCCTTCCGGCCATGGCGGGTGATGACGGTCGGTTCACCGGCCACGGCTTGATCGACCACAGCAGAAAGCGTCGCCTTTGCATCCTTGAGCTGAATTTCCTTCATGCCATTTCTCCATGTGACTATTGGTAGTCATATGTGATCTCACTGATTTGAATCAAGCGGAGATCAACCTGCGGCCTTCAGATCACGAGGCCGCGGCTGCCGGCTCATCTTCGAGTAGTTTGCCGATGAGCCGCTGACAGCGCTCGGCCATGAAATCAATCATCAGGCGGACCTTCGGGTCCTGAAAGCGCTTATGCGGGTAGATGGCGGCGAGCTGCACCGGAGCCGGTGGGCTCTCCTTCAGGATCTCCACCAGCCGGCCCTGCTTGAGATAGGCCTTCACCTCGAACAACGGCTTGTTGATGATGCCGCGATCTTCCAGCGCCCATTGGGTGAGCACGTCACCATCGTCGCTGTCATAGGGGCCGGCAACCTCGAATTTGCGAGGGCCTTCCGCCGTCATCAGCATCCAGTAATATTCCTTCGACCCGGGATAGCGCAGCAGAAGACAGTCATGCTTGTCGGCAATCAACGCGTCGGCGGTCGGTGGCACGCCACGCTGCGCGAGATAGGCCGGCGATGCACACAGCACGCGCTCGCAATTGAGGATGCCGCGCATGCGTAGGTTCGAATCCTCCAGGACTCCAAGCTTGAAGGCAACGTCGACGCCCTCCGCCAAAATATCCACATTGTGATCCGACAAGCGCACCCGCACCTCGATATCCGGATACTTATCGTGGAATTCCGGAATGCCTGACGCGATCAGCCGCCGGCCGATGCCGAGCGGCGCGGTGATCCTCAGCGACCCCTTCGGATTGCGTGAGAGATCGGCGATCGCCGCTTCCGCCTCATTGACAGCCTCGATGATCTTCACGGCCTTTTCATAGAAAACACGACCGTGCTCGGTCGGCGACAGCTTACGTGTCGTGCGGTTGAAGAGGCGCACGCCGAGATGGCGCTCAAGCTCCTTGATGCGATTGCTCGCAACCGCAGGCGTGACGCGCTGGTCGCGGCCTGCTGCCGAAAGAGTACCGAGTTCGACCACGCGAACGAAGACACGCACATTATCAAGATAGGACATGGGCCTCTTTCTACCACATCAGCGTGCAGAACAAACCGGCGGGCATCTTATAGATTTTTTTGAAAGTGTTGCGGATTAACCGGGATTTCCGAGAAAATCGCGGGATGGCAAACAGTCCCATGAGGATCAGGCCCATGAAGGCCGGGAGGAGTTCCCATGTACGAATATGCCATCGCCTGGGACTGGATAACCTTCGCCGTCCGCTGGCTGCACGTGATTACCGCGATCGCCTGGATCGGCTCGTCGTTCTATTTCGTCGCGCTCGACCTGGGTCTGAAGAAACATCCGGCCCTGCCGCCGGGCGCCTATGGCGAGGAGTGGCAGGTCCATGGCGGCGGCTTCTATCATATCCAGAAATATCTGGTGGCGCCGGCCAACATGCCGGACCATCTCGTCTGGTTCAAGTGGGAGAGCTATGTCACCTGGCTTTCGGGCTTCGGCATGCTCTGTCTCGTCTATTATGCCGGCGCGGATCTCTACATGATCGACCCGGCAGTCCTCGATGTGTCGAAGCCTGTGGCGATCGCCATCTCGCTCTGCTCGATCGCCGGCGGTTGGCTTCTATACGACCTGATCTGCAAATCGCCCTTCGGCAACGACAATACGCGGCTGATGGTGGCGCTGTATTTCATTCTGGTGGCGGTGGCCTGGGGCTATACGCACCTGTTCACGGGCCGCGCGGCTTTTCTGCATCTCGGCGCCTTCACCGCGACGATCATGTCAGCCAACGTCTTTTTCATTATCATTCCGAACCAGAAGATCGTCGTCGCCGACCTGATCGCCGGCCGCACGCCCGATCCGAAATACGGCAGGATTGCCAAGCAGCGCTCGACGCACAACAACTACCTGACGCTGCCAGTGCTGTTCCTGATGCTGTCGAACCATTATCCGCTGGCGTTCGGCACGCAATTCAACTGGATCATCGCCTCGATCGTCTTCCTGATGGGCGTTACGATCCGCCACTGGTTCAACACCCGCCACGCCAATGCCGGCAACCCGACCTGGACGTGGATCGTCACCGTTGTTCTGTTCATCATTATCATGTGGCTTTCCACGGTGCCGAAGATACTGACGGGCGAAGGAACCGACATCAAGATTTCGGCTACCCAGCACCCCTTCGTCACGGCTGAGGCCTTCCCGAGAGTTCGCGACACGATCATGGGGCGCTGCTCGATGTGCCATGCCAAGGAGCCGAGCTGGGAGGGCATCATCGCACCACCGAAGGGCGTGGTGTTCGAGACCGATCGCGACATCGCCGCCCACGCCCGCGAGATCTATCTGCAGGCCGGGCGCAGCCATGCCATGCCGCCGGCCAACGCCTCGCATATTACCGACGAGGAGCGCCGCCTGCTCGTTTCCTGGTACAAAAGTGCCATCAATGGGGAGAAGACCCAATGAATGAAATCCTGATCCGTGGCCGAGTGCTCACCTTCCTTGCCGAGCCGCAAGGCATCGATGATGCCGCCTCCTACCGTTATATCGAGGACGGCGCCGTCTACGTTCGTGATGGAAAGATCATGGACATCGGTTTGTATAACGACATTTGCAAACTGGCCGATGCAGGCATCCGGATCGCGGACCATCGCCCGAATCTCATTCTTCCCGGCTTTATCGACACGCATCTGCATTTCCCGCAGACGCAGGCGATCGCCTCTTATGGCGCACAGCTGCTCGAATGGCTGAACAGCTATATTTTCGTCGAGGAGCAAAAGTTCGCCCGCGCCGCGCACGCGGCTGAAGTCGCCGATCGTTTCATGGACGAGCTCCTGTCGAACGGCACGACGACAGCGGTTGCCTATTGCTCGGTGCATCCGGAGAGCGTCGACGCCTATTTTACCGCCGCTGAAGCGCGCGGCATGTGCATGATCGGCGGCAAGGTCATGATGGACCGCAATGCGCCGGACGCGCTGCGCGATACGCCGCAGCGCGGCTATGACGAGACGAAACGGCTTATCGGGAAATGGCATGGCCGCGGCCGCGCGCATTATGCGATCAGCCCGCGCTTTGCCATCACCTCGACGCCCGAGCAAATGGACGTGAGCAGAGCCCTCGTCGCCGAGCATCCGGACTGCTATGTCCAGACGCATTTGTCTGAAAATCGCGACGAGATCGCCTTCGCCACGTCTCTTTATCCCGAGGCGAAGGACTATACCGATATCTACGCCCGCTACGGCCTGCTCAATAACCGCATGCTGCTCGGCCACTGTATCCATATGAGCGAAAGGGAAGTTTCCGTGCTCGCCGAAACCGGTGCGGTTGGTGTTTTCTGCCCGACCTCGAACCTCTTCCTCGGCTCCGGGCTTTTTAACGCCGCGCGGTTCGATGCTCTCAGCGCCCGTTGGTCAGTGGCAACCGATGTCGGCGCCGGCACCAGCTTCTCGATGCTGGAAACGATGGACGAGGCCTATAAGGTGCTGCATCTGCAGGGACAGCGGCTGACGCCTTTCAATTCCTTCTACCGCATGACGCGCGGCAACGCGCTCGCGCTTGGCCTGGAGAAACGGATCGGCTCGCTCCAGGCAGGCGCGGATGCCGATATCATCGTGCTCGATTCCAGCGCCAAGTCGGCGATGGAATTCCGCATGCGCACGGCGACCTCGCTTGCCGAGGAGCTCTTCATTCTCCAGACCATGGGTGACGACCGCTGCGTCAGCGAGGTCTATGTCGCCGGCAAGGCGATGAAGACGGGGGATGCAAAGCATCAGGCAACGGCAAGTCGGAGATCGGAAGCTGCCCTGTTCGCATGAGGATTTCCATGCGGCTTCGATCTCTCTGAGGAGAATGGGCGTAAGGTTCGATGAAAAAATAGAGCGCGCTGTCGCTTGGTGCGGGTCTGGAGATCGGCCCTCGCGTCGCGCGCATTTTCCGCTTCACCAGTGGGAATATTATTCCAAAATCATTTCGGAAATTAGCAAATCACTATAGGCTGGGTTCGACTCGGCTGCGCATGCGCTTTGGGGGAGTTTGCCGCGCCCGTCGAGCAAGACAATCCGATGAAGAAAAGCCGACATGCCCAATAGAACCTCGCCGCTCGTCGCGTTCCAGTCCAAGACATTTCGTTCGCTCTGGTCGGCAACGCTCATCTCCAATCTCGGCGGACTGGTCGAAGGTGTCGGCGCCGCCTGGCTCATGACCAGCCTTGCCACGTCTCACGGCATGGTGGCGCTGGTCCAGTCCTCCACCACGCTGCCTGTCATGATCTTCTCGCTCGCGGCCGGCGCGCTGGCCGACAATTACGACCGACGACGGATCATGCTGATCGCGCAGATGCTGATGCTGTGCGTGTCCGCGATGCTGGCGGTGCTTTCCTACACCAATGCCTTAACGCCATGGCTGCTGCTCAGCCTCACATTCCTGATCGGCTGCGGCGGCGCCTTGCATAATCCATCGTGGCAGGCCTCCATGGGCGATGTCGTGCCGCGCGACCATCTGCCGGGAGCCGTCGCGCTCAACAGCATGAGCTACAACCTGATGCGCAGCATCGGGCCGGCGATCGGCGGCGTCATCGTGGCGGCGGCTGGAGCCGCGTTCGCATTTCTTTTCAACGTCTTCTGTTATTTCGCGCTTATTTTCACCTTGTGGCGCTGGAAAAAAGCGCCTGTCCGCAATGCCCTGCCGCGAGAACCTTTCGGCAGTGCGATGTCGGCCGGGTTTCGCTATGTCCTGATGTCGCCGAACCTGCTCAAGGTGATGTGCCGTGGCTTCGCCTTCGGCCTGACGGCGATCGTCATTCTCGCGCTATTGCCGCTGGTTGCGCGCGATCATGTGCATGGCACGGCGATCACCTATGGCATCATGCTCGGCTTCTTCGGCTTTGGCGCCATCTGCGGCGCGATGCTGATCGGCCGCATTCGCGATTTCCTCAGCAATGAATGGGTGATCCGCGGCGCCTTCTTCACGCTGGCGGTCAGCTGCGTCTTTCTGGCGCTGAGCAATCAGGTATGGCTGAGCTGCCTTCTCCTCATGCCGGCAGGCGTCGCCTGGGTCCAGGCCTTCTCGCTGTTCAACGTCACCGTTCAGCTTTCGACCCCGCGCTGGGTCGTCGGCCGCGCGCTCTCGCTCTACCAGACCGCCACCTTCGGCGGCATGGCGATGGGAAGCTGGCTCTGGGGCGAACTGGCCGACGCTCATGGCGTCACCGGCGCGCTTTTCATCGCGAGCGCCGCTCTGGCCATAGGCGGCCTGCTTGGCGTCCTGCTGCGCCAGCCGGACTTCGAATCCCTCAATCTCGATCCGACCAACACCTTCAGCGAACCGCAGCTGCAGCTCGACCTTCGCTCCCGAAGCGGCCCGATCCTGGTCATGGTGGATTACAATATCGATCAGGAAGACGTGCCGGAATTTCTGGCCGTCATGGCCCAGCGGCGGAGAATGAGAATTCGAGACGGCGCAAAGCAATGGTCATTGTTGCGCGATCTGGAAAAGCCGAACACCTGGACGGAAAGCTATCATCTGCCGACCTGGATAGACTATGTCCGCCACAGCCAGCGGCAGACGCATGCCGATGTCGAGGTCGCCGAACACCTGGATGCCCTGCACCGTGGCGATCAGCCGCCGGTCATCCACCATATGATCGAACGGCAGACGGTGCCGAGACATGACGACATGCCGTTGAAACCCTATCTCGACGCGACGTAATGGCGCCTACGGCTGGGCGCTCGCGCTTGTGGAAGCACTCCGCGCATGCTGGCGCGCCATTTCGCGTGGCGAATGGCCGAAGGCACGCTTGAACATGGTCGTGAAGGCCGCCGGGTTCTTGTAGCCAAGATCGATTGCGATCGTCGTCACCGGCGTTCCCGCGACAAGTCGCGGAAGTGCGGCATGCAGGCAGGCCTGCTCGCGCCATTTGACGAAGCTGAGCCCCGTCTCGAGACGGAACATTCGGGTAAAAGCACGACGGCTCATGCTCATATGGCCGGCCCATGCATCGATCGTATCGTGCGTTGTCGGCCGCCTCAGGAAATCCTGGCACTTCTCGGCGAGCATTCGGTGGTGCGGGATCGGCAAGGACAGCGGCAGCGGCTTCAGCCGCGCCAGCTCGTACAGAAGCAAGGTCATCAAGGCACCGGCCCGATCGTTGACGTCATAGTCGACGGGAATATCGACGGCTTCGGCAATGAGCGTGCGCAACAGCGGTGATATTTCAACGACCTGACAATGATCCGGCATTGTTTCGATGGCCTCGGGCCGAATGTAGACGCTGCGCATGCTGACATTGCCAAGCATGCGCACGCTGTGGATCACGCCTGGCGGGATCCACATGCCGCGCTCCGGCGGCATGACCAGCGTGCCGTCCGGAGTGGTGACGATCACCACGCCCGAAAAGCCGTATAGCAACTGGGCGCGGCGATGCTGGTGCGGATCGACGCGATGCCCGTCCCTATATTCATTGCCGAGGGCAACGAGTGGCCGGTCGACATCGATGAACGGATCTATGCGGCTGTTTCTGACCATTCTGGCCCAGTCTCGTAATAATTGCGCCTTATCGCGGTAGCGGGCGATATTGTTTTCCAATATCAGCGCGGCAAATGATTTGAAAGTGAGAGCCATGAGCCAGGTCATGAACCCGCCGCGGGCGGCTGCAACGATATATCCGGTCCTTCTGGTAGCCAGTCTCGGCCACTTCATCAACGACGTCACCCAGGCTCTGCTGCCGGCCAGCTATCCCGTGCTCAAGACCGGCTTCGATCTCACCTTTGCTCAGCTCGGCGTGCTGACCTTCGTCTACCAGATCACCGCCTCGATCCTGCAGCCCTTCGTCGGCTGGTACACGGACGGACGTCCCCAGCCCTATTCCCTGCCCTTCGGCATGGCCTGCAGCTGCACCGGCATGATCACTCTCGGAATGGCCTCGAACTATCCGACCCTGTTGATGGGCGCGATGCTGCTAGGCCTCGGCTCCTCGATCTTCCACCCCGAGGCATCCCGCATTGCGCGCCTGGCATCGGGCGGCAAGCACGGCTTCGCACAGTCGCTGTTTCAGGTCGGCGGCAATTTCGGCACCTCGCTCGGTCCGCTGCTGGCCGCTTTCTTCATCCTTCCGCACGGCCAGCACGGCATGGCTGCGCTTGCAAGCCTGGCATTCCTCGGCATCCTCGTTCTCGGAGGACTGGGCCGCTGGTATCAAGTCAATGGCGGGCACCTGCGCGCGCCGGCCAAAACGGGCAAGCCCCATAAGGCGCTAAGCCTGTCGCGCGCCCGCGTCGGCCTGGCCATCGCCGTCCTGATCGCGTTGATTTTCTCGAAGTATTTCTATCTGGCGAGCTTCACCAGCTACTACAATTTCTACCTGATGGCCCGGTTCGGTGTCACCGAACGGACGGCCCAGCTCTGCCAGTTCGTGTTCTTCGCGGCTGTTGCCATCGGTACGATGGTTGGCGGCCCGGTTGGCGACCGCATCGGCCGCAAGAAGGTCATCTGGGGATCCATTCTCGGTATCCTGCCCTTCACCATCGTGCTGCCGCACGCCAACCTTGAAACGACGATCATCCTCAGCGCGATCATCGGCACCGTCATCGCGTCCGCCTTTTCCGCGATCGTCGTCTATGCACAGGAACTGCTGCCTGGCCGCGTCGGCATGGTTTCGGGCCTCTTCTTCGGCTTTGCCTTTGGCATGGGCGGCATCGGGGCGGCGGCACTTGGCATCCTCGCCGACCATACGAGTATCGAATTCGTCTTCGAGCTTTGCGCCTTCCTGCCGCTGATCGGGCTTTTGACGATCCTGTTGCCGAGCGTGGAAGATTGAGGCTATTCAGAGCCGGCTTGGCCGGTCAATGTTGCGAGACAAAAAGGTCACACCTCGAAGCGTTTGCTGATCGCGCCACCCAGAAGTTGCGGATGTTTCACAACCGCATATTGAGCTGCCTCACAAATTGTCTATTTTGCCGTGCTGCAATTGTGGGCGCAAAGTCGAACCCCAGGATTTTGCGAAGCCACCGCTTCGCCCTTGCTTTGCGGATGCCTACGCAACCATTCGGAGTTCAGGCAGACAATGACATTCCCGACGATACAGCTTCCGCAGAGAGCTCTCACGCTTGCTCAGGGCGTGATTACAATGCCGAGAGCCGTCTATTTCTCGTTGCCGGTATTGATCGCCCTGACTGTCTTCATGGCGATTTCCGAAATGCCTGGCATATTGAGGGATTGGACGATCAGCCAAAATCCCGTCATGCTCGATAGCGGCGATATTCGCGATGGAAAATGCTCAACCCGGAAAGGCTTCTTTACCAACTGCTCGGCCCATCTCACCTATGATTATCAGGGCCAGAACTATGACAAGGATGTCGAGATCATGTTCGTCGACATCCATGCCGGCGACTATGACACGGATCTCGTCGTCTCCGGCGATCACCCGGAGTTGGCGACCCTCAGCCTCGGGCTTGATATGCTCTGGAACCGGATCATCACGCTTGCCGTGTTCGTTGCCCTGCTCGGCGGCGCCTGCATCGCCATGATCTTCCAGCTCTTGCGCATCTGGCGAGTTCGCGGGCAGCTGCGCCAACCCGCTCAACTGGTGCCGGTTCCCGTCGAAATCACCACGTTTCAGCGCAAAGGCAAGCGATTGACGGTGACCTATGCGGATAAGATCGCCGACAGAAAGACGGGGCGAGCGGCACACACACGCTTCGAGCCCGGACAGGAACCTCTGGTCGTCGATGAAAAGGACGGCAAGGCCGTGGCGCTCGCCGCCTGGCATGGAAATGCGGCTCTGCCGGTGCTTCTGGACAGCCGGCTGGAACGGATCGACATGACGGCGGAAGAGCGCGCCAGAACTCTCGCTCCGCTGACAACAGAACTAGGCAGCCACCCGCCGGAACTCGCTGTCCAAGGAAAGAAAGGCCCGTCCATCATGGCGCGGCTTGCCAGAGCCCTGCTCGTCATACTCCTGATCATCGGCGGCCTTTTCGGCTACTGGCTCTGGTATGTGACCAGCGCCGGCTCGCAGTTTACGTCGCCGGCCATGGATCTCAACAATATGATGCCCACTCCTCTCAACCGCTGGGGCTGCGATCAGTTGAAGAAGCGTTTCGGCGATCAACGGGCGCCCTTCGGATGCACCGCAGCGGACTATACCAGCTGGAAGTGACGTTGAACTGGTATCGATGGACGCGGCTTCCTCAAGGAGCCGCGTCCATGCGCGACGCCTCGTCCCTGCCCGATGGTGTCGGGCAGGGACGAGGGTGGGCCGTTTCCGACCACGCGGGAACAATGACCGGCGAATGTCGTTTGGCTTCCATTGTCGACTTGGAGCTTACACGACCTGGAGCCTGCTATGAGCCCGCGCGCGCAATGGAAGGGATACCTGAAATTCGGAGAGGTCAGCTGCGCCGTCGCCCTTTATACGGCGGTCTCGACCTCGGAGCGGATTTCCTTCCATACGCTGAACCGGGAAACCGGCAATCGCGTCAGGCGCGAATTCATTGACAGCCAGACCGAACAACCGGTGCCGCGTGACGACCAGGTCAAGGGTTATGAACTCAACAAGGACGACTACATCGTGCTGGAGCCCGAGGAGGTCGCCGCCGCCGTGCCGGAAAGCGACAAGGTTCTTCGCGTAAAAGCCTTTCTCGCGTGGTCGGATATCGACGACGTCTATTTCGACCGGCCCTACTATCTCGCCCCTTCCGCCTCGGCCAGCGAGGAAGCCTTTGCGCTGATCCGCGAGGGCATGCGCAAGAAGAAGGTGGCCGCCATTGCCCAGGCCGTCCTGTTTCGCCGTCTGCGAACGCTGATGATCCGCGCGCACGGCAAGGGGCTGATCGCCACCACCCTGAACTTCGACTATGAGGTCCGCTCGGCCAGGGAAGCTTTTGAGGACGTGCCCGACATGAAGATCAAGGGCGAGATGCTCGATCTTGCCAAGCATATCATTGCCACGAAGGAAGGCAGCTTCGACGCCAGTGAATTCGACGATCGCTACGAAGCCGCGCTGACGGAGCTCGTCAAGGCCAAGATCGAAGGCAAGGCGATCCCGCAACGCAAGCCGGCGAAGGTTGCCAAGGTGACCGACCTCATGGAGGCCTTGCGCCAGAGCGCCGGCGCGGATGGCGGCGGCAAGGCAGGTCCGAAGCACACCTCACAGAAGGCCGGCTCGACGTCTCGCAAGGCAGAGAAATCACAAGCCGCATCCTCATCCCGGTCGCAGCGCAAGGCGGGCTGACGATGGTATTGGAAACCTATAACCGCAAACGTGATTTCACGAGAACGACCGAGCCGAAAGGGCTGGCAAACAAGGGAAAGCAGAGAGCCTCAGGAGACAGCTTCGTCATCCAGAAACACGATGCGCGCCGCCTTCATTACGATTTCCGCCTCGAACTCGACGGCGTCCTGAAGAGCTGGGCCGTGACCAAGGGGCCCAGCCTCGTGCCGGGCGAGAAGCGGCTCGCCGTGCAGACCGAAGACCATCCACTGGAATACGGCGATTTCGAAGGCACGATCCCGAAAGGCGAATATGGCGGAGGCACCGTCCTCGTCTGGGACAAGGGCTCCTGGACGCCGCTTGGCGATCCCCACAAAGGTCTGAACAAGGGACATCTCGAATTCGAGCTCCATGGGAAAAAGCTCGGTGGCCGCTGGCGCCTGATCCGCATGGCGGGAAAGCCGCGCGAAAAGCGCGAAAACTGGTTGCTGATCAAAGGGGAAGACGATGCGGCCCGCCCGGAAGGGGCACCTGACATCCTCGACGAGCGGCCGGAATCGGCGAAAACGGGACGCGTCATCGATGAGGTTGAAGGCGAAAAACCGGGCTGGTCCTCGAAGACCGGCAAGATCGATCGCAGGAAGAGCCGGACAGAGAATGGCGCTGCCGAGAAAAAGACGGGCCGATCCGAACCGGAAGCGGATGCGAAAGCTGTCGATCCAGCGTCCCTGAAGGGCGCCAGGAAGGCTCCCTTGCCGGCCTACATCGAGCCGGCCCTGGCAACGCTCGTAGCAAAACCACCTTCAGGGACGCGCTGGCTTCACGAAATCAAATTCGACGGCTATCGGCTCGAGGCCCGCATAGAGGCCGGGCGCATCAAGCTGCTCACCCGCAGCGGCCTCGACTGGGCGGGCAAGTTCGGCAAGGAGATCATCGCCGCTTTCAGTGATCTGCCTGTCGGCACGGCGATCATCGATGGCGAACTGGTCGTCGAGCCGGCGGCCGGTGCCTCGGACTTTTCAGCACTTCAGGCCGACCTCAGCGAAGGCCGCAGCGATCGCTTCGTCTTCTATGCCTTCGATCTCCTCTATCTCGATGGCTATGATCTCGGCGCTTGTCCATTGGTCAGCCGCAAGAAACTGCTACAGACGATCATTTCATCCGAAACCGGGATCCTCCGCTTCAGCAGCCATTTTGATGAAAACGGCGATTTGCTGCTGAGCCATGCCTGCCGGCTTAGCCTCGAAGGGATCGTCTCCAAGATCGCCAATGATCCCTATCGCCCCGGCCACGGAAAGACCTGGGTCAAATCGAAATGTTCGTCGCGGCAGGAATTCGTCATCGGCGGCTGGGTTCCCTCCACGACATCGCGAAAGGCGATCGGCTCGCTGGTTCTCGGCGTCTATGACGGTGGCAAGCTCGAACATGTCGGTCGCGTCGGCACGGGCTACACGCACATCGTTGCCGAGCAGCTTTTCAAAACGCTCGGCCGCCTGAAAGCGGAGGAGAATCCCTTTGCAACGAAGCTGACGGCAGAGGAAAATCGCGGCGTCCGCTTCGTGCGGCCCGAACTGGTAGCGGAGGTCGAGTTCCGCGCGTGGACGGCCGATGGTCACCTGCGTCACGCCTCCTTCCGTGGCTTGAGAGAGGACAAGAACCCGCTCGATATCGTTCGCGAAACACCGAAAGCGGCGACAGCAGCCTCAGCCGAAAAGCCTGTCCGCAGCAGCGTGTCCTTGACGCATGGCGACCGTCTCTACTGGCCGGACGAAGGCGTCACCAAGGCAGGACTTGCAGACTATTACACCGAGGTTTGGCGCTACATGGGTCCCTACATCGTCGGTCGGCCTCTCGCGCTCGTGCGCTGTCCGAACGGCATCAACGGCCAGCATTTCTTCCAGAAGCATGCCTGGAAAGGCATGAACCGGAATATCGCCCTGGCGAAAGATCCGCAGGACGAAGAGCCCTATGTGAGTATCAACGACCTGAACGGCCTGATCGGTCTCGTGCAGGCGGCCGTTCTCGAAATCCATCCCTTGGGATCGATGGTCGGCAATTGGGAAAAACCTGACATGATCATCATGGACCTCGATCCGGGGCCGGGCGTCGCCTGGACCGAGGTCATCGCCGCTGCGGAAGAAACCGGCGAGCGGTTGAAACAGGCAGGTCTCGTTCCCTTCATCAAGACGTCGGGCGGCAAAGGCCTGCATATCGTCTGCCCGCTGGTTGCCAAGGCCGAATGGCCTGCCGTCAAGGCCTTTACCAAGGGTGTCGCCGACGCGATGGCGGCGGACAGCCCCGGGCGCTATGTTTCGACCATCACGAAATCGAAACGACGCGGCAAGATCCTCATCGATTATCTCAGGAACCAGCGCGGTTCGACGGCGGTTGCGCCCTATTCCACCCGCGCTCGTCCGGGAGCCGCGGTCTCCATGCCGCTATCCTGGGACGAACTGAGCCCGGCCATCGGCCCGGACTACTTCACCGTACCCAACGTGGCGACACGGCTTGCCGCGCTCCGCTCGGATCCCTGGGCCGACTTCAGAGCCGCAGCCGAACCGTTGCGTCAATCGAAAGCAAAAGGCAAACGTGGTTCATGACGAAGTGGGCGGCTATCGTCTCTTGCCGCCCTTCTCCTGCGAGAGGCTCTTTCGAAGCGCATCCATGATGGAGATGACATTGCTCGGCGCGGCTTCCTCTGCCACCTTCGCCTTTACCGGTCGCTTGCGGCCCTTCTTCTTGGAGGCGATAATGTCGAGCAACTTTTCCTGGACGGGGTCCGAGACCATGTCGGGATCCCACGGCTTCATCCGCTCTTCTATGAGCTCCTCGACCAGCCGCATCAGCTTGGTGTCCACCGATTTCGACCCGATGTCGCCGAAATAATCCCGATCGTCACGCACCTCGTCGCCAAAGCGCAAGGTCCAAAGCACGATGCCCTTATCTCGAGGCTCCAGCATGACGGCTCTTTCGCGGGATATGCCGACCATGCCGCTCGCCTCCATCGCGTCGCGAATGACGCAGTAAGCCTCCTCGCCGACGGGATCGTCCGGCGTCAGATAATGCGGGGTATCGAACCAAATCCATTCGATGCCGTCTCGCGGCCCGAACATCTCGATATCGATCGTCCGCGTGCTTTCCAGGGCGACAGCGTCGAGCTCCTCGTCCTCGAGCACGACATAGTCGTCCTCGCCACGCTCATATCCCTTGACTTCATCGTCCTCATCCACCGCCGTGCCGGTCACGGAATCCACATATCGGCTGACGATGCGATTGCCTGTCTTCCTATTAAGCGTATGGAAGCGAACCTTTTCATTGTCGCTGGTTGCTGGCGCCATGGCGACGGGGCAGGTCACGAGCGACAGCTTGAGGTAACCCTTCCAGAATGATCGCGGAGCCATGAATTTTTCCTCCAATACGAGAAGAGGAACGGTCTTCGCCACGCATGGTTCCGCTCGACCCATCCGTGGTTCCTGTCATGTCTGAAAGGCAACTCGACCGGATCGGTCGGTTTGCCTATAATTTCCATGGCTACGGATCGCTTCAGCCCATAGGCGATCGATTTGGCGGGAATAGAAACATGGATCAGTTCAGCAGTACCGCCACGACGCTCCTTTCCAGCAGAGATCGCGGCTGGAAGGGATTCGAGGCGAACTTCCTTCATCTCCAGGCTGGCCGCACCCATGTGCCCGGATCACAGACGCATCGGCTGGGCATTCACTTCGGGCGAGCCGTGAACGCATTTTGCCAATGCGACGGCCTGCAGCATCGCCGCCGACAGAAACATGGTGACATCGACATTGTTCCGGCGGAACTGGATGGCTGGTGGGAAGATGACCGCGACTGCACCGTTCTGCGCCTGAATATTCGCCCTGAGCTCCTTCGATCCGCCGCTCAAGCGCTTGGTCGAAATCCCGACACGGTTTCGCTGACACCAAAATTCCAGCTTCGGGATGCCCGGCTGGAATCGATCGCCTGGGCCATCAAGACCGAGATAGAGGCACCCATACCATCAGACCGGACATACGCCGAGGCATTGGGATTGGCTTTGGCGATCCGCCTGGTGGAAAGCGGGGGACAGGAAGCGGCAGGCATCACCGCGACAGGCGCGACGTTAACGGACAAGCAAAAACGGCGCGTGATGGAATTTATCGAAGAGCATATCGACAAGTCGCTGTCTCTCGCCGATTTGGCAGAGATTGCCGGGTTCAGCGTATCGCATCTGAAGCCGCTCTTTCGCGCCACATTCGGAATGCCGGTTCATCAATATGTTCTGGCACGCCGGGTCGAGCATGCAAGATTGCTCATCCTGTCCGGCGACATGCCCCTTGCCCAGGTCGCAGCAGCGACCGGCTTTGCCCATCAGAGTCACATGAGCCACTGGATGCGGCGCATTCTGGGCCTCACCCCAGGAATGATCAACCGAATGCATGCCTAAAGCGCGTCGCGATCTTTCAGATTCGCTTCGCGCGCTTTAGGTCCTTGAATTTACGCATGCCGTTTTCGCAAAACCGCGGCACACTTCTGCGCGATATGCTTTCGCTTCGATTGTCGTCCGAACCTGCAACCGACCATCCGATCATGTGCGCTCCGATGAGCGCAGACGGATAGGCTGCAGGAGTATTGACAGGAGAAGACCCCATGCATGCCATTCTCGGTGCCAGCGGAAAAGTCGGCCGCACGACCATCAGCTCCCTGCGGAAGGCCGGCGTTCCGGTTCGCGCCATACTGCGAGACCCCTCGAAAGCAAAGGAATTTTCCGAACTCGGCTGCGAGATCGCCGTCGCCGAGATAAACGATCACCAAGCTTTGACCGCCGCGCTGACGGGCGCCAGAGCGGTTCAGGTCATCTGCCCCGTCGACGTTCGCGCGCAGCAGCCCCGCTCGAGCATGATGCAATTGATCGATTCAATCGGTGCTGCCTTGGCGATGGCCAAACCACAAACCATTCTCGCCATTTCCGACTATGGCGCACAACACGATTCCGGAACCGGCATCACCCTGCTCTTTCACGCGTTGGAAATGCGTCTGCGAAAGCTGGATTGCAAGCTTATCCTTCTGCGCTCGGCCGAGCATATGGAGAACTGGGCTCGTCTGGCAAAGGCCGCAGCCGAAAGCGGCCGATTGCCGAGCTTCTACCATCCTCTGACCAAGGCTCTTCCAACCGTCTCCGCCTTCGATGTCGGCGCGATCGCTGCCGATCTGCTTCTGGAGAAGACAGATGCAATCGAGAGACTTGTCCATGTCGAAGGGCCGCGACGCTATACGCCGGAGGATGTTGCCGCTGCCATAGCGTCTCTGACCGGCCGCAGCGTTATCGCTCAACCGCTACCCGAGGCCGACTGGCAGACGGTATGGCAGCGGGCCGGACTGTCCGAGGAATACGCACGATTGCTGGTCGAGCTCTATATCGCCCACAATGCCGGCCGAATAAACGCGGAAAGCGGCGTTGGAGAAATCCGTCGAGGGACGACCGAAATGATCGACGTGTTGCGGCGACTTCTCAAGAGCTGAGCGCATATATCGCTGTCAATGCGCACCGCCGCTGCCACCCTCCTTGAGATCGACATTGCTGAGGATCAGGGCAAGCGGAATGGCACAGAGCACGATCAGCATCAGCACGTGGAACACATCGACATAGGCGAGATAGCTCGCCTGTGTCTGCACCTGCTGCTCGATCCACGCGGTCGCCTGCGCCCGCGCATCCGCTACCGTCGTACCCTTTTCGGCAAAATAGCGCGACATGGTCTGCAGCGTCTCCTGGTAGGCCGGCGAGGATGGCACGATATGCTCGACAAGGCGGCTCTGATGCCATTGCTCGCGATGCGCCAGGACATTCGACGCGACGCACACGCCAATGGAACCGCCGATATTGCGGGCTGCATTGATCATGGCGGACGCCTGGTTGGTCTGCTCCGGCCTGAGGCCGTAATAGGAGGCCGAAGTGATCGGGATGAAGATCAGCGGCAGGCCGAGACCGATATAGAGGCGCGACCAGACGAAGAATCCGAAGTTTAAGCCGGGATAGAGCCGTGTCAATTGCCACATGGATACAGCAATGATCGCAGCGCCGATGGCAATCAGATATTTCGGTTGAACCAGCGAATTCACGCGCCCGGCGACAAACATCATGACCATGGTGACAAGCCCGCCGGGCGACAGGACAAGCCCGGCCCAAGTCGCCGTATAGCCGTAGTTCTGCTGCACGACCTCGGGAATGAACTGCGTCGTCGCGATCAGGATGGCGCCGGTCGCCATCATGACGATGAAGCAGGACCCGAATTGCCGGGTGCCAAGCAACCATCCATCGATGATCGGGTTGGCCTTGGTCAGAACCCATGGGATCGCGAGGAGAAATGCAAGAACGCATAGGGCAGTCATCATAATGATAAAGCCTGAGCCGAACCAGTCATCGGTCTGGCCTCGATCCAGCACGAGTTCCAACGCGCCGAGAAAGGTTGCCACCAGCAGAAAGCCGACAAGATCGAAGCGGACTCCTTTTCGCCGATACTCCTCGCGCATTTGCTTCGTCTGAGGCGTTTCCTTCAACAGCACATAGACCAGGGCAAAGGCGAAGACGCCGACGGGGCCGTTGATAAGAAAACACCAATGCCAGGAAAGATTGTCGGAGAGATAGCCGCCCAATGTCGGTCCGATGACCGGCGCGACGACGACGGCGACGCCGAAAAGAGCGAAGGCCTGCCCGCGCTTTGCGGGCGGAAAGGCATCGGCGAGGATCGCCTGCGAGGTCGGCACCATGCCGCCGCCGGCAAAGCCCTGGATCATCCGGAACACCAGCAGAGTTTCCAGATTCCAGGACAGCCCGCACAGGACTGAAGCGATCGTGAAGGTCGCCAGACACAGGAGATAGAACCTGCGACGGCCGAACCGCTCGGCAAAATAGCTGCTGGCAACAAGCACGATCGCATTGGAGACCAGATAGGTCGTGACCACCCAGGAGGCCTGGTCAGAGCTGACAGCGAGGCCACCGGAAATATAGCGCAAGGCGACGTTGGCGATCGTCGTGTCGAGCACTTCCATGAAGGTTGCCAGCGACACCACGATGGCAATTAGCCAGGGGTTTGTGGCTTGCGCTGAGGACGCCCCCGCTCCGCCCGCCGTTGCGCTTGCGCCGCTCATATCAGCTCCTCGGGCGCACCGTCACCGTCGGCACCACGGACATGCCGGGGCCTATGGCAACATCTGCGGGCCATTTGTCGACGATGATCTTGACCGGCACGCGCTGTGTGACCTTGACGTAATTGCCGGTCGCGTTTTCGGCCGGCAATAGCGAGAAAGCCGTTCCGGAGCCCGGCTGGACGGATGCCACCTTGCCGTGGAGCTTATGCTCCGGATAGGCATCGATCGTGAGCTCCACGGGCTGGCCCGGCCGCATATCCGTCAGCTGCGTCTCCTTGAAGTTTGCCGTAATCCAAATGTCGTCGGGAACGAAAGTCGAGATCGCCTGCCCCGCATCGATATATTGGCCCTTGGCGCCGGTGAGGCGGACGACGCGGCCCGGCTGGGCTGCGGTGATCGTCGTATAGCTTAGGTTCTGCTGTGCCTCTTCCGCCTGCGCTTGCGCCTGTTTCAGACTGGCAAGCGCACTGGATTTCTGCGCTTCCGCGACGGTCTTGTTCTTCAATGCGGAGGTTACGCTCGCCTGCATCTGCGCAAGACTTGCCTGATCCTGCTGCAGGGTCGAGGCCGCTTGTTGGACGGCCTGCTCGCTGCCGGAACCGCTCTTGACCAATTGCTGCTGACGAGCGGATTCCTGCTGCGCATATTGAAGGGCGGCGGCGGAGGAATTCTGTTGCGCTTTGGCGACGTCGACGGATGCATTGGCTGCTTCGATCTGCGCGCCGGCGCTATCAACGGCCGCCCTGGCGACCTCGACCTGCCCATTCGCCTGATCGAGCGCAATCTGATAGTCACGCGGCTCGATCCGCAAAATGACATCGCCGGCCTTGACATGCTGGTTGTCGGTCACGGGAACTTCCGCGACATAACCGGCAACCTTGGCAGCCACGGAAAAGCTGCGCGCACCGACGAAAGCGTCATCCGTCGACTCGTAAGGATAGAAATAGATCTTCCAGCCGAACCACGCGCCAACGATCAGAGCCACCAGCACCACGATGCCGGAAAGAATCCAGAAGGGATGACGATGGACGAATGAAGGCCGCTTTTCCACCGAGGAATCGGCCTGACGGTCCGCATCCTCAAACGGCCGCTGTTTCCGCCGAGCCGGCTTGGTTTCCATGATATTGGGTTGATTGTCAGCCATGACATGACCTTTGCTTGTTGTCGTGAGGGGTTCAGCTCCCGGTCAATCGGTTGAAACGATGGTCAATACTGCAAAAAGCGTCGGATCTTTTTCAGATCCCGAACGAAGGCAAGCCGGCTCTTTTCCTTTTCATCCTGTTCCCTGATCCGCAAAAGTGCCGAGGGATGAATGGTCACGAGAACATCGGGCTTTCCTGAGGAATGTAGGACATGGCCACGGTCGCGCATGACCTTGACCTTCGAGCCGAGCAGCGAGGACACCGCTGTCGCGCCGAGTGCGACGACCAGCTTCGGCTTCAGGAGCTCGAGCTCAGCTCCGAGCCACCAGGCGCAACGCTGCACTTCTCCGGCATTGGGCCGCGCATGCAGGCGCTTCTTGCCGCGCAGCTGGTATTTGAAATGCTTGACGGCGTTGGTCACGTAGCAGCGATCCCGGTCCACCCCCGCCTCTTCGAGGCACTGATCGAGAAGCCGGCCCGCCGGCCCGACGAAAGGCTGCGCGGCCAGATCCTCCTTGTCGCCGGGCTGTTCGCCGACGAGCACGATATCGGCCGTATCAGGGCCTTCGCCGAAGACGAGATGGGTAGCATTGCGATAAAGGTCGCACCGCGTGCACGAGCGAGCATCGTCGCGCAGTTCATCGAGGGATTCTGCGTCCGCATGTTCATATGCCAGCGAGGGACCTGTACCGGCCAAAGGAAATCTATCGAGCATTGGGGGCTCGCAATGGTTCCAGACTCTACGACGATCAACTAATCGCAGTTCTCTTTGTTCCATGCTCGGGTGCCCACTGTAGGGGAACCCACGTCTCCGCCGTTCGTTAGAACGATGAAACGATGAGAACGGAGGAACCCGTCATGAACAGCGACAGCAAAATCGGCGCCTTTGCGCTGAGCGCATTCTTCAATGACGAATATGATGCGGAGGCAGCGGCCCACGCACTCATGGATGCCGGCATACCCAAGGATGCAATCACCATGACGCCGGGCAATCGACCGGATACATCGCCGATCGATCATATGGGCTTTCTCGATGCGCTGACCGGGATCTTCTTTCACGAGGAACAGCGTGCCGCCTATGCGGCGGCTCTCGAACAGGGCGGAACACTGGTAACCGTACAGGAAATGAACGAGGCCCAGCACAACATCGCCCTGCCGATCCTGGCTGAGAAAGGTCAGATAGACCTCAACGAACGCAACAGTTGATCCGTTCCCCTTGCCGTGCGGGAACAACCGATACCTGGATATCTCCAGCTGAATTAACCCGGATGAATTTGCAACGACCTTGCTTATCAACCCGACGGCCGGCCTGGGAGGTGTTCATCGCTTGGGATCTTCTGCGCGTCCATGAACCCGTGCGCCCACTCGTCTCGACGGTGGTCGCTTTCCGGAAAGGGATTGCTGTCGCCTGTTGCACCCTTTTGGAAGGCCTTCCTGCCGAGTTCATAAGCGTCCGTCTCGGAAATCGCGTCGTCCTTGCTCATGGCCGATACCCGCCCGTTGTCATCAAGCGTGCATCGAGACAGGCCATCACGAAGGCTGGTCTGGATGCTTCGACCGGAATTCGGTGCGAAACGGCTGCGACACAGCGCTCCCTCGCATGGGCATAGGAGGAGCCTCTTTCGCACGGCCATCGCCGCGACAGGAAATGGATTGCATCTTCCGGCCCCCGGACAGTCTGGTAGACCTGATCTCCCGCGGTAAGCCGGACAGGCGCGTTCCAAAGCATTTTAAATTCGACATCAATGACTTCGTGCATGCGATCCTCCCACTTCGTGGAGGTCCCTCCCTTTGTGAAGAACCGCAGACGCGGCCGTTTGTTCCTGAAGCCCGCAGCAATCCGGCTTCGTGAGATTCTTTCGCTCCGATTTGGAAACTTTTATCGGCCCAGAATGTTCTGAACGCTAGGTCTCACGAGGCGCAGGTCCCATGAGGCGAACGCCAGCCTTTGTCTCGCCTTGCGGTTCACTTTCAGTTCACGCGAAACCATTTATAAGCGATCAACTCACTCTGGATTGACCGATGGACAATTCGACGGGCCCCTATAGCCAGATGTTCCGGGGCAAACGGCTTTTGATCGTGGAGGACAGCTATTTCCTCGCCGACGACGCACGGCAAAAATTGCAAGAGCTCGGCGCGATCATAGTCGGACCGGTCGATGACATCGAACACGCCGTCGACCTCATTGAGACAGGCGACGCTGATGCGGCAATCCTGGATTTGCATCTCGTTACGGAACCCGCCTTTTCTCTCGTTGAGCAGCTTGAAAGGCGCAGGCTTCCCTATGTCTTCGCCCTTGGTCGGGAGCCGTCGGGCGCAATCGCGGATTTTGCCGGCTTTGTGCTATGCGGGAGATCGGTTGCCATGGAGCACATCGCCAAGGCCTTGTTCGGTAACCGAAACCAAGATCTCTAGCGCCGATCCTCATCAAGGCGGACGGCCAACTGTTGCCGTGCCCGATTGATCCTGCTTTTCACCGTGCCGATCGCGCAGCCGAATTTTTCCGCCGCGGCATCATAGGATCGCCCCTCTATGACAACATATTCAAGCACCGCCCGATAAGGTTCAGGCAGGTGATTGCAAGCCTCCTCCAACTCCCTTGCCCGGATCGTCCATTCCTGCGACGGCAAGGCGATGCCTTCACCGGAAACACATTTCTTGCTGCCCGGGGCCTCGCGCTTGGCAATGCGGAACTTCGTGCAAAACGTATTGCGCATGATCGTGAACAGCCACGATTTCAGCCGGGTGCCACGGTCGAATTGATTGAGATTGGCCAATGCCTTCGCCAAGGTCTCCTGAACCAGATCGTCGGCATCGTTGGTATTTCTGTGAAAGGTCCGCGCAAAGGCGCGAAGGGCGGGAATAAGTTCGACTATTTCGGTTTGCAGACCGGTTGTTGAATACAGGTCGGTCACAACTTTCCTCCTCGACAGGTTCCAATGAAGCGCCTCCTCGCCCGCACTGCATGCAGCACCCGATCTCGTTCAACGCCTGCCATGCGCGATGAAGATCGGCATCCATGCAGGTGCCGGCTCAATCGCCATTGGTCTTGATCTGATTAGTCTTTACTTTTCGCCGTAAGTCGCGATGTGTTACCGGGATGCTTTGGATTGCCTCTCGGGCTTTAGACGCCATTTACATCTGGCTGGGAAACGGCTGTATTCCGCGCTTGTTCCATCCAATTTCAAAAATTGCCAGATGTAGCTGGGGAAGAGATCGAAAAAGAAGCGAGCCGATCCGGAATTCGGCTATCGCTCGATTGTCCCGTTGCGGCGAATCTTGCGTTGGAGAAGCATGATGCCCATAGAGCAAGGCTTCCGCGGTCGGTGGACAGCCCGGCACGTAGATATCGATGGGAACGACCCGATCGCAGCCGCGCACGACCGAGTAGGAATAGTGATAATAGCCGCCGCCATCGGCGCAGGAGCCCATCGAGATAACGTAGCGCTGCTCGGGCATTTGATCGTAGACCTTGCGCAGCGCCGGCGCCATCTTGTTGCAAAGCGTGCCTGCGACAATCATTAAATCCGATTGCCTCGGGCTGGCCCTTGGCGCAGCGCCGATGCGTTCGACATCATAGCGCGGCATTGACATCTGCATCATTTCGATCGCGCAGCATGCGAGCCCGAACGTCATCCACGTCAGCGATCCCGTGCGCGCCCAGGTGACGAGCTCGTCCGTGCTGGGGACAAGAAAGCCTTTGTCTGCAAGTTCGCTATTGATCGTCCCCATAAATGGATCGCCGCCTGGAGCTTCACCAGGATGTTGAAAGTCACTGATCACAGGACGGTCTTTGAAGGAAGACATGGCCCGTTCTCCATAGGAAAGACACCTCTAACTTCCGTGGGACCGGCTTGTTCCGGAGCGCAGAAATCCAAAAACTTGGAAACAATTGCGCGGCTGTCGCGTTTGAAGGCGGCAATGCAGCAATCGAGGAGCAAACCCCATGAAAAGCCCAGCCCCCATGAGAAACGGTGCTCAGGAACTTGCGAAGGAGTATCTGCGGCTCGGCGGACACAGGCTTCTGGTCATGGATGACAATATCCTGTCGACCGAAAGCTGGGAAGCAGACACCCCGGAAGCCGAGACCTTCTGGAGACGGAAGATCGAGATACTCGAACCAAGGCAACGCAACGAAGTTATGTCGTTTCTCCCCTCCATCAATGTCACCTAGCGGGAGGCTCACCGGCTTTGCCGCGTCCCGAAGCAAGCCGCTCCAGACATGGCTATGAATAGATGATGAAGACAGGTGCGATCCGTATCGGTATTTCAGGCTGGACCTACGCCCCCTGGCGCGGTGTTTTCTATCCGAAGGGCACGACGCAGAAGCGCGAACTGGCCTATGCCTCCCGGCAGTTTCCCTCCATCGAGATCAACGGAACATTCTACGGGCTGCAGCGTCCCGAGACTTTTGCAAAATGGCGGGACGAGACCCCGGATGGCTTCGTCTTTGCCGTCAAGGGCTCGCGCTACATAACTCATATGCGCAAGCTGCGCGATGTCGAAACACCGCTCGCCAATTTCATAGCTTCGGGCTTGCTGCGCCTTGGGCCGAAGCTTGGCCCGATCCTCTGGCAGTTTCCGCCGCGGCTGCGGTTCGACCCCGGACTCTTTTCCGCCTTCATGGCAATGCTGCCGAAGGACACCCGTGCGGCAGCCAGTCTTGCCAGGCGACGCGATGCATGGATGGAAGGCTGCGACTGGCTGGAGATCGACGAAAACAGGCCGCTGCGCCATGCATTCGAGATCCGCAACGAGAGCTTTGCGCAGGCCGATTTCATCAGGCTGCTGAGGGAACACAAGATGGGACTCGTCTGTGCCGACACGGTCGAATGGCCGTTGCTCATGGATCTTACGGCGGATTTTGTCTATTGCCGCCTCCATGGCTCGGAAGAGCTCTATGTCAGCGGCTACGACGACAATGCCCTGGATCTATGGGCAAGACGGATCAGCGCCTGGGCGCACGGCCGCGAGCCCGCCGACGCCAAGCGCGTCTTGCAGCCGCTGAAATCGTCCGCGAAAGGCCGCGACGTCTATGTCTATTTCGACAATGACGTGAAAGTCAGGGCACCCTTCGATGCCCGACGGCTGGCCGAGCGGCTCGGGCTTGCTTCACCCGTCGAAGCCATGCGACCCCCTGCACGGAAGCGCCCGCACAAACCCGAGATTACAGAAGAGGCCCGCCAGCATTGGCCGGGCCGATAAGGTCCTCTTCACTACACGAGAAAGACGCCGGCTCGGTTCGGATCACTCCAATCGGCCCCATGCCGGGTCCCAGGGGTCCTGATCGGGTCGAGCTGCCTCGACAATGCGCTTGGTCAACGGCACGGCACTTCGTTTCCCCATCTACTACCTCCAAGGCTTGGAACGGGATACCACCGCGAGGGAGAACTGAAGGATAATCATAGTGTTCAATCGGCTGCGTCGTCAATCTAAGTTATTGAATAGTAGTTATATTTAGCACCATGGGATATTGTAGGGCTACCTATTTTGATCCTCGGAGCGGATGTAGACCTGCAGCGTGTAGCCGATGTGCTCCGTCATCAGCGCCTTGGCGCGTTCGAGATCGCGGTCGAGGGCGGCCTCCATCAGCGCCGTGTGATGCTCGATCGCCATCGCGTCCTTGAGCGCTGCCACCGCCTTCTCATAACCGGCGGAAAGGCCCGCGGTCGCGCGTTGCGTCGGCGCCAGACCGAGGAAACGGTGGTGGCGCCGAAGTTGATCGGTAATGGTGGACTGGAAGCGTTTGAGCCAATTTGATGTCGCAGCGCTTACCAGCGCGGCATGGAAGGCAGAATGCTTCTCATCCCACTCGTCGGCCATCTCTTCGGAAGCAGAATCCGGCACGATCTTGCAGCGCGACAAGCGGTAATGCGCCGTCACCACGGCAGATTCCCAATCCGGGCCGCCTTTTTCAATCGATTCCATGAACAGCGGCAGCTCGACGACCATCCGCGCACGCATAAGGTCTTCCAGCTCCGCCCTGGAAACAGGGGCGACCGCGAAGCCGCGATTGCTGACGGCCGTCACCAGCTTCTCGGCTTCCAGCCGCGACAGAGCCTCGCGAAGCGGAGTCCAGCCGACTCCATAGGCCTCCCGCAGAGCCCCGAGCCGCAGGGATGCGCCAGGCCTGAGCTTCGTATTGAGGATATCGCGTCGCAACAGCCAATAGGCCGCCTCGGTCTTGCTCAACGCGTCGGTGTCCTGCATGCGGCCTGTCCTTCCTCCGCGACGTCCGGATTATATATAAAACTCCCCTATGCAGAAATATATATATCAAAGGTGCAGATAGTGCACATCATATATCTCAATTTGACAGGCTTGCAGCAGTCGCTATGATCCCCTGCAAGAGGCCCGAAGGAACACGGCTCCTTGTCACATCCGGGAGGAAAATATGCTGAGATCTACATCCAAATGGCTGTCCAGCCTGGTGGTCGCCGGCGCCTTCGTGGCCAGTGCCGCCACCGCATCGGCCGAACCCATTAAGATCGCAATCGCCAATTTCGGTGAACATCCGCAGCTCAATGCTTCGATCGCCGGCTTCAAGAAAGCGCTTGCCGACAACGGTTTCGTCGAAGGCAAGGACGTCGTCTACTCCGAGAGCAACACGAGCTTCGACGCGTCGCTCGTGCCGCAGATGATCGCCAAGCTGCAGTCCGAACATCCGAAGCTAATGTATACGGTCACGACCCCCGTATCGCAGATCGCCAAGAAGGCGCTCGCCGGCTCCGGCATTCCGATCGTCTTCACCGCCGTCACGGATCCGGTCGCCGCCAAGCTTGTTCCTTCGTGGGATTCGGGTGACGTCGGTATCACCGGCTCGAGCGACCTGCAGGACATTTCCGCCATCCTGACCTTCACCAAGAAGCTGCTGCCGAACGCCAAGCGGCTTGGCGTGCCTTACAATCCCGGCGAGGCCAATGACGTCGCGCTGATCGACAAGGTCAAGGCCGCCGCTCCGGCAGCGGGCTTCGAAGTGGTTCCGGTCGGCGTCGATAACGTCAACGACATCCAGCAGCGCATCGCGTCGCTCGCCGGCAAGGCGGATGTCATCTATACGCCCGCCTCCAACCTGCTGCAGCCGGCAATCCCGGCCGTTGCCGCCGCTGCCCGCCAGGCGCAGATCCCGATCGTCAATTCCGACGACGCCGCGGTTCGCAACGGCGTCGTGCCGGCAAGCTTTGCCGTCAACTACGAGCAGGTCGGTGAAAATGCCGGCAAGATCGCCGCGCAGATCCTTAAAGGCGCCGATCCGAAGACGATCAAGCCCGCCGTTCCGGCCTATAAAGACCACGCGCCGCTGATCAACAAGACCGTGTTGAAGGCATTCGGCGCCGACGTTCCGGCTTCGCTTGCCGATTGCAATTGCTTCACGAAGTGATAGGCGGCATCTTCTAGGGATAATCCGATCCATGGCGGCGTCAAGGACGCCGCCATTTCATAACCCTATTCCGCAGGGGAGGCACGGATGCTTGATATCAAATCCGCGCGCAAGGTTTTCTACAAAGGCCAGCCCGACGAAAAGGTCGCGCTCAATGGCCTGACGCTCTCCCTCAAGTCTGGCGAATTCGGCGTCGTCATCGGTTCGAACGGCGCCGGCAAGAGCAGCATGCTGAATGCGATCTCAGGTGCTCTCAGCCTCGATTCCGGTCAGATCCTCATCAATGGCGATGATGTCACGGGCACGCCGGTCCATAAGCGCGCCGCGCGCCTCGCCCGCGTGTTCCAGGACCCGATGAAGGGAACCGCCGCCAGCATGACGGTCGGTGAGAACATGCTCCTGGCGGAACTGCGCGGTAAAAGCAGAGGATTTCGCCCCGGCCTGAATGCCGCCCGTCTTGCCGCCTACAAGGAGCGCCTCGCCGTTCTCGGCCTCGGCCTGGAAAACCGGCTGGATACGAAGGTCGAGCTGCTTTCCGGCGGCCAGCGTCAATCGTTGTCCCTCATCATGGCGGTCGGCGGCTCGCCCGACGTGCTGCTGCTCGATGAACATACCGCAGCGCTCGATCCGCGCACGGCCGACATCGTCATGCAGGCAACGGTACGCACCGTCGAGGCGCTGAAGCTGACGACATTGATGGTGACGCACAACATGCAGCACGCCGTCGATTTCGGCGACAGCATCATCATGCTCGATGCCGGCCGCGTGCATCTCGAAATTGCCGGGGAAGGCAAGCGGCGCATCACCGTGCCCGAGCTGATTGGCCACTTCGCCGTCAAGACCGACCGCATGCTGCTGGTGAGCTGATATCATGATGGATTTCGTACAGACAACCGTCTCAAGCTTCGTCTCGCTCATTCCGGTCACGCTGGCGCAGAGCTTTATCCTGAGCTTCGTCGTCCTCGGTATCATGATCCCCTTCCGGATGCTGAGCTTTCCCGACCTGACCAGTGAAGGCGCGTTTCCGCTCGGCGGCTGCGTCTGCGGCATTTTGCTGGCCGCCGGCGTCGCGCCGCCGCTCGCGATCGCCGTTGCCTTTGTCGTCGGGTTGGCCGCCGGCTGCTGCACGGCCATCATCCATTTGCGCTTCCGTATTCATACGTTGCTCGCCGGCATCCTGATGTCGACCATGCTTTACAGCGTCAATCTCGGCATCATGGGCAAATCGAACCTTTCCGTCTTCGGCTCGCCGACGGTATTCGACTGGGTGCCGTTCGCGACCCCGGGCTTCCCCACAAGTAAGATCGTGGTCGCCGGCATCCTTGCTCTTATCGTGCTGATGGCCCTCAATCTCTATTTCAAGACGGAAAAAGGCACGGCCATGCGTGCCGTCGGCTCCAATCCCGACATGGCCGAGGCGCAGGGCATCAATGTCTGGGCAGCGACCATCGGCGGTGTCGGGATCGCCAGCGCCCTTTCCGCCGCCAGCGGCGCGCTCATGGTCCAGTCACAGGGCTTTGCCGACGTCAACATGGGCATCGGCATCCTGATCAACGGCCTGGCAGCCCTGATGATCGGTGAAGCCTTCACCGGCAAGCAGACCGTGCTTAGACAGTTGCTGGCGCCCTTCGTCGGCTCGATCATTTACTACCAGCTCGTCTCGCTCTGCCTTGCCGCCGGCATGCCGCCGCCGAACCTGAAGCTCGCCACGGGCCTGTTCGTGCTCATCATGCTGGCACTGCCAAGCATTCGTCGCAGCCGCGGCGGAGCGGCCACCCGAGAAACCATTCGCGAATAAGTTTACGAGGCAACGACTTATGGACAGCCTTCCCGATCTCGCGGCCGTCGAGGCCATGGACGAGGCCGACCCGCTGCGCGCTTTTCGCAGCCGCTTTGCCCTGCCGGCGGGCGTCATCTATCTCGACGGCAATTCGCTCGGCGCTGCGTCGCACGAAGTCTTTGCCGAAGTGCGCCAGGCCGCCATGGAGGAATGGGGCAACGGCCTGATCCGTAGCTGGAACAGCGCCGGATGGTTTCATCTGCCGCTCGAGCTCGGCGACCGTATCGGCCGGCTGATTGGTGCAGCCGAAGGCCAGACCGTGGTGACCGACTCCACGTCGATCAACATCTACAAGACCTTGCACGCTGCTCTGGCAATGCGGCCCGATCGCAATGTCATCGTGGCGGAGGGCGATAGTTTCCCGACCGATCTTTACATGGCGGAGGGTGTGGCGTCGACACGATCTGGCCTGACGCTCCGCCTCGAGGGTCGCGATGCCGGCACGATCGAGGAATTGATCGACGACAGCGTCGCCGTCGTCCTCGTCAACCATGTCAACTACAAGAGCGGTGAGCTGCGCGACATGGCGGCGCTAACGAAGCGCATACAGGCCGCCGGTGCACTCGTCATCTGGGATCTGTGCCACAGCGCCGGCGCCCTGCCCGTGGATATCGACGGAACAGGCGCTGATTTCGCTGTCGGCTGCACCTACAAATATCTGAATGGCGGCCCCGGTGCGCCGGCCTTCATCTATGCCGCGCAGCGTCATCACGCGTCGATCGTCCAGCCGCTCAGCGGCTGGTGGAGCCATGCCCGCCCCTTCGCTTTCGAACGGGGCTTCGATGGCGACGCCGGCATTAAGCGTTTTCTCTGCGGCACGCAGCCGATCTTGTCGCTGCGAGCGTTGAAGGGCGCCTTGGCCATCTGGGCTGAAGTGGACATGAAGGCCCTGCGCGCAAAGAGCATCGCGCTTACCGAACTCTTCATCCGGCTGGTCGGAGCGAAATGCGGCCAATATGGCGTCGAGCTCGAGACGACCCGCGACAGCGAAAGACGCGGCAGCCAGGTCTCCTTCAAGCACGACAATGGCTATGAGATCATGCAGGCACTGATCGAGCGTGGCGTCATCGGCGATTTCCGGGCTCCCTCGACGCTGCGCTTCGGTTTCACGCCGCTTTACGTCGGCTATCGTGACGTCTGGCGAGCCGTCACCGTACTGGAGGAAATCCTGAGCAGCGGATCGTGGCAGGACGCGCGCTTTGCCGTACGTTCGGCGGTGACCTGAGCCGCAGAGACGGGTAGCCGGAAAGAGGGAGCTGGACATGAGCTATTTCAAGGTCACCGATTGGGAGAGCGCCTATACCAACGGCGCCTATATCGTCGACGGTGACAGCTGGCCGGCGGCCTGGGTCGAGCCGGCCAAAGCCTTCCGCGATAGCCTGATGGCAGCGGGACGGGCAAAGCTCGATCTCGCTTATGGTTCCGCCGAGCGCAATCGCTTCGATCTCTTTCTGCCCGAAGGCCAGCCGACGGGATTGGTGGTCTTCGTCCATGGAGGCTATTGGCTGCAACTGGACAAAAACTACTGGTCGCACCTCGCCGCCGGCTCGATTGCGGCCGGCTACGCAGTCGCAATCCCATCCTACACGCTCTGCCCGGAAAATCGCATCGGCGGAATCGGCAAGGAGATCGCAACCGCGATCATGGCGGTAGCCGAGATGGTCGATGGGCCAATCATCCTGACCGGGCATTCGGCCGGAGGTCAGCTTGTCGCCCGCATGATGACGACGACATCGCCGCTCGGCGAGGCCACCCGCAAGCGCATCCGCCACGTTCTTGCCATTTCCGGCGTGCACGACCTGCGCCCGATCATGAAGCGCGCCATGAACGAGCAGCTTCGCATCGATTTCATCGAGGCAAGGGCCGAAAGCCCGGCCCTGCTGGAGCCGGTCGAAGCCGTACGCCTCACGTGCTGGGTCGGGGGTGCCGAACGGGCCGAATTCATCCGCCAGAACGCGCTGCTGGCCAATATCTGGACCGGGCTCGGTGCGGCGACGGAGGTCGTGGTCGAGCCGGACAAAAATCACTACACGGTTCTGGACGGCCTTATCGACGCCGATCATCCACTAACGCGGACCCTGCTCGCGGAATAGCAATCTCCCATTACCACAGGAATATGCCCTCGACGCCATTCAGGCCGAGGGCATTATATTGTCAGCTTTCGACGGGCGCATTCATCGCCCAAAGAACGCCGAATGGATCGCGGAGTTGGCCCCAGCGATCGCCCCAAAACATCACCTGCGGCCCGACGACGATCTCGGCCCCGGCATCGACGGCGCGCTTCCACCAGCTATCGAGGTCATCCACGACCAGCTGCATCACGAAAGATTGCGGCTTCTCCAGCGCATGACCATATTCGGGAAAGGCATCACCCAGCATCACCGAGCTGCCATTGATGTAGAGATGGATATGCATGGTCCGGCCCTTTTCGTCGACCGGAAACATGAAGGCCTGCTCTGCGCCGAAGGCGCGCTTGTAGAATTCGGCAGCTTTCGCGGCGCCGTCCACCGTCAGATAGGCCACCACGCCACCACGAACTGGCACGCGGGGCTGCTGAGATTGCGATTGTTCTACTGCATCGGTCATGTTCGTCTCCTTGGGAACGGTTCTGCATATCCGCCCTTATGATGGGCTGTCCCAAGGACGTTGGTCGATCACGACTTCCGACAATGGCGGTTGAAGTTTTTTGTTTTTTCGGGCCTCGCCTGTTCAGCCCTTCCGCGCGTCGTCCATACGCCTGCGTTCGGCAATCAGAGCCTGTCACAAGTCCATGGCATTCTGCGGCCATTGTTGCAGTGGCCCGTGGAGGCGGGCAAGCGCTCTCGCAAGGCCATCGATAGCGCCTATAATGAATATCGGAAGATGATCAAGGCGTTGATACAACGCGACCGAATCGCCTACGTCTATCCCATGAACCGCCATCTGCAGGCAGGCCGGCAATTCATCACGCCAAAGGCTGTTTGAGACATCCATTTCATAACGGACGCATGACATGAAAAGACAGACGCTCGACACCGGCTGGACCCTCTCGCGCCTTCGCGCACCCCCGACTGCGCCAACCCTGCCCAATTCGATCGCCGCCGCCGTGCCGGGCAACGTGCACCTCGACCTGATGGCAGCGCAGCTGATCACCGACCCCTATCTCGACGTCAACGAAATTTCGCAGGACTGGATCGGCCATTCCGCCTGGCGCTATCGCCTGGCTTTCGACTGGAATGGCGAGGACGCCGAGCGCATCGATCTTGCCTGCCTCGGGCTCGATACGGCGGCACGCCTGGAGCTGAATGGCACCCCCCTCGGCGAAACCCGCAACATGCATCGCAGCTACCGCTTCGATATCGGCGGTCACCTGAAAAACGGCCGCAACGAGCTGATCGTCGATTTCCAATCGGCCTACGAGCATGGCGAGGACGTGCGCAAGCAGCTCGGCAGCGCCGCCGACATCCCCCAGAACTATCCCGGCCCGAGCAATCTCATCCGCAAGATGGCCTGCAATTTCGGCTGGGACTGGGGTCCGAGCGTCGTCACCTCGGGTATCTGGAAACCGATCCTCATCCAGAGCTGGTCTAAGGCGCGCCTCGGCGGCATCCGCCCGGAAATCACGCTGCAGGGCAGCCAGGGCGTCGCGCGCCTGCACGTCGAGATCGAATGGGCTGACAAGGGCACGGATAGCGCGGCACTTATCCTGTCCATCGGCGGCAAGCGCGCGGAAGTTCGCGTCGCGCAGGGCGAGACCCACGCGCTGATCGAATGCCGGATCGACAATCCGCAGGTCTGGTGGCCGCATGGAATGGGCGGCCAGCCGCTTTACGATCTCGACCTGCAGCTGCTCGGCTCGGATGGCACGGCGCTCGATGGCTGGAAGCGACGCGTCGGCTTCCGTTCCGTGCGGCTGGATACGACAGTCGACGAAATCGGCTCTGCCTTCACCCTCGTCGTCAACGACGTGCCGGTCTTTGCCCGTGGCGCCAACTGGATCCCCGACGATTGCTTCCTGCCGCGCGTAACGCGCGAGCGTTATCGCGAGCGGATCGCCCAGGCCCGCGATGCCAATATGAATATGCTGCGCGTCTGGGGCGGCGGCATCTATGAGACCGATACGTTCTACGAGGAATGCGACGCCGCCGGCATCATGGTCTGGCAGGACTTCCTGTTTGCCTGCGCCACCTACCCCGAAGAAGAGCCGGTCTATAGCGAGATCGAGGCGGAAGCGCGCGAGGCGATCACACGGCTGATGCCCTATACCTCGTTAGTCATCTGGAACGGCAACAATGAGAATATCTGGGGCTATTTCGACTGGGGCTGGCAGGATGTGCTCGGCAATCGCCCCTGGGGCGCCGGCTATTATCTCGACCTTCTGCCGAAGCTGGTGGCCGAGATCGATCCAACACGTCCCTATTGGCCTGGTAGCCCCTATTCCGGTTCCATGGAAATCGCGCCGAACGCGGACGAGCACGGCTGCAAGCACATCTGGGATGTCTGGAACGAGGTCGGCTACGAGACCTATCGCAACTATATCCCTCGTTTCTGCTCCGAATTCGGATGGCAGGCGCCGCCGACCTTCGCAACATTGGCTCAGTCCGTTCGCGAGAAGGACCGTGCGCCGGCCTCGCCAGGCGTCCTGCATCATCAAAAGGCGACCACCGGCAATGACAAGCTGCTGATGGGGCTGGAGGGCTGGTTCCCGCCGCCGGAAAATTTCGACGACTGGCTTTTCGTGACGCAGCTCAACCAGGCGCGTGCGATCAGCTACGGTATCGACCATATGCGTTCGCATAGGCCGACCTGCATGGGCACCATCGTCTGGCAGCTCAACGACTGCTGGCCGGTCACCTCCTGGGCAGCCATCGATGGCGCCGGCAGGAAGAAGCCGCTCTGGTATGCCTTGAAGCAGAGCTATGCACCACATCTCCTCACCATCCAGCCGCGCGGCGATGGCCTGGCTGCGGTCGCAATCAACGACGCAACCCTGTTCTGGCGCGTGCCCTTCACCGTCGAACGCTTCGACTTCAACGGCACGCTGCTTGCCCGTCATCACGTCTGGCGCATCCTTTGCGATCGCTTCGAGAATACCGACATCGAGATCCCGGCCGAGGTCGCGACCCCCGCCGATCCGCGTCGGGAATTTTTGCGCGCCCGTCTCGGCGACGCAGAAGCCTGGTGGTTCTTCGAGAAGGATATGAAGCTGCAATACCCACAGCCTCGCTTCGATCTCGAGAGCACCCAGACGACCGACGGGATTGCTGTCACCATCACGGCACAGTCGTTCCTGCGCGATCTCTGCCTGTTCGTCGATCGCATCAGCCCAAATGCCGAAGTCGACGACATGCTGGTCAATCTCACGCCCGGCGAAAGCAGGAGGTTCAAGGTCAAAGGCCTTTCCAAGGAGGCCTTCGACGATGCCGACCTGTCGGCGATCCTACGCACGGCCAATCAGGTTGCCCAGCCTCCGCACCATTGAAACCGGGGATCGCTTCGATCGGATTATCCGGCGCATTGCGCCGGATATGTCCTCATAGCATCCGCAATTCATCGCCAGGAATTGCGGGTGCGAGTAGGAAAATGCCTATGATCGGGCACCGCCTTGTGATCTGAAGGACATCGCGATTTTGCAGATTCGCTCATTGCCCTTCAAATCATTTTTTTCGCATGTCGTTGTCGCAAAACCGCTGCACACTTTTACGCGACATGCTTTAGTGCCCTCATCCGATCCATGAATCAGCGAGACCACGCTTATGTCCTCGGACTCCAATCGCAGCTTTCAAACGCCCCGTCGCGAAGAACTCGGTCTTATCACGCTCGGTAACACCGCCGGGCTTTCGGCTTCGGTCTTGCCGAACGGCACGTTGTTTTCGATCGACTTCGCCGACCAGCAGGGCGGCATCATGATCAACCAGGTGCTCGGTTCGCCTGTCTATGGCGGCATCGGCCGGCTCTATCTGCGCGTCGGCGGCGCAAAGCCGGCAACGGCCGAAATCGTCGGGCCCAAGGCTGCCGTGCAGTTCGGCCATGGCGGAAACGGTTTCTCCTGGAGCGGCGAGACGGCCGGCGTGAAGCATACGGTCAGCCTGCGGCTGCACCCGAGCGAGACCGCATGGTTCTGGCAGGTATCGCTGCAGAACACCACGAGCGCCACGGTTTCGGCCGATCTCATCCTCCTTCAGGACGTCGGCCTCGGCGACCGCGGCTTCTTGATGAACAGCGAAGCCTATGCCTCGCAATATATCGATCATCACATCGCCAGCCATGCCGCCTTCGGTCCCGTCGTCATGAACCGGCAGAACCTCAAGCAGGGCGGCGGGCGAAATCCCTGGCTCGCGCAGGGCTGCCTCGAAGGTGCCGCGGCTTACGCGACCGATGCGATCCAGCTCCTTGTGCCATCAAAGGGCAACGACGGCGTCATGGTGCCGGGTTTCGGCAATGATCTGCCGAGCATGCGCCGCCAGCACGAGGTCGCCTGCCCGGCAATCCAGTCAAAGCCGCTTTCGCTCGCAGCCGGGGATACGACCACGACGACCTTCTTCGGTCTCTTCATTGCCGATCATCCGGCCGCCTCCAGCGATGCCGATCTCGCCCATCTCGATGGCTTGCCGAAGCTTCAGAGCGAGCTCGCGGTAGACGCGATATCGGCCGCGCGGTCGGTGCGCAGTCTCGTGCAGGACGCGCCGCTTGCCGAGAGCGATAGCCTCGACCAAGCCGCGATCGATGCGCTCTACCCCAAGCGGATGCTGGAAGAGCATGCGGATGGAAAACTGCTCTCCTTCTTCGTGCCGGATGGGTCGCATAACAGGCACATCGTGCTGCGCGAAAAGGAGCGGCTGGTGGCGCGCCGCCACGGCGCCATCGTCCGCAGCGGCCAGAACATGCTGCTCGATGACCAGACACTGGCCGCCACCTGCTGGATGCAGGGCATCTTCGCCGCGCAGCTGACCATCGGCAACACGTCCTTCCACAAGCTCTTCTCCGTTTCCCGCGACCCCTACAACCTGACACGATCGAGCGGCCTTCGCATCCTCGTCGACCTCGGCGATGGCTGGCGCCTGCTTGGTGTGCCCGCTGCCTTCGAAATGGGCTTGAGCGATACACGCTGGATCTACCGGCTTTCCGGCCGCACCATTTCAGTCTCGGCAATCGCATCCGGCGACGATCCGGCCATGCAATGGAGCGTTACGGTGGAGGGCGAAGCCTGCCGCTTCCTCGTGTTCGGTCACATCGTCCTCGGCGAGCGCGACTATGAGGCCTTGGCGAATATCGCAGTCGACGCGGCGGCCAAGCGCATCTCTTTCCGGCCGCAACCATCCTGGCTCTGGGATCGCTACCCGAAAGCGAGCTACCATCTCGTCACCTCGACCCCGGATGCGTTCGACGCCGTTGGCGGCGATGAACTACTCTATAGCGACGGCACCGCCCGCAATGGCGCGTTCATCGCGCTGAAATCGCACTCGACGAAGGAATTGCGTTTTGCCGTCACGGGCTCGATGACCGATCCGGATGCGGCCGAAGCTCTTGCCGCGCGCTATAGTGCCGGTGTCGAAAGCGAAGAGATGCTGGCGCCGGCGCGCCACTTCTGGAGCCATGTGACGCGGGGCGCGCGCATCGAGGGTGATGGCCGAGATGTGGCGGCGCAGGCCGTGATGCTGCCCTGGATCGCGCATGACGCCATCATCCATCTGAGCGTGCCGCATGGCCTCGAACAATATACGGGGGCTGCCTGGGGAACGCGCGACGTCTGCCAGGGGCCGATCGAATTTCTGCTTGCCTACGAGCATGACGAAGAGGCCCGGCAGATCCTCTTGACGCTCTTTTCCGAGCAGTATCGCGATCGCGGCGACTGGCCGCAATGGTTCATGCTGGAGCCCTATGCCAATATCCGCGCCGGCGAGGCGCATGGCGATATCGTCGTCTGGCCGCTGAAGGCGCTCTGCGATTATATCGAGGCGACGGGCAACATCACCTTCCTTGCCGAAACGGTGCCGTGGCGCGCCGACGACACGATGCAGCTGACCGCCGAGCACGCAACAATCTCCGATCACATTGAGAAGCTGCTGGAAACGGTGCGCAGCCGCTTCGTGCCGGGCACGAGCCTCATCCGCTACGGCGAAGGCGACTGGAATGACAGCCTGCAGCCGGCCGATCCGCATCTGCGCGACTGGATGGTAAGCAGCTGGACAGTATCGCTGCTTTACGAGCAGCTGGTGCGCTACGCCAGCATCCTGACGCTCGCCAGCCGCAACGAGGAAGCGCAATCGCTTCAGGCAACCGCGGTCGCCATGCGCGCCGATTTCAATCGGCTGCTGATGCGCGACGGCATCGTTGCCGGCTACGGCGTCTTCGATCCGAGCCATGACGGCGTGGAATTGCTGCTGCATCCTGAGGATACGCGCACTGGGCTGCACTATTCGCTGATCGCGATGACGCAGCCGATGATCGGCGGCCTGTTCACGCCCGATCAGCGCCACGCCCACATGAAGATCATTCGCGAGAACCTGCTGTTCCCGGACGGCGTGCGGCTGATGGAAAAACCGGCGACCTATTCCGGAGGCCCGGAAAAGCTCTTCCGCCGCGCCGAATCCTCGTCCTTCTTCGGTCGCGAGATCGGGCTCATGTATGTGCACGCGCATCTGCGCTACTGCGAAGCGCTCGCCCTTGACGACGATGCAGAAGCCGTGTGGCAGGCGCTGGCACTCGCCAACCCGATCGCCGTCAGCGGCCGAGTGGAGCGTGCGTCGCTGCGCCAGCGCAACACCTATTTCAGCAGCAGCGACGCGGCCTTCGACGACCGCTATCAGGCGTCGTCGGAATGGTCGCGCGTCAAGGCCGGCGATATTGCCGTCGATGGCGGCTGGCGCATCTATTCGAGCGGCCCCGGTCTTTATACCAAGAGCCTGATCGGTAACGCCTTCGGCTTCAAGCGGCAATTCGGCCAGCGCATCCGCGAGCCACTATTGCCGGCCTCGATCGGCGCCTGCGAGGTCAAGCTGGACTTCAAGGCTTGAGCTATCAAACGCAAAAAGGAAGCCGCTGAGCGGCTCCCTTATTCGTTGGACTATCAGCGTCAGGCCGCTTCGTCCCAGACCGGTGCCAGACCGTCGGGGCTGACGATGCGGCCGCTCGGCTGCGCGAGAGCGTGGACCGCGGCCATCTCCTCCTGCGAAAGCGCGAAATCGAAAATGGCGGCATTTTCCGCCGCGCGGGCTTCCGACACGGTCTTGGAAAGGACGATCAGCCCCTGCTGCACGACCCAGCGCAGAACGATCTGGGCAATCGATCTGCCATGCCGGCCAGCGATGTCCTTCAGCACCGGATCGGTAAGCACCTTGCCATCCGCCATGGCGTAATAAGCGGTCACCGATATGCCGAGGCTGGCGGCGGTCTCCAGGATAGGCGACTGGTCGAGATAGGGATGATATTCGACCTGGTTGGTGACGAGCGGCAGATCGCTGAGCCGAACCGCCTCGCGCACCAAGGCCCGGTTGAAGTTGGACACGCCGATATGGCGAACCTTGCCAGCCTTCGCGACCTCATTCAGTGCGCCGATCTGCTCGGCCAGCGGCACGGCATCATTCGGCCAGTGCAGAAGCAGGAGGTCGACATAATCAGTCTTCAGCTTCTTCAGGCTTTCATCCACCGAGGCGATGAAAGCATCGCGGCGATAATTTTCGACCCAGACCTTGGTGGTTAGGAACAGATCGGCGCGAGCCATGCCCGAACGAAGGATGCCGCCGCCGACTTCGGCCTCGTTGCCATAGATCTGCGCGGTATCGATATGGCGATAACCATTGCCGAGAACATGCGCGACCATGCGTTCGGTGTCCGGGCCTGGCATACGGAACGTGCCGAAACCAAGAGCGGGAATGGATGCGCCATTGGCGCTGACGGTTTTCATGAATGATCCTTTCGATTGCAGGGTTCGATCAGGCGGCGCAGGAGACGGCCTGAGCAGCGGAAGCCGAGCGGCGGTCGAGCGCGCCGCTCCACAGGGTGAGCACCAGGGCCGCGACTACCAGGATCGCGCCGACCCAAGGCGTGGCGCTAAGGCCAAGGGAGGATTCGACCACCAGCCCGCCGATCCAGGCTCCGGCTGCGATGCCGAGATTGAAGGCGGCGATATTGAGCGCCGAGGCGACATCGACGGCGGCGGGCCGAACCTGCCGGGCAAGCTGGACGACATAAAGCTGCAGGCCCGGCACATTGGCGAAGGACAGGAAGCCAAGCGCCGCAAGCGTCGGGATGGCAAGCCAGGGCGAGACCGCCGTAAAGCTGAAGAGGACAAGCACGACAGCCTGGGCGACAAAGAGCCACGTCAGCGCACGGACAGGATTGCCATTGGCGAGACGGCCACCCACGACGTTGCCGATGGCAATGGCGATACCATAGAGTACGAGGATGAGGCTGACGGCGGAGGCGGCAAAACCGGTGACTTCCTGCAGGATCGAGGCCAGGAAGGTGAAGGCGACGAAGGTGCCGCCGTAGCCGAGCGCCGTCATGGCGAAGACGATCAGCAACCGACCGCTTGCAAGCACGCGGACCTGTTCGCCGATGCTTGCCGGCGGCGCCTTCTTCAGACTGGACGGCAGAAGCAAAAGGATGCCGGCAAAGGCAATGACGCCAAGGCCCGCGACGGCCGCGAAAGTCGCGCGCCAGCCGAAGGTCTGACCGATGAAAGTGCCAAGCGGAACACCTGTCACGATGGCAACCGTCAGGCCCATGAACATCATGGCAATCGCCGAAGCACGGCGGTTTTCCGGAACGAGGTCGGCGGCAATGGTGGATCCTACCGAGAAGAAGACGCCATGGGCAAAGGCCGAAAGCACGCGCGCGACGAGCAGCGGCATATAGCCAGGGCTCAGGGCAGCCATGCCGTTGCCGACGATGAACAGGGCCATCAAGCCGAGCAGCAGCGGCTTGCGATCGATACGGCCAGTAAGTGCCGTGAGGATCGGCGCGCCGAAGGTAACCCCGAGCGCATAGACGCTGACAATGAGACCTGCAAGCGGCAGGTTGATATGGAGGTCGTTCGCCACGGTGGGCAAAAGACCGACGATGACAAATTCTGTTGTGCCGATCGCATAGGCAGCGATCGTCAAGGCAAACAAAGCGAGAGGCATGAGAGCACCCGATCAAATGGCAGCCGGAAACGCCGGATGCGCGAGTTCTTGTTCGGGCAGAATATGCCTCCGCGACATTCAATCGATAATCGGCTATATCAACTCAACACTTGTGAATTGAATTCAAAAGGCGAGTTGGAAATGGACAATCGCGCCGGCGAAATGGATGTCTTCGTTCAGGTGGCCGCACTTCGGAGCTTCTCGGCTGCAGGGCGCAAGCTGCGCCTTTCGCCCTCAGCCATCAGCAAGCTTGTGACCCGGCTGGAGAATCGGCTCGGCGCGCGCCTTCTGGTGCGGACGACACGCTCGCTGCAACTAACGCCGGAAGGCGAAGTGTATTTCGAGCGCGCGCAGGCCATTCTTGCCGACATCCATGAGACGGAGCGTATGGTCGCCGCTGGCGGGACGGCGGTGCCACGCGGCCGACTGCGTGTCAGCGCCTCCGTCGCTTTCGGGGTCCGCTGTCTCGTGCCGATCGTTCCCGATTTTCTGCAGTGCTTTCCAGAAATCGAACTCGATATCTCCCTTACCGATAGTGTCATCGATATCGTCGGTGAGCGGGCCGATGTCGCCATCCGCGTCGGATCGCTGCGCGACAGCTCCCTCAAGGCCCGCAAGCTACTCGACAGCCGCCGCATCATCGTTGCCTCCCCCGCCTATATCGGGAGAAATGGCTTGCCGGCGACGCCGGATGAGCTCGATCGTCACAATTGCCTGACCTTCAATTTCCGCCCGACCGCGGAAGATTGGCCATTCCGTGATCCGCTGACAGGCTCACACTTCGTCAAATTGGTGCGGGGCAATTTCCAGGCAAACAATGGCCCGACCGTGCGCAGTCTCTGCCTCGAAGGAATAGGACTCGCCCGCGTCGGCCAATTCCACGTCCAGCCCGATCTCGATGCCGGCAGGCTCGTGCCAGTTCTCGACGATTTCAATCCGGATGACATCGAGCATATCCATGCCGTCTATGCCGGCCATGAGCATCTGGCCGCCCGCATTCGCGCCTTTATCGACTTTCTGGTTAACCGAATCGGATAGAAGTAGCCGGATATTCAAAGGCCGGAGGCGGATTTGGAAACGGCGCTCTATCTCCCGATCAAGTCATTTCTCGAAGCGGCCGGCTATGCCGTGAAGGGCGAGATCGGCGGCTGCGACCTTGTCGGTTTGAGCGAAGGCGAGCTGCCCGTCGTCGTCATCTGCGAGCTGAAGCTGAGCTTCAATCTCGAGCTTATCCTGCAGGCCGTCGATCGCGCCGCGGCCAGCGACGAGGTCTGGATCGCCGCGCGCGTCTCGGCAAAGGGCAAGGGACGGGAAGGCGATCGTCGTTTCCGCGACCTTTGCCGCCGGCTCGGCTTCGGCATGCTGACCGTATCGGACGGCGATCTCGTGGATATCGTCGTCAGCCCCGTCTCGCCGATGCCGCGCAAGAATACCCGCCGTAGGTCACGCCTTGTCGAAGAACACCGCCGCCGCAAGGGCGATCCGGCGCTTGGCGGCAGCACGCGCAAGCCGATCATGACCGCCTATCGGCAACAGGCGCTTGCCTGCGCATCCGCGATCGAAAATGGCGTGCGCCGCCCCAAGGATATGCGCGACGCGGCACCGAAAGCGCCGCAAATTCTGAGAGATAACGTCTATGGCTGGTTCGAGCGCATCGACCGCGGCATCTACGCGCTGACGGAGCTTGGAACAGAAGCGCTCAAGAGATGGCCGACGCCTCAAAGATAAATGTGGAAAAATTCCGGCAGATCAACATTAAATTCATGTAATATCTTAAATTTTTGCAATAGAAACATGATCAATATTTAATTTGCAAAAGTAAATTTGCGGATCATATTATCTGTCAGCGCCAATTCATATTTATACTTCGCCTCCCGGAGTAAAGGGAAGCAAAGGCTCCCCGAAACGAATTGACGCGGCCCCATCCGACGCCTGTCCCGGACATGGACAAGACGCCAATTCGCCAACGACCTCGCAAGGGACTTTTGCCATGTCATCTCTTCTCCGCAAGCATCGCACCGCTGCCATTATAGGCGCCGCCATCATCGCCGGCGCTGGCGCCTTGCCCTTTGCCTTCAGCACGTCTGCCACCGTCGCCGCTGCAGCCGAGCCTGCCGGTATCATCGCGCCCGGCGGCTCTTTCGCTCCCATCGTCGATGCCGACAAGCCGGCCGTCGTTACCGTCACCACGACCATGAAGGCGACCGACACCAGCGCCGACGGCAACAATTCGCCAATGGACGAGCAGTTCCGGCAATTTTTCGAAAACCAGGGCATCCCCTTCCCGAAGCAGATGCCGCACCAACAGCAGAGCCAGCGCGCCATGGCGCTTGGTTCCGGTTTCATCATCAGCACCGATGGCGTCATCGTCACCAACAACCATGTCATCCAGAACGCCGTCGACATCAAGGTCACACTCGATGACGGCACCGAACTGCCCGCCAAGCTTTTGGGTGCCGACGTCAAGTCCGACCTTGCCGTTCTGAAGATTCAGGCCCCGAAGCCGCTCGCAACCATTGCCTGGGGTGATTCCGACAAGCTGAAGCTCGGCGATCAGATTCTGGCGATCGGCAACCCGTTCGGCATTGGCACGACGGTCACCGCCGGTATCGTCTCGGCCCGTGGCCGTGACCTGCACAGCGGCCCATATGACGACTTCATCCAGATCGACGCCCCGATCAATCATGGCAATTCCGGCGGGCCGCTGGTCGACCGTGAAGGCAATGTCGTCGGCATCAACACCGCCATCTACTCGCCGAATGGCGGCAGCGTCGGCGTCGGTTTCGCCATTCCGTCCGACGAGGCCAAGGCGATCGTCGCCAAGCTGGAAAAGAGCGGCTCGATCGATCACGGCTATCTCGGCGTCGCGATCCAGCCCGTGACCTCCGATATCGCCAATGCAATGGGCCTGCCGCAGACCCAGGGCGCGCTCGTTGCCAACGTCAACGACGATACGCCGGCCGCGCGCGCCGGCATTAAGAGCGGCGATATCGTCACCGCTGTCGGCAATGAGGCCGTCAAGACACCGAAGGACCTGTCGCGGCTGGTCGCCGATCTCTCCCCCGGCGACAAGCGCTCGGTCACGCTGTGGCGGAATGGCAAGAGCATGGACGTCAATGTCACCATCGGCGGCAATGACGACAGCAAGCAGGCTGCCAACGACAATGGCGACGGCAAGGTGCAGCCCTCCAACCAGCCGAGCATCGGCGTTGGCCTCGCCAATCTCACGCCCGATGTTCGTCAGCAGCTGAACCTGCCGCATGGCGTCGAGGGCGCCGTGGTTGCCAGCGTCAACCCGGACAAGCCGGCCGCCGCAGCTGGCATCCAGGCCGGCGACATCATCGTCTCGGTCAACGACCAGCCCGTCCGCAACGCCCATGAGGTCCAGACGGCCGTTGCGCAGGCAGGCAAGGATGGCCGCAAGTCCGTGCTGCTCCTGATCGAGCGCGACGGCAACAAGACCTTCGTCGCCGTGCCGTTCTCGGCCGCTTGAAAAGCCGAAACGTCCTCCAGTCGGCCCGCTTCCTCCCAGGCAGCGGGCCGATTGCCGTTACGTCACCAGTAATCCCTGGCGCTCCGCAAGGCCGATTGTCGCCAGCGTGCCGGCATTGAAAGGCAGGAAGTCGGCTTCGATGCCGACACTGAAGATGACGCCATCTCGGAGACGACGGTCATCGGCTCGATCTCGCAATCTTCATTTTGGCTCGGACGGCTCCTCCGCCGTCTTCTCGATAAATCGGCCTTCCGCAAGCGCATCGCGGATTTCATCGAGCCGATAGCAGGCGAATGCGCCGCGCCAGCAACCGCCCCGCCCAGCTCTATCGGCTCAAGCAGGCACGCTCGACCGTCTTCTTCAACCGAACGATCTGAGACGCTGAATTTCCACAGAAGAGGCAGCTCTGCTTTGACATAGGACTCTTTTTGTCCAAACTCTGCCTTTCTGATGGTACAAATAGCGCCGGGGCCGGTTGAAACAGGCAAGCGGCAAGTTTAAACCCCGCCGGCAAGATCAGCGGCTAGGGCCTCGAAACAGGAATAAGCGGCGGCAGGAGTTGGAGTGACTGATCCATACGATATTCTCGGCGTTGCGCGCGATGCGAAAGAAGAGCAGATCAAGGCGGCTTATCGCAAGCGCGTGAAGGCAGCCCATCCGGATTCCGGCGGCGACACGGAGGCTTTTGCCATGCTGCAGAAGGCCTACGAGCTGCTTCTCGATCCCGTGCGCCGCAAAGTGTTCGACGATACCGGCTATGATGTGGAGCTGACCGACGCCGTCGATCTGCAGGCGCTGGTCGCCATCGAAAAACTCATTACCGAGATGGTGCTGGACGAGCGCGAACCGGGAACCTTCGACCCGGTCGCCAAGATGCGCGCCAGCCTTCTCGAAGAAATTCGCAAGGCGAATTTCAGCAAAAGCGAGCTCGAGCGTCATTCCAGCCGCATAGGCCTCCATCTCGACCGGCTTGGCAAGCGTCCCGGCAAGGATGTGGTGGGCCACATGCTGCGCGCCCGCATCAAGGCGATCGCGACCGCCATCAGCGAAACGGAGGCGAAGATCGGCGCCAACGAACGTGCCTGCGATATGCTCGAAGGCTATCTCTACGTGATGGACGAAATCCGAGAAGAGCTCGATGCAGCACCCGAGATCGAATGGGACAAGCCCCAGGTCCGCGCTGCCGCACAATAGCAATGGCGCTTTTTAGTCGCCCCGAGGAGGCGGATTTCGCGTATGCCTTGATGGTGTGATCATTTTCGGCAACGCAATGTTGCAATGCAACAATCGTCCCTAGACAAATCGTGGGGCTGGCCTAGATCAAGCATCCGTAAGCCGTCCTGCCGAGCGGGCGATAGCGGCACGGCAATTGACGGACGTCGGAATCCCGGCTCCGAGATCTGGACGACGAGGTATATGTTTGCTGATTTCTGAAGCGGATGAAATCGTCTTTGAACATCTGAGTGAAAACCGATCGCGGGCCGCGTTGAGGGGCGCCTTCTGGTCGGCGCTCGACACGATGATCCCGACGGCGCTCAACAGCCTGGTCTTCATCGTCACCTCGCGCTTTCTCCTGCCGCAGGATTTCGGCCTGGTCGCGCTCGCCTTCGCCATTGTCAGCTTTGCCGCCGGCTTCGGGCCGACGGCCTTCGGCGAGGCATTGATCCAGCAAAAATCCATTCGGCGCAGTCACCTCGATACGGTTTTCTGGCTGTCATTCCTCTCCGCGGCCATCCTCTATGCCGCGCTGTTCCTGCTTTCACCCCATCTTGCCCACTGGGTCGGACATGACGAGATCGTCAGCCTGCTGCTGATCATTGGGCTGAAAATCTTCTTCGACATGATGATCATCGTCCCCAATGCCCTGATCGGCCGGACGATGTCCTTTCATCTGGCGGCGGCGCGAACCGCGATCGCCACGATCGTCTCGGCGTCCATCTGTCTGGCTTTGATCTTCGCCGGTTTCGGCCTTTGGGCGCTTGCAATCGCCCAGATCGCGGCGCCGGCGGCTGCCTGCGTCGCGGCGTTCTGGGGCGCAAGATGGCTGCCGGGTTTCAGGATCAAGCTCTCGAGCCTGCGCGAACTGCTGCATTATGGCATCTATGCTTCGGGCAACCGCTTTCTGCAGACCATGAATCTCGACCAGCTGATCATCGGCACCTTGGTGAGCCCGGCCGCGCTCGGTATCTACAATTTCGCCCGGCGGCTCTACGAGATGCTCAATAATGTCCTGTCGGGCGGGCTGAACTCGGTCAGCCACGTGCTGCTCTCCTCCCTGCAGCACGACAAGGACAAGGTGCGCGAAGCCTTTCTGATGGCGACCTTCGGTTGCTCGCTGGTCTCTTTCCCGGCCTTCATGGGGCTTGCAGCCGTTGCCGACGATGCCATTCCGCTGATCTTCGGACCGCATTGGGCAGCCGCCGTCTGGCCGGTCCGCTTCTTCTGCGTGATCGGCCTGATGGCCGGAATAGGCGTCATCCAGGCCTCCCTGATCACGAGCCAGGGCAGGTCCGACTGGTGGTTCTATTACCAGCTGGTGCGCAACGTCGTCTCGATCCTCACCGTTCTTCTTCTCCACAAATATGGCGTGGCCACCGTCGTCTTCGGGCTCATGGTTGGCGTTCTGGTGCTGTGGCCGGTGACGCTGTGGATGGTCTCGCGACTGATCGGCCTCAGCATTGCGGAATATTTCGGCCAGTTCGTGCGGCCCATAGCCGCCTATCTCGGCATGCTCGTCGCGGTGCTGGCAACCTCGTCGGCCTTGTACGACTGGTCTCTCGCAGCCCGTCTCGTCTGCGAAGTCCTGGTCGGCGGTCTCACCTATTCGGGTCTTATCCTTCTCCTGTGCAAGGAGAGGATCCTCTTCCTCGCGCGGACGACACTGCAAGGTCGCCGCGCAAAGGCACAGTAGCAGGCCATGGCGAGCAACAGATCGAAGCGCGGCAAAATCCCAGGTGGATGCTTTCGGTCACCGCAATGATAATGGCAAACGTCGGAAAGGCGCATCATGACACTGGTTACGTTCATCATTCCCGTTCGCCACCAGGCCAACTCCAATGATTGGCCCGCGCTGAAACGGCGGTTGTCGCAAACGATCGCCTCGATCTCCGGACAATCCAACAGCAACTGGCGCGGTGTCGTTGTTGCCAATGAGGGCGCAGATCTGCCCGACCTGCCGCCGAATTTTACGGCGGCGCGCGTGACATTTCCGCCGAACCAGCTCCACGACATCAACGGCGCCGACCGGGAGAAGGTCTACGACGCATTCCGGCTGGACAAGGGCCGCCGCGTTCTGAGCGGCATGCTGTCGGCGCGCGACACCCGCTTCTTCATGATCGTCGACGACGATGATTTCGTCAGCGCCAACATCGTCGACTTCGCGGCCAAAAATACCGATGCCAATGGCTGGAAAATCGATCGCGGCTATCTCTGGAACGAAGGTGGCCGGCTGCTGCTGCACCATAACGACTTCGCCAATTACTGCGGCACGTCGCTGATCATTCGCTCCGATCTCTACCGATTGCCGGCAAGCTTCGCGGACGCCGAGGTCGACTATATCAAATCCATGCTCGGCAGCCATGTGCGCATCGGCAAGCTGCTCGCCGATGCCGGCTCCCCGCTCGGGTCCCTTCCCTTCCGCGGTGCGATCTATCGGGTCGGCCATAGCGGCGCCCATAGCAAATCCTCCGGTCTGATCAGGACCCATTTCCTCAACCGGTCGGTACTCACAAGTCCCCGCCAATTCCTGGGCAATCTTTCGCGGGTGCGCCCGCTCGATCGAAACTTGAGAAATGAGTTTTTCGGGGCGCGCGCCGCCGGATAGCAGGCGCAATCCTTCCGCTCAACGAGGCTTCGACCAATGCCGGCTGACGCAACGAAACATAGATACGCCGCCCTGGATGCGATGCGCGGCCTGGCAGCCCTCGCCGTTGTCGTCTATCACCTCGACAGGCCCTATGCCCCATCGGCCTATATCGCGGTCGACTTCTTCTTCGTGCTCAGCGGCTTCGTCATCGCCAGGGCCTATAGTGAGAAACTCGCCGGCGGCATGACCGTTCTTGCCTTCATGAAGGCGCGCTATGCCCGCCTCTACCCGCTCTTCCTGATCGGCAGCGTCTACGGTCTTGTGCAATTGCTATTACATTGGCAGGCGGCGGGCGTCGGACAGGCCGATCTCTGGGCAAGCATCCTCACGACGGTTTTCATGCTGCCTTCGCCGAGCTTTCTGACCCGATCGGCGGGTGATATCTGGGCGCTCTATCCGCTGAACGGTCCAGCCTGGTCGCTCTTCTGGGAATTGCTCGCCAACCTCGTCTTCGCGCTCGCGCTGTTCAGGCTGACAACACGGAGCCTCATCCTCATTGCTGCCTCATCGCTGGCGCTGCTGATCGGCTCCGTCTTCCTGCACAAATCGCTTGATCTCGGCTGGGAATGGCGCTCGGTGGACGGCGGCTTTGCCCGCGTTTTCTTCTCCTTCACGCTCGGAATGATCATCTATCGGCTGCGAAGCAGCACAGCGTTTGGCTGGACCATGAACAGCTATGCCGCCCTGCTGCCGATCGTGGCGATCTCAGCCTTGTTGTTTCTTCCGACCTATTCGCTGAAATATGCGCTTGTTTTCTGCATCCTGATCTCGCCGCTCATCGTCCTTGCCGGCACGATGCTCGAATTGCCGGCCAGGCTGCAGCGGCTCGGCATTTTTCTCGGCTACCTCTCCTATCCGATCTACATGTGCCATCGCGGCTTTACCGAGATCTACGGGCATTTGATGCGCGACGTCCAACTGCCGCAGCCGATCTACATCGCGATCTATCTCGTCGCGATTTCCGTGATTGCATTCCTCTCGGCAAAGCTTGCCGCGATCCTGGTAAAATATGCATCACCCTGGAAAGGCGCACCCAAAAGCATAGGCGCGACCCCGAGCCGATAACATGGCCGGTCACGTATGGACGGCCGCCAGCGCAATGGCATCGGCAACTTCTTCCAGCCGCTCCGAGAGATTGGCCGTCGCCACGCGCAAGTGGCTGCTGGGCAGAATGGAGAACTTGGCGCCGGGATGCACCGCGATGCCTCTGGCGGCAAGCGTCACCACCGCGAAGGGCTCCGACGAAACCGGTATCCAGGCGCACAGCCCGTCGCCGTGGCGCGCATTGACGCCGCGCTCGCCGAGCGCATCGATGAGGCCGGCCCGGCGCTGCCGATAGGTCTGCCGGGCGTGGTCGAGACATACCGCCGTCGCCGGATCGCGCAGCAGCCAGGCACCGGCCGCCTGCAGAATCCGGCTCGTCCATCCGGCACTGAAGCTGCGATAGGACTGGATCTGCTCGACAATCGCCCGCGAGCTCGACAACACCGCCAGCCGCAGATCCGGCCCATGCGTCTTCGAGTAGGATAGAATATGGATGACGCGATCGGGAAAGAGTTGCCCCATCGAATGACGCGGTGCCGTCGAGATATCGGCAACGCCGTCGTCCTCGACGATCAATGTATCCTTGCCGCGAAGAATCCCGGCGATGCTCGCCATGCGCGCCGGGCTCACACTCTGGCCGGTGACGGAATGAATGCGCGGCTGGAAGATGAAAGCGACCGGACGATATCGCAGCGCCTCGTCCAGCGACGACGGCAGTGGCCCCTCCTCATCGCATTTCACCGGAATGATGCGCGCACCGCGATCCTCGAGGATATCCAGAAGGCGCATGGCGGTCGGGTCCTCGATCGCAACGGTCGCTCCCGGCATCACCAGGGCGTTGATCAAGGTATAGACGGCATTATAGCCGCCATTGGTTGCCAGAAACGCCTCGGGTTCGTAGGGCCACGTCTTCCTGACCTGCTCCTCCAGCTCCGGCAAGATCCGGCTGCGCTCGTAGCTGTTGAGATTTTCAGCGGAGGCTCCATAGGCCATCGCCGCCTCCAGCTTCGGCAGCAATCGCACGTCGGGAACGGCGGCTGTCAGGTTCAGAGCGTCGGAGCCGTAGTCACCGACGCTTGCGAGCCGCGCCGGCTTGGCAACGAAGCGATCGCCGCTGACCCATGTACCGTTCCTGCCGCGCCCGCTGATGATCTTCTGGCGCCTGAGCTCGCTCCAGGCTTCGGATAGGGTTGCCGGGCTCACCCCAAGGACAAAGGCGAGATCCCGGATCGGGGGCAACTTGGTACCAACAGGCAGCGCGCCGGCGCGAATAAGCGCGCTGGTCTCCAGCGCGATACCGCGGATCGTCCGATCGTTCAATTTTTCGGCAAACCATTTCGCGTCTCGGATTTCGCTCATTTCCGCGCCATTTTTAATGTTCAATAACGTAATAACATTTGATCGTGTTATTTTGAACATTTAATCAATGGGAAAATAAGTTTTCCCGCGAGTGAATTTCATGCCCCTTACTCTCCGCCTTGCCCTCCGTGATTGGGACTACATGACGCCTTTGGTTTTGGGCGATGTCTCTTCTCCGAAACTCGACATCAAGGTGGACCGCGTCGGTACCTTGATCTCACATATCGGCAAGAGCGATGCGTATGATGCTGCCGAGACCTCCTTCAGCCGCTACACGCAGCTGCGCATAGATGGCGATGACAGCGTGGTCGGGATACCGAATTTCATCATGCGCGGCTTCCGCCACCGTTGCGTCATCACCTCCAAGGACAGCCCGATCACGAGCTTCGCCCAACTTGCCGGCAAGCGCATCGGCGTCACCGGATGGCGCGACTCCGGCAATACCTGGACGCGCGCAGCCCTCCGGCGCGAAGGCGTCGGCGTCGAGGATGCCATGTGGTATGCCGGCCGTCTCACCGAAGCCCATCCGATCACCGATCGCCTCGACGGCTTCGGCCGCCCCGGCCGCATCGAGGCGGCCCCGGGTGAAAGGCCGATGGTGGATCTGCTCAAGGAAGGCGAGCTGGACGCGATCTTCACACCGTTCATGCCGGACGGCTATTTCGCCGGCAATTCCGGTTTCCGCCAGGTCCTCCCGGATTTCCGCGCGGCCGAGCATCGCTATTTTGCTGACGTGGGCTATGTACCGGGTATGCACCTGATCGGATTGAACGCGGAGTTTGTCGCCGAGCATCCCTGGGTCATGGCCGAGCTGAGCGCTCTCATCGATGAATCGCAGCGCGTCTGGCTGAGCAAGCGGCGCAAATATGCCGACACCACGCCATTCATGCTCGACGAACTGCTGAAATCGGCGGCCGAGCTGCCCGAGGGTTGGGATGCGAGCGGCTTTGCCGCCAACCGCAAGATGGTCGCCGATTTCGCTGGGGAATTGCACGTGCAGGGCATCCTGCCGCGGCTGATGGCGCCGGAGGAACTCTTTGCCTTCGACGTCGACGGCAGCAGGACAAGTGCTGCCTGATCACCGACTGAATTTCAAAGACGCAAAGCAAAAAGGGGAATGAATATGTCGTTGAAAAAGATAACCTACCTCGCACTCGCAAGTCTGATGATGTCCGCCGCCGCCTATGCGGAGGATGCCAGCCTGCCGAAACTCTCGGTCAACAAGGACCTGCAGGCCAAGCTGCCGGACGCGATCCGCACGGCAGGGAAGATGATATCAGTCAATAACGGCTCGTTCCCTCCCTACGAGATCGTCACCGGCACCAAGCTGACCGGCGCCAGCGCCGATCTGACCGACGCGATCGGCGAAGTGCTTGGCCTAAAGATCGAACATGAAAGCGTCAGCGGACTGCCTGCCATCCTCGCCGGCATCAATTCCGGCCGCTATCAGTTCGCCTTCGGCCCGATCGGCGATTTCAAGAGCCGCGAAGAAGCAAACGACTTCGTCGACTGGGTACAGGAATTCGTCGTCTTCGCCGTTCAAAAGGGCAATCCGAAGGGCATTACCTCGCTGGACAGCGCCTGTGGCCAGCGCATCGCCGTCATGGCGGGCGGATCGGCCGAAAAGGTGATCCAGGTCCAGGCGGAAAAATGCAAGACCGATGGCAAAGGCGCAATCGAGATTCAGTCCTTCACCGACCAGCCAAGCTCGATTCTCGCGGTCCGCTCAAAGCGTTCCGATGCTTTCTTCTCCTCGCAGGCGCCGCTCACCTATTTCGTTTCGCAGGCGAACGGCCAGTTGGCGCTGACCGGTGTCGGCCAGAAGAACGGCTTTGAAGACCTCTATCAGGGCGCGGTGGTACCGAAGGGCTCGCCGCTAGGGCCTATTCTCAAGGATGCCGTCAAGCTTCTGATTGATAATGGCACCTATGCCGCCATCATGAAGAAATGGGGCCTTGAGAACAATATGATCAAGGAGCCGGGTATCAATCTTGGCGGGACCTTGCCGAAATGAGCACCAATGCCGGAAACATCGCATCGCCATCCGGCGATGCGTCCGAGCGGGATGTGGCGAACGCCCACACACCGTTTCCGAAGGGCCGCGTAGCAGCCTGGATCGTAACGCTATCGATCGCAACCTATTGCGCCTGGTCGGTCGCCCATAATGAGAATTTCGGCTGGCATGTCGTCGTCCAGTATTTCTTCGATCCGGTCGTCATCAGCGGGCTCTATGTCTCGCTCGGCCTGACCGTCGTCGCCATGGCGCTCGGCATCGCCTTTGGCCTGTTGCTGGCGATCGCCAGGCTGTCGAAGGATACGCTGGCAAGCTCGCTTGCTTCGCTGTTCATCTGGTTCTTCCGCGGCACGCCGCTCCTCGTGCAGCTGATCTTCTGGTACAATCTCTCGACGCTCTTCCCCACATTGTCGATCGGCATTCCCTTCGGCCCAACCTTCGTCAGCTGGGACACGAATTCGGTGATCAGTCCCATGACGGCGGCGATTGCCGGCCTTGCCCTCAACGAGGCCGCCTATATGGCCGAGATCATTCGCGGCGGCCTGCTTTCGGTCGACAGGGGCCAGTTCGAGACCGCCGAAGCCTTCGGCATGACGCGCATCCGCGCGCTGCGCCGCATCATCATTCCACAGGCCATGCGCTCCATCGTGCCGCCGACGGGAAACCAGCTCATCAGCATGATCAAGGCGACGTCGCTCGTCAGCGTCATCGCCATGGCCGATCTGCTCTATTCCGTGCAGTCGATTTACAACCGTACCTTCGAAGTCGTCCCGATGCTGCTCGTCGCCGTCATCTGGTACCTGCTGATCACCTCGGTGCTGAACATGGGCCAGAGCTATATCGAGCGCTACTATAGCCGCGCCGACCGCCGCTCCGGTGGGATGAGGGCCGCAAAGGACAGCGCGCCGGCGCAGGAGGCGAACCAATGAACGCCCCGATGAATACTACGCCAGTGAGCACTGTTGCCGACTTGTCGCCGCTGGTGCTGGCGCGCAACGTCCATAAATCCTTCGAAAATCTCGAAGTCTTGAAAGGCATCGACCTCGATGTGATGCCGGGCGAAGTGGTCGTCATTCTGGGACCGTCCGGCTCCGGCAAATCGACCTTCCTGCGCTGCATCAATCATCTGGAAGCGATCAATCGCGGCTCGATCGAGCTGGATGGCGAGCAGGTCGGCTATCGGCTGAACAAAGGGCGGTTGGTCAAACTGTCCAATCATGCGATCGCGCTGCAGCGGCGCAAAATCGGCATGGTGTTCCAGCAGTTCAATCTCTACCCGCATATGACGGCGCTGCAGAATGTCATCGAAGCGCCGATCGGCATCCATGGCGAGAGCCGCAGCCAAGCGACCGAGAATGCGCTGGCACTGCTCGACCGCGTCGGGCTTTCGGCCAAGGCGAACAACTATCCAAGGCAGCTTTCCGGCGGCCAGCAGCAGCGCGTCGCGATTGCGAGAGCACTGGCGATCAAGCCGAAGCTGATGCTCTTCGACGAACCGACCTCGGCGCTCGATCCGGAATTGGTCGGCGAGGTCCTGTCGACCATGCGGGATCTTGCCAGCCAGGGCCTGACGATGATCGTCGTCACCCACGAGATCGGCTTTGCCCGCGAAGCGGCCGACCGCGTCGTCTTCATGGACGGCGGCAAGATCGTCGAACAGGGCAAGCCGGAAGATGTGATTGGCAATCCGCAGCATCCGCGCACCAGAAGCTTCCTGTCGCGCTTCATCTAGCGCGGCAGGCCCATCATCAGTGAGGCCTGCACGCTCTATGGCGGATGGCGGCTCAAGCGAACTATTGGAATAGCCATGACCCTCGACAACGATTTCGCCCGCCTCTCGGACTTCGAGCCGATGAAGGCCGAACTGACCGGCATCCGACAGCATCTCCACGCCAATCCCGAGCTCTCCTTCGAGGAAGCGGAAACCGCGCGCTTCGTCGCCGAGAAGCTGGAAGCCTGGGGCTATGAGGTGACGCGCAATGTCGGTGGCCACGGTGTCGTCGCCCGTCTGACGGTCGGGGCAGGCAAGAAGAGCATCGCGATCCGCGCCGACATGGACGCCCTGCCGATCACCGAGCAAACCGGTCGCCCCTACTCCAGCAAGGCGCCAGGGAAGATGCATGCCTGCGGTCACGACGGCCACACGACGATGCTGCTGGGGGCTGCTGAATATCTCGCTCGCACCCGCCGCTTCAACGGCACGGTGAACCTGATCTTCCAGCCAGCCGAAGAGGCAGGGGCGGTCAGCGGCGCTCCGGCGATGATCAAGGATGGCCTCTTCGAACGCTTCCCCTTCGATGTCATTTTCGGCCTGCACAATCACCCGGGCGCGGCGGAAGGCACCTGGCTGCTGCGCTCCGGCCCGCTGATGGCGGCGGCGGATACAGTGGAGATCACCATCATAGGCAAGGGCGGCCATGCCTCGCGCCCGCATCTGACCGTCGATCCCGTCGTGGTTGCCTGCAATCTCGTCGTCAGCCTGCAAACGATCGTTGCCCGCAGCATCGATCCGACACAGACCGCGGTCGTGACGGTCGGCGCCATTCATGCCGGCGAAGCTTCGAACGTCATTCCGGAAAGCGCCAAGATGTTGCTGACCGTCCGCTCCTTCGATCCGAAGGTGCGCGAGCTGCTTGAGGCCCGGATACGCAAGCTGACCCAATCAGTCGCAGAGGGCTACGACGCGACCGTCGAGATCGACTATGTCCACGGCCATCCGGTCGTCGTCAACTCGGAGAAGGAAACGAAATTCGCGCGCATGGTGGCCGAAGAGCTCGTCGGCGCCGACAAGGTCGCCACCTGTGGCCTGATCCCCGGCAGCGAGGATTTCTCGCATTATCTGGAGCACAAGCCGGGCAGTTTCCTGCGCCTCGGCAACGGCATCGGTTCCGCCGTCCTTCACAGCGCCAAATATGATTTTGCCGACGAAAGCCTCACCGTGGGGGCTGCCATGTGGGCACGGCTGACGGAACGTTATCTCGACGCCTGAAGCGATAGAAACGACAGCCCTGGCTTAGGCCGGGGCTGTTTCTTTTTAGGGGCTGCAATGGGAAAAGTGGCAGTGCCGGCGGACAGCATTGCAGGAGTTACAGCCTGTCGGTGCAGCGCGATCCGGCCTCCGGAAACGATTACTTATCGAGGGATCGGAGACCATCGGAGGTTGCCGGCGCGGTGTTGACGGGCGTTTCAGCCCGCAGTCCGGTCTTGGACGGCACGTTCTCAGCTTGCATGAGCCGCCATTCATTTTCTAGGCGATCAATCACATACGTAGGAATTTCATCTCTTACGTTTTCAAACTCTTGCATCACGACCTCCATTGCCATGCATTTACGGCATGACATGGAAGAGTTTCTTTGTAAATCAAGGCGTTAAATCATTTAAACGATTGAAATAATTTTAATCGTTTGAAACATCCTCCCCTGTGGAAAAGAATGGAGCTGCGTTAACATGCGCGTGTAAAGATGATTGGTTCGCGAGGGATCACCGGCCGTCTCGGCTGGTTGCCGGCAGCTGCAAACGACCGTCAAATTCCAGATCCTGTGTGCGCGAAATCGAATCGTGCTGCTCGCGCATTGCGTCGGCGGCTTCGCGAACCACCTCGGAAATCTGCGCGAGCTGCCTGGCCAGGGGGCTCGTCTTGCGCCAGATCATGCCGATCGTTCGCGAGGGCTGCGGGCTCTGGAAGCGCACGGTCGAAACCGAAGCCGAGCGCGTCTCCACCGCGACGGCCATCTCCGGTATCAGGGTGACACCGATGCCGGCGCTGACCATCTGCACCAGCGTCGACAGCGAGCTGCCATCCATCAGTTCCCGAGGAAGGGCCGACTGTATATTACAGAAGGACAGAGCCTGATCGCGGAAGCAATGCCCCTCCTCCAGCAATAGCAGCCGCATTTCGCGGAGCGCTTCGCGGTTGGGCACCGGCTTGCCCTCATCCTCGCGTGGCCGCACCAGCACGAAGTTTTCGGCAAATAGCGGGATTTCCGTCAGCGACGGCTCGGATACGGGCAGAGCGACAATGGCGGTGTCAAGCCGCCCCTCCTCCAGCTCCTCCACCAGTTTCGACGTCAGGGTCTCGCGCACATGGATATCGAGTCCGTCATAGATGCGGGAGAGATTGCCGATGATGCTCGGCAGCAGATACGGGGCGACCGTCGGAATGATCCCGATTCGCAGTCGGCCGACAGGCTGGTTGTGCGATGCGCGCGCAAGGTCTCCGAGCTCATCGACCGATCGCAGGATATTGCGGACGCGGCCCGCGAAAGCCTCTCCGAAATTCGTCAGCCGAACCTGCCGCGCACCTCTTTCGAAAAGATCCGTGCCGAGCTGCTCTTCCAATTCCTTGATCTGCATCGACAAAGCGGGCTGAGAGATGGCGCATACATCGGCGGCGCGTCCGAAGTGGCCGTGCCTGGCCAAGGCTTCGAAATAGCGAAGCTGCTTGAAAGTCAAATTTGTCATAAGTTTATCTTATCGCACCAATCAGGAAATCCAACTTAAATTAATGGGTAGCCTTGGCTATAGTCCCGCCGCAGAGATGAGATGCGGCCGCCTGTCATACGAAGCTCACATTGAGAGCATTGACTGCGTTCAATTCATCGACGCGCGGACCGTTTGGAAAGCGAGGCATTTGACTTGTCGGTTTTCCGCGAATCCGCTTTATGCGAGGTCGATACAATGAGAGATTTTCATGCGTCGGACATGCCGCCGTTACGCTTGTCATAAAACCAAACGACTTCCCGGGAGGGTCACCAACCCCTTTCTCCAGTCGTCGCAGTCCACATCATCGTAAGGGAGAAAATTATGGATACAAAAGTCGAAAATGCCGGCAAGTGTCCGTTTCCGCATGGAAACACAAGCGTTTCGGCCCGTTCGAACCGTGACTGGTGGCCAAACCAGCTGAACCTCAAGATCCTTCATCAGAACTCCGCGCTGTCCAGCCCGATGGGCAAGGCATTCAACTATGCGGAAGAGTTCAAGAAGCTCGATCTGGAGGCCCTCAAGAAGGACCTTACCGCCCTCATGACGGATTCGCAGGACTGGTGGCCGGCCGACTTCGGTCATTACGGCCCGCTCTTCATCCGCATGGCCTGGCACAGCGCCGGCACCTACCGCACGGGCGACGGCCGCGGCGGCGCCTCCTCCGGTACGCAGCGTTTTGCGCCGCTCAACAGCTGGCCTGACAACGTCAACCTCGACAAGGCACGCCGCCTGCTCTGGCCGATCAAGCAGAAATACGGCAACAGCATTTCCTGGGCCGACCTTCTGATCCTCACCGGCAACGTCGCCCTGGAATCCATGGGCTTCAAGACCTTCGGCTTCGGCGGCGGTCGCGAAGACGTCTGGGAACCGGAAGAGGACATTTACTGGGGCGCGGAAGAGACCTGGCTCGGCGACAAACGCTATTCTGGCGACCGTGACCTGGAAAACCCGCTGGCTGCCGTGCAGATGGGCCTCATCTACGTTAATCCGGAAGGCCCGAACGGCAATCCCGATCCGCTTGCAGCAGCACGCGACATCCGCGACACCTTCGCCCGCATGGCGATGAACGACGAGGAAACCGTGGCTCTCATCGCCGGCGGCCACACCTTCGGCAAGACCCATGGCGCAGGCGATGCGGCGCATGTCGGCCCCGAGCCGGAAGCAGCCGGCATCGAGGAACAGGGCCTCGGCTGGAAGAACAGCTTCCGCAGCGGCAAAGGCGGCGACACGATCGGCAGCGGTCTCGAAGTCACCTGGACCTCGACGCCGACGAAGTGGAGCAACAATTTCTTCTGGAACCTGTTCGGCTACGAATGGGAACTGACGAAGAGCCCGGCCGGCGCGCATCAATGGGTGCCGAAGCACGGCGCCGGCGCCGGCTCCATCCCGGACGCGCACGACAAGTCCAAGCGTCACGCTCCCTCCATGCTGACCACGGACCTCGCCTTGCGCTTCGATCCGGCTTACGAGAAGATTTCTCGCCGCTTCTTCGAAAACCCGGACGAGTTTGCTGACGCCTTCGCCCGCGCATGGTTCAAGCTGACCCATCGCGATATGGGTCCGCACACCCGTTATCTCGGCCCGGAAGTGCCCAGCGAAGAGCTCATCTGGCAGGATCCGATTCCTTCGGCCGATCATGCATCGATCGACGCCAACGATATCGCCACCCTCAAGAGCGAGATCGCCGCATCGGGCCTGACCATTCCGCAGCTGGTTTCGACGGCCTGGGCCTCCGCCTCCACCTTCCGCGGCTCCGACAAGCGCGGTGGTGCGAATGGCGCCCGCATTCGTCTCGCTCCGCAGAAGGATTGGGAGGCCAACCAGCCAGCCCAGCTCGCTTCCGTGCTGCAGACGCTCGAAGGCATCCAGAAGAAGTTCAACGATGCCCAGAGCGGCGGCAAGAAGGTATCGCTCGCCGATCTGATCGTTCTCGGCGGCTCGGTCGCCGTCGAGCAGGCTGCGAAGAAGGCCGGCCACGATGTGGTTGTTCCCTTCGCTCCGGGTCGCACCGATGCATCTCAGGAACAGACCGATGTCGAGGCCTTTGCCGTTCTCGAGCCGATGGCAGACGGGTTCCGCAACTATCAGCAGAAAGCCTATAGCGTCTCTTCCGAGGAGCTGCTGATCGACAAGGCACAGCTATTGACACTGACGGCTCCGGAAATGACGGTTCTCGTCGGCGGCCTGCGTGCGCTGAACGCCAATGTCGGCCAGAGCCAGCATGGCGTCTTCACCAAGCGCCCGGAAGCACTGACGAACGACTTCTTCGTGAACCTGCTCGACATGGGCACGGAGTGGAAGGCCGTTTCCGATGCCAAGGACGTCTTCGAGGGACGGGATCGCGCAAGCGGCGACGTCAAGTGGACCGCCACACGGGTCGATCTTGTTTTCGGCTCAAACTCGCAGCTGCGCGCGCTCGCCGAACTCTACGGCCAATCCGACGCCGAGAAGAAGTTCGTGCAGGACTTCGTTGCGGCCTGGACCAAGGTGATGAACGCCGACCGCTTCGACATTGCTTGAAGTGAAGTAAAATAGTTCCGGACGCGACCAGCTTCAGGTCGCGTCCGGTTGACGAATGACCCGCGTACGCGACCGCGCAGCGAGGACATCATGTTGACGGCGTGCTTCCATACGGCAGCGCTATCGCCGCGTCAGCTAGCCGGACGCAATTGCAGGCGGGAAACGCCGGCTGCGACATTCAGGCCGGTTCCCGCTTCGCCGCTCAGCGGCTGCAGCGCAAAATTCTTGGAATTGCCGCCGACCAGCGCATTGGCTCCAAGACCGAGGCCAACGGAAGCACCCGCGGATGCACCGACATAGGTGCCAGCCAGGGCACCATCGCCGACGCGCGTGGGTGCGGTGTTGATGACGATCCAGCTCAGATAGGTCTTGCGGGTCACGCCGATGTCGATCCCGAGCTTGCCGATCGCGCCCGTATAGCGTTCGACCTTGCCGGTTCGCTGTTTGAAGGTGCAGCTGACCTGCTTGTTGGAACCGATGATCATGCCGACGCCGCCTGCCACTTCGCAAGAAAGCGTTCCAAGGCGTTGCCTGGGCTCGGAGGCGACTTGCGCCGATTGCCTTTTCGGATGGTGTTGCTGGCTGCTGGCGGCGGAAGCCGCGGAACCGAACGCCACGGCAATGGCCGCGGCCGCAATGATGGTCTTTTTCATGTCACCTCCTTCGGCGGTTTAAGCGCCGCGGTCAGCCCGGACGGCGCAGGGGAACTCGACGAGCCGATCCCGGTCTCGATGGAAGATCCGCGATTAGCCTGGATAACGATGTTGTTGATGATGCGGGTCCCAGCATATTCGCCGGCAATCGCAATGGCTCGCTGACGTGCCTGATCGGAGGGCGCAACCCCGGACAGGACGATGGCCCCCTCCGAGGCGATGACCTCGATGCGGCAATCTTCGAGTCCTTCGGCATAAGCAATCAGGCACCGGATCGCCGCGCAGGTCGCACCTCGATCCGGTGATGTCATCAGCGATGAAAGCTTGGCCAGGAAAAGCATCGGAAGCCTCGACAAGTCGCAAGAACAAGTGTTTGCCCGCCGCATGGCGTCAACGAAGCGCGTTCCGGCTCAGCTTTCCGGTTGTTTGCCTGACTGCGCCTTTGACACGGTTTTTGTCCATTTCCTGTCTCCTTGAGCTTTTTCAAAAGAAGCAGCGCGGGCATTCCCCGAAGCCATGACAATGAAGTAGGGCGGCAACGCCTGCGCGTGTAGAGCAGAAACGAACATGACTACTAGTAGAAAACAGCCTTTTTGAGGCCAGGACCGGCCCGGATAGGGCGTTCCCGTTCACATTCAGTGGCGGCGACGTGCCTCCCGCTCATGCCATTCCTCGTCTCGATATTGGCAACTCAGATAGGAGGAATGATCGATAAGCGAAGCCGTCGCGTGAGCAGGCAGGGACGGCATTGGCAAATGATCAAAGGCCGACCGCTTACCGGGGCGTTATCCACGCGCTGGCAGGAGCGGCGTCGCGCAGTAATAGCGATGGGGCAAGCGAATGACTCGGGATCGTTAGCGCATCGAGGGTCACCGTCTGCTCTGTCGATAGGCAGACATCGAGTGCACCAATATCCTCGTCAAGCTGCTCCATGCTCCGCACGCCGATAACGGTGGACGACACGGCCGGACGCGCCATAGCCCAGGCAAGGGCGACGCGAGCAGTGCTGGTGCCAAGCTCGCCGGCGACGCGGATCAGGGCATCGACGATTTCGAAATCCTCCTCGCCGGGCGTCTGCGCCAATTGCGCAGCCTGACCCGACCTCAGCCGTGCATTGTCTGTGCGCGTATACTTGCCGCTGATGAGCCCGCCGTTTAACGGCGAATGCGATACGACGCCGAGCCCCAATCCCCGCGCCATCGGAATGAGCTCGACCTCAAACAGGCGCGCGGCGAGCGAATATTCAATCTGCAGACCGATGAACGGCGGCCAGCCGTTGGATTGTGCGAGCAGATGTGCATGCGCCACCTTCCAGGCCGGTGCATCGGAGATGCCGAAATAGCGCAGTTTTCCCGATTGGACGAGATCATGCAGCGCCGCGAGTATCTCCTCCAGCGGAGCCTGTATGTCCCAATTGTTCAGCCAATAGAGGTCAAGATAGTCCGTACGAAGCCGCCGCAGGGCCTGTTCGAAGCCATTTATCACGGCTTTGCGGCCAGATGCTTGGCCGTTCCGATCCGCGTTGAACCTGGCAGCAATGACAAGCCGATCGCGCCTGATCGAGTTCTGCGCAAAGTAATTGCCGACAACCGTCTGGCCACCCGCTTTTACGTCGCCGTTGCCAGTGTCGATATAATTGCCGCCGAGATCAAGGTAGCGATCAAGAATCACCTCAGCCTTGTCGCGCGAATGCCAGGCAAAATCCTCATCGAAAGTCATGGTTCCGAGGGCAAGCGGGCTGACGCGCAACTCCGAATGCCCGAGCGCGGCATAATCACCAAGATGCATGCATTATCCCCCAGCCGGCGCAAGCCGATACATATCCGATGTGGTATGTAAGATCGTCGAATAAAGGAATTAAGCCGCAATTTTCGATTTTACAATTCGGGAATTCGGATAATGGTCGGTCGCTGATCCGCTGATCGCTTGCCACGCGGGACTAAGCTTTCAAGGGTGCGAGGAATTCTCCGACAGGAGCGCGCGGGAAGGCCAAGGATTGCGGCCTTCCCGCAGCCAGGCGAGCGTGTCGAGGACTGGCTAGGCTCGGTGCTTACGGAGGCTGGAGCAAGCGATAATGCTTTACCGCCCGCACGCCAGATCATGCTGCTTCTCGACGGTTCGTTTGCCGTCGTGCTGCTTCATCGCGATCTAAGCTACATGGAAACCGCCGCGGGTGCGGTCGCCGAACTTATTAGAGGTAGGCTGGTTGCCTCAAATACCACAGGACAAGCGGGTCGCTTTAAATCAGCTAAAGGACAGGAGACCATATAGGCCAGCGGCAACTTGATCGACCACCACCTCCTGCGTTGTCTTGCTGCCATCGTCCGTCTCGGTATCGTCTTTCTTATCTTTGTCCTTATGCGACCGCTTTTCGAACGCGCGGGTCACCTTGTCATTGTCGCCACCATCCGTGGCGCTGTTGATGACGTCCTCAAGCGATAGACCGAGCTTGTCGAGACCAAGTTCCTTTTCCAGCCCGTGGATAGCCCCCATTCCGCCCGGCTGTACCTTTATCTCGCCAAAGGCTTTTTTCATCGCCGCGACAAAATCATCCATGGACGCATAACTGCTCCGCTCGATGCCAAGAGCCTTGCCCGTGCGCTCGATAAGATCGAGCTTCTGTTTCGCAATACTATTCCCGCTCATGCTGAACATGGCCTCGGAGACTTTCGACTGCGCAGGGGTCGGTTGCCTGGAGACGCTCACCATATTTGCCTGACCGGTTGCCACCGCAATTAAGCTGTCGGTGCCCGATTGTGCCCGCTGCGGTGCCGCAGTGCCGGTGGCGTCAGCCGTTGAAGGATGACCAACGCCACTGACGGCGTGTTGGGGATGGAAGTCATAGCGAATCCTCGCAACGCTCAACCTCCCCTTCATGGAGACCTGGCGCAAAGCTCTATGCCTCATGCGATAGTCTATACGATCAGCACTACCAGAGGTTAGTTAAAGCTTGGATAACCCAGGATATAAATGTCCATGATGACTTCTCCATAAGTTGCATCCCAGCGCAAAGCCAATCCGACGTCCGATCGACACTCGGCACTTAGCAAGTGCCCTGCAACGCGGACGCCGGCCTCGCGATGCGATCAATGATATTTCAGCCGTTCCCGTCCAAGAATGGCAGGCGCGTCGACACCGGCAATGGGCTGGGAAAGATCGCTCGAAATGTCGCCGGCAAGCTGCAGGTCGAGATAGCGCGCGCAGCAGACACGCAGGAACGAGGTAAAATTACCGAGATCATGGCCGGCATCGATTGATTCATGGTGCAGCTTCGTAATCAGCTGCACCACGTTCATACCGTCGCGCCGGGCGATTTCCTCCAGCTTCGACCAGAAGAAGTTTTCCAATCTCACGCTGGTCACCATGCCGTCGATGCGCAGGGAGCGCGTGGTGCTTTCCCATGGCCTGGCATCGGCCTTGATGAACAATTCGCACATGCGTGTCCCCTTCAGTTTCAGGCGGCGTTGGCTTCCGACAAAGCGTTGGCATCGAGCACGGCCATGAAGTGGCGCAGCCATGCCGGATGCGCCGGCCAGGCCGGCGCTGTCACGAGATTGCCGTCGGCGACGGCGTCGTTGATGGCGATATCGGCATATATGCCGCCGGCGAGCTCCACTTCCGGGCGGCAGGCGGGATAGGCCGAGCAGGTGCGCCCCTTGAGGACACCAGCTGCGGTCAGCAATTGCGCCCCGTGGCAAATGGCGGCAACCGGCTTGTCTGCCTCGAAGAAGTGCTGAACGGCATTGATGACGTCGGGGTTCAGGCGCAGATATTCCGGCGCCCGGCCGCCCGGAATGACGAGCGCGTCGTAATCCTCGGCGCGGATGCTGGCGAAGGTGGCGTTCAACGCAAAATTATGGCCGCGCTTCTCGGAATAGGTCTGATCGCCTTCGAAATCATGGATGGCCGTTGCCACTGTCTCGCCGGCATTCTTGCCCGGGCAAACGGCATGGACCGTATAACCACAGGCAAGCAGCGTCTGGAACGGCACCATGGTTTCGTAGTTTTCGGTTAAATCACCCGTGATCATCAGGATCTTTGCTGCCGGCATTGTCTTCCTCCCTCAAAACCAACAGACGACACTCTAGCAAAACGCCGGGCGGCGGGGGTATTAAGAGAATACTACACGCCGTTTATGACCCTGCTTACTGCCTCGGCGGATGGCTGATGTCCGGGATTGTACAGGCTTCGCCGCCGCCAAAAAGGCGCGACCGTGTGAGAAACCGCCTCTCCCGCCCATTGTCGAGCGAGAACATGCCGCCACGCCCCGGCACGACATCGATGATGAGCTGCGTATGCTTCCACGCCTCGAACTGGCTACCGCTGATATAGACGGGCACGCCGCCGATCTCGCCGAGTTTCACGTCATTATCGCCGATCATGAACTCATCAGCCGGATAGCACATCGGCGACGAGCCGTCGCAGCACCCGCCCGACTGATGAAAAAGGATATCGGGATGCTCCTTCTGTATCTCGCGGATGAGCTCGAGCGCCTTGCCGGTCGCAAGCACCCGAGGCTCCGATCCACTATCGTCCATGATGATCCTCCCTCCTCGATATGCGAATACCTGAAGGCCCCCAGCTGCCGCTGGGAGCCTCAATGGCTTCGTTGGGAGGTCTCAGAAGAAGCCGAGCGCTTTCGGGCTGTAGCTGACCAGCATATTCTTGGTCTGCTGATAGTGATCGAGCATCATCTTGTGCGTCTCGCGCCCGATGCCCGACTGCTTGTAGCCGCCGAAGGCCGCATGCGCCGGATAGGCATGATAGCAATTCGTCCAGACGCGTCCGGCCTGGATTTCGCGGCCGAAGCGATAGGCGCGGTTACCGTCGCGGGTCCAAACGCCGGCGCCAAGGCCGTAGAGCGTATCGTTGGCGATTTCGAGTGCTTCCTTCTCGTCCTTGAAGGTGGTCACCGATACGACAGGGCCGAAGATTTCCTCCTGGAACACACGCATCTTGTTGTGGCCCCTGAAGATGGTCGGCTTGATGTAGTAGCCGCTCGACAATTCGCCACCGAGATCAGAGCGCGCGCCGCCCGTCAGCACTTCGGCGCCTTCCTGCCTGCCGATATCGAGATAGGAGAGGATTTTCTCCATCTGCTCGCTCGAAGCCTGGGCGCCGATCATGGTTGCGGGGTCGAGCGGATTACCCTGCTTGATGGCTTCCACGCGTTTGACGGCCCGCTCCATGAAGCGGTCGTAGACCGATTCCTGGATCAGCGCGCGGCTGGGGCATGTGCAGACTTCGCCCTGGTTAAGCGCGAACATCGCAAAGCCTTCGAGCGCCTTGTCGAAGAAATCATCGTCCTCGGCAGCGACATCGGCAAAGAAAATGTTCGGCGATTTGCCGCCGAGTTCGAGCGTCACGGGGATCAGGTTCTGACTGGCATATTGCATGATGAGCCGGCCCGTCGTCGTCTCGCCGGTAAAGGCGATCTTGGCGATACGCGGGCTGGTCGCCAGCGGCTTACCGGCCTCCAGGCCGAAGCCGTTGACGATGTTGAGCACACCCGCCGGCAGAAGATCGCCGATGAGCTCCGCCCAGACCAGCAGCGAGGCGGGTGTCTGCTCGGCCGGCTTGATGACGACGCAATTGCCGGCTGCGAGCGCCGGCGCAAGCTTCCAGGCCGCCATCAGGATCGGGAAGTTCCAGGGAATGATCTGCCCGACGACGCCGAGCGGCTCATGGAAGTGGTAGGCGACGGTATCGTGATCGATTTCGCCGATCGAGCCCTCCTGGGCGCGGATGCACGAAGCGAAGTAGCGGAAGTGATCGATGGCGAGCGGGATGTCGGCCGCCATGGTTTCGCGGATCGGCTTGCCATTGTCCCAGCTTTCCGCCTGCGCCAGCACTTCCAGCTTGTCTTCCATGCGCTGGGCGATCTTCATCAGGATGTTGGAACGCTCGGTGACGGAGGTCCGGCCCCATTTATCCTTTGCCGCATGGGCGGCATCGAGGGCGGCGTTGATATCCTTTTCGTCGGAACGCGGTATCTCGCAGATCTTGGCGCCGGTGATCGGCGTGAGGTTGTCGAAATACCTGCCGGCGATCGGCTCGCGCCACTCGCCGCCGATATAGTTGCCATATTTCAGCTTGAACGGAGATTCGACGATCTTCTGATGCAGCATGCCATCCTCCCTTGGTCGGCGGGTCCGGTCAACGAACCCAATGGGAAAAGTCTGCGTGCATATGGCCACCGGCGATAGGGGCGACCTTACGTGCTGCGGCGCACAGTGTCGCAACTCTGCGACACGTGCCCCTGGGAATGTACCTCTATCGGCAATTCAGTGCAGATTGAGCCGGTTCATCTTTCGATGCAGCGTCGAGCGGCTCATGCCGAGCGCCGCGGCTGCCTGGGAGACATTGCCATTGGCGCGGGAAAGCGCCCTGAGCAGGGCGGCACGTTCTGCCTCCAGGAGATCCTCACTCCCGGCGCCCTGCTCGCGCAGAATATCGGACGCGGGAATTCCCGCAGCGATACGGTGATCGTCGAGCCGCAGGGCAAGACGGGCTGCCCGTGTCGCACCGAGCACGAGATCGTTGCGATCGACCGCGAGCAGCGCAGAAGTGGAAGCCGTATCCGTCGGCACCATGACGAAGCGGGCGCCTGCAAAGGCGCCGCGGAAGAGATTGAGCTCGATGCGCACCGCCGCGTCCCGCACGGTCTGCGACAGGATCGCCAGGGTCGCGTCGTTGATATCGTCGCGGCAGGAGGAAATGTCGAGAGCGCCGGCAAGCTGGCCGCGATGATCGCGGATCGGAGCGGTCGTGCAGCTGAGATTGATGTTGGAGGAAAAGAAGTGCTGATCGCGAAAGATCGCCACGGCCCGCTCGTCGGCAAGCGCCGTGCCGATACCATTGGTGCCGATGCTAGCCTCGGTCCAGACGGAGCCGGTCCATAGGCCCAGATCGTGGAATTCCTTGTCGTCGCCGGCAGCACCACGGCGTTCGAGCGCGATGCCGTCACGATCGGTCAGCAGCAGGCAGCAACCGGCCTTGCCGACCGCAAGGAAAAGACGATCCAGTTCGTTCGAAGCTTCGGCAACCAGCCGCTGCGACCGCTCCAATGCCACCTGGAACTCCTGACCGGCCAGGCGCATCGGCAAACGCTGATCCTCCGGCGCGAGACGATGCATGGTCATGCAGCGCCGCCAGGAAGCCACTACCGAAGAACTTGCCGCCGCCGATTGCGCGGACGCATAGACCTGATCCGCATGCGCGGAATATTCGTGCATCTGGCTCCTCCCACCGAACGCTGCCTTGATTGTCGCTAAAAAAGGCGGTTGAGGCAATCCTCCCCTCGCTTTGCGAGGGCGACTGCGAAATTCCGCCGCTACCTCGTTGGCGACAAAGTCTTTTTCAGCGCCGCGCGGCCTTCAGGCGGCTGTCAGCGTGTTGTTGTAGCAGCTTTTTCCAAGGGAAGCGGAGCTGAAGGCGATTGGTGAGCCCGGCTCCATGAGCGAATGATCGACAGCAATGGGAAGTCGGCTTCATGCAGGCATGGCAGCGGAAACAGGAGGTCATGAAAGAAGCGCTGGGGCATTCTGCGAAAACCTGTCGCAGACGCGTAACCGGCGGCCTTCGATGCTTCTTCAGAGCGCCTGCCGTCGCGCCTCCCGAAAATCGTGCATTTCTCGAACGCCCTATCGCCATCATCGCCATCTTCCTTGTCCTATCATTGCTCGTGATGGTGACTTCAGACTACCCTCTCGGCCTCTGGATGAAGTCGTTCCCCGAGCAGCTGCGCGGAATGGCGAAATGGATCAGCAGCCTCGGCACGGGGTTGCTCGTGCTTTCGTTCAGCGGCGCCCTGCTGATGTTCGCCATCCTCGCGCCCGCACACAAATTGCGCAAATCGGTGCGAACCGGCACAGATCTCATCGCCACTGCCACGGCATTCGTCTTCCTGGCCGTCGCCGGCGGCGGCATTGTCGCTTCGCTCGCCAAGAACATTATCGGCCGCGCCAGACCGGAACTGCTGCAGACGAATGGCGCCTTTTATTTTCAACCCTTTGCCTTTCACGCCGACTTCGCATCCTTTCCTTCCGGACACTCGGCAACGGCCGGCGCCATGGCGATGTCGCTGGCGCTCGTCTTCCCCCGCCTTCGCCCCGTCTTCATGCCTGTCGGCGTCCTGATCTGCCTGTCGCGCCAATGGGTCGGCGCCCATTGGGCAAGCGACACGCTGATGGGCTGGGGCGTCGGCGTCGCCTTCGCCCTGTGGCTGGCGCATGCATTCGCGCGGCGCCGTCTGCTCTTTGCCTATGATTCCGATGGCCGCCTGTGTCCTGGAGAGCAGTATAAGGCGATCCTGGCCGTCCTGCGCACTTTGATACGGCGTATGCCGATGATCGGAAAAAAGGTGGCACCCGCGGAAAAGACATGTCCGTCACAGTCCGGCCGCATCCCAAATCTTTGAAATCCAGCCCTGATCCCGCAGCAGGCACAGCTCCTCGGCGTGGCTTGTAGGCTTGCGCACTGCAAATGCCTGTTTTCCTCATGTGAATGCAAAATGATCGAAACGCAGCGACGGATTTACCGATCTCGGCCGTTTAAGCGCTGAAGGGATAACAGCGTCAAGCTCTTCTAGGACGAATGAGGACATCATGAAAAAGATCATCTTGCTGGCTTTTGCAGCGACTGCCTGCTTCGCCGCGATCTCGCCGGCCGAGGCTCGCGACGGATGCGGCATCGGCTTCCATCGCGGCCCCTACGGCTATTGCCGCCCGAATGGACGGCCGGTCGTTGTCGTACCGGCTGGTCCGGTGGTGGGTATCTTTTATCCCGGCCGCGGCTACTGGGACGGGCATCGCTACTGGCTACATCGCGAGCGGTGGCACGGCGGCTGGCGCTATCGCTAAGCCCCTTTTCTGACGGAAATTCGGCCCGGTCATCAAGATCGGGCCGCATGCCGGCGGGGCAGCTCGATGGTCCTGTTTGTCCCGCCCCTCTCCACAACCTGCTCTCTGCGACACAAACCTCACGCTCTTGTGTTGGTTTGGCATGGCAGCACCCCGAAACGGGCAATTGACGACGGCCGCTCAACCGGACAAAGCTGCGAACAAACCGGGGGCGGAAAAACGCGACGCCAGCATGTGCAAAAGCAATATCAGCGAATCCCAAGGGCCGATCATCGTCTTCGACGCCATGTGCGTCCTCTGTACCGCCAACGCTCAGTTCGTGCTTCGCCACGACCGCATCGGCCGCTTCCGCCTCGCCTCCATGCAGAATGAAACCGGCGCTGCTCTTTATCGCCGCTGCGGGATAGACCCCGCCAATCCGGACAGCCGGATCATCGTCGATGGGGCAAAGGTGCTGCGAGACAGCGACGCGGTGCTTTCGATCTATGCCGGCCTCGGCTGGCCCTGGAAGGCAATTTCCCTCTTGCGCCTTGTACCCGGCATGCTGCGCGACCCGATCTATCATTGGCTTGCCCGCAATCGCTACCGCATCTTCGGCAAGCGCGAGACATGCTGGGTGCCGACACCTGAACAGGCGAGCCGCATTCTTTGAGAAAGATCCTCGTTCTCGGCGGTTATGGCGGCTTCGGCGCGCGCCTGTCCCGGCGCCTTGCCGGCGACGGTTTCGACGTGCTGGTTGCCGGGCGTAACCTTGAGGCGGCAAAGGCGCTCGCCGCTCAATTGCCCAACGCTCGGGCGCTCCGGGCCGACCGCAACGGCGATATGGCTGCGATCCTCGACGAGCACAAGCCATTCCTGCTCATCGATGCGGCCGGTCCCTTCCAGCAAAGCGACGACCGCGTCGCGCGGGCCTGCATAAAGGCGGGTGTCCATTACATCGATCTTGCCGACGCGCGCGATTTCGTCGGCGCGATCGGGTCGCTCGACGCACAGGCCAAGGCTCAGGGCGTCACTGTGATCTCCGGCGCATCGAGCGTGCCGGCTTTGTCGAGTGCCGTCGTGACGGAGCTCGGCAAGGGCATGCAGGCGGTCCGCTCGATCGACATGTCGATCAGTGCATCCAATCGCGCGACCGCCGGCGCCTCAGTCGCAGCGGCGATCCTGAGCTACGTCGGCAAGCCGGTGCGGCTCTGGCGCGGACGGCGCTGGCAGGACGCGACCGGCTGGCACATGCTAAGGTGCGAGACCTATGTGGTCGCCGGCCACCGCCCTCTGCGCCGGCTGGTGGCGCTTGCCGATGTGCCGGATCACGATCTGCTGGTCGATAGCGCTATCGGGCGCCCCAGCGTCATTTTTCGGGCCGGGCCTGAATTTGCATTTCAGACGCTGGCGCTCTGGCTGCTGTCCTGGCCGGTCGCCTGGGGTTGGCTGACATCGCTCAGGAAGATCGGCCGCTTTCTGCTGCCACTGCAGAGCACGACGGCGAAGCTTGGCACGGCGCGCTCTGCTGTAACCATCGACATCAAGGGGATCGCGCAAGGCGCCATGCAAGCCCGTCGCTGGACGCTCATCGCCGAAAACGGCGACGGCGTGGAAATTCCCACCCTTCCGGCGCAATTGCTGGCCCGCGCGCTGCGCGATAACCGGCTTTCGCCCGGCGCCCGTCATGCAGGCGGGCTTCTGTCCCTCGATGATTTTCGAACCTTGTTTCGCGATATGACGATCGGCGAGGAAACAACGGAAGCGCTCTACACGCCGCTCTATCAGCGTGTCATGGGTTCCGCGTTCGCGCATCTGTCCGAGCCAGTGCGCACCATGCACGACGTCTTCGGAGATGGCGGCGCCAAGGGCGAGGCTGTCGTGATCCGTGGGCGATCGCTTGCTGCCCGGCTGACCGCGAAATTGTTCGGCTTCCCCGCAGCTGGAAAACACGCGCTGCATGTATCCTTTGAGGAACGCAATGGGATCGAGCAATGGACCCGGGATTTTTCCGGTCAGTGTTTCTCCAGCCGTCTGAGCGAGGAAAACGAACGGCTTGTCGAGCGCTTCGGCCCCTTCCGCTTCGCATTCGACCTTCTGCCGCGCGGCAACAGGCTCAGCATGGAGATACGGCGCTGGTCGTTCCTCCGCATCCGGCTGCCGCTCCTTCTTGCACCCCGAAGCACGGCTCATGAGTGGGCGCAGAACGATCGATTTCATTTCGACGTGTCGATCGCTTTGCCGTTCATCGGCCCGGTCGTTCACTATCGTGGCTGGCTGCGGCCAATCGATTGATCCAATCGGCCAATTCACGGCCGATAGAGCGAGCGAAACCGGCTAGGCTATTCTGACAGGACGATCTCTACCGGTCGCCCGCCAGGCAGCCGAACATGCGGAAATCATGGAAGGCCTCTTTGAACCGCGCCTTCTGGCGCAGCGTGCCCTCATATTGGAACCCTGCCTTTTCAAGAACCCGATCGGAGGCGGTGTTTCCCGGCAGCGTCCAGGCTTCGATGCGATTGAGGGAAAAAACGTCAAAGCCGCATCGAACGACGGCCTTTGCCGCCTCACTCATGAGTCCTTTGCCCCAGGCGGAGGGATGCAGCTCGTATCCGAGTTCGGCACACCTGGCGCGCCGGTCGATACTGTTGAAGCGGATCGCGCCGAGCAACTGGCCGGAAACCCGATCTTCGATAATCCATGAACAGCCTGTTCCTTTGGGAAAGATTTTGATCATCCATCGCAAGGAGCGCTCGATCTGCGGCATTTTCGGCGCATCGACCCAGTTCGAGAACCGCGTGACTTCCGGAATCGAAATCAACGCATGGAAGTCGCCGCGATCCTCCATGCTTGCTTCGCGAAGCCGCAGCCGCTCCGTCAAAAGCTCGGGAAACCTGTCTTTTGGCGAAACCACTCTTCAGGCTTTCAGGAAGTTGGCGAGGATGATCTCGCGCCAGACACGCGTGGGCGTTATCCAGGCATCCCATGCATTATATTTGCCGGAATAGATGACGGCGGCAATTCCCGCATCGGGCATCAGCCAGAGCCTTTGACCGCCGTTCCCGAAGCCCGCATGCCAAGGGCGTGGATTGGCAAACGCCGGCGCGGGCGCATCCCCGCAAAACCACAGCATGCCATAGTGCAAACCGTCGCCGGTCGAAATGGCCGGCGTGAAGGATCGCGCGATCCATTCTTCCGAAACGATCCTCTGGCCGTTCCAGACACCATTTTGCAGAAGCAGCATGCCGACCTTCAGCAAATCTGGGGCCGTCAGGCGCAATCCGGACGCGGGCGACGCCACGCCGTCATATCCCGTCGACCAGTGGAACTTTGTAATATCCAGCGGCTCGAAGAGGGCGGTTCGCGCGAAATCAGGCAAGCGCTGGCCGGTGCCCCGCTCGATGATGGCGCCGACCAATGCGACACTGCCGCCGGAATAAATCCAACGTGTTCCCGGCTCTGCGACCATCGGGCGCTCCAGAACGAAGCGATAGCGATCCGGCGCGTTTTCCATGGCTATTTCGCTGTTCAACGGGTCGGTGTAGGGACGATCCTCGTCCCACTCCATCCCCAGCGTCATCGTCAGTGCATGCCCGATGGTGATCTTGGCGCGTACGGCATCCTTGGCGAGATCGTTATAGTCCGGAAATTGCTCGTAAAGAGGTGCATCCAGCGGCGGCACCAATCCCTTGTCCAGCGCGATGCCGTAAAGGAGGCTGACTATGCTCTTGGTCACCGAGCGGAGATCGTGCAGCGTGTCCGCATCGAATGCGACGCTGTCGAGCGGCGTGCCCCAATTTTCATCGGAACCGACGCCGTAATACTCCATGAAGATCTGCTGGGAACGAGCGGCGAGTACGACATGCAGATCACGCAGCAAGCCGGATTCGATGCCAGCCGCAAACTTGCGGTGAAGGGCCGGATCGAAGCCTACCGACTGCAGGGTCTCGCTATCCGAAGCATTCCGCGTCATTCCCATAAATCGCGCCCTCCATTTATGCGATTTCCGGCCTCAAGCTACAATCGAGACGCGCATTCGACAAGGCGGCAAAACCGGATTTCGGCGTGATATTCGCGCCCTTTAAAATCAGCTCTGCCCTCTCTTCAATTCCTCCTCTGGTTCCATCGCAAAGGCCGCCACCGTCCTGTTGCGTCCGTCGAGCTTGGCCTTCAGCAAAGCGCCGTCGGCACGATTGATCAGTGTCTTGGCAGGTCCGGAAGCCGGGGATGAGGCGATGCCAACGGAAACGGAGAGCGGTCCGACGATGCGTGCGCGATAGGAAAACGGTGTGGCGAAGACGCGCGCGCGCAGTCGCTCGGCGAGCACGAAGCCCGCTTCGTCGGCCATGTCGGTGGCGATGACCGTCAGTTCCTCTCCGCCGAAACGATAGACCGTGCCGGTCTCGGCAACCGTATCGGCGACGATCTGCCCGACATGGCGCAGCACTTCGTCGCCGGCATCGTGGCCGAACTCGTCGTTGAAGCGTTTGAAGTGATCGATGTCGATCATCATGCAGATGACCGTGCGGGCTGAATGATCCCGGTAAAGATTGTTCAGCATCTCATCCAGCGAGCGCCTGTTGAGCAGACCCGTCAGCGCGTCGCGCACGGCAAGATTGATCAGCCTGTCGCGCAGCTGCAGGTTTGCGATGGCAAGGCCGATATTTTCGGCAATCAGTTCCAGGTAAAGCCGCGGCGCGTCGGCCGCGGTCGCGTCCTTCGATCGATCTTCGAAATAAAGCAGGCCGATCGCCTCGCCGAGCGCTGTCAAGGGAACGCAAAGGCCGGGCACGCCGGAACCATCCAAATGCTGGCAGGGAATATCATTATCCGCGACATGACTGACATGCGGCCGGCCGCGCCGAAGCCCCCAGCAGGCCGAAGCGGAGAAAGAAAGCTCGGTATGGGCCGGCTCCAGCCACCGGCTGACTTCCGTTAGCGCCGTCCTGCTCTCGTTCATCGTATAGAGGCATCCGGCGATGCCCGGAAAGATCTGCGGCACGAACAGCGCGACCACTTCGGCAAGCTCGTTCTGAGCGTAGCAGGCCTGCAGGCGGTGCATCATCTGCAGGATGAGATCCTTCGTCTCCAGGTCCCGCTTGCGCTCGGCGTCCAGCCGGTTGCGCTCCAGGCCGTTCTCGCGGAAGATCTGTATGGCGTCGTTCATCTCACCGATTTCATCACGGCGGCGGTCGGGCGGCACTTCGACGGCATAGTCCTGCTTGGCCAAACGGTTGACGATGCCGGTCATGCGGATCAGCGGCAGCGCAACCCGGCGCCGCAGGACGAAATAAAGCACGCCGAGAAACACCGCTGCCGTGAAGGCAAGCATCACCTTGGCGACATCGGCCCAGAGATCGCTGCGTGCCTGCGTGCCGCGGACAGCCGCTTCGGTGCGGGCTGTTGCCATGGCGCGAAATTGGCTCACACCGCTGAGGAGCGCCATCTGGATGCGTTCATGCTCCGCGCCGAACAGGGTGTCGCGTGCACCTGTCTGATTTCCACCGGTATAGGCAGCAACCGCCGCTTCCTCGATCTTAGCGAGCGCTTCCGCGTTGGCTGCCACCTGCCCGACGACCTGCAGTTCGGCGTCGGGAATCCCGGAGCCGCGCAGGGCGTTGATCGCGGCATCGCGCCGCCGCTCTTCGCCTTCGTCGACCGTGAAAGCATCAAGATGCCTCGCCTCCCCACGCATGACGTAGAGACGAGCCTCGTCCGTCGTCTCTTCCGCCGCGAGCGCAAGCTCCTCGCCCATGCTGGTCAACAGCAGATGCTGCTCCACTGCCTGCCTTTCCTGCACGGCGCTTCGGGCCGACAGAATGAAGGCCACGGCAGACAGCACGGTCAGGACGACGGTAATGCCGTAGGCCCAATTCGTAATCGTCGTAATTCTCATCTGCCGTTTCCTGCGCCTCGCTCATGCATTCCTGAAGTATTCCTCTCGTCGAGCCTTCGGTTATGACATCAGCCTCTATGATAAAGCGTGAATAAGCGGCGAGGAAAGCCTATTGCGGACCTCTATGATGCCATCCCCGGCAATCCAATCCACGACTATGGCGAATGGCTGGATTCCGATACGCCCCAATATTTCCAAGCCGCCCTCTCACCCTTTTGGGCGCCGGCTGACCGGTATTGGTATCCTCTGACGGGAATCTCGGCCGCAGCCGAGGGGCCGCCTCCGAGACTCCCGGCTGTCGTCAGGGGTGAATACGACAGCGCCGACAACAAATCGATTTTCAAACCGGCAATCCATAGGGGGACCGGAAGCTGGAAAACAGAAGGTTAAATTCCACAAGTAACTGCCCCGTTTTGGGACATCCATCGCAAAAAGCTCGAATTAATCCTGGCCAAGATTAGCGCACCCGAAGCAATTGTTGTTCGGCACCCGCACAGTGCCGATGAATTCGACTTTCGAACTTAACTCGCCAATCTGGCGGAGAACGCCTTTCAGAATGGCGCCATGACCCTTGCGATCAGGACGGGCGGCAATGGGCGACGGATGACGATCTAAGTTCGCGACAATGGCACGGGCATGGGCCTCGGTATCGTGCGGGCGATGCTCGCCTCGCATGGCGGCGGCATCGAGCTGCTGGAGAGCAGCAAGGGTGGCACGATCTTTCAGATCATTCTGCCGCATATCTCCTGAAACGGAGATGAAGCAGTCTGTAGAGGATCTAATGTCGACAAGAGAAAGCGGTCGATGGCTCCAACCGCCGACCGCTTTCTTGTTCAGGAGCAGAAGCTTACGCCGCCTGTGATTGCGACTGAGCTTCCAAGGCCATGGCGCGGGCCGTTACGAAATCGATCTTGCCGGAGCCGAGGACCGGCACCTTGCCGACGGTCACGTCGGCGGGAACCATCATTTCCGTGGCGCCCTTCGATTTCGCGAATGCCAGGAAATCGCTTCGGGTCGCACCCGGTGCATCGGTCAGAAGCACCAAACGCTCCCCCTTCTTGGCATCGGGCACGGCCGAGACGACGCTCAATGCACCGGGCCAGAGCTGCGCGGCAAGGGTCTCCACCGCGGCAAGCGAAATCATCTCGCCGCCGATCTTGGCAAAGCGCTTGGCACGGCCGCGGATCTTGACGAAACCATCCTCGTCGATGGTGACGATATCGCCGGTGTCGTGCCAGCCCTCCGGCAGCGGCTCGAGGACGCCGGGATTATCGGCGCGCAGGTAGCCGGCCATGACGTTGGCGCCGCGGATGAGCAGACGGCCGCCCTCGTCGATGCCGGGAACCGGCTCAAGCTTCCATTCCATGCCTGGCATGATCTTGCCGACCGTTCCGGAGCGGTTGTACATCGGCGTATTCAGCGAGATCACCGGAGCGGCCTCGGTCACGCCATAGCCTTCGAGGATGCGCAGGCCGAATTTCTCCATATAGGCCTCGCGGGTCGATGCCTTCACCGGCTCGGCGCCAGAGAAGATATAGCGGATCGATCTCAGGTCATAGGGATGAGCGCTGCGCGCATAGCCGTTCAGGAACGTATCCGTGCCGAAGACGATGGTCGCATTCGAGACGTAGATCAGCTCCGGCACGATGCGATAGTGCAGCGGCGACGGATAGAAGAACACCGGCACGCCCGAGACCAGCGGCAGGATGGTGCCCGCCGTCAGGCCGAAAGAGTGGAACATCGGCAGGATGTTGAACACTTTGTCGCCGGGGTGGAAATCGATGCGCGAGGCGGCCTGGGCTGCGTTCGATAGAATATTGCGGTGGCTCAGCACCACGCCCTTCGGCGCACCTTCGGAACCGGAGGTGAAGAGGATGACGGCCGGATCGTCGGCACTGCGCTTCACCAGCGGCCGGTACTTGCGGATAAGGCCGACGATCTTGTCGAGGAAGGTGACCTGCGTGCGCAGCTCATCCAGCCAGACGAACGTCACGTGCTTTTCCAGCTCCTCGACCACGGGGCCGAGCTTTGCCTGGGTGATGAAGGCGCGCGAGCAGAGCACATGCTCGACCTCTGCCGTCCGGCAGGCGGATAGGATATTGGCGGCACCCGCCGTGAAGTTCAGCATGGCCGGAACCTTGCCCGCCGACATGACGCCAAGCACGGTCGCGGCGGTGCCGTTGGCGTTCGGCAGCATGACGCCCAGCGTCTTCTCGTTCGGGAACATCTTCCGGAACTTCGCGCCCAGCACCGCAGCACCGGTCAGGAGCTTGGCATAGGATAGCTTGCCGGCAATCGGATCCTCGACGGCGAGCTTCTTGCCGCCATATTCGTGGGCGCTTTCGATGACGCGGCCAAGCACGGTGTTGTCGGTGTCGGCGGTGCGGAACATCAGCGTCGACATGATCTGATAGAGGGCGGCACCGGCGGCGATGCGCCGCTTCCTGCCCTTGAGTTCGGCAGGAACGTCGAGCTTGACCGGCTCGAGGATTGTCACCTTGACCTTGGGGAAGAGACGGCGGCGAACATGGCTCGACGTCAGATAGGAGGCGTAACTCTTTTCGAGACCGTCGATGCGAACCGGCACGATCATCGCGCCGGTCTTGTCGGCGACCATGGCGGCCCCGTCATAGACCTTCATCAGCGTGCCCGTGACGGTCAGGCGACCCTCGGGAAAGATGCCGACGGGGCTGCCGTCCTGGATCACCTTGATCAGCGAGCGCGTCGCCATCGGCTTCGTGGGGTCGAGCGGCAGGAACTTGCACTTCGTGAGAAGCGGCCGCACCCACCATTTCTTGGCGAAGGCATAGTCGATCGCAAAGACGGGCTCTTCCTCGGTGATGGCAAGTGCCAGGGCGCCGTCGAGCAGGCTCACATGGTTGAGCGCGATGATCGGCGCAGGCCCGGCCTTGCGGATATTTTCAAGGCCCTCGACTTCCAGCCGCATGAAGGCGCGGAAGATGATGGAGATGAGATCGCGGAAGGCATTGGTCGGCAGCATCTTCAGCATGAGCCAGGCGATCGCGACGTTGAGCACGGAGATGCTGAGAATGACCACCGGAACCGACAGGCCGACGGCCTGCAGGACGGCCACGAGCGCCAGGCCGACGGCAATGAAGAGGGCCGACAGCACGTTGGCTGCGCCGATGACGCGGGCGCGACGATCCTCATGCGCCCAGCTCTGCATCGCCGAGAAGGTCGGGACGGCCAGGAAGGCACCGCCGATCGCCATGCCGGCGAGATCGATGGCGACGCGAATGGTCTTCGGCCCGGCGAAGAAGGCGAGAATGGTTTCGGCATGCGACGTCGACTGCAGACCCCACAGGTTCCAGGCGAGATCGAGGCCGAAGAGCGCGACGATCAGCATGCCGATCGGTGCGGGAAGCAGCACGATGCGGCCCGCGGCCATCCATCCGGCAATGGCCGAGCCGATGGCGACGGACACGGCGAAGATCGCCAGATAGGCGGGAACGACGATTTCCGAACCGCCGAGAATGTCGGTCACCATGACCGGCAGCATCGACATGATGAAGGCGCCGACGAACCAGAACCAGCAGTTCATCAGCGAGGCTCGCCAGATGCGGCTATCGGCGCGAAGTTCGTTGACCAGCCTGTAGCTGGAACGCACGACATTGGTGTCGACGACCAGATCCGGCGCCTTGGAACCGGTGGACGGGATCATGCGCGCGGCGAACCAGCAAAGGATGGAAAGCCCCATCATCATCGGGCCGAAGATCCAGACATTCTCACCCTCGCGGAAGGCGACCGCTGCGATCATGGTGCCGGTGAGAATGGCGATGAAGGTGCCGCCCTCGATCCAGGCATTCGCCTTGGGCAGATCCCGGCTTTGCAGGTGATCGGGCAGGATGCCGTATTTGATCGGTCCGAAGAGCGAGGAAATCACACCGAAGCCGAAGAGGGCAAGCATCAGGATCCAGATGGACGAAAAGGCGATGCCGACGACCGAGATCGCCGCCACGCCAAGCTCGCAGCGCTTCAAAAGCTCCGCCATCTTGGCCTTGTCGTATTTGTCCGCCAGCTCACCGGCAATCGCCGACAGGAGCAGAAACGGCACGATGAAGATGCCGCCGGCAAGCGTCACCAGCGCCGCACCCTCTGTCGCCATCTGCGCGAGGATGACGAAGACCAGAGTCTGCTTGAGAAAATTATCGTTAAAGGCGGTGAGGAACTGCGTCCAGAACAGCGGCGCGAACTTCCTCGATCTCATCAGGTGCTTTTGCATGACGTATCCCTCATTCAGCCAACAACAGGACGCCACAGAGTTGTTACGCAAAGATTGAGCGCGGATACAACTCTGCGGCACCGTTAACAAAGACTAGGCCTGACCGTCACGATTGAACTTAACGAGCAGCTTTTCCGTGCGGGCATCCTCTACCTTGCGGATCAGCTTGTCAGCCTCGCTGTTATCGCGGATCGTCTTGGTGACGTTGACCGCCGTCTGCACCAGCATCAGGATGCCCATGGCGAGATAACCTTTACCCCAAAGATCGATCGGCATCATGTAGAGACCGACGAACAGCATGAAGGCGGCGGCTGCGAAGGAGATGTAGGAGAAGCTGACCCAAGCCTGGGAATGTTTCTGGAAGCTGTCGTTCATGATCGTATCCTCTCAAATATGTTCGATGTGTTCGGTTTCAGGCTGCTGAATTCATGCGCTCACGCAGGCGGGCGAGCACGTCGTCGGCCGATGGGCCGAGCGGTGCGCCGCAACCCGCATTGGCAAGCTTTTCGATGATGTGCGCCTGCCGGCTTGCCGCATTCATTTCCTTCATGGCCGAGGCTGCGATCTCGCAGCGGCTCTGGTAGGCCTGGAGACGGGCAAGCGTTTCCTCGGCGTCATCAAGCGTCGCTGGACCGGAATTGTCGTGGCAGACGGCATTCAGCTTCTGTGTCTGCTCGGTGGCACGCGCCAGGCGCTCGCCACGCTGCAATTCCTGCAGGCGCGCTTCCGATGTGCGAACAATTGCCTTGAGCCTGCCGATGGTCTGGGTGAATTGCGCCTGCGCCTTCTCGGAAGCATCGCGCTCGGCTTCGAGCTGGGCAATCGCCTCGGCCGCTTCCCTGGCAAGTTCGTCGCTGCCCTTTAGCAGGGCGGCAACGGCGCGCGTTTCCAGATCCGCAATGCGGCCGGCAATTGCTGCGTACCGGTTCTTTTCCTGCTCATTCTGCGCGATGGCGATGGCCGCTGCCCGCCGCGCCGACTGAATGGCACCGGCTGCGTCGCGGATCTGCTGGGCCAACAGAGGCACGGCATTTCGATCGATGAACGCCTGTTCCGCATCGTAGGCCCGACCGCGAATAAGCGTCAGAATTGAATTGAACATTTGTCGCCTCCTGTTTATGAACGATGTTCACGGAATGATGTATGCCAGAATCATGAACATCGTTCAAGAATAATTTTGAACAATGTTCAGAAAATCGGATTGGAATTGATAATGGCGAGAAAAACCCTGGAAAAGCGCGAGGATCTGAAGCTGCGGCTGATCGAGGCGGCGCGTAATCGCATCGCGGCCGGCGGCCTTTCCAACCTGCGGGCACGCGACGTCACCCAGGATGTCGGCTGCGCCCTTGGAGGTCTCTATACGGTCTTTGCCGACCTTGACGACCTGGTGATCCACGTCAATTCCGCGACGCTGAAGGCGCTCGAGGCGTCCCTGACCCTGGCCGAAGTCAAGGATCACACGCCGACGGACCGGCTGCGAAACCTGGCGCGCGGCTATCTGCGGTTCGCGGTCGCCCACCGCAATCTATGGAAGGCGCTCTTCGATCACCGGCCGCCGGATGATCGGGCAAGCCCCGAATGGCATCTGGAAGAACATATGTTCCTGATGGGCGTCATTGCCGAGCCGCTTGCGGAATTGCAGCCGACCATGCCGGAGACGGCGCGCGCCATCCGCGCCAGAACGCTGTTCGGCGCCGTCCACGGTGTCGTCAGCATCAGCCTCGAAGGCCGTTTCGTCGGCCTGCCGGTCGAGAGCCTAGAGCAGGAACTCGACGACTTCATCCTGACGGTTGCGACAGGAGCCGCGGCAAGACAGGCCTGAGCAAATTCAGGTGGTTCAGGGATTCGGCGGCGCGTAGTTTCTGATATCGCCGAAGGCATAGCCGCGTTCGCGAAGCTTGTGGATCAACGTTCTCAGATTATCCTGCCCATTGAACTGATCCTGGAACATTTCGTCGTGCATCAGCAGGATCATCTTTCCCCGCTGCGTGAAGCGGCCGTATTGGAAAAGGTGATCGATCTCGTTGACGAGATGATCCACCGATTGCACCGGCTTGCCGTCGTCGCTGTGGACCCATTCGAAATCCCAGCCGTAGAGATAAAAGCCGGCTTCGGCGACGAGTTCATAGTCCAGCCATTCGCGCTCCCACTGAGCGACGTTGATGGATAGATCCTCTCTCGATACGGTCGGGAGCCGAAAGACGTCCCTGCCCGGCAGCCGCGCATTCACGATCGGCGTCAGGCCGAGGACCTGATTGGCATGGCGCATATCCGCGACCACCGCCTGGGTATCCGAGTAATATTTCCTGTAGCGATTGTTGGCGTGGCTGTAGCTGTGGTTGCCGACCGTCACGAGCGACATGGCCTTGGCCTCGGCAAGCAGATCGCGCCCGGATGGAATGGTTTCGACATGCAGACCGACCATGAACATGGCCGCCGGAACCTTCTCTTCGCTCAGCACGGCGAGAATGTTCTTCGTTCCCGGCAAGGGGCCGTCGTCGAATGTGAGATAAATCGTCTTGTCGGCCGCCTGGGCACCGATGGCACATACAGCGAGGAAGATGCCGGCAAGCAGCCATGAGAACACGGCATTCCGTTGATTGTCCAATCCGCCCAAGCCAACCGCCTCCCCGCATGATAGGCGCAAACTGGCATATCGCATCGGCCAAGAAAAGTGCCGTGCCGCGAACACGACAAAAGCAAAGGGCGCTCTACCCATTTCTGGGGAGCGCCCTTGCTTCTTTAACCCGGACAGCGAACACCGTCTCGACACGGAAATGTCAGCGGCAGGCCATCGATACAGGTGATAGCGTGCAAATAGTCGCGAATCGCACCCTTTGCAAGGGCGAACTTCGAAATATTTCGAAGATCCGCCACAAGGGAAAACCATGTGCCATCATTCGCACACATATGCGGCGTCGATGCTTCCGTCAGGCCGCCTTCAAGGCCGCATCACGGGGGATCTCGACATCGATCTCCAGCATGGAAACGTCCTTGTCGCGATCCATCTTCACCTGCACCTTGTCACGATCGACCTGCACATGCTTGGCGATGACGGCGAGGATTTCCTCCCGCAGCACGGATACGAGATCCGAGCCCACGGAAGCGCGCTCATGGGCAAGGAGGATCTGCAGGCGCTCGCGCGCCATGGGTGCAGATCTCTGCTTGCGGAACAGTCCGAAAATGCTCATGCGGCCCTCCTTGCGAAGATTTTGCCGAAGATACCCCGCTTTTCGCCAGGGATGGTGATCGGCACCTGCTCGCCGGCAAGACGGCGCGCGGCGTCGAAATAGGCAAGCGACGGCGCGCAGCGTGCATCGGCAAGCGTGACCGGCGAGCCGAGGTTGGAAGCGCGCAGGACGTCCGTGCTTTCCGGGATGATGCCGAGCAGCGGGATGGAGAGGATCTCCAGCACGTCGTCGACCTTCAGCATGTCACCGCGTTCGGCGCGGGCGGGGTCGAAGCGGGTCAGCAGCAGGTGCTTTTCCATGCGCTCGCCGCGCTCCGCCTTTAGCGTCTTGGAGTCCAGCAGGCCGATGATGCGATCGGAATCGCGCACCGAGGAAACTTCCGGATTGGTGACGACGACGGCGACGTCGGCATGGCGCATGGCAAGAGTTGCGCCGCGCTCGATCCCGGCTGGGCTGTCGCAGATGACCCAGTCAAAATAGTTCCTGAGTTCGTTGATGACGCGCTCGACACCCTCGGGCGTCAGATTATCCTTGTCGCGGGTCTGCGAAGCCGGCAGGAGGAAGAGCGTCTCCAGCCGCTTGTCGCGGATCAGGGCCTGCGGCAGCTTGGCATCGCCATGAATGACGTTGACGAGGTCGTAGACGACGCGGCGTTCCGCACCCATGACGAGATCGAGATTGCGCAGGCCGACATCGAAATCGACCACGACGACCTTTTCGCCTCTCTGTGCCAAAGCCGCCCCCAATGCAGCCGTCGAAGTTGTCTTTCCAACTCCGCCCTTGCCTGATGTGACGACGATTACCTTGCCCATCTCGCTCTCCTGTTTTGGCCGGCTTCGGCTCAGATTAGTTTTTCGGCCACGATCGTTTCGCCATCCAGCCAAAGCTGAACGGCCTGCCCCCTGAGGCCGGGTGATATGTCTTCCGCCATCTTGTAGATGCCATCGATCGCCAAAAGCTCGGCCTCGAGCTTGCGGCAAAAGATTCGCGCCGAGGCATTGCCGATCGAACCCGCCATGGCGCGGCCGCGAAGGGCGCCATAGATGTGGACCGATCCGCCCGCGATGACCTCAGCTCCCGACGCCACCGAACCGATGACGGTGACATCGCCCTCGGGAAAGATCACCGACTGGCCCGAACGCACCGGCTCGCGGATGATCAGCGACTGCGTGACCGGCCTAATTTCCGGCGGCGGCGCCTTAGGCTCGCTGTTGCGCCGTTCCACGACCGGCTCGGCCTCGGAGACTTCGAAATCGGCAGCCGGACGCCCACCCTTCAGGATCGGCGGCATGCCAGGTCCGGCGATCGACGGACGACCGCCCTCGATGCCCATGATGCTGACATTGCGGGCCGAAAGCTCTGCTATCAGCTCCTTGAGCTGCGCCTTGTCGATCGGCAGATCGGTGATGTCGAGCACGACCGGCCGCCCCAGAAAGAAGCCGGCCGAACGGGCTGCAAGGTCGTCAAGCCTGATCAACCACTGATCCAGCGGAAGATCCGGCGAAAGCATGACCGCAAGAAAGGAGCGGCCCTTGATACGGATCGAACGAGCGTCTGTTAGCACTTTGGTCATCTATGTGAATAAATCGTTGACCTTGTGTACCGTTGATATGGTTAACAAGTGGTTAACGTGGGCTCCCATTCGAGCCCGAACCGCCCCACAAAACGGCGATGCTCGCAAGCGCCGAAGGCTCGCTGGAACTGGGGTCGTAGACGCATGGAGCGGCGAAAATCGCAGCTCCTGCAAGGAGAAGAATGATGGGACGCATGTGATCCTCCAGTCGCAAAGCTGAAGCTGCCTTGCTGATATCCGATGCAATAAAAATTAACGATTCGGCGCGCCGCACCTTCAGGCACGGCGCGCAATATCAAGGCGCGGGCGATTCTCAGGCGAGCTTCAGTTCGACATTGATGTTGCCGCGGGTCGCCTTCGAATAGGGGCAGGTCTGGTGGGCTTCCTCGACCAGCGTGCGTGCCAGCTCAGGCTCGATGCCGGGTATGCTGACGGTCAGGCGAGCCTGCAGGAAGTAGGCGCCTTCCGTGGTGCCGAGATCCACTTCAGCATCGACGGCGAGATCGGCCGGAAGCTTGATCTTGCGCTTGGCCGCAGCAAGGCCCATTGCGCCGATGAAGCAGGCCGACCAGCCGGCTGCGAAGAGCTGCTCGGGATTGGTGCCGGCATGCGCGCTGCCGGGAGGGGAAAGCTTGACATCAAGCTGATGGTCATCGCTGCGCGCGAAACCATCGCGGCCGCCGATGGTGTGCGTTCTGCCGGTGTAGAGCACCTTGTCGATCTTGGTCATGGAACACTCCTTTGTTGCGTCGCCCGGTTTGTTGTGGCGTGGGGCAACGTCTGTTGACGGAGTTGTTTTTGATGGATCGACGTATCCGGCATGTTTCCGGAATCGCCGGAAGTGTCACAAAACGTAGGGCCTAAAAGGCCGGATACAATGGCTTACAAATGCCCTGAAAATCGTCGCAAGGAGCATCAGGAAATGATGACTTCGGCCGCTAGGCCGCCACCCTCGCGGTTATAGAGCCTGACGGAACCGCCGAGTGTCTGGGCTAGCTGCTGGGCAATCGCAAGCCCAAGTCCTGTGCCGCCGGTGTTGCGGTTACGCGACTGTTCCAGCCGGAAGAAGGGCCGCATTGCCGCCTCGATCTGGTCGTTCGGAATGCCGGGACCACGATCGAGCACGGTTATGGCAATCCCGCCGGTATCCCTGCGTTCCACGGCGATTTCCGCCGCGCCTGCAAACTTTATGGCGTTGTCGATGAAGTTTGTGAGGATACGGCGAAGGGCATGCGGCTTCGTCGCCGCCGTTCCCTGGATAAGGCCGAGAATCTCGACGGACTTGCCGGTGTCCTGATAGTCGTAGCAGATGCTTTCGATGAAGGAGGCAAGATCGATGCGCGTGCTCTTCTCGCCATTGCCATGAGCGCTGCGCGCATAGGCGATCCCATCCTGCACCAGACGCTCGATCTCGCCGAGATCCTGCAGCAGCTTGGTCTTCTCGGGCGAATCATCAGCAATATCGGCGCGCAGGCGCATGCGCGTGATCGGCGTCTGCAGGTCGTGCGAGATGGCGGCGAGAATCTGCACGCGCTCTTCGAGATAATGCGCAATTCGGTCCCGCATGGCGTTGAAGGCCTTGGCGGCATGAGCCACTTCGCTTGGTCCCCGATCGCTCAATGCCTGGCTCTTCTTGTTGGGATCCAGCGCATCGGCGGCAGCGGCAAACTCGGCAAGCGGCCTGATCGCCTGGCGGACGGCAAACCAGGTACAAAAGACGATCAGCAGCATCTGGACGATGAAGACGTAGGGCAGCCAGGCCGCGATCGGCATGACGCCCTTCGGCGTGACATCGATCGTCAGCGGACTGCCATCGCTCAAATTGAGATGCGCCTGCAGGCGCATGACTGGCCCGGGTATCGATTCCATGCGGATGGGAAAACGATGACCGACCGCCTCCTCTATCTTGGCGGCGATTTCGGCGCCATGGGTCGAGGTATCGGGCACGCCTGGCAGACCATTGCCCAGCTCGAAATTATAATTGCCGCGGCTGAGCCAATCGACGAAATTTGCCCTCTCATCCGCCGGCAGGCGATCGAGCACCGCGATCGAGGTCGCGACGTCGCTCTCCAGCGTGCCAAGCATGACGGCCTTTGCCGACATGTAACGCTCGATATAGAGCACGCTGAAGGACAGGCCGTAGGCGATCGCCAGCCCGGCAAGCAGGATCAGCGAAATACGTGCACGCAGGGTGCTCGGCCACCACGGCCGGTGACCTGAGAGGTCAACCATGGTCATTGGCGAAGCTCCGTTATTTCCACCGGCACGGAGAAGACATAGCCTTCGCTGCGGACCGTCTTGATGTAGATCGGCTCACGCGCATCGTCCCCCAATCGCTGGCGAAGACGGCTGACGAGCAGGTCGATCGATCTGTCGAAGAGATCGGCGTCGCGGCCTTGTGTCAGGTTCAGCAACTGATCGCGATTGAGCACGCGTTGCGGGTGGTCGATGAAGACGCGCAGCAGGCGGTATTCGGCGCCGCTGAGCGTGATCTCAGTGCCGTCCCGGTCGAGAAGATGGCGCCCGACCGTATCGAGCCGCCAGTCCCCGAAGACCAGCATCTGGCCGGCTTCACTGATCTGCAGGTTGGGCGGCAGCATGCGGGTGCGGCGCAGAACCGCCTTGATGCGGGCAAGAAGCTCGCGGGCCGCAAAAGGCTTCGCCAGATAATCGTCGGCACCCATCTCCAGGCCGAGGATCCGGTCCATTTCGTCACTACGCGCCGTCAGCATCAGAATGGGCGTCGCCTTGTGCTTTCCGGCGCGAAGCTCGCGACACAGTACGAGGCCATCGTCGCCCGGCATCATGACGTCGAGCACAATCAAGTCGACCGAATTGGCCTCGAGAAAGCTGCGCATCTGCCGGCCATCGGCAGCTGTCGTCGCCCTCAAGCCGTTCTTCTTCAGATAGCTCGACACCAGTTCGCGGATTTCCCGATCGTCATCCACAACCAGGACATGGTCGACATGATCCATTTTGACTTCCCATTCATCATCGTAAGCATCAGCCTACGAATAGTCATTTTCGTCGTGCCAACGGCAACAGGCGCCAGCTTAAACCGGCGCCCTCCCGCACACTACCGCTGAACTAGAAACGATCAACATCTATCACAGCCTGGGCGAAGGCTTGCGGCGCTTCCTGGGGAAGATTGTGGCCGATGCCGCCGGTAATGGTGCGATGTTCATACTTGCCCGAGAACTTGCTGCGATAGGCCGATGGCTCCGGATGAGGCGCGCCGTTGGCATCGCCCTCCATGGTGATGGTCGGGATCGAAATGACCGGGCCTGCGGCAAGCTTCTTTTCATCGGCATCGAACTTCGCCTCGCCTTTGGCGAGACCCAGGCGCCACCGGTAATTATGGATGACGATATCGACATGGTCCGGGTTGTCGAAAGCGGCAGCTGAGCGATCGAAAGTGGCGTCGTCGAAGGCCCATTGCGGCGAGGCGGTGTGCCAGATCAGCTTTGCGAAATCATGGCGGTTTTCCTGGTAGCCGAGGCGGCCGCGCTCGGTGGCGAAATAGAACTGGTACCACCATGCAAGCTCTGCCTTCGGCGGAAGCGGCTTGCGGTTGACCTCCTGGCTGCCGATGAGATAGCCGCTGACCGAGACCAATGCCTTGCAACGCTCGGGCCAAAGCGCCGCCATGATGTCGGCGGTGCGGCCGCCCCAGTCGTAGCCGGCAACGACGACCTTTTCGATCTTCAGCGCATCGAGAAGCGCGATCATGTCGGCGGCAAGCGCTGCCTGCTGGCCGTTGCGCAGGGTCTTCTTCGACAGGAAGCGGGTGGTTCCATAGCCACGAAGATAGGGAATGATGACCCGGTAGCCGGCTCCGGCCAGAAGCGGCGCGACATCGACGAAGCTGTAGATATCGTAGGGCCAGCCGTGCAGCAGAAGCACGACCGGACCATTGGCCGGGCCGGCTTCGGCGTAACCGACATTGAGCACGCCGGCATTGATCTGCTTCAGCGCGTCGAAGGAAGTATGGCTTCCGGCCTTGATCGCCGGCAGGGTCGAAGCGGAAGCCTTTTCCTCGGCACCAGCGATCGCCGGCAGGCCGAATTCGGCGGCTGCAACGGCGACGGCGGCAATACCAAAGAAGCGGCGGCGGTTGTGATTGATTTCCTCAGACATCTGTCTCTCCTGTCGATTGGATCGTGAGACTGAGAAAACCAGCGGCATGTATCGCCGATGTGTCGCCAGTCGCATGGTTTTGAATGACTATGTAGCTTCCGAAGGCGGAGATACAGTCTGATACAATCCACTCCTTTTGATCGAGCAATGTCTGGAAGCCTCTGAAGCGCGGATAAAAATCACATCGGCACCCTTCAGTTTGTATCGCAGTGTATCGAAACCGAAGACATCGACGTTTCGGTACATTCCTCCATCTGGCCAGACACATTCGAGATACGTCGCGAACGATAGATGGCGTCACTGCCGGGCGCGGCCCGTCGCCGCTAGCAGCCGGTCAATCGCTTCTGAAGGAACAAGACGATGACGCTTCTCATCATAGCCTATCTCGGCGGCGCGCTGACGATCTTAAGTCCGTGCATCCTGCCCATCCTTCCCTTCGTCTTCGCCCGTGCGGGACAGCCTTTCGTCAGGAGCACGCTGCCCATGCTGGCAGGCATGGCGCTCACCTTTGCCCTTGTCGCAACTCTTGCCGCGATCGGCGGCGCCTGGGCGATCCGCGCCAATGAATATGGACGCCTTGCGGCAATCGTCCTGCTCGGCCTCTTCGGCCTAAGCCTGATCTCGCCGCGCATCGCGAGCGTCCTGTCCCGGCCGGCCGTCGATCTCGGCAATAATCTCCTGAACGCCGCGGGCAACGGCCGTGCGACATCGAGCGTCAGAAGTTCCTTCGTGCTCGGCATTGCGACCGGCCTGCTCTGGGCGCCCTGCGCCGGCCCGATCCTCGGGCTCGTGCTGACAGGTGCCGCCTTGAAGGGTGCCAATCTGCAGACGACTTTCCTGCTGCTTGCTTATGGTGCGGGCGCCGCCACTTCGCTTGCCGTTGCACTCGTTGCCGGCGGCAGGATCTTTGCCGGCATGAAGAGGTCACTCGGCGTCAGCGAACGTATCCGCCAGCTTGCAGGCGTCGCCGTCCTGGCCGGCGTGACTGCCATCGCCCTTGGCCTCGACACCGGCCTGCTCGCGCGCCTTTCCTATGCAAGCACCGGCTTCTTCGAGCAAGCCCTGCTGGAGAAGCTGCATAGCAAGAGCGCAAACCCAGGGACCGAAGTTGGCAGCAACAACCCAATGAAGATTGCCAGCGACGCGACGCGTCCCTTCCATAGCGACCTGCCCATCGAGGGTCCCGCCCCTTCGCTCGACGGCGCCGTCACCTGGCTGAACTCGGAGCCGCTGACCACAGCCCAGCTTCGCGGCAAGGTCGTGATCGTCGATTTCTGGACCTATTCCTGCATCAACTGCATCCGCACCATCCCCTATGTTCGCGCCTGGGCGGAAAAATACAAGGATCAGGGCCTCGTCGTCATCGGCGTCCATTCTCCCGAATTCGCCTTCGAGAAGAATGTCGACAACGTCAAGAAGGCGATTGCCGACTTCCAGATCGGCTATCCGGTCGCGATCGACAACGACTACCGCATCTGGCGCGCCTTCGAGAACAATTACTGGCCTGCCCTTTACCTGATCGATGCCAAGGGACAGGTCCGCTACCAGCACTTCGGCGAAGGCAACTATCGCCAGACCGAACAGGCGATCCAGGATCTTCTGCGCGACGCGGGCAGCAACATGGTCCAAAGCGGCCCGGTCGTTCCGGATGCAAGGGGCGCGGAAGCAAGCCCGGATCTCAGCCATATGCGCTCTGGTGAGACCTATGTCGGCTACAGGCAAGCAACCGGCTTTGCTTCCCCGGAAGGCATGAAGGCAGATACCGAGGCCGACTATTCGATCGCCAATCCCGGCCTCAACCAATGGGGACTGGTAGGCACCTGGACGATCGGCCCGGAAGAGGCAACGCTCGACAGGGCAGGCGGCGGCATCAGCTATCGCTTCAGCGCCCGCGACCTGCATCTCGTCCTCGGACCGGCGGCCGACGGAAAACCGATCCGCTTCCAGGTGACCGTGGACGGAAAGGCACCCGGCGCTGACCACGGCTCCGATACCGATGCCGCCGGAAACGGCACCGTGACTGAAACCAAGCTCTACCAGCTCGTCCGCCAGTCCGGTGACGTGACCGCGCACAACTTCGAGATCCGTTTCCTTGATCCGGGAGTCCAGGCCTACGCCTTCACCTTCGGCTGAAATTCCCTCTTACCCCAAGCATGAACCTTAACTGACAGGAGTTACCCCATGAAGACCCGTTTTCTCGCCATCGCCGCCCTCAGCCTCGCTGCAAGCACCTTTGCCTTTGCGGCGCAGGCAGCCGAGATCAAGAACATCGTCATCGTCCACGGCGCCCTTGCCGACGGTTCGGGATGGCGCAAGACCGCCGAGATCCTCGAAAAGGATGGCTTCAAGGTCACGGTCGTGCAGGAGCCGATCACCTCGCTCGCCGACGATGTCGCCGCCACTAACCGGGTGCTCGACCTTCAGAACGGGCCGAGCCTGCTCGTCGGCCACAGCTATGGCGGCATGGTCATCACCGAAGCGGGCAATCGCCCGGATGTCGCAGGCCTCGTCTATGTCGCCGCGTTCCAGCCCGACAAGGGCGAGAGCCTGATCAGCCTCGCGAGCTCCAAGCCCGCCGGCGGCATGAACATCCGCGAAACCAAGGACGGCCAATATCTTTATCTCGATCCAGTAGCCTTCGCCGCGGACTTTGCAGCCGACCTCCCGAAGGACGAGGCCGATTTCATGGCGAAATCGCAGGTCTTTGCCTCGAAGGCCGCCTTTACCGCCAAGGTCGGCGATCCTGCCTGGCGGGCGAAGAGGAGCTGGGCCATCGTCGCAACCAACGACCGCTCCATCAATCCCGAGCTTGAGCGCGACATGGCAAAGCGCGCCGGCAGCGACGTGACCGAAATCAAGGCGAGCCACGCCGTCTTCGCCTCGCAGCCTGAAAAGGTTGCCGCCGTGATTGAGAAGGCGGCCAAGGACGCCGGCAAGTAAGGTCAAACCGGCGGCGGCCTCGTCAACGGGGCCGCTGCTTGCTTCCTATAGGCTTCACGCACGCATCTTTCGCCCACGATCAGCGGGAAGCGTTTTGTTCGCGGATCAGATCGATCAAGGCCCGCAGCCGCGCCGGCATCTGGCGTCGCCGGGCAAAATAGAGGCTGAGACCCGGATAAGGCGGGCTCCAATCCTCCAGCACGGAGATCAGATTGCCCGCCGCTAGGTGGTCGGCAATGGACGCTTCACTGATATAGGCCAGCCCCGCCCCATCGAGTGCGGCACTCAACATCAGATCGGAAGCATCGAGAGTGAGGCTTCCCGGCGCGTCGATCAACGCGGCCTGACCGTGCCGCTCGAATTCCCAGCGATACAGCCGACCACTTGCCATGCGAGCGCGGATGCAGCGATGCTTGAGAAGATCGCCGGGAACAAGGGGGCGCGGCCTGCTGCCGAAATAGGCAGGGGAGCCGACGACGAGGGAGCGCAGCGTCGGAACAATGGGTATTGCGACCATATCCGTCGGAACGGCCTCGACAAGCCGAATGCCGGCATCGAAGCCCTTGCCGATGACATCGACCAAGGCATTGTCGGTGACGATCTCGATGTCCACGCTTGGATAGCGCCGCCCATATTCGAGGATGAGAGGAACCAGCAGCATCCGCGCCGCGCCGGCCGCCATGTTGAGCCGCAGTGTGCCCGATACCGAACTGGAAGCCATGCCGGCATTTTCGATCGCCTGGTCGATCACTGCTAGCGCCGGCGCGATATCCGCCACAAAGCGCTCGCCAGCTTCCGATAAGGTTACGCTGCGCGTCGTCCTGTTGAAAATCCGCAGCGACAGGCGCTCTTCCAGCGCAGCAACCGCATGGCTGAGCGCCGACGAGGACATGCCGAGTTCGCGGGCGGCGGCGCGAAAGCCGCCATGGCGGGCAACCGCCGCGATCGCTTCGAGCTCCGCCAGGCTAGCCTTCATTGCGCGATTTTCCTCATCAGCCTGTTCCGCTTTGTCCTGCTAGACCGATCAGATAGCGCATCTTACCTCTCTGGTGAAGATAAAGGAGACGCTCATGCGCACCATCGACACCATCTACATCAACGGCAGCTTCGTTCAGCCCCACGGCACGGAGGAGGCCCCTCTTTTCAATCCGGCCACGGAAGAGCAGATCGGTACGGTACGTCTTGGAAACGGACAGGACGTCGACGATGCCGTCCACGCCGCCAAATCGGCATTTCCGGCAATGTCGCAAAGCTCGAAGGCCGAGCGTATTGCCATGCTGCAAAGCCTGCACGATGCCGTCGCGGCTAGAGCCTCCGACCTCGCCGACGCCATGCGCGAGGAATATGGCGCACCGGCATCCTTTATCGGCTTTTCGGTGCCGCACGCCGCCACGGCGTTTCTCCACATGGCCAAGACGCTCGAAAATTATGAGTTTCGCCGTCGCGTCGGCCATGCGGAAATCGAGATGCGACCCGCCGGCGTGGCAGCCGCGATCACGCCGTGGAACAGCAATTACGGCTTTATCTGCAGCAAGCTTGCCACCGCCATCGCGGCTGGGACGACCATGGTGATCAAGCCCTCCGAGATGAGCGCGATCCAGACGCAGCTCATCACCGAATGCCTGCACGCGGCCGGCTTGCCGGGTGGTGTATTCAACATCGTCAATGGTTACGGCCATGTGGTGGGTGCCGCTCTTAGCGCCCATCGCGATATCGCCAAGATCAGCTTCACCGGCTCGACGGTGACGGGACGGGCGATCCTCCAAGCGGCATCTACGACCTTGAAGCGCGTGACGCTTGAGCTTGGCGGCAAGAGCCCGAACATCGTTCTGGACGATGCCGATCTTAATACCGTCATCCCGCAGATATTGGCCGCCGGTTTTGCCAATAGCGGCCAGGCCTGCATCGCCGGCACCCGCATTCTCGCGCCCGAGAGCCGGCTGGCGGAAATCCATGATCGTCTGACCCGGGCGGTTGCGACGCTCAAGGTGGGCGATGCCAGCGATCCGAAAGTCAGCATCGGCCCGATGGTCAGCCAGAGGCAGTGGGATCGCGTCCAATCCTATATCCGCCTCGGCCAGGAAGAAGGCGCTCGGCTAATCATCGGTGGCGAAGGACGTCCCGAAGGGCTCGATCGCGGCTGGTTCGTCCGTCCGACGATCTTCTCGGGCGTCGACAACGATATGCGGATCGCTCGCGAAGAGATTTTCGGGCCTGTGCTTTGTGTCATCCCCTATCGCGATGAAACACATGCGCTCGAAATCGCCAACGATACGGTCTATGGCCTGCAGGCTTATGTCTTCTCATCCGATATTGTTAGGGCAAAGCGGATCGCCGAGCGCATCGAAGCCGGCCGCGTCGTCATTAACGGAGCGCCGCATGAGCCGCTTGCCCCCTTTGGCGGCTTCAAGCAATCGGGTATCGGCCGTGAATTCGGCATTTATGGCCTGGAATCGTTCCTCGAACCACGTGCGGTGCTCAGCTGATAAGACGGAGCCCCCGGGGACCTTTATAGGTCGTCCGGGCATTCCCTTGAACTACCGGTGAAGGGCTCCCCAGCCCCACCACCACCTGACAACCCAACAAGCCGCCCGTGGCGTTCAGGTTCTCGTTAGAATCACGTTCTATCTTTAGAACAGTTTCAATCTAAGGAGATCCAATGCCTGCCAGATCTGCCTATTCCATCCCGCAACGCATCCTTCACTGGCTCATGGCCTTGCTTATCTTTTTCAATCTCCTGTTTCCGGATGGGATGAATGCGTGGCGGCATCTGGTCCGCAATGGCCAGACGCCCTCATCGGCCGACATTGCCAGCGCCAATATCCACGCCTATGCCGGCATTGCTGTCCTGTTGCTGGCCATCGTGCGCCTTGCGGTCAGATTTTCGTCCAACGTCCCCGCCACACCGGATGATCAGCCTGCCTTCCTGCACTATCTTGCGCAGCTGACACATGTCCTGCTCTACGTGCTGATCTTTGCGATGCCGCTGTCGGGAATGGCGGCCTATTATCTGGGGATCGATACCGCGGCCTTCGTCCATGGCGGACCGATCAAGTCCCTGCTCTGGATCGTCGTCGTCCTTCACATCCTCGGCGCACTCCTCCAGCACTTCTATTTCCGGTCGGACGTGCTGCGACGCATGACGATCGGCTAAATTGCCGGCAAGATTGGCGGCCTATGCTCCTGGGCCGCCAAAGTGCTTCTGGAAAGAGAACAGGCCAGTCGGCAATGTGCTTCCGCCTTCCAGCGCCAAATCCGCAAGGATTTCGCCCACCACGCTCGTAAACTTGAAGCCATGGCCGGAGCAGGCCGAAGACACGACGATGTCAGGCTGTCCCGGCACTCGATCGATGAGAAAATCCTCGCTCGGCAGCATGGTATAGCGGCAGGTCGTCGCCCGCACGCGAAACGACGCTGCCTCCGGCAGGCGCTTGCGGGCGAAATTGTCGAGCAGATCGGTGTCGGCGTCATTGACCGGCGGATTGGGCACGGTCGGGTCGATCGGTTCCCGGAAATGTGCGTGGCGGCCGATTTTGACGCCATCGACGCCGATTGCCGGGAAACCGAAATAAGAACCCTCGGCACCCTCGTCCCGAAGGAAGCAGGGCATGCGCCGCGGCTCGGCAACGAAGCCGTCCCTCGGCTGATACCAGGCGACCACCTGCCGGATGGGCTGGGCATGCCTCTTTAATTGCGGCACCAGCTCGGCAATCCATGCGCCGGTGGCGACGATCGCCTTGCGGGCGCGATATCGTCCCGTCGAGGAAACGACCGTGACGCCCGTATCGTCTGGCTCGATGGAAACGACACGTTCGCCGAAATGCAGAACCGCACCATCTTCCGCCGCCAACTTCAGATAGCCCATGATCGCCGCTTCCGGCCTGATATAGCCGCCCTGGGGATCGAGCAGGCCGACCTCGCCCTCCTCCAGCGCAAAAGCCGGAAACCGGCGCTTCATGGCGTCCCGGTCCAGTATTTCATGCGGCAGTCCATGCATGTCGCAGGAGGCGCGCGTGCCGCTGACGATCTTGCTGTCCGGTGCGCCGATTTGCAGCACGCCGGTCACCGTCAAGATCTCGGCGCGCAGCCTTGCCTCCAGCGAACGCCAATTGTGATAGGCCCGCTGCAGCAGCGGAACATAGGACGGGTCCTCGAAGTAGCCGAGGCGGATCAGCCGGCTGTCGCCATGCGAGGAGCTAGTCGCATGGGCGGGGAAATGCGCCTCGATCCCGATCGCCTTTGCGCCGCGAGCGGCGGCAAAGGACAATCCAGCACTTCCCATCGCCCCGAGACCGACGACGGCAACGTCGAATTGCGCGGACATGTTATGCTCCAGTTTCACGTTTCGGAGGGTGGCGCGACCTCGCAGACCATGGCGCGCAGGATTTCGATATCCGCGTTCAGCGGCCGATTGTCATCGTAAAGGGGAACACGCGAACGGACGGCGGCATAGATGCGCTCCGTTCCCGGTGCTCGCGCTCCCTTGGAAGAGAGGAAATCATGCGCCTGCGCCGCTGCCATCAGCTCGATCGCCAGGATATATTCGGCATTGTCGAGGATCGCCAGCAGCTTGCTGGCTGCAGCCGTCGGATGGGCGAGAAAATCCTCCTGAAGGCCGGAGGTCAGGCCGCCATCCAGCGATGCGGGCGCGGCAAGGCGCCTGTTGTCGTTGCTCAGCGCCGCAGCGGTGTACTGCGCGATCATGAAGCCGGAATGGCTGCCGGCGTCGCTCGCGAGGAACGGCGGCAGGCCGCTGACCAGCGGATTGACGAGGCGATCCATCCGCCGCTCGCTGATGGCTGACATCTGCGCGATCGCGATCGCCAGACCATCGGCTGCCTGCCCGAGAGCGGGTGCCACCGCATGCGCCTCGGAGGAGACGATCGGCCGCTCGGGCGTGCCCGAGACGGCCGGATTGTCCGTGACCGAGGCGAGTTCCTGATCGACGATACGGGCCGTCTGCGCAAAGACATCCCAGGCCGCGCCATGGGCGTGGGGGACCGATCTCAGGCTCAAGGCATCCTGCGTACGCCGACCGAGGGCGGCGGCAACGAGGCCGCTGCCCTGCAGGCGGCTGCGCAATCTGCGTCCGACTTTGGCAATGCCAGCCGACGGACGCAGCGCCAGCACGTTTTCATCGAAAGCCGCCATCTGGCAGCCCACGGCCTCCAGCGTCAGGGCGGCAATGGCATCGGCCCAGTCCAAAAGGCGTTCGGCGCGAGAGACGGCAAGCGCCGACAAGCCGGTGGCGCAAGCGGTGCCGTTGACGAGGCTCAGACCTTCCTTGGCGCCGAGCACCAAAGGGCTCAAACCGATTGCCGCAAGCGCCTCGCCGCCTTCAATGGATTTACCCTTCACGACAGCCCGGCCCTCACCGATCAGGACGAGAGCGGTGTGGGCATTATGCGTGAGGTAGCCGGCAGAGCCCTTGGATGGGACCTCCGGAATGCAGTCACGGTCGAGAAACGCGGCCAGATGCCTGACGACCTCGGGCCGCACGCCGGAATGACCATGGGCGAAATTGGCGATCTGCGCCGCGATGATGGCGCGCACCTCGCGCGCCGGCAGGAGCGGGCCGACGCCGCAGGCATGGCTCAGAATGATGTTGCGCGAAAGCCGGCTCTGGGAATCGCGATCGACCACCGTATCGGACAAGGCGCCGACGCCGGTATTGATGCCATAGGCGCGCACGCCCGCTTCGACGATACGCTCGACGATGCGGCTTGCCTCGGCAACCCGTTCCCAGGCAGCATCGGAGAGAGACAAGGGCTCGCCGGCACCGACCCGCGCGACGTCGCGCCAGGAAATCGGCTTATCGATGGTGATGGTCATTGCCGGTTCCGAAATGGCCGATGAACTGGCGGAAGGCCGGCGACGCGCCACCGCCGAACATCTCGTCCGGCGTACCGCTGCTTTCGACGAGCCCTTCCTTCATGAAGACGACGCGATTGGAGACATTGCGGGCAAAGCTCATCTCGTGGGTGACAACAAGCATCGTCGTACCCTCTTCGGCGAGCGAGCGCATGACGCGCAGCACTTCGCCGACGAGCTCCGGGTCGAGTGCTGAAGTCGGCTCATCGAACAGCATCAGCTTCGGTTTCATGGCGAGCGCGCGGGCAATCGCCGCGCGCTGCTGCTGGCCGCCGGACAGATGCGCGGGATAAGCATGGCGCTTGTCGGCGATGCCGACCTTTTCCAGCAGCACCTCGGCCTCGGCGATGCACTCGGCACGCGGGCGCTTCAACACATGCACCGGCCCCTCGATGACATTCTGCAGGATGGTCATGTGGGACCAGAGATTGAAGCTCTGGAACACCATGCCGAGCTCGGAGCGGATATGATCCACCTGCTTGTGGCTTGCCGGGTAGCTTTTGCCGTTCTTGTGGATCATGCGGATCTGCTCGCCATCCACCCAGATCTCGCCGTCCGTAGCGATCTCGAGGAGATTGATGCAGCGAAGGAATGTCGATTTGCCTGAGCCGGAGGCTCCCAGCAGCGAAATCACATCGCCGTCCTGGGCATCGAGCGATATACCGCGCAAGACCTCATGGGTACCGAAGCTCTTGCGGATGTTGCGGACGGAAAGTCGGGTGACATCTGGCATGATTTGCCTGCTCCAGTAAGCTTTAGGCCTTCAGCGCCGGCGGGATCGCGCGGCGATGGCGGGACAATGAATATTCCAGCAGGGCCATGGCCTGCAGAATGATGAAATTCAGCGCAAGGTAGATGATCGCGGCGCAGATGAAGACTTCCATTGTGCGATAGGTCTGCGAGATCAGCCGCTGGGCAACGCCGGTGACCTCCCAGACGGTGACCAGGCTCGCAAGCGCCGTCGACTTCATCATCAGCACGATCTCGGTCGAATAGGCCGGCAGCGCGTGCCGGAAGGCGATCGGCGCGATGATGCGGCGAACGAGCAGGAAGCCGGACATGCCGATCGAACGCGCCGCCTCGATTTCCTTCGGCGAAACGGCACGGATGCCGCCACGGAAGATCTCGGCCGAATAACCGGCGGTGCAGAGCGCCAGCGACAGGATGGCGCAGACGACGGGTTCGCGCAGGAACGGCCAGAGGAACGAGTAGCGGATGATGGAAAATTGCGCCAATCCGTAGAAGATCAGGAACATCTGGATCAGCAGCGGCGAGCCGCGGAACACGAAAATATAGCCCTTGGCGAAACCCGACAGGATCGGGTTGCCGCTAACGCGCATGGCGACGATGACGAGAGCGAGAAGGCCGCCGCAGAGGATCGACAGGGAGAAGAGCAGCAGCGTCATCGGCACTGCCTTCAGCAGGGTGACCATTGTGCTCGAGAGAAAATCGAAGTCCATGTCTTCCTCCTCAAGCCTGGCCGATAGTCGCAGCCGGCATGCTGCGATTGGCGCGTCGTTCGGCCCCGTTGAAGATGCGGTCCGACAGGCTGGTCAGGACCAGGTAGAGAATGCCGCCGGCAATGAAGAAGAGGAAATACTGGCGGGTGGAGCCGGCAGCGACCTGGCTGGTGCGCATCAGTTCGGCAAGGCCGGTCACGGAGATCAAGGCGGAATCCTTGAGGCTGAGCTGCCAGACATTGCCGAGACCCGGAATGGCGAAGCGCAGGACCTGCGGCATGATGATGCGCCGCAGGCGCAGGCCGCGATGCATGCCGATCGCAGACGCCGCCTCAAGCTCGCCCTTGGAAATGGCAAGATAGGCACCGCGGAAAACCTCCGCCTGATAGGCGCCGGAAATAATGCCGACGGCAAGTGCGCCCGCGGCAAAGGACGGCAAGCCGAGAAAGCCTTCGTAGCCGAGCCACTTGCCGATCGATGTCATCGCCGACGAGCCGCCGAAATAGATCAGATAGATGATCAGGAGTTCCGGAACGCCGCGAAAAACAGTGGTGTAGATGTTGCCAAGCGTCTTCAGCGTCAGACTTCCGGAGAGCTTGGCGAAAGCGACGATCGCGCCCAGCACGGCTCCGATGACGAGGGCCGTCGCCGTGACGGCGAGCGTCACCAAAGTGGCGACGAGCAGCAGCGCGCCCCACCCGTTCGAGCCGAAGCCCAACAATTGCAAGGTTGCCATAGATCCAATCCCTGTCCGTGGCAGTTTCATGCGTCAGGATATCATACGGTCTCCGGCCGCAAAGCCGGAGACCGGTGATAGCGGCCCGAAGGCCGCATTCGTCATTGCGGGCTGACGTCGACCTTGAACCACTTCATCGACAGGGTCTTGATGGTGCCGTCGGCAAGCGCCGACTTGATCGCCTCGTTGAACTTGTCGCGCAGATCGGTATCGGCCTTGCGGATGCCGAGACCTTCGCCTTCGCCCCAAATGGAGCCGGCGATTTCCGGACCGGTAAAGGCAAGCGAGTCGTTGGCGCTGGCAAAAGCATTGGCGAAGTAGACGGCATCATCGAAGCCGAGATCGATACGGCCGTTCTGCAAATCGAGATCGCGGTCGGCGCCGGTCTTGTATTCGCGGATCGTGGCGATCGAGCCGAAATTGTCGTAGACGAACTTGGCATAGACCGTGGCGGCCTGGATGCCGATCGTCTTGCCCTTGAAGGCTTCCTTCAGGACGTCGATTTCCTTGACGCCGGTCTGGCCGGGGGTCATCTTGATCGTGACGCCGGTACCTGCGGCATTGGCAAGCGGGCTATCCTTGGCGGTCGCAAAAGCGGCGGGCGTTGCGGCATAAGGAACGGTGAAGCCGATGACCTGCTTGCGCTCGTCGGTGATCGACAGCGCATCCATGATCACGTCGAACTTGCCGGCATTCAATGCCGGGATCATGCCGTCCCAATCGGAGGCAACGAGCTTGCAGTCGATCTTGGCGCGTTCGCAGAGAACTTTGGCAAGCTCCGGCTCGAAGCCGCCGAGCGTACCGTCGGCATTCGTCATGTTCCACGGGGCGTAGGCACCTTCCAGGGTGATCGTCGCCGTCTTCCAGTCCTTGGCGACGGCCGGAGCCGCCAAAGCGGCGACAGCCATGACGCCTGACAAGAGAATTGCACTGAATTTCATCGTGTAGAGCTCCTCTGAGGTTGAAAACAGGCCTTGCAGCACTTCCTACCGATCTTCGCCGGCTTGCCCGCTTTCCCAATTTATTTTTAGGATTGATTGCGAGGTTGTATAGGGTACCATATGAGATAATTTATGATATGCAAGTGGGAAAGTTGTTTTTCGAGGCAGATTCACTCGGTGCAAAGGGAATAGGCAATGAAGCGCTCCGGCGAGATGAAACGCGAACTGGCGGAAAACGACGCCGCGCCTCTCTATGCCGGGGTCAAGCAGATGATACTCGATCGCATCCATAGCGGCGAGTGGCCACCCAAATATCGCGTCCCCTCAGAGAACGAACTCGTTACCGAACTCGGCGTCAGCAAGATGACGGCCAATCGGGCGCTGCGCGAACTCGCCAACGAGGGCGAACTGGTCCGCATCCAGGGCGTCGGCTCCTTCGTTGCCGAACGCAAGGGCGCATCCGCCTTGTTCGAGGTGCGCAACATCGCCGAGGAAATCGCCGAACGCGGCCATTTCCATCAGGCAACGGTGATCGTGCTGGCCCGGGAAGCGGCATCGCCGGACGTGGCCGATGCGCTGGAACTCGACATCGGATCGCCGGTTTTTCATTCGCTGATCGTGCATAGCGAGAACGGGGTGCCGGTCCAGATCGAGGACCGGCATGTCCATCCTGATGCCGCCCCTGACTACCTGGAGCAGGACTTCATCGACATGACGCCGAACGCCTATCTTTCGGCGGTCGCACCCTTGAGCGGTTCGGAGCATGTGGTCGAAGCGGTGATGCCGCAAGCCTGGGAATGCAAGCTGCTGACCATCCTGAAGACCGAGCCCTGCCTGACGATCCGCCGGCGCACATGGTCTGCGCGCGGCGTCGTTTCCACGGCGCGGCTGGTGTATCCGGGGAATCGCTATCGGCTGGAAAGCCAAAGCAGCAGGTCTTCGGATCGCTAGGTTGTATATGGAAGATAGGTCCTTCTTCCTATCGAAAGGAGCGGTGCCATCGATTGCCGCGCTTTGACTTGAGGAGCGGACCTAGGAGATCTGGTGCATAAGCTCCACGGACAGAGCACCTAAAATCAAGCCTGAAACCGTGGCAAGCACTTTCAGGATCGCACGCTCGACCCGCAGGCACTTTTTCGGCAGGACCAATGCAAGCGTTTCACTCGCCGCTGCGATCGATAGGCACACCAGGGCGACGATGCGACGGTCATCAGGGTAAGCCATGACGAACAGGAAGCCCAGAAGACCAAACGGGACGATGCCGTCGACATTTGCGAGCGTCATGAACGGATACTTCGTCCGGACCGGGACGACCGTGGTCGCGACGATCAGACCGAGGACGGTCCAAGCAACGGCGTAGGCGAGCAAACCGAGGTCCATGCGAAATCATAACAACACATGCAGCGAGTTTTCAAGCGCGGCGCCGCATCCCGCCATCCACGGGTGGATCATCCATGCGAACGCCATGTCACGACATGTCGGCGGCTGACCGCTCAGGATCTTCGGCAAAAGAGAATTCAACCCCTCGCGCTGCACCTTGACGACAGCAGCACCTTCACAAGCTGCTGAGCAGCAGGCTGGTTTCGCTATTGGCAACGCCGTCGATCATGCGCACCTCGCGCAGGACCCGATCGAAGTCCGAGAGGCTGCTTACCCGGATATTGGCGACCAGGTCCCAATTTCCGTTGGTCGTATGCAGCGAATAGATCTCCGGCAGACCGCGCAGCTTGCGGATGACCTGGGTCGTCGATTTCCCAACGACTTCGATCATCATGACGGCATGGACGGTCTGCTCCTCATAATCTTCGCGCACCCGCACGGTGAAGCCGAGAAGCGTACCGGTCTCGATCAGCCGCTCCAACCGGTTCTGCACGGTACCGCGCGCGACACCCAAGGCATCCGACAGCTTGGAGAGCGAAGCGCGGCCATCGGCGCGCAAATGCGCTATGATGCGTCGATCGAGATCGTCCGGAATATATTTGGCAAGCGCCATTGCGTAATCCACTTTTGTCTTTTCCGTCAAAAATACTAGGCAATTCGTACAAAGCAATACCAGAACTGACACAGTTTTGCGATTTCAGTCAATCGATCTGCTTGTTACCCTGTAGAAAATCACTGCATTGAGGACATGACAATGCCCGCACCGCTCCCTTCGGAAAAAGCCTTCATTCCCTTCGTCAGCGTCGAGAATATGATGCGGCTTGTCCATCATGTCGGCATTGAAACCATGCTGGTCGAACTCACCGACGCCATCGAGGCGGATTTCCGCCGCTGGGACCTTTTCGACAAGACGCCCCGTGTCGCCTCCCATTCGCATGACGGCGTCATCGAGCTGATGCCGACCTCCGACGGGGCGGTCTACAGCTTCAAATATGTGAACGGCCATCCGAAGAACATGGCAAGGGGATTGCAGACCGTCACCGCCCTCGGTCTATTGGCGGAAGTCTCAACCGGCTACCCGGTGCTATTGACCGAAATGACGCTCCTGACGGCCCTGCGCACGGCGGCGACCTCGGCAATGGCGGCCCGCCATTTGGCACCGGCCAATTCGCGCCGCCTCACCTTGATCGGCAATGGCGCACAGGCCGAATTCCAGGCGCTGGCGATGAAGGCGGTTCTCGGCATCGAGGAAGTCCGCCTCTACGACATCGATCCGAAGGCGACGGAAAAGACCGTACGCAATCTTGCCGAGACGGGCCTGCGCCTCGTGCCCTGCGCCTCGGCCCAGGCCGCCATCGAAGGCGCCGACGTCATCACCACCTGCACGGCCGACAAACAGTTCGCGACCATTTTGACCGATAATATGGTCGGCGCCGGCGTGCATATCAACGCCATCGGCGGCGACTGCCCTGGCAAGACCGAGCTTCACCGCGACATCCTGCTGCGCGCCGACACCTTCGTCGAATATCCGCCGCAGACACGCATCGAAGGCGAGATCCAGCAGATGGATCGGGATTATCCGATCACCGAACTCTGGCAGGTTGTCAGCGGCCGGGCGCAAGGCCGCAGCAGCGAGCGACAGATCACCCTGTTCGACAGCGTCGGCTTCGCGATCGAGGATTTCTCCGCCTTGCGCTATGTGCGCGAGAAGCTGGCCGGCACGGACTACTTCCAGAAGCTCGATATTATTGCCGATCCGGACGACCCGCGCGACCTGTTCGGCATGCTGCTGCGGGCGGCCTGAAAAATTCGATGGCGATCACATTCGCGACCGCCATCCATTCATCCATTCCTTGTCTCGGATGTTTTCAGCCCTTGCTGCCCGACGCAACCAGTTCCGGCTCCCCGACCCTGCCGTTCAGCGAGAAGGCGAGCAGTGCTGACAACAGCATCAGCGCCCCGACGATGAACATCGGCAGTTCGTAAAGGCCGGTCGCATCCTTGACGACGCCAGTGATATAGGGCGCCGCAAAGCCGGCAATATTGCCGATCGTATTGATCAGGGCGATGCCGGCCGCAGCCGCCGGCCCGGCCAGGAAGCGGGACGGAATGGCCCAGAAGTTCGGCAGGGCGGAAAAAATCGCGCAGGCTGTCAGCGTGATCATGACGATCGTCGCTTCGGGCGAGCCCATAAAGAGCGCGGCCGGAATGCTGAATGCGCCGACCAAGGCCGGAATGCCGATATGCCACGGCCGCACGCCGCGCCTGGATGCATCGCGGCTCCAGAACAACAGGGCAACGGCTGCCGGCAGATAGGGAATGGCCGTGATCAGGCCCTTGTCGAAAACGTCGAACTTGGTGCCGAACTTCGTCTCGAAACCGGCAATGATGGTCGGCAGGAAGAAGGCCAGCGCATAGAGGCCATAGATCAGGCCGAAATAGATCACCGACAGCAGCCATACGCGGCCATCCGTCAGGGCGAGACCGGTCATCTTGCCATGAGCGGCCGCCTTTGCCTTTTCCTCGCCGGCAAGCTCCCGGTTCAGCCAATCCTTCTCCGTCTGCGTCAGCCATTTGGCATCGTCGGGTCGATCCGCGAGATAGAACCATGCAACGATGCCGATGACGATGGCGGGAACCGCAACGCCGAAGAACATGACGCGCCAGCCTTCCAAGCCGAAGAGGCCGTGCATCTGTATTAGCATCGCCGCAAAAGGTGCACCGACGACTGTCGTCAGCGGCTGGGCGAGATAGAACAATGCCAGGATCTTGTTGCGATGCTTGGCGGGCACCCACATGCTTAAGAAAAGGATCGCGCCCGGAAAGAAGCCGGCTTCGGCAACCCCGAGGAGGAAACGCAGCGCGTAGAGCTCCGTCGCGCTCGACACCCAGGTGAACAACAGCGCCACAATGCCCCAGCTCACCATGATGCGGGCAAGCCAGCGACGGGCGCCATATTTGTGAAGTGCCAGATTGCTCGGGATTTCGAGCACGATATAACCGAAGAAGAAGATGCCCGCGGCGAAGCCGAACTGCGCCGCCGTCAGCGCCAGATCCGTCGTCATGCCGTTCGGGCCGGCAAACGAGATCGCGGTACGGTCAAGGAAGTTGATGAAGAACATCAAGGCGATAAACGGCACCAGCCGCTTCGACACCTTGGCGATGGCCGAACGCTCGACCTGTGACATTTCCTGATTAGCAGGCTGCAATAGAAATCCTCCCCCAGTCCTGAAACTCCAGCGCCGCAGCGATCCGCTTGCGTCGCTGACAGAACGGAAACTCCGACTTCCCTTCCAGTCCCTGCCTTTGATCGCATGCGCCTTCGAATGACCTCGATCTCTAGCGGTATGGACAAGCCGCAGGCAAACGATTTAATCTCCCCATCATGTGAGGAAAAGTCACATCATATTATCGCAGGACTGGAAAATGAGCGGCCCTCTTCCATCGTTGAATGCCCTGAAGGCTTTCGAAGCGACCGCACGGCACAGGTCGATGACGCTGGCTGCCGACGAGCTTTGCGTCACGCATGGCGCAATCAGCCGGCACATTCGTGGTCTCGAACAGACCTTGGGCGTCATTCTCGTCAACCGCCGGGCGCATTCCACCGAGCCGACGCCGGAAGGGCTGCGGCTGGCCGAGGGGCTGGCAAGCGCCTTCGGCCTGATGCAGGCGAGCGTCGAGCGTGTTCGCCCCGGCCCGCTGACGCTTTCCTGCTCCTCATCGATCATGATGGGATGGATCATTCCCCGCATCGGCCAATTCCACGAACGCCATCCGCACATCGCCCTGCAATTCAACATGAACTACGATCAGGTCGATTTCGTCCGGGACAAGATCAGCCTCGCGATCCGCTCGAGCATCATCGAACCGCCGAAGGATGCGATCATCCGCGAATTGGGCGGCGAGGCGATCGGTCCGGTCTGCTCGCCGGAATATCTGAGCCGCTCCGGCATTCTTTGCCCAAGCGACATGGAGCATGCGGCGCTCCTGTCCACACGCACGCGCCCGCAGGCCTGGAGCGACTGGCAGGCGATCGCGGGTAAGTCGGATCTGCAGCTAGGGTCCCAGTCCGCATTCGACCATTTCTACCTGCTGATCCAGGCTGCCGCCTGCGGTCTCGGTATTGCCGTTGTTCCGCAGATGCTGGTGCTCGATCAGCTGGCCTCGGGGCGGCTGGTGGCACCATTCGGCTTCCTGCCCGGGCCTAGGCGCATGGTGCTCTGGATCGCCCCGCATATTGCGGGCAGGCCGGATGCATTGGCGCTCGAGCGATGGCTGACGGCCGAAATGCACGCAAGGCCGGACACCTGACGTCCCGATCGGAACCGGCGCCGAATTGACGGTCGCCAGGGTCACGATCGGCAATTTGCCGCCGCTTCATATCGACGCGAAACATTCGTGGCGGATTCCGCCTATGTTACTTGAAATACATTGAAATCGCCGAATTTTCTCTCTGCACTTCGCCATGGGGAGTATGCTATGAATCTTTGCAAGCATGAGCGAACCGGACAATTCTCGCAGGCCCGGCCATCGCTCAAGGGAGGGTCCATCCTGAACATCGAGGCAAGTCATACCGGCGAAATGGCAGCACTCATCTCTGGCCTCGATTGGGCAGCGACCAGTCTCGGCCCTCGATCGACATGGCCTTCCTGCCTCACAGTCGCGGTCGATATCATGCTGTCGTCACAGGCCCAGATCGTCATGTTCTGGAGCAGCGACTTCGTTGCCCTTTACAACGATGCCTATGCCGCCACGATAGGCGATAAGCATCCGCGGGCCTTGGGGCGTCCCGCGCGGGAAAACTGGGCGGAGCTTTGGAGCGATCTGGAGCCACTTCTGCGCTCCGTCCTGCAGGATGGCAATACGGTCGCCGCCAAGGACCGGCTGTTCTATATCGAGCGTCACGGCTATCCCGAAACGGTCTATTTCGACATTTCCTATTCGCCCGTTCGCGATGCGGATGGCGGGGTGCTGGGTGTCTTCTGCATCGTCAATGAGACGACGGAACGCGTTCGCTCCGAACAGGCATTGCGCGAAAGCGAGGAACGGATCCGCGCCGTCATTTCCCAATCCGCGACGGGAATGGCGCAATGCGAGCTCGACGGCCGCTTCGTTCAGGTGAACGCGCGCTTCTGCGAGATCGTCGGCTACTCCGAGACGGAACTTCTCGGCATGCGGATGGACGAGATCACCTATCCGGACGACCTACCTGAGAACACGCGCCTGTTCGAGACGATGATGGCGACCGGTGAAAACTTTGAGATCGAAAAGCGCTATATCCGCAAGGATGGCAGCCTTGTATGGGTCGCAAACGCCATCTCCGGCCTGCGGGACAGTTCGGGACACATCCAGCGGGTCGCCGGGGTCGTCACTGATATCACCGAACGCAAACGGGTGCAGCAAGTGGAACGGCGTCTGGCGGCCATCATCGCCTCGTCGGACGACGCGATCCTCAGCATCGATCTCAATATGGTGATCACAAGCTGGAACACGGGGGCGGAAAGGCTTTACGGCCACTCCGCCGAAGAGGCCGTCGGCAGATCGGTCACGATGCTCCTTCCGGACGACCGCAGTGAAGAGGAATCCACGATCCTCGCCCAGATCCGCGCGGGTCAGAAGGTCGAGCCCTATGAGACGAAGCGGCGCTGCAAGAACGGCGAACTTGTCGACGTCCTGCTCAGCGTCTCCCCGATCTATGACGCCTATGGCCGGATCGTGGGGGCTTCGAAGACGGCCCATGATATCAGCGCGAAGAAGAAAGCCGAACGCCTTAAGACGCTGCTAGTCGGCGAACTCAATCATCGCGTCAAGAACGTGCTTGCAACCGTCATGGCCATATCACGTCAGACATTGGGACGCGACGAGGTCGACAAGGCGGCCGTCGAGACATTCGAGGCGCGGCTGGCTTCGATGGCACGCGCGCATGACCTGCTGATCCATGGCAAATGGGAAGAAGCAGACCTCTTGACCGTCATCGGCCAGGCACTGTCGCTCTATCCTAAGGAGAGGTTCGAAATTTCCGGTCCGGCGATCAAACTGCCGCCGCGAACCATTGTCTCCATATCGCTTGCGATGCACGAGCTTGCAACGAATGCCGCCAAATACGGCGCGCTGTCGGTGCCTGATGGCCGTGTCGCCATCCACTGGTCTCTGGAACCGGGCAAGACCGACCGGCTGAGCCTGCGCTGGCAGGAAACGGGAGGGCCGACCGTCAAACCGCCCACGCGCAAGGGGTTTGGCTCCAGGTTGATCGAAAGCCTGTTGGCGGCCGAACTGAACGGCCAGGTCAATGTCAGTTACGAGCCGAGCGGCGTGATCTGCGAGGTACATGCCGCGACAGGCATCGGCCAGGATCAGGCCTGATAGAGAACGACCTGAATATGCGCAGAGCAGACCGCTTGTTCAGCGCGGATTTTTCGGCCGCGTCGCAAGCACATTGCGGATCGAGAAGCTCGAATGGATCCGCAGCACCCCTGGCATGGTCGAAAGAATATCCTTGTGGATGCGCTCGAAATCGCCTGCTGTGGCAACCTCGACACGCAGGAGATAATCGGACCCACCCGTCATCAGGAAGCACTCCTTGATCTCAGGATGCTTGCGCACCGCGGCCTCGAAACGATCGAGGTGATCCTCCGTCTGCCGCTCGAGCGTAATGTTGATGATGACGGCGATCGTGGCTTCCGCCTGGGAGGTATCCACCAGGGCCGTATAGCCCCTGATGACACCGGCCTGCTCCATCAGTTTGATGCGTCTGAGGCAGGCCGACGGCGACAATCCCACCTCTCCCGCCAGCCTCGCATTGCTGAGGCGGGCATCGAGCCGAAGCAGGCGGAGAATATTGCGGTCGATGGCATCGAGGGCAGACATATCAATTCTTTCAAAAATTCGCAGTTCGTTTCAATATCAGCGCAATTACACAATAATCAATCGCTCTTTGATAGGCAATTTCACGATCATTTCAATAATCTGCACTTGAGAAACGAGGGCGGACATGAACGGCGGCACAGTGGATTTGCGGGCGCCAAAATTGGCGATCGACGGCACAGCTTGTGGTTATCTAACGATCGATCTGGCAGCCCTCTGCCGGAACTACGACAAACTATCTGCAATCGTTGCACCGGCGCGCGCAGCCGCGGTGGTGAAGGCCGATTCCTATGGACTCGGCGCAAACCAGATCTCCAAGGCTCTCTATGCACGCGGTTGCCGCCACTTCTTCGTCGCCCACTTCATAGAGGCACTGCGACTGCGTCCGCAATTGCCCGACGATGCGGCAATCTTCGTGCTGAACGGCCTGCTGCCCGGTAACGAGGCAGCCTGCGCCGATGGCGGCATCGTGCCGGTCGTCAACTCGCTCGATCAGCTGCAGCAATGGGCGGAGACCGCACACGCCCTCCGGTGTAGGCTGCCGGCGGTTCTGCAATTCGATACCGGCATGTCACGGCTTGGCATCCCGCCGGAAGACAGAGGCGCCGTCTTGGCTCATCTGCAAACATCGGACGATCTCGACATCCTGTTCGTCATGAGCCACCTCGCCTCCGCCGACGAAGTCGACAACGGCCAAAATGCCGATCAGCTGGCGGAAATGCGTCGCGTCGCAGCGGAATTCCCGAGCTACGACGTTTCGTTCGCGAATTCCGGCGGCATCTTCCTCAGCGCCGATTTTCACGGCGTGCTGGCGCGGCCGGGCATTGCCCTTTATGGCGGCGCCCCCACGAGCGGCGCAGCCAACCCTATGGAAGCCGTCGTCCGGCTCGATGTCGCCGTGGTGCAGACCCGAACGGTTTCGGAAGGCGCGCGCGTCGGCTATGGCGGCGTGCACGTGACGAAGACCCAAACCCGGCTTGCGACGATCGCCGCCGGCTATGCCGATGGCCTTCCGCGCAGCCTCAGCGATCGCGGCGCGGTTTTTTACGACGGTATCCGCCTGCCGATCGTCGGCCGCGTGTCGATGGACAGCGCGACAATCGATATCAGCGCTCTGCCCGAAGGCGCCCTGCCTATCGGAAACATGGTGGAGGTTCTCGGAGATCACCAGACCCTGGAGGATCTTGCGCGGGATGCCGGCTTGATTTCCTATGAGATCCTGACCAGTCTCGGCCATCGCTTCCACCGTCAATACCGCTGACCTTCCTATCTCTCATTTCTCTCTGAGGACATCATGAAAGTCGTCGTTCTGGGTGCCGGCATTATCGGCGTGACATCCGCCTATCAGCTTGCCAAGGCGGGCCACGAAGTTACGGTCGTCGACCGGCAGCAGGGTCCGGCGCTGGAAACGAGTTTTGCCAATGCCGGCGAAGTCTCCTTCGGCTATTGCTCGCCCTGGGCCGCACCCGGTATTCCCATGAAGGCGATCAAGTGGCTCTTCATGCACCACGCCCCGCTCATCCTGCGTCCGAAGGTCGATCGCGCCATGCTCTCATGGCTCGTCAAGATGCTGTCGAACTGCACCTCGGAACGCTATGCGATCAACAAAAGCCGGATGCTGCGTCTTGCCGATTACAGCCGCATTTCGCTTGCCCAGCTTCGCCAGGAAACCGGCATCGCCTATGACGAACGTATGCAGGGCACGCTGCAGTTGTTCCGCACGCAGCAGCAGCTGGATGCATCAGCCAAGGACGTCAAGGCTCTGGCAGCCGACGGCATTCCCTATGAGGTACTGGATCGCGACGGCTGCGTCCGTGTCGAACCGGCGCTCAGGCATGTCCGCGAGAAGATCGTCGGCGGCCTGCTGACGCCGAAGGACGAGACCGGCGACTGCTTCAAGTTCACCAATGCGCTCGGCGCGAAGGCGGTCGAGCTCGGCGTGAAGTTCCAATACGGCACGACGATCAACGGGCTCGACGTCGAGGGCGGGCAGGTGCGCGCCGTCATGACCGACCGCGGGCGGTTGGACGCCGATGCGATCGTCGTCGCGCTCGGCAGCTATTCGCCGCTATTGCTGAAGCCGCTCGGCATCAGCCTGTCCGTCTATCCGGTCAAGGGCTATTCGCTGACGATTCCGATTACCGACACATCACGGGCGCCGGAATCGACCGTCATGGACGAGACCTATAAGATCGCCATCACCCGGCTTGGCGATCGTATCCGCGTCGGCGGCATGGCCGAAATCTCCGGCTATACCAACGATCTCGGCCTCGCCCGGCGCCAGACGCTCGAGCATTCCGTTACCGACCTATTCCCCGGCGGCGATGTCGCCAAGGCTTCCTTCTGGTCGGGGCTGCGGCCGATGACGCCGGACGGCACGCCAGTCATCGGGCCAACGAAGATCAAGGGCCTGTACCTCAATACCGGCCACGGCACGCTTGGGTGGACGATGAGCTCCGGTTCGGCGCGCGTCGTCAGCGATCTCGTCAGTGGCCGCAAGCCTGATATCGACGCAACCGATCTCGCCATCAGCCGCTACGCCTGACGGCAACACTCGGCATATAGGTTTTCATGCAGAAAATCGGCGAGCGATACGCTCGCCGACATCGATCAATGCCGCGAGATTCGTGGCAGGAAGATCGTGAATAGGCCGAGCAGCGGCAGATACGAGCAGAGGGTGTAGACGAAGGAGATGCCGCGCTCATCGGCGAAATCGCCGAGCCAGGCCGCACCAAGTCCGCCCGCGCCGAAGGCGAAGCCGAAGAAGATGCCGCCGATCAGCCCGACGCGGCCGGGAATCAGCTCCTGCGCAAAGACGACGATCGCCGGGAAAGCCGAGGCCAGCACGAGGCCGATGATCACGGTCAGGACACAGGTCCAGAACAGGTTCGCATAGGGCATCATCAGCGCAAACGGGATGACGCCGAGGATCGAGAACCAGATGACGAAGCGTGCGCCCAGGCGGTCGCCCACCGGACCGCCCATGATCGTTCCGACGGCGACGGAGCCGAGGAAGAGGAACAGCATCAGCTGCGCATCGCGGACATCGAGATGGAACTTGTCGATGACGTAGAAGGTGAAATAGCTGGAGATGCTCGCCATGTAGACGTTCTTCGTCGCCGTCAGCAGGATGAGGATGGCAAGCGCCCACATCGCCTTGTTGCGCGCGATCGGCAAAGTGCGGCTCGGCGCGGGACGCGCCGATTGCCGGCGGCGATGATTGACGAACCAGTTGCCGACCCAGCTGAGAACGATGAAGCCGATGACGGCCAGCACCGAAAGCCACGCCACGCTCTTCTGGCCGTGCTGCAGGACAAAGAATGCGGCAATCAGCGGCCCGATTGCCGAGCCGGCATTGCCGCCAAGCTGGAAGAGCGATTGCGCCAGGCCATGGCGCCCGCCGGAGGCCAGACGCGCAACGCGCGACGCCTCCGGATGGAAGACGGCCGAGCCGAAGCCGATCAGGCTTGCGGCGATCAGGAGCACGCTGAAACTGCCGGCATAGCCGAGCAGCACGAGACCTGAAAACGTGCTAACCATGCCCATAGGCAACGAATAAGGCATCGGCCATTTGTCGGTGACGATGCCGACCACCGGCTGAAGCAGTGACGCGGTGATCTGGAACATCATCGTCAGCAACCCGATCTGCACGAAATCGAGCGCATAATTCTCTCTGAACATCGGATAGAGCGATGTCAAAAGCGACTGCATCGTATCGTTCAACAGATGGCAGGTACTGACCGCCATGACGATCGACATCGTCGTCTTTTCATATCGGGCCTGCGTACCCGAAAATGCCGCAACCATGGGAGGATTCCTTGCCTATGTCGACTGCCTAGCCGACCATATTGTTTCTTCCGCCTTTAACACGGCTTGCGTGTGTCCTTCTTTCGTGTTCTGGTCCAATAGTTTCTCGATTGGGCGAAAATGGAAAAGCTATCGAAACAGTTGCTGGCAACCCTCGACAACGATCATGTGCAGAACATGCGCTGGATGGAGGATTCGCCTGCGGATGTGCTCGTCCATAGTGCCGAACCGCCGCAGGGCTATACCGTTCCGTGGCACCGTCATCGCCGCACCCAATTGCTTTGCATCTTCGCCGGCGTCGCCCTGATCATGACGGCGCGCGGTCGCTGGATGGTGCCGCCCGGTCACGCTCTCTTCATCCCGGTCGGGCTGGAGCACTCGATCGAAATCCTGAGCGATGTCAGCATGAAATCCGTCTACGTGACACCGCGCGGCCAGCCGCCGAAGGATGAAGCTCCGCGCGTCGTCGAAGTCACGGATCTCGCCCGCAGCCTGCTGTTGGAGGCCATTCGGCTGCGGGAAGCACCGGTCAGTCACCGAAAAGCGAGGCTGGTCCTGTCTCTGCTCGTCGAGGAAATCGCGACACTGCCGGAGCGTCCCCTCGGCCTCCCCTTCCCGTCCGACCGTCGGATGGCCGCGCTCTGCCGCGACTATTTGTCCAACCCGTCGCCCAACGCCAGACTGGACGATTGGGCCGAGAAGCTTTCGGTGAGTCGCCGGACGTTCACACGGCAGTTTCGCAAGGAAACCGGCATCAGCTTCACCACCTGGCGCCAGCAGGCCAGCGTCTTTGCCTGCCTGCCGCAGCTTGCCGAAGGCCAGCCGGTCACCAATGTCGCGCTTGAAGCCGGCTATGAGAGCGTGGCGGCGTTTACCACCATGTTCCGGCGCATGCTCGGCACCTCGCCGCGCAGCTATATGGCCAGCCGCTGGACCTTTGACCGGCAATCCGCCTGAACGCTTGCCCTTGAAATGATCGGGCGCTTCCGGCAAACAGCGCTTGAGATCGAGGGCAAGTCTATGCGGCATATTCAAATCGTCGGTATCGGCACGGGAAATCCCGAACATCTGACCGTGCAGGCGATCAATGCGCTGAATGCGGCCGATGTCATATTCATCCCCAGCAAGGGGGCCGCCAAGACTGAGCTTGCCGACATCCGGCGGGAAATCTGCCAGCGCTATGTCACCAATAAAGCCACGCGTTTTGTCGATTACGACGTGCCTTCACGCCAGACGGCGGAGCGCAGCTATGTGCAGAGCGTCGACGAGTGGCATGACGCGATTTCCTCGACCTATGAGCGGCTGTTCCTGGAGCATCTGACGGAAAACCAAAGTGCGGCCTTTCTCGTCTGGGGCGATCCGGGCCTTTACGATAGCACCTTGCGCATCCTCGAGCGCGTCGTCGCGCGCGGCAAGGTCGCCATCGACTACAGCATCATTCCCGGCATCACCAGCATCCAGGCGCTGACGGCGAGCCATCGCATTCCCCTGAACCTCGTCGGCAAGCCGGTGCAGATCACCACCGGCCGGCGGCTGGCCGAAAGCTTTCCGGGACGTGCCGAAACGGCCGTCGTGATGCTCGATGGCGAGCAGGCCTTCAGCAAGATCGATGATCCCGATGCCTATATCTATTGGGGAGCCTATCTCGGCACCAAGGACGAGATTATCATCGCCGGCAGGCTGGCCGATGTTTCAGAGCGGATTCTGACAATTCGCGCCGAGGCCCGCGCCAAGCATGGATGGATCATGGATATTTATCTCATGCGCAAGGGACAGGATTTCGACGATCGCGACTAGGCGCGCGGCCAAATGCCAGGCGCCAAAATGTTTGCCCGCCGATCCGGATTGTGCAAGGAAACGTCCCTCATGAAGGGCAGCCTTATGGTTCCGGCCGATACAGAGACGATGAAGGGACAAGCGTGCCTCTCGCAGGAGGCCGATCGTCACCCTGTCGCATCGCCCCTGCACTCCATGGTTCGCGGCGCCTGCCCCTCTTTGAGCACGCCGATGCAGACGGGTGACGGACTGCTCGTGCGCCTGCGGCCATCGGCACCGGGTTTGACTGTCGAGCAGTTTCGCGCCCTGGCCGAAGCCACGCAGAAGCATGGCAACGGCCTGATCGAGATCACCGCGCGCGGCAATCTTCAGCTTCGTGGCATGATGCCGGAGAGCATGGCCGGATTGGCCGCCGATATCGACCGCGCCGGCATCGTGCCGGAGAGCGGCGTTGCCATCGAAGTCCCGCCGCTCAGCGGCCTCGATCCATCGGAGATCGCTGACGCGCGTGGGCTCGCCGAGCGCCTGCGGAGCGCCATCGATGCACTTCATCCCAAGCCGCTGCTCGCTGCCAAACTTTCCATTATCGTCGACGGCGGCGGCCGGCTCGTCCTCGACGAGCTCTCGGCGGATATCCGGCTGAAGGCCTTAAAAGTCGTTGATGGCCGGCAACTATGGACGCTCGCCATCGCAGGAACACAGGCAACGGCCACGCCGCTTGCCATCCTGTCCAACGAAGACGCGATCACCAGCGTCATCTCACTGCTCAACGCATTGGCCGCAATCGGACTTCGTGCCCGCGGCAGGGATCTGGACATCGCATCCTTGCGCGCGCAATTTCCCGCCCTGCCGGATCTTATGCGCGGCGAGACCATTCCACCGACCTCTCCTGTCGGGATCATCCCGCTGGACAAGGTACAGTCCGCAATTGGCCTGCGCCCTGCCTTCGGTCAAATTCATGCTCAAGATCTCATCCACTTTCTTGGCCTCGCGGAGACGGCGGGTGTGCGTGAAATTCGCACGGGACCGGAACACAGCCTTTTGCTGCTCGGCCTTCCGCTTGATCGGATCGAAGATGTTTTGGCCGCCGCAGCGGATTGCAACTTTCAAACGCGAGCAGGTGATCTGGCAAATTATGCCATTCCCTGCGCCGGCGCCGGCGCATGCGCTTCCGCCCATTATGCCACGAGACAAGCTGCCGCCGATCTGGTCGAAGTGGGGGCAGATCTGCTTGACGGCTCGCTCAAGGTACATCTGTCCGGCTGCACAAAAGGCTGTGCCCATCCCTCTCCGGCAATGCTCACCATCGTCGGGACTGCAACGGGCTATGCTATTGTCGTAAATGGGTCATCATCAGCTGAGCCCGTAGCTTACATCGGCAAGGAAGACCTGAAATCGGCGCTGGCAACGCTCGGGGAACTGGTACGAAACAACAAAGCTGCTGGCGAATCGGCACAGCAGTGTCTTAAACGGCTCGGCCGGGACGCAATCGCGACGGCTTTACGACAGGGATAGAAATGCCTGACTATGATTATATCCGCAAGGGCGATGCGATCTATGAGCGCTCCTTCGCGATCATCCGCAGCGAAGCCGATCTCACGCGTTTTCCCGAAGCCGAGGCCGATATCGCGGTTCGCATGATCCATGCCTGCGGACTGGTGGGAGCGGCAGAGCATTTCATGTTCTCCCCCGATTTCGTCGCATCGGCGCGTCAGGCGCTGTCTGCCGGTGCGCCGATCTTTTGCGATGCCGAGATGGTCGCGCGCGGCGTGACCCGCGCCCGCCTGCCGGCGGCAAACGAGGTGATCTGCACATTGCAGGATATGCGCACGGCGGACATCGCAAAGACCATCGGCAACACGCGCTCGGCCGCCGCCATGCATCTGTGGACCGAACGGCTTGCCGGCTCAGTCGTTGCCATCGGCAACGCGCCGACCGCCCTCTTCCACCTTCTGGAAATGCTGCGCGATGGCGCGCCGAAACCAGCCGCCATCATCGGCATGCCCGTCGGCTTCGTCGGTGCGGCGGAATCGAAGGACGCGCTTGCAGAAACCTCCTACGGCATTCCCTTTGCCATCGTGCGCGGCCGGCTCGGCGGCAGCGCCATGACAGCGGCTGCAATCAACGCTTTGGCGAGGCCAGGCCTGTGAGCGCGCCATCCAATGGAAGCCTGATCGGTGTCGGCACCGGCCCCGGCGATCCGGAGCTGCTGACAGTCAAGGCTGTCAAGGCTTTGGAGCGCGCCGATGTCGTCGCCTACTTTGCCAAACAGGGCAGAAACGGCAACGGCAAGGCCATCGTCGGCGACCTGCTGAGAGCGGACGTGACGCTCCTGCCGCTCTACTATCCCGTCACCACAGAGATCGATAAGGACGCGCCTGACTATATCGGTCAGATCACCGCCTTCTATGACGTCTCGGCCGAGATGGTGGCGGCGCATCTGCGCGAAGGTAAGACGGTTGCCGTGCTCAGCGAAGGCGATCCGCTCTTCTACGGCTCCTACATGCACCTGCATGTGCGCCTTGCCGATCGCTTCCCGACCGAAGTCATTCCCGGCGTGACGGCCATGTCCGGCTGCTGGTCTCTGGCCGGATTGCCGATGGTGCAGGGAGACGACGTTCTCTCCGTGCTGCCGGGAACGATGGCGGAGGCCGAGCTTACCCGGCGCTTGGGCGACACGCAGGCTGCCGTGATCATGAAGGTCGGCCGCAACCTGCCAAAAATCCGCCGCGCACTGGATGCCGCCGGCCGCCTGAACGAGGCCATCTATGTCGAGCGCGGCACGATGACGAACGGCGCCATGACGCCGCTTGCCAGCCGCGACGACGCCGAAGCGCCGTATTTTTCGCTGGTGCTGGTTCCCGGCTGGGAAAACAGGCCATGAGCGGGCGTCTCTATGTGATCGGAACCGGCCCCGGCAACCCCGCGCAGACGACGCCGGAGGCATTGGCGGCGGTTGCCGATGCCCATGAATTTTACGGGTATGGCCCTTATCTCGACCGCCTGACCCTTCGCAGCGATCAGATCCGCCAGGCATCCGACAACCGCGAGGAACTGGACCGCGCCAAGGTAGCGCTGCAGCGCGCCGCAGCCGGCGTCAATGTCTGCGTCGTCTCCGGCGGTGATCCCGGTGTTTTTGCCATGGCGGCGGCCGTCTGCGAGGCGATCGATCACGGACCAGTGGAATGGCGCATGGTGGACCTCGTCGTCGTGCCCGGTATTACGGCCATGCTTGCCGTCGCAGCCCGCATCGGCGCCCCTCTCGGCCACGATTTCTGCGCGATTTCTCTGTCGGACAATTTGAAACCCTGGCCGCTCATCGAGAGCCGGCTTCGCGCCGTCGCCGAGGCCGGTTTCGTGATTGCGCTTTACAATCCGATCAGCAAGGCGAGGCCCTGGCAGCTCGGCAAGGCCTTCGAAATCATCCGTGACATACTGCCAGCTGATATCCCGGTCATTTTCGGTCGCGCCGCTGGCCGGCCCGACGAGCGCATGACGGTTGCGCGGCTTGTGGATGCCGAAGCCTCCCAGGCCGATATGGCAACCTGCGTCATCATCGGCTCGGCCGAGACGCGCGTCATTGCCCGAGAAGGACGTCCGGATTTGGTCTATACGCCGCGCTTCATCAGGGAAGAGACGAAATGATCGATCCGATCGAGCGCAGCGTCCACTGTTTCGACCACCGGCAGGCCGGCGGTCTCCGCGCGCTCGACCATGATCACCTTGATGCCGAGCTGCCTTGCCGCCTCGATCTTCCCGTAGGTCGCGTCACCACCGCTGTTCTTGGCGACGACCACCTCGATTGCGTGCCGTCGCAGCACCTCCAACTCATCCTCCAGGCGGAACGGACCCCGACTATGGATATAGCTGACATGCGGCGCGGTCAGCGGCGGCTCGACGGGATCGACGCTGCGGACCCAGTAATGGTGTTGCGGCGCCGCGTTCGCCTGATGCGCCTCCTGCCGGCCGGTCGCCAGGAAAACGCGCAAGGGCACATTCCCGAGCGCGGCCACGGCCTGCGAAACGCTATGCACCGAAAGCCAGTCATCGCCTTCGACCGGCAACCAGGCCGGACGGCGCAGCGCGAAAGCCGTCACAGCGCATTGAGCAGCCGCTTGCGCGGCATTGGCGGAGATGCGGGCCGCGAAGGGATGGGTGGCATCGACCACCAGCTCGATCGCTTCATCGCGAAGATAGCGCGCAAGCCCTTCTGCGCCACCGAAACCGCCGCTGCGCACGGGAACGGGTTGCGGCGCCGGATCGGCGGTTCTGCCGGCAAGCGACAGGACAGGGTCGAGATCAGCGCGGGAGGCAAGCGCTGCCGCCAGCGCGCGAGCCTCCGTCGTACCGCCCAGGATCAGAATGCGGGCCTTACCCATGGCTGAGACACCTTCGATTCAACGCTGGCTCATTCTTATCGGCATCGGCGAAGACGGTCCAGCCGGCCTCGGCGACGAAGCCAAGCGGCTGATCGCTGAAGCGCCAATGGTCTTTGGCGGCGTACGCCATCTCGAATTGACGAGGGCACTGATAACAGGCAAAACCCATCAATGGCTTTCGCCATTCGAAAAATCCGTCGAGATGGTGCTTGCCCGGCGCAGTGAGCCGACAGTAGTTCTCGCCTCCGGCGATCCCTTCTTCTACGGGGTGGGGGTAACGCTTTCACGACGCATTCCGGCTTCTGAAATGACCGTCATTCCGGCACCCTCCTCCTTCAGCCTTGCCGCATCGCGTCTCGGTTGGGCGCTGCAGGAAACGACGGTTCTCTCGCTCCATGGCCGGCCCATCGACCTCATTCGGCCGCATCTGCATCCCCGCCGCAAGATCCTGGCGCTGACATCCGACAGTAGGGGTCCGGCCGAACTGGCCGCTTTGCTGAAAGCGTCGGGCTTCGGTCAGTCGGAGCTTACTGTTCTGGAAGCACTTGGCGGCCCGCATGAGAAGCTCACGCGGCAAAGCGCGGCCGATTTCACTCTTTCCGGCATCAACGATCTCAATATCTGCGGCGTTGAGGTCAAGGCGGAAGCCGGCGCACGGATTTTGTCACTGAGCGCAGGCCTGGCCGACGAGCTTTTCGAACATGACGGCCAGATCACCAAGCGGGAGATACGCGCAATCACGCTATCGGCGCTCGCGCCGCGCCACGGCGAGCTGCTCTGGGATATCGGCGCCGGCTCGGGTTCGATCGGCATCGAATGGATGCTGGCCGACCCGTCGCTGCGTGCAATTGCCATCGAGGCTTCGGCTGAGCGTGCGGCACGTATCCGTCGTAATGCCGCAAATTTCGGCGTGCCGGGCCTGACCGTCGTCGAGGGAGAAGCGCCGAGCGCTCTTTCTAGCCTGCCGGCACCGGATGCGATCTTCATCGGCGGCGGCGGCAGCGACGCCGGCGTGCTCGATGCCGCCATCGGCCAATTGAAAAGCAGTGGCCGGCTGGTTGCCAATGCCGTTACAACCGAGATGGAAGCGCTTCTGCTGGCCGAACAAGCACGCAGGGGCGGCTCGCTGATCCGCATCGACGTTGCGCGCGCCGCACCCGTCGGCCGCATGACCGGCTGGCGGCCGGCCATGCCGGTGACGCAATGGTGCTGGATCAAGCCATAAGTGAAAATGAGGTAGAGCGATGACAGTGCATTTCATTGGCGCAGGCCCCGGAGCGGCGGACCTGATCACCGTGCGCGGCCGGGATCTGATCGGAAAATGCCCGGTCTGCCTCTATGCCGGCTCGATCGTTTCGCCGGAACTGCTGCAATATTGCCCGCCCGGCGCCCGCATCATCGATACAGCGCCGATGTCGCTCGATGAGATCGAGGCGGAATATCTCAAAGCCGCAGCCGCCGGCAAAGATGTCGCACGCCTGCATTCCGGCGACCTCTCTGTCTGGAGCGCGGTTGCCGAGCAAATTCGCAGGCTTGAGCAGCATGGCATCGATTATACGCTGACCCCTGGCGTCCCCGCTTTCGCAGCCGCGGCCTCTGCACTCGGCCGCGAATTGACCATCCCGGCCATTGCCCAGAGCCTTGTTCTCACTCGCGTCTCCGGCCGGGCGTCGCCCATGCCGAACAACGAGACGCTGGAGAAATTCGGCGCGACCGGTGCGACGCTCGCCATCCACCTGGCGATCCATGCGCTTCAACAGGTCGTCGAGGAGCTGACGCCCCTTTATGGCGCCGATTGTCCGGTGGCGATCGTCGTCAAGGCATCCTGGCCGGACGAACGGATCGTTCGGGGCACGCTTGCCACGATCGAGGCAAAGGTCGCGGCCGAACCGATCGAGCGCACCGCGTTGATCTTCGTCGGCCCATCGCTCGGCACCAGCGATTTTCGCGAAAGCTCGCTTTACGATCCCACCTACCAGCGTCGTTTCCGCGGCCGGCAATAAAGCCGGACACCGTTGCAAAGCACCTCGAAATTTCCTCTAGTTGATACCAACCGCTGCGGGGAATGAGGATCAGGATATGCAACGCATTACCATCACCATCGATGACGATCTTCTGGAGACGATCGACAAGATCAGCGTGCAGCGGGGCTATGCCAGCCGCTCGGAAACCTTGCGCGATCTCGTTCGCGACGCCGTTACACGCGCGCAGCCGACGGTTGATCGTGAAGCCAGCTGCTATGCGGCGCTGACCTATGTCTATGAACACGAAACCCGCGACCTGTCGCGCCGGCTGACGACGGCGCAACATCACCACCACGATCTTTCAGTCTCGACGCTTCATGTCCATATCGACGCGCATGATTGCCTCGAAGTTTCCGTGCTGAAGGGCAATGCGGACGAGATAATGGCCTTTGCCGACAGCGTGGTGACGCAGCGCGGCGTACGCTTCGGCAACCTGCACATCATACCATCGGAGCACAGCACGGATCACCCCGAAACGCAGTCGCATGATTGAGCGGTGGGCCCAGTTGTCCGCGGACATGAGTTGCCCGCGGACTACCGCGTCGATCAAAGCTGACCCGCAATATAGGCCATGCTCTCCTTGAGAGCGGCAACCGGCTCCTTCAGGGCGTGGACTGCCGGGGCAAAAGGCTCAAAGGATGCCGGACCGACATAGCCGGCAGCGATCAACGCCCGCAGTTGGCCGATATTGTCGAGACGATCTTGAGCGCCGACCAGCACGCGATGCGGATCGCGCATGTCGGCAACCGAAACGTTGGGATCGGTGACGCCGGAAATATGCACGAGACCCGTCAGCTCCGGAAAAATTGCTGCCTCGCCGGCGAGATGATGGTGGAAGGTATCGTGAACCAGGCAGAAGGTGGCGTTCGCGCCGAGCTCCTCGATCGCGGCTGCCGCTTCGCTCTTCAGGCGTAGCGAGCAGATCTCGAAGCCGAGCGGTTCGACGAGGCCGATAATGCCGGCCGCTTCCAGCATCGGCTTCAAGGCCGACAGCGACTTGCGAAGATTGGCGCGGCGCACCTCCGGCTCGCGGCCGCTGCCGTCATTGACCGGAACGAGTACGAGCGCCCTGGCGCCGCAAGCATGCGCATAATCGATCAGCTCCGCCGCCTCCCGGGCGCGCTCGTCGTTCCATTCGTTGAACCGCTGCAGCGCATTGATGGAGATGATCGTCACTCCCTGGCGCGCGGCAAGCTCCTTCACGGCCGTGGCCGGCGTGCCGTCCAGGATCGCGTTGCCGGCAAGATCGTTGCGGATCTCCACATTATCGATGCCGAGCTCCTTCGCAGCGGCGAAGAACGCCTCCAGCTTCAGGGACGGCACGCACATATGATTGAGCGCGAAGCGAATGGAACTCATGATGGGCACTCCTCCTCAAGGCGTCCGGCTGCAAGAGACATTCCAAATCCGCCGCGCCTGCTTCTCGAACGACTAGCGACATTCATGTCTTTCTTCCATCGTTCCTAGCCATCATTCCTGATAGAATTCTTGGCGAAATGATGGAATTCCATCATGAATGCTAGATGTTTTCCGAGACGAATATATCAAAGGGCAAAATGCTGTGCCCGGCTACAGCTGCCTCATCGCTCTCGACGGACTTGATCATCAGGCTCATCAGTTCCTTGCAGAGCGCGGCCAGCGGCGTGCCGATCGCCATGGCGACGACGTCGTCGGCCAGTGCCGCCTTCGATTCCGGCGTCAACTCGTTGACGACGGCGATCAACTTGCCGGACAATCGCTCTTCGCGAATGGCTGAAATAGCACCCTCCATGCCGCCACCGCAAACGTAGAAGCCGATGAGGTCGGGATGCTTTTGCAGGAGATCGAGCGTCGCCTCATGGGTGATCTCCGGCGTGTCGAGATTGATGAGCGTGTCCAGCACCTCGCATTCCGGCGCGTTTTCGCGGAAGTAAGACCGAAAGCCGATTTCGCGCAGCTCGTGCCCGAGGAACCGATGGCTGCCGACGAAGCAGGCGACCTTGCCGGGACGGCGCGCCGAGCGGGCTATCACCCAGGCGGCCGTACGCCCGACTTTGCGGTTGTCGACGCCGATATAGCCCTGGCGTGCCGTGGTGGAGAAATCGGACAGCAGGGAAAAGACCGGAACGCCTTTTTCCTTGAGCTCTTCGATAGCCGTCGTGACGGCGGGATAGTCCGGCGCGACCAGTGCAACGGCCTGGCTGCGGGCAGCCATTGCCTTCAACTTCTCGACGATCGCCGTCGGCGTCGATGCCGTCACGAAGTCGACCTGAGCGTTGATCCGGGCCGATGTGACCGCCTGCGCGGCCACGACGATCTCCTTGGCGAAGGCCTGATAGAAGGCTTGTACCGGCTTCTGCAGGACGAAGCCCAATCGATATTGCGGCAGGTCCTCGGAGACGCGCTGCCGCAGGAGGCCGACAGCATGATAGCCGATTTCCTGCGCCGCCTCGTAGACCCGCCTTGCCGTCTCCTCCCGCACGCGATGGCGGCCGTTCAGCACGCGATCGATCGTCGCGACGCTGACGCCGGACGCCTTGGCAATATCCGATATGGTGGGGCGACGCATGGCTGCTCCTGAGATATGTCATCATTCATGACATCAGAGTTTGATGTGTTTTGATAGATTCCATCATTCCCGCATTGAGGCAAGCGAAAAGTCGATCTATCGTTTCCGGCATGGAAGGCGAGGCGCCGTTGCGCATCGCGGGAGGCAGGAATGACGACAATCAAGCGGGATTACGATCTGCTCGGCGCAAGCGGCAGGCTGGCGGTGGAAACGGGGCTTGCTGCCGCCGAATGGTATCATACGGATATCACGCGCAAGGACATGAAGGCGCTGATGCAGCGCTCGGATGCGCCTGGTATCCGCGACACCATCATCTGGCTCGCCAGCATGGTTGTCTTCGCCGGGTTGGGCATCTATTTCTGGGGATCCTGGATCTGCATCCCCTTCTTCCTGGCCTATGGCGTGCTCTACGGCTCGGCCTCCGACAGCCGCTGGCACGAATGCGGCCACGGCACTGCCTTCAAGACACGCTGGATGAACGATGCGGTCTATCAGATCGCCTGCTTCATGATCATGCGCAACCCAGTGACCTGGCGCTGGAGCCATGCGCGCCACCACACCGATACCGTCATCGTCGGCCGCGACCCGGAGATTGCCGTCATGCGGCCGCCGGATCTCTTCCGTCTCGTGCTGAATTTCTTCGGCATTCTCGATGCCTGGTACGCGATGGTCGACATGCTGCGCAACGCCGCTGGCGTCGTCAGCGCTGCGGAAAAGACCTTCATTCCCGAGATGGAGCAGCCGAAGGCCATTCGTATCGCCCGCATCTGGCTTGCCATTTATGTCGCGGCCATTGCAATGGCGATCGCCATGGGCTCGATCCTGCCGCTGATGCTGATCGGCCTTCCCCGGCTCTACGGCGCCTGGCACCATGTCCTGACCGGCCTGCTGCAGCATGGCGGCCTTGCCGACAACGTCATCGACCACAGGCTGAACAGCCGTACTGTGATGATGAACCCGGTCAGCCGCTTCATCTACTGGAACATGAACTACCACGTCGAACATCACATGTTCCCGATGGTCCCCTACCACTCGCTGCCGAAGCTGCATGCCATGATCAAGCACGACCTGCCGGCCGCCAACCCATCCATATGGTCCGGCTATCGCGAGATGATACCGGCATTCCTGCGGCAATTGCGCAACGAGGATTATTTCCTGAGGCGCGAGCTGCCGCCGACGGCGCGGCCTTATCGCGAAGAGTTCCACGGCGAGCTGCCGGCCGCCGCCGCTCAATAAAACCGGACATGCAAAGGGAGGACAACATGAGCAACTGGATCGAAGTCTGCGCCGCTGACGCGATCGACGAAGAGGACGTCATCCGCTTCGACCATGACGGGCGAACCTTCGCCGTCTATCGCAGCCCCGAAGACGATTATTTCGCCACCGACGGCCTGTGCACGCATGAGAAGATCCATCTCGCGGATGGCCTGGTGATGGACAACATCATCGAATGTCCCAAGCACAATGGCCGCTTCGACTATCGCACCGGCGAAGCCAAGGGTGCACCGGTCTGCGTCAACTTGCAGACCTATCCGGTCAAGGTCGAAAACGGCACCGTCTTCATCGGGCTCTGAGGAGGCTATCGTGGCGCATTTCGTCATCGTCGGGGCCGGAGAATGCGGTGCGCGTGCCGCCTTCGCGTTTCGTGAAAAGGGATTTGACGGCAACATCACCCTGATCGGCACAGAGCCGCTTGCGCCATATGAACGCCCGCCCCTTTCGAAAGGCGGATCGGATGAGGCGCCCGAGCCCAAGTTCGTCGCCGCTTCGGAGCGTTATCGTGAGCAATCGATCGACCTGAGGCTCGATACGACGGTTATAGCGATCGATCCCGCCACAAAGACGATCAGGCTCGCGGATGGAGAAACGCTCGGCTACGACAAGCTGCTGCTCGCAACCGGAGCCTCCGCGCGCAGCTTCCCCGGTGTCGACGGCGCGTCGCAACGCATCCGCGTGTTGCGCACCCATGCCGATGCGATAGCCTTGCATGCCGCTCTTCACCCCGGCCGGCACATTGCCGTCATCGGCGGCGGCTTTATCGGCCTTGAGCTGGCGGCAACGGCGCGCATGCGCGGTGCCGGCGTCACCGTCATCGAAGGCCTGCCGCGCGTATTGAAGCGGGGCGTGCCGGAGGCGATCGCTAAGGCGCTTACCGAACGACATTGCCAGGAAGGCGCGGATATTCGCTGCGGCCAGGTCATCGAAGCCGTGCAGGAACAGGCTGACAAGGCGATCGTCAGGCTCGGCAACGGCGAAATAATCTCCGCCGATCTGCTGCTCGTCGGTATCGGCGCCTTACCGAACGTCACGCTTGCAGCCGAAGCGGGCCTTGCGATCGACAATGGTATTGCCGTCAACGAGCGGCTGGAGACCTCCGTTACCGACATCTATGCGGCAGGCGACTGCTGCTCGTTTCCGTTGGCGCTATACGGCGGACGACGTGTTCGCCTCGAATCCTGGCGCAATGCGCAGGAGCAGGCCAATCTCGCCGCTGCCAACATGATGGGAGAAGGCGCGGAAATATCCGCGGTGCCCTGGTTCTGGTCCGACCAGTATGATCTGACGTTGCAGATCGCCGGACTGGCGGATGAGGCGGTCATCCATGTGCGGCGCGACCTCGATGACGGGGCGTTCATTCTCTTCCATCTCGGCGCAGACGGACGGCTGCTCGCCGCAAGTGGGATCGGACGCGGCAATGCCATCGCGCGCGATATCCGTCTCGCCGAAATGCTGATCGCCGCCCGCACGCATCCGGATCATGATGCCCTGGCGGCAAGCTGCGTCAAGCTGAAGTCATTGCTTGCGGCATAAGATCGCCCTTACAGCGGCGCGCGTCTTTCAAGACGCGGCAATGGCGCCGTAACGCTTTGAAATGCTGCATAATTTCTCCCTTATATCGAATCCGATTCAAGGAATTATGTGGTAGACTATTGACGAATGGCGGCGAACCATAAATGTCGTCCCATCACGCCAAATGGGGAAAGCGATGAAGATACTCGGCATATCGGGCAGCCTGCGCAAAGGCTCTTTCAACACGGCCCTGCTCCACGCAGCCGTCGAACTGACGCCAAGCGGCGTTGAACTGATCGCCCGCACCATCCATGGCGTGCCGCTCTATAACGCCGATCTTGAGGCTGCGGACGGCATTCCGGAAAAAGTGCAGGAGCTCAAGGAGCTGGCCATATCGGCCGATGGGCTGATCCTGTTCACGCCGGAATACAACAACTCGCTTCCCGGCGTGTTCAAGAACGCCATCGACTGGATGAGCCGCCCCTCCACCGACATTGCCCAGGTTTTCGGCGGCAAGCCGGTCGCAGTTCTAGGAGCCTCGCCCGGCAATTTCGGCACCATCCTCAGCCAGAACGCCTGGCTAACGGTCCTGCGCACGCTCGGTGCCGATGCATGGTTCGGCGGCCGTTTGATGGTGTCGCGCGCCGGCGGCGTCTTTGACGAAGAGGGTCGAATCGTCGACGAGAAGGTGAAACACAATCTTACGGCTTTCATCGAAGGTTTCAGCGCCTTTGTCGCGGATCGCAAAAAGGGGTGATGGCTGCTATCCGGCAGGACTGGAAGGCAATATGATCCTATGATTGAAACGGCGAATAGCCTAATGTGACTGCGGCGCCGGGTCCCGGCGCCTCCGGGGCCTGCACATCTTCTTCCTTCGAAAATCATGAAATCCAATAGAGCCGGTTACGTCTTCACGCTGTTGGCCATCAGCATCTTCGCCATACAGGACGGCATATCCAAGCACCTCGTCAGCGCCTATCCGCCGCTTCTGGTGGCGATGATCCGCTATTGGGCTTTCATGCTTTTCGCCATTGCGATGGCTTCCCGCGCACCGGGCGGCTTGCGACGCAACGTCAGGACCAAGCGGCCCGTGCTGCAGATCGCCCGCGGCCTGCTGCTCGCGGCACAGATCGTCGTCGCCATCTCATCCTTCGTCATCGTCGGACTGGCTCACTCTCAGGCAATCTTTTCATCCGGCCCGCTGATGGTGGCCCTGCTCTCCATACCGATCCTCGGCGAGAAGGTCGGCTGGCGGCGCTGGCTGGCAATCTGCTTCGGCTTCGTCGGCGTCCTCTTGATCCTGAAGCCGGAAAGCGGCGTCTTCGACACGCATTTCCTGGTGCCGCTATTCGGCGCGCTTTTGTTTTCGCTCTATGTCGTCCTCACCCGCTATGTCAGCCGCGAGGACGGCGCCATGACCAGCTTTTTCTATACGGGTGTCGTCGGGGCCGTCGCGATGAGCTGCATCGGGCCATTCTTCTGGACGACGCTGGCACCGCATGACTGGATCTTCATGGGCATACTCTGCCTGACGGGCGTGTCGAGCCACTATTTCCTCATTCGCGCCTACGACCTGCTCGACGCCGTGGTGATCCAACCGCTGACCTATCTGCAGCTCGTCTTCTCCGCCATTATCGGCGTCGCCATATTCGGCGAAAAATTGAGCGCGCCCATGATCCTGGGCGCACTCATCGTCGTGGCGGCAGGCATATTCACGATCTGGCGCGAACATGCCCTGGCAAGGGCACGGCTCAAGGCCGGCAAGGTATAAGTGAATTACGCATCCACCTGGGCTCGCGGTTGCGGTTCCGTGTAGTAGCTCACATATTTCTGCCGATAGCGCTCCGTTCCGCCGAAATCGCTGTAGCGCGGCAGTTCCGACATGTCGGTCTTGTTCAGGATGACGCCGAGAATACGTGAGTTGATCTGCGGCTCCTGCTCAAGAACGTCGCGGACCAGATTGGTTGGCGTCGCCCCCCACTCGGTGACGAGCAGGAACGCATCGACCTGCGGTGCGAAGGCCTTCGCATCGATGATCGGACCGAGCGGCGCCAGATCGACGACGATATAGTCGAACATCTTGCGCGCGTTTTCCATAAGCTGCTGCATGCCCTGCGACGAGAGCAACTCGCTGGTGTGCAACAGCTGATCGCGCACCACCACCGGCAGGATGGCAAGCTTGGTGCGTGGATCGACCTTCACGGCATTCGTCCAGGGAACTTCGCCGAGCACGGCTTCGATGAGCCCGGCTTGCGGCGGCGATTTCAGCGTGCGGCTGAGGCCAGGATTGCGCAAGTCGGCGTCGATCAGCAGCGTACGCTTGCCGCTGCTGGCGAGCAGTGCGGCGAAATTGGCAGCCGTCGTCGACTTGCCTTCGCCCGGCAGCGCCGAGACGACGCCGATCACGCGATCGGCTCGACCTTGCAGCATGACATCACTGGCAAGCTTGGCGTTCCTCAACGTCTCAGCGAAGATCGAGCGCGGCGCCTCGACCGAGATGCGCATCATCCGCTCGAAGGTAACGCCCTGTTCCGTCTCCTCGGCGGCCGCAGGCTCCTGACCGATATTCCCCTTGCGCCGCTTCTTCTTGCCGCTCACCTGTTGGCCGAGCAATGGCAGATAGCCAAGGAACTTCAATCCAAGCGCGGAGCGCACGTCGGCTTCGACGCGGAAGAACCGATCACGGAACTCCTGGAATGCGGCCACGCCGCAGCCAACCATCAGGCCGAGGATTACGGAAAGCGCCATCACAAGCGTCTTCTTCGGGCTCGACGGCGCTGTCGGCACGCCGGCAACCGAGATGACGCGCGCCTTGGCGATCGGGAAGGATCGCTGCTGGCTCGCCTGCTCGAAACGGCCAAGGTAGGATTCATAAAGGCCTTTCAGCGCCGTCGCCTTCTGGTTCAGCTCGTTCAGATGAACTAGCGACTTGTTGGCTTCGGAATTCTTGCCGACGACATTTTCGATGCTTTCGCGCAGCGATGCCGCCCGCGATTGCGCTACATCATACTCGTTCTTGTAGCTGGCCGTGAGCTGCTGAAGTTCCTGGTAGATCTGCCGCGTGATGTCCTTCCGTTCGGTGTGAAGCGCAACGGCCTGCGGATGGTCGGCGCCGAAATTCTGCGTGACGTCCTGCTCGCGTTTTTCGACAGCGAGGTAGCGCGTCTTTAGATCCTGCAACACCGAATTGTCTGTCGAACTCGACGAGATGGTGGCATTCTTGACGGCGTTGTCGGGACCCTGGTCGATGATCGACTTATATTGATTATAACGCGCGGCTGCGCTGGCCGTGTCGGCCTGGGCGATGATCAGCTGCTTGTTTAAATCGGAGATCTGCTGTTCCGACATCAGTTCGCCGCCGGTCGAGGTCAGGCCATTGTCGGCCTTGTATTTCTCGACTTCGAGCGAAGCCTCCTGCGCGCGCTGGCGCAGGTCGTTCAGACGTTCCTGCAGCCAGACGGATGCGCGTTCGGTCGCATCGAAATTGGCGTTCAATTGATCGGTCAGATAGGCGTTCGCATAGGCGCTCGTGACGCTGGCGGCGAGCCGCTTGTCGGTCGAGCTGAAGGAGACGGCGACGACCGAGCTTCGCGTCACGCGCTCGACCTTAAGACTCTCCTGCAGGACAGCCGCGACTTTCTGGCGCTGGGCCTCGCGTTGCTGTTCGGGCGTCATCGGCGGACGGGCCGGCGTAAAGACGCTGACGATCAGGCTGACGCCGGATTTGAGCAGCGCGGCTGGCGACATCGGCGGATTGAGCAGCGTATTATTGTCGGCAAGACCGGCCGTATCGACGACACGCAGCGCCATCTCATTCGATTTCAGGATTTCGACCGCGCTCGCGATTTCCATGTCCGCCTGCTGGCTGCTGGCCGCCGGCGGCTGATCCTCGGCATATTTCGTCATGTTCTCGTCGAGCAATATCTGCGTCATCGAGGTGTAGCTCGAGGTGGCGGTCAGCAGGTAGGCGACAGCCAGAATGACGAAAGCGGCCACAGTAAAAATGATGGTGCGGATGCGGCGGCCAATGACAGCCATCAACCGATCGAGATCGATGAAGCCATCCTGCGATTCCGCTTGCGGAAGAGCGCTGTGGAAAGTGAAGTTCTTCTGATGCATGGCGACCACCTTGTCGGAGAAGCCTGAATGAAAATAAGCCAAGCCTGCGGCCTTCTCGGCCGCAGGCCATGATGTAAACAGGCTTAAGCGGCGGTCATCTGCGCTTCGTGCGAGATGACCAGGTTGCGGATCGAGTCATAGACCAAGCCGCCGATATCGGCGCGAGCGAGCGCAAAGGCGACGTTCGCTTCGATGAAGCCGTGCTTGGACCCGCAGTCGAATGTGCGTCCGTTATAGACTTGGGCATGGAAGGACTGCGTCTCGGAGAGGCGCAGCATGCCGTCGGTCAGCTGGATCTCATTGCCGGCGCCGCGCTCCTGACGGGCCAGGATGTCGAAAATCTCAGGCTGGAGAATATAACGGCCATTGAGGTAAAAGTTTGAAGGCGCCTCGGACGGATGCGGCTTCTCGACCATTTTGGTCACGGCAAAGCCATGCCGCACCGCCGTGCCCTTGCCGATGATGCCGTATTTCGACGTCTCTTCCGGAGCGCATTCCTCGACGGCGACGATGTTGCCGCCAACCTCGTTATAGAGTTCCATCAGGCCGGCCATGCAGCCGCGCATGCCGTAGCACAGCATGTCGGGCAAAAGCAGCGCGAAGGGCTCGTTGCCGATCAGGTCGCGGGCGCACCAGACGGCGTGTCCGAGGCCGAGCGGAGCCTGCTGGCGGGTGAAGCTGACGGCACCCGGACGCGGCAGGAGGCGTTCAAGTTCGGTAACCTGATGGCTCTTGCCAGCACGCTGCAGCGAGGAAATCAGCTCCGGCGTGTCGTCGAAATGATCTTCGATCGCCGACTTGTTGCGGCTGGTGACGAAGACGATGTGCTCGATGCCGGCTTCGATGGCTTCATCGACGGCATATTGCACGACCGGACGATCGACGATCGTCAGCATTTCCTTCGGCATTGCCTTGGTGGCGGGCAGGAAACGTGTTCCGTTGCCGGCAACCGGAATGACTGCTTTTCTCACACGATGCTTGGGGTCCATGGCTCTATCCTTTGTTAGAGTGAGGGCCTGTGCCCATACTGGGCAGGGGCGAGGTAAGTTGGGAGGTAGGCGCCGCCTGGCCGCCGCTCCGCAGAGAGGCAGCCAGCCGACGAAAACGGGCGGCAATCGGCATGCTGAGATGACGCACGGCGCGCGGATTGAGGCAGGCGATCTTCAGCATGGTTTGCAGTTCGCGCTCCTTGATGCTGTCGACCAGTTTCAGGAATGCGATGACATCCTTCAGATTGCGCGTGCGCCGCCGCTGCGCGGCAAGGGCGGCCGCACCGAAGGGATGTTCGGCGAAGAACCTTGTATCGGCGGCAAGCATGGCCTCTACATGTTCCTTTTTAAGAACACGCGAGATCGAACCGTCGCGAATGTAGTAGAGGTAGCCGATCATCGGCTCGACGACACAGATCCCGCCCCGGGCAAGGGCGGAAGCAAGGAAAATATAGTCCTCGCCGATCCGCAGGGTTTCATCGAAGCGCAGGCGATGCTTCTCGATGAAGGCACGCTCGAAGACCGGCTTCATATAGCCGAAATTGTGCTCCGAACGGAAAAGCATGTTCGAAGCGATGAACGTCGCCAGCGGCAGCACCGGAATGCGCGCCAGCATCGCCTCCGGAAACATGGGAAGGGTCGTTCCGGCGTCCTCGCGAATGACGTCGAGATTGTCGACCGCGATCTGCGCCTCTGCTTTTTCCGCCCGAGCGATCAGGCGTGCCATGCGATCCGGCCGCAGGGCGTCATCGGAATCGAGCACGGCCACCCAGCGGCCGCGAGCTGCATCCAGGCCGGCGTTGCGGGCAGCGCCCGGCCCGCCGTTGCGTGCCATGGCAACGAGACGAACGCGCGGATCGGGATGGTTGCCGGCGATTTCGCGCGTTCCATCCGTCGAGCAATCGTCGACGACGATGACTTCCATGCTGACGGCACCTTGCGCCAGCGCGCTGTCGATGGCGCGCTCAAGGGTTTCCGCGGCATTGTAGGCAGCGATGACGAAACTGACATCGGGGATGAAATCCGTCATTGCGGTGCCTTCTCCAGATTTCCATATTGCTCGATTTCGCGGACCCCGAAGAGGCCGCTGACGACACCGGCATGCATGATGCCGCGCAGGCCGTAGCGATGCCGCTTGACAGGAGAGGCGGCGAGCAGGGCGGCGGCGGCAAAGCAATAGGCGGATTTCGAGCCGGCGAGCGCAATCGCGCGCCAGCGTCCGAAGCCGCTCGCAGCCTCCAGCAACATGCGTCCGTGTGTCTGGCCCATGCGATACCGGCGCTTCGACAGCCAGGAAACGGTGGCGCGCTTGTCGGGAACGGGTTCGTAGATCAGCGCGTCCTCGGCATAGGCGATCCTGCCGCCCGCCTTGTGCATATGGATGAAAAATTCAGTGTCCTCACCGCCGCTGCGGCCGAGCGCGATATTGAAACGCCGGCCGGCAAGCGAAGGCGCGCCGCGGCGCAGCAACACATTGCAGGTGTAACCGGTGAGGATCTCTCCCGCGACCCAGACAGGCAAGGTCGAATGGAAATCGCCGCGCTGCATCCAGGCGGGCGCGGCATTCGCATAGACCGCCTGGACGGGACCGAGAACGGCATCGGCGCCGGTCGTGTCGGCCATGATGAGCAGTTCCGCCAGCCAATCTTCCGATGCCGTCTCGTCGTCATCGATGAAAGCGAGGAAATCGCCGCTCGCATGATCCAGGCAGGCATTGCGTGCGATCGAGATGTTGGACGCCGGGCAATGGACATAGACGATCTCGAAGGGCACGGCTGAACGCATGGCATCGACACGACCGCGCGCGCTCGGCGTAACATCATTGTCGGCGACGATGATGCGGACAATCGCGCCGGCAGGAATGGCAAGCACGGCGAGCGACAGCAACGTCTGGTCAAGCTCTGCCCGGCGGTAGGTGCAGACCGCGATATCGATCTTTATCGGGCGCCGATGGACTTGTGTCATGACGCTACCCTGCGATTGCGGAAGCTGAGGACTTCCATCCAGAACCCCATCGACCAGGCGAAATGCATGACCATGGCGGATATGGCGGCAAGCGGGCCATAAGGATTCTTCTGACCGAGAGCGATCCAGAAGCCGTAAGCGATGCAGGCCACGGCCCATAGGCCGACGGGAATAACGGCAATCCAGTTGAGCACGGCCAGGAAGGCGCCGATGAAGATCGGCACGACCGCCAGCGGCAGCATCTGGCGCGGGCTCGGCATGCTGCGATGCTTGAGGATGTTGCGCGCGCGGCCGCGGCCGTAGCCGAGATATTGCTTGAAGAGCGTCGGCACGCTGGCGCGCGGATAATAGGTCATGGCCGTCTTGTCCGTGAGCCAGATCCGGAACCCTGCCTTGTGCAGCCGGTAGTCCAGTTCGGCATCCTCGTTGTGGCTGAAGGTCTCGTCGTAGCCGCCGACGGCGCGAAAGGCCGCAACACGCATCAACGCGTGGTGCCCATGCTCGGCCCAATGGCCCTTGGCGCCTTCGCGATGCTTCGAGCCGCCATTGCCGAGCTTGGAATTCTGCGCCACGGCCGTCGCCTTCTGGAAGGCACTGAAGCCCATCGTGCGCATCGCGACGACGACGGAATCCGCGCCCGTGGCGCCGGCTTCCTGAACCAGCGTCTGGCAGTAATCGTCCGGATAGTCGCCATGAGCGTCGATACGGATGAAATAATCATAGTCCTCGCCGAAGGTTTCCATGGCGAGATTGATGGCAGCGCTCTGCAGCCGCTTGGGATTGTCAAGCAGCAGGATGCGCGGATCCCTCGCGGCAATCTCCCTGACGATTTCGCGCGTGCGATCGGTGCTGCCGCCATCGGCCACCACGATCCTGGCATCGAGTTCGTCCAGAGCCTGCCCGAGCTTGCCGATCAGCGGCTCGATGTGTTTTTCCTCGTTGAGGCAGGGAATAACGATTATGCAACGCATGTCCGCTGAACTTCCGTTCGTCATTGCAATCCACCTCTATTGCGATGCAGTTGTGGGAGGGCCTTCAATTCGGCGATCTCGTTGGCACGCGTCAGCGACGCCAGCCGCTGCACCAGACCATGACAGTCGGCGCGATCGATCATCCATTGCGTGCGATCCTGCGACGCCACGGCATCGAAGGCGGCAACGTAGCGCTGCTCGTCCATCTCGCCCAAGAGCGCCGTCAGCCGCGTAGCGTCGGCCGCATCGAGCGTGAGCCCGATCTTTCGGCTTGCCAGAAACCGTGCCGTCTCGGTGCCCTCCATGGCGATGGGCACGGCACCGTACAGGCCGCCTTCGTAAAGCCGGTTCGGCAGCAGCCAGCTCGAATTCAGACCTTCTTCGAAGAAGTCGATCGCCCAGGAAAACTGGACATCGTTGTAGATCGCCTGGAGGTCCTCGGGGTTCTTGTAGGCGCCGGCAAAGTGCATGAATGGCGCCTTGCGCACGAAGCCATCGAAATCGTCGAATTCCGAGTAAGCGGGCCGGCCGCGCAGCACGACCTCGAAACGCCCCTCCATCCGGCGGGAAAATTCATCGAGCAAGGTCAGCGACTTCCGGCAGCGAAGCGCGCCGAACCAACCGATCTTCCACGGCTTGCCCGCAGCCGGCGGACGGACAATCGGCACGACGGCGCTTGCCACGGGTTCAAGTGTGAGCACCTTGTTTTCAAGCAGCATGACCGGCAGATGCAGGCCGGAGCGCGGCCGGAAGTAGCGCTCGACGAAGGCGGGGGAACTGGTGATGAGCAATGCCGCCTGCGAACCGAAGTGGCGCTCGGCACTGCGAAGCGCGCCGCCCACCACATCATTGCGCAGCAGCAACCGATGAATATCGAGGCATTCATAGACGATCGGCATATCGCCGCCGAACACGGATTTGGCGCGATTGGCCAGCGTCAGCATCTCGAGATTGCGGCCGATGATGACATCCGGCCTCGCAACGAAGCGCAATGCGCTGCGCAGTTTCGCCGCCGATCTGGCTACCGCGGCGACACGTTGCGCAAACTGGGCGTCCTGCGTCTTGCCAAGCTCGATCGGTTCGACGCCGTGGATGGCGGCAAGCGCGTTGTCGTCGCGCCGGAAGCCCGCCAGCGTCACGAGTGCCCCGCCGGCCTGCAGCATCAGCACCCGCCTGCGCACAGCCGGATCGGCAAGATCGTGAACGAAATAAAGAATATGCAGCATCAAAGTTTCCGCTTTTGCGCCCGGCCGAGACCGGGCGCCTGGTGTGGTTGGTGTTGCATCCTGGCATCGCAACCGACCGCGCAAGGCACTGCGCGACCGGTCAGGTTCAGTCGATCTTGCAAGTGATCGATTCCGGGAAGAGGCACTTCTCGCCCGCTGCGGTAAAGGCAACGCGCTTGATCTGCATGGCTGCCGGCTGGCCGGCATAGGCAAACTTGCCCATCCAGGCGCCCAGCGTATCCGTGCCCCACAGGCTGAAGAAAATCTTCTGGGCATTGGTCGGGATCTTCGAAGGATCGGTGACCTCCTGAACCAGCTTGCCGTTCACATAGTAACGCAGGCGATCCTTTTCCCAGACGAAGGCATAATCGTTGAAACCCTGATCGGCACCGCCGGCAACCGGTACCAGTTTCTCGTTGCCGCCCTTGGCCGAGATATATTGGTTGACCTGGACTTGACCGGGATTCTTGCCGAGCACTTCGAAATCGATCTCGTCATGCGGCTTTTTGTCGGTCGGGCCGATATAGGTGAAGAAGGCGGAGTTGAGGCCAGACCCAGTGGCGGTACGATAACGCGCCTCGTAGGTGCCGTATCCATAGCGCTTGGTGGTCTGAATCTCACCGCAGGCGTAGTTTCGCTGACCGGTCTTGGACTGGATGAACTGCAGTTGCAGCATTCCGTCCGTGATAGTCACCTGCTTGCGCGACCAGGTGCAATTCTGAAACGGCCCATTGTTCCAGCCGTCCGAGATGTACCAGCGACTGGTGTCCAGCCGCTCGAAATTGTCGACGAAGGATCCCGCCGTTGGCTGATCATCCTGCGCGGACGCAGCCTGGGGCAGGAAGCAGGCCTCCATAAGGGCGATTGAGACAAGACCAAGTCTTTGCATGTAGCTCTTCGATGTCGTCATGGCATCACCTTTGCTCGGAACGCGCACGCCGATCTTCGGCGGCGCGGATCTGGCCGGCACGGGCTTCGGCCAGCGGGCGCGTCCGGCTGCCGGTCAGCAGGTTGTAGAGACTTGGCAGGGCGGAACGCGCCACGCCGTTCGTCAGGGGCAGCAGCAGCAAGGCAAGCGCCGCCGCCACAAGATAGAAAATCGGATAGAGTTCGCTGCCGCCACGCTTCCAAAGAACCCAGAGACAGAAAAGCAGCGGATAATGGGCACAGAAGATCCAGAAGCTGAGGCTGCCAGTTTCCGCCAGTCTCTGCCCGATGCGGCTGCGGATGAAGATCGACGATAGCGCCCAGAACCCTGGAATGCCGACGATCACCATCAGATTGCGGCAAACCTCGAGCCACAAGGGCAAGCCGGGTCCTACCATAAAGGCGGCGGTTGCCAAAAGCGCTGCAAGCGCAATAAAGCCAGGGCCGATCAGCGCGACATAGCGATCCATGACCGTCACGTCGACGCGGTAGAGGCTGAGATAAATCCCGAAGCTGAAGCTGAAGAGGATCGAGTTCCGCAGCACGATGCCGATCGATACCGGCCAGGCCGCGAGTAGAAGCAGGAAAACCAGTGTCAGCAATGGCGCACGGCTGATGAGAAGCGCAAGAATTGGCGACAGCAGGATGCAGACGAAAAGATCGCGCAGGAAGTAAAGCGGCAGATTGATCGGCGCTCCGTCGATCGCGAACAGAAGAGTCGATAGCGTATGCGGAGTAGATTCCGAGAGATCAGGCAGATATCCATCGCTAACTCCGTAATACTGGAGGACCAGGACGGAGGCAAAGAACGCACTGTTCCACAGGATGAACGGCAGAATAACTGTCTTTGTCTTTCGACGAATAATCTTTCCATAGTTCAGCGATGTCGTCCCCTGACGAAACAACAGGTAACCGGAAATCGCGCTCAGGCAGGGTACGCCGACGCGAAACAGGCTGTCACGAAGGAACACCCGAAGCCAGTCGAAAAGTCCATATGCGCCGTTGAACGGGCTGGTACGCGTATCGAACGGTATATGGACAAAGATGATGCCCGAGATGAGGACGATACGCATGAGGTTTATCCGCGAAGACACGTTGGCAGTCACATTCACGATGTCTGTCACCCTTTCTTCGTGCCGCATCCCCCCGTGCAGCTATTGCGTTCAGAGCAGAGCAGAGCTCGCAAACGTAACCTAGGGCAATCTTAGGAAAGGGAATATGGCGGCGCAGCAAAAATGGCCGAAAATTGCTATTTCACACCGCGTCCGAGCAGTCCTTCCGTACCGCTCGAAAGCTGAAACAATTGCTTTGTGCGGGAGAAAAATCGTGCGGGGAAAAGAGCTTAAGGGAAACAGGCCATTTTTTCATGCCGACTTCACGAAAGGTTTTCAGCGTGGCTAGATTTTTACCGGAGGGTGAAGATTTTTTGCAGCGCAGCAGACTTCAGGGTGCGAAGCATGACCAAAATACGACACTATTGCAATCGATATGGGAATATCGATCCGCACCGCTCCTCCCATGGGTGCAATGCCGCCCAATCGTGAGAACCGATGTGTCACAATAGATCACCGGAGAGGCAGTTCGCATCGCGCATCTGGCAGGGATAAAGTTTGAGAAATCTCCGCCTTTGACATTGCTCCCTACCGAATGGACGCTACCTGTTGGCGTCGCGGCAGCATCCAACATAGGGCAAACAGCCGAAGATTGGCGATGGATGCGACCGCGAAGCCGATGGTTACGTCCCCGGGGATGAGGCCGCAAATTCTTGGATTGAAACCGTAAAGGCGGGAAAATGGCGTCTCTCACGATTGTGATTCCGTTCTACCAGAAGCAACCGGGCGTTCTGCAGCGCGCCTTGAGATCGATATCCCGGCAGACGTTTCAGGATTTCGATATTCTCATCATCGATGACGCATCGCCGCTTCCGGCGGAAAAAGAGCTGCAATCGCTGAGCGCCGATGAGCGCGCGCGCATCCGCGTCATTCGCCAGACCAATGCCGGACCGGGTGGGGCGCGCAACACCGGTCTCGACAATGTGCCGGCCGCCAGCCGCTTTGTCGCATTTCTCGATTCCGACGACGAATGGGCGCCCGAGCATCTGAGCAATGCATTCGAGACGCTGACACGTTACGACGCCGATTGCTTTTGGGACTCCATCGAGGGAGGTGAGGAGTTCTACTATCACTTCAGCATCGCGGAACTCGCGAAATCAGCCGACATCGTACGGCTGTCGGACAACCCGGCCGTCGTCGAGATCCCCAATGTCGCCAGCGTCATGCTGCAGGACTGGAGCTTCCTGCACATGTCCTGCATGGTGATCGGCAGATCTCTCTTCGAAAAGGTGCGCTTTGAACCGACATTACGGCTGGCCGCGGAGGATGTCCTCTATTTCTGCGACTGCATCCTGGCGGCCAAGCGTGTGCTGTTATGCGAAAACGCCGGCGCGCTGCGTGGCGAGGGCGTGAACATCTTTCACAGTATCGACAACGATTCTCCGCAATTCCTGCGTCAGCAGTTCAACACCTGGACGGCGCTCGACACGCTGGAACAGAGATTCTCGCGCCGGCCTCAGGATGTCGCCGCCATCCGCCTCTATAAAAACCGCGCCCGTCGCCAGGCACTTTGGAGCCAGGCGCGGCAGCTAAAGCAACGGCGCCTGCCGCAATTCGGATTGCTGGCAAAATGGGCCTTGCGCGATCCCGCGATTTTGCAAAGTGCGATGCAGCTTGCCGTCGGCAAGCTTGCGCCCTAGATTTTGCACCGCAGCATAAGCTGTGCATGCCGCATCCAAGAGCCACCGGCGTGCCCCGTTATCATTTGGATCAGCAAGGAGTCCTGCATGAAGCCGTTCCACTGGGAATCCACCCATGGCAATTTCGGTGATGATCTCAATCTCTGGCTCTGGGACTTCCTGCTTCCCGGCCTTCGCAACGTTCATGACGAAACGATGCTGGTCGGCGTCGGAACGGTCCTCAACACGGAAATCCTGCCAGCCGAGGGACACAAGCTCGTCATCGGCAGCGGCTTCGGCTACGGTTCCCTTCCCGACATGCGCGACAGGTCGCAATGGGATGTCCGAAGCGTTCGCGGCCCCCTGACGGCTGAGAAGGTCGGCTTACCGGTCGAAATGGGTATCGTCGATCCTGCCGTGCTGGTGACGGAAATGCCGGAATTCCAGAACATTTCCAAGAATGGCAGGCGCACCTTCATACCGCATTGGGAATCGGCTGCCGCCGGCCTCTGGCCCGAGATCTGCAAGACCGTCGGCCTTTCCTATCTCGATCCCCGTGGCGAGGCGAAGGCCGTAATCCGAGAAATCGCAGCCTCCGAACTGATCGTGGCGGAATCGATGCATGGCGCGATCCTTGCCGATGCCTTCCGCGTTCCGTGGATCGCGGTCAGCTCCTCGCGTTCCATCAACAGCTTCAAATGGAACGACTGGGCGCGTTCACTCGGCGTGACTTACGCGCCGAAACACATCCCGGTTTCCACCCGCGCCGAAGCGATCGCCAAGGGTGCCAAGTTCTGGGGCGTTGGCTTCGAACGCAGCAAGGAAGCTGCCGCCGAACTCGAAAAGCAGCGCTACGGGGAAAATGTCATGCTTGCCGATCCCGAGCAGACCACGTTCCGGGTCATGGCAAAGCAGGCGCTTGCCGTGCCTTCGGCTCTGGCTCTGTGGCAGGCCAGCAAGGCAAAGCCGCAGCTGAGCAAAGACAGCACGCTCGCGGCCTGCAAGGAACGCCTTCTGGGCGTAATCGAAGGCGTGCGGCGCGATTATCTCTGAAGCAATTCCAGGAAAAGTACTGAGCGGTTTTCCGTCCGGAATTGCGAGACGACCAAGAATTAGAGCGGTTTGGCGATTCCGTGTAACGCGGAACCTAAGTTTCCGAGAGATCCCTATTTTGGAGCGGCCTGCAGAAGATAGCGCAGGCCGTTCGCGCCGGAATGGGCGATGGGCGCACCGCCGCGCTTGCGGAAGCGCTCCGTCTTGTCCGCCAGGACGCCGCCGGCGATCGCCGGAGCGGCGAAGGGATGCGACAGCGCATAGGCCGCAGCCGAGAGCAGGCCGGACTGCGACTTGATATCGAGAAAATGCCGCAGCTCGTAGCGGTCGCGAATATGCTGCTCGTGGCGGCGGATCACGGCTGCGTCCGCCGAAGAAAGTCCGCCCTTTGCAAGGATGGCCCGGTCGGCCTCATAGAGCCGCCGTAGATCCTCGGTCCTGTGCCGGCCGCTCAGGGAATCGCTGCGCACGACCGCGCCATAACCGCAGCTATGGATAATCTTGTAGCGCGCGGCTTTGGCCAGCGCACGCACATAGAGATCGTAGTCCTCGCCGAGGCGCAACGTTTCGTTATAGCGCAGGCCATGGGCATCCAGAAAAGACCGCCGCATCAAAGGCTTGAGAAAACCGATCTCGCCACGGCGCACGCCCCGCTTGGAAATATTGCCCTCGACGAAGGCAACGAGATCGAGAAAGCGCGGCCTCGCATCGAAGTGATCGAGCCGTGCATGGGCATCCGGAACCGTATCGGCGCTGACAAAAGCGATATTATCGGCGACGAAATCCCAATCGTCGGCGGCAAGCAACGCGGCGAAACGACCCGGGAAGAAGAAATCATCGGCATCGAGGATGCCGATCAACGGGGCCTTGGATATCTCGATCGCGTGATTGCGCGCTGCGGCGGGACCGCGGTTCTTCTCGAACTCCCGGATCGTTAGCCTGCCGCTGCCATCGTCGGCGCTGGCGGCGGCTGCGGCGGTTCCATCCCTCGAACCATCGTCTATGACGACGACTTCCGCCACTTCCGGCTCCCGAAGAGCCGAGGCAACAGCCAGCCCGATGGTGTCACTGGCATTTTTTGCCGCGATGATGACGCAGACGCCTTTTTCTGCACTGTCGGTCACGTTAGTCTCCAATGGTTCTGCCGGAGACTTAGGACATGGCTCCGATCCGGCAACCGCCCGACCGGCAAAAGATCTGCCTGACAATCCGACTTGAGGCCGGCTTAAGGGTTGAAGGGCTCGGAGCGCTTGAAATTGGATGTTGAGAGACCGCCGATCTTCGTATCCTCCTGGCCCGACGTCAGCACGCTGTCTTCGCTCAGGAGTGCATGGCGCGACTTGCGCTCCTTCCAGACGAGATAGAGCACGCCCAGAAAATAACCGGTCTGCAGGAGGACGGCACAGATGATCGTCTCGATGAATGTGGTCCAAAGAGAATCGGTCAAAAAGTATGTTGCGACAGCAAATACGATCAGCGTGCCCAACATACTGATAAAAACGCGCGGCGCGTACATAATCTTACCTCGCCCGCTGAGCTGTCATGTAAAAAGCGATCAAGGTCTTTCCTCCCTTATCAGACCTGAAAGTCAAATATATTTTATGATTCATTGAGATTCAACCAAGTCACAGTAATCCGTTGCGATTTGAGACGATCCTAATGCCGCGCCCGTTAAAACTACGCCTCGATTATAATTACAATTGAATTTGTTCATCTTTCTCTTTGCAATTATACGGATACATGATGACAACATACAACTATCGCTACATGTTCGGCCAGCGACGGACCTCTGGCTTCCTCATCAATTCAATCAACTTTTATTACAAAGTCCTGGAAAAGCCGCCATCAGTATGTGCACCGCAAAATATTGCTGCACTGCAATATATCCTGTGAAGAAGTCAGGATGGCACCAAGATAGCATGTAGCTGAAGGAAGAGCGATCAGAAGCTTTTGAAACCAATGATAATGAACAACTTACTGTACACCGCCTATAATATCCTTAGAAACTGTCGACTAAGAGGGGGCAGAGCTATCAACCCTGCCATTATACGAGGTTTGATACAGTACAACCCATCCATTCCCGATCACTGATTTATACCAAGTCACCATCAATGCGGTAAATATATACCGCTATGCCATATCGCTACAAAAATTTGGCTTAAAAAGTCCAATTCCCAACCTACACTCCGTTCGTCCCGGCACTAATTACGCGTCCGAGAATTTCCGACCAATCGTCAACATGAATGGAGTTTTCTCTATGAAGTCTGCGACGAGATCGGCCACATCGGCTTTTTTCAGCGCCGCGGGAAGCGACGTCTTTCCGCCAACTGGTGGAGTACTGAAACGCATTTTCGACGTCTCCGCCGCAATGACCGCTCTAGTTCTCATCAGCCCGCTCTTCCTGATGCTGATGCTGCTGGTGAAACTTACAGATCAGGGGCCTGCCTTCTACGGCCATCGCCGCATCGGCCATAATGGCAAGAGCTTCCGCTGCCTGAAGTTCCGCACCATGGTCGTCAACGGCGACAAGGTTCTGCAGGCCCATCTGCAAGCCAATCCGAAGGCGATGGAAGAGTGGCGTGCAACGCGCAAGCTGCAGGACGACCCGCGCGTCACCGTCGTCGGCGCAGTGCTGCGCAAGCTCAGCCTCGACGAACTGCCGCAGTTGATCAACATCATCCGCGGCGAAATGAGCATCGTCGGCCCGCGGCCGGTCGTGGAGGACGAGCTCGAGCTCTATGAGACCGCCGCGATCTATTATCTGCAGTCCCGCCCCGGCCTGACCGGTCTATGGCAGGTCAGCGGCCGCAACGACGTCTCCTATGCCAGCCGTGTCGCCTTCGACACGCATTATGTGAAGAACTGGTCGCTCAGCAGCGACATGATGATCATCGCCAAAACCATTCCTGCGGTCTGCCTCTCGCGCGGCAGCTATTGATGATGACCGGCAGATACCGCGGGGCGTTTCCTGCGGTTTTTCCCGCGCTCGGCGGGCTGCCAACCACTAACAGGGAAGATCCTGCATGATTGAATTTCGGCCTTTCAAGAGGCTTGTTCGCGTGAATACATCTCTTCGATGCGCAGCTTTCGTCGCGCTCAGCCTTTGCGCAGCGTCAGTTTCGGCTTCAGCCGACAATCTCCCCGGATATCATCTGGGCGTCATGGACAAGCTGCATGTGCGCGTTGCCGAATGGCAGACCGCAGAAGGCGCCGTTCGCGACTGGTCCTCGATTTCAGGCGACTACACAGTTGGCCCCTCGGGTTCGATCTCCGTTCCTTTCATCGGCGACATGCCTGCGATGGGCAAGACCACGGATCAGATCGCCGAAGCCATCGGCCTCGGATTGCAGAAGCAGTTCGGCCTGCGTGATCGCCCCTCGGCCTCCGTCGAACTCTCCCAGTTCCGCCCGATCTATCTTTCAGGCGAGGTGCAGAATCCTGGCGAATATCCCTTTGCGCCCAATCTCACCGTACTCAAGGCCGTCAGCCTTGGCGGCGGCATGCGTCGCGCCGATGCCGGGCAGCGTTTCGCACGGGATTTCATCAATGCAAAGGGCGACGCCGTCGTCTACATGGCCGAGCGCGGCCGCCTTCTGATGCGCAAGGCGCGCCTGCTGGCCGAATTGGCTGGCAAGGACGAAATCGAGGTTCCTCCGGAACTCAAGCAAACGCCGCAAGCGGAAAGTGTGCTTGCAAGCGAGCGGGCGCTGATGCAGACCCGCAGCGAGCGCATGAGGAACCAGCTGCAGACCCTGGAAGATCTGAAAACCCTTCTGCAGAACGAGGTCGAAGCGCTTTCGAAAAAGAACGATACGCAGAGCCGTCAGCTGGAATTGGCAAAGGCCGACCGCGACAAGGTCGAAAGCCTGGCCGAACGGGGGCTTGAACTTGCCTCCCGCCGGATCTCCGCGGAACAGCGCGCATCCGATCTGGAGGCCACCCTTCTCGATACGGAAACGGCGTCGCTGAAAGCCAAGCAGGACATCAACAAGGCCACCCAGGACGAGAATACGGTGCATAACGACTGGCAGAGCTCGCTGGCGAAAGATATGCAGGATACCGATACACAGCTGGAAACCCTGCAGCTGAAGCTCTCGACCAGCCAGTCGCTGATGCAGGAAGCGCTTGCCCAATCCTCGGATGCAAGCAACCTCGATCCCAGCGGCCAGAGTGTGAGCATCACCTACACGATCATTCGCGACGAGAACGGGCAGTCGAAGGAAATCCAGGCCCAGGAAAATACGCAGGTATTGCCCGGTGACCTCATCAAGGTCAGCACCGGTCTTGCCATGCGATAAGGGAAATCGATGCGGATAGCCAAATCGATCTTCGTCCGTCCAGGCAGCAACGTCACCTATGGCACGGTGGCGATTGCTCTGTCCTTCTTCGTCTTCGCCTACTCCTCGCGTTTCGGCCAGCCTTCGATCCTGCTCTATTACCTGCTCTGGTTCCCGCTGGTCATGATCGACTATCGCAACGTGCTCGGCAGCTACCAGAGGCAGCTCTGGCTTTTCGCCTTCGGCATCTTCACCTGCCTGTCGATCTTCTGGTCGGTCGTGCCCTCCGTGACGGCGCGCGCGGCGATCCAGTATATGACGCATATCTTCTGCGCCCTGGTCGCCATGCGCACGCTCGATATCCGCACGCTGGCGCGCGGCGCGATCGCCGGCACCGGCATCGTGCTCATCTATTCGATCCTGTTCGGCTATTACGCTTATGATCCGATCGACGGAACCTACAGCTTCGTCGGCGCCTTCGACTCCAAGAACCAGCTCGGCTTTTATGCCTCGATCGGCATCTATTTCGCCTTTACCGCCGTCTTCGTTCTTGGCGAACGGCGAATCTGGCTGCTGGGCGCGGGAATTGCCGGCCTACTATCCGCCTATTGCCTGCTTGCCTCGCAATCGGCGACTTCGGTGCTGACGACCGGGCTGGTCGTGGCCTTGTGCATGAGCCTGCGCGCCATCCTGTTCCTGTCGCCCAAGCAACGCAAAAGGCTGTTTGTGACCGTGGCCATCTCCGGCGTCGTCCTCGCAGTCGCCGGCGTCTATCTCGGCGCGGTCGACCTTGTACTCGGCGCCTTCGGCAAGGATTCCACGCTCACAGGACGCACCTATCTTTGGCAGCAGGGCATCGCCGCCGCACAGCAGAACCTCTTCTTCGGGGTGGGCTATCAGGCCTATTGGGTCCAGGGCTTCTCCGAGCCCGAGCGGCTTTGGGATGAGTTTTTCATCGCCTCACGCGCAGGCTTCCATTTCCACAATACCTATATCGAAACCGCGGTGGAAACTGGGCTCATCGGCGTGTTCCTGCTCGCCTCGATCCTGCTGACCGCCTTCATCGGCCATATCAGCCGCTTCCTCAGCGATATCAGAAACGATGAATCCTACATCCTCCTGGGTGTCGCTACCCTGTTGCTGATCCGCTCTTTCGTGGAGATCGATATTCTCAATCCGTACCATGTCGGCTCCTTCCTGTTCTATTTCACGGCAGGGAAGCTCTCCATGCGAGCGCGTGTAAACGCACCACTGCCTGCCAGTGATGACCCGATGCAGTTCGCGACGCCTGTAAACTGGGAGCCGCGCACGGGCCCATGAAGACACTCTACGGTATCCAGTATCTCCGTGCCTTTGCCGCGCTCGCCGTGGTGTTCTTTCACGCCGCCGAGCGCAGCGGCGGCCATTTTCGCATCGGAGCCGCCGGCGTCGACGTCTTCTTCGTCATCAGCGGCTTCATCATGTGGACCATGAGCGAACGCCGTCCGGTCACGCCACTGCGCTTCGTGCTGGATCGCCTGCAGCGCATCGCGCCGTCCTACTGGATCGTCACGGCCATCATGATCGGCGGGGCAGCCGTCGGCCTGTTTCCGAACCTGAAGCTGACGGCAAGCCATATTCTCGGCTCGCTGCTGTTCATTCCGGTCCGCTCGCCAAACGATAGCAACGAGATCTGGCCGGTCCTGGTTCAGGGATGGACCTTGAACTTCGAGATGTTCTTTTATGTCATCTTCGCGGCCTGCCTGTTCCTGCCGCGGCGCCTGCGTCTCGGCAGCCTGATCGGCGTCTTTCTCGCCTTCGTCATCGTCGGCGCGGTCATCCACCCGCAATCACCGTTGCTCGTTACCTATACGAGGCCGATCATTCTCGAATTCGTAGCCGGTGCGGTTCTCGGACAGCTCTGGCTGAAGGGAAATATCCCCGGATTCCGCCTCGGCCTTGCGCTCATGGTCGCCGCGATTGGCGGTTTTGCAGCCATTGAAATTCTCAGCCTCGAATTCAACGAGATAACCTGCGGTCCGCTTGCCGTGGCGCTGGTACTTGGCATGGTTTCGGTCGAGCGCGGCGGCAGGCTGCCGCAGATTGCGCCGCTCACCTATCTCGGCAACGGCTCCTACTCCATCTATCTGTGGCATACGCTGGCAATCTCTGTCGTGGTAAAGCTCGCGACATCGACACCGATCCCTTCCGATGTGGTCGCTTTCGTGGGCGCTATTGCGGGCACCGTGCTCGGCATATGTGCCTACGAGCTGGTCGAAAAGCCCCTGCGCAATCTGTTGAGGAACTTCAGCTGGCGAAGGGTCCGCCCCTCGCCAGCCTGATAGCGGCCTAGATGTGATGCTGAAAAGTGTAGGCGGTTTTCGGACGACATCACGCTCTCCTTCTTTGATTCTAGAGCGGATTCAGATTTTAGGTCGAACAGACCTAAAATCATCCGGCTCTAGCCTCCGGACCGGCGGCAACAAATTAAAGTCGCCGGCGGCGTAACTGATCGAAATAGACGATAACGATGATCAGGGCACCGGTGATGATGCGCTGCCAGAAGGAATTCAGGTTCAGGAGGTTGGCGCCGTTGTTGATGGTCGCCAGGATGAAGGCGCCGATCAGCGGGCCATAGACGGAGCCGACCGCGCCGAACAGGCTGGTTCCGCCGATGACCGACGAAGCGATCGCCTGCAGTTCCCAGCCATCGGCCTGGGTGGCATTGCCGATCGCGATGCGCGAGGCAAGCAGAACGCCGACGAAGGCGGCGCAGGTACCCGACAGGATATAGGCGAGGTAGATCATGCCGTTGACGTTGACACCGGAAAGCCGGGCTGCTTCGCGATTGGAGCCGACGGCGAAAAGGTAGCGGCCCCAGCGGCTCAGATGCAGGAAAATCACGGCTGGAATCGCCACCAGGATCACCATCCAGAATAGACTGGGAATCCCCAGGAAGTCCGAAACGGCGAAATTGGTGAAATCGTCATTGACGATATTGATGGTCGCACCGTTGGTAATGAGCAGGCCGATGCCGCGCAGCGACGTCAGTGTCGCCAGCGTGATGATGAATGGCGGCAAGCCCATCCGCACGATACCGAAGCCGTGGAATGCCCCGATCAGGACCCCGAACAGCAGGGTAATGAGGATGGCGGCCCAGACCGGAAACCCGGCCTGCAGCAGCCAGGCGATGATGACGGTGCAAAAGCCGACGATCGCGCCGACGGATAGGTCGATGCCCGCAGTGATAATGACGAAGGTCTGCCCCAGGGCAAGAATGGCCGTCATCGACCCCTGACGCGCCAGGTTGGTGATGTTGAGCGGCGTCCAGAACTTGTCTGTCCAGAAGCCCAGGAGAACCCAGAGCGCCAGCAGGAGCAGGATCAGCGTCAGGCTGAAGAGGATGTTCATCTTGCGCCGCGGCGCAACCGTGGGGCCTTCTGTCGTATTCGCGGCCATTTTGTTGTTCTCCCTCTTTCGACTTGCTTGTTGTTCAGACGCCGATCGCCTCGCCGAGGACTTCCTCATGCGTTGCCGCATGGAAATCATGGCTGGCGACCAGCTGGCCGTGGCGGAAGACGTGCAGGCGATCGGCGAGCTCGTAGACCTCCGGCAGATAGGATGAGATGACGATGATACCCGCGCCATCGCGAAGCAGCTTGGCGAACAGCCGGTAGATCTCCGCCTTGGTCCCGACATCGACGCCGACCGTGGGCTCGTCGAAGATAAACAGCTTGGCGCCGTAGCTTAGCCATTTGCCGATGACGACCTTCTGCTGGTTGCCGCCCGACATGGCGGAGACCAGAACCCGCCTGCTCGGTGTCTTGATGCTGAGATCGCGGATCTGCTTGTCGGCGTTCGCAGCTTCGCTCTTGTTGTTGATGATCGGCCCGTGGCTCAACCGCCTAAACACCGGCAGATTGATATTGAGGCCAATCGGCAGGTTGAGGCAGAGCCCCTGATCGCGGCGGCTTTCCGGCGCAAGAGCGATACCGAGTTCCATTGCGTCGCGTTCGCTGCGGATATTGACTTTGCGCCCCTGCCAATGGATTTCCCCCGCCGAGACGGGCTGGCGGCCATAGAGCCCGAGGGCAAACTCGCTGCGCCCGGCACCGATCAGCCCGTAGAGCCCGACGATCTCGCCGGCGCGGACAGTCAGCGAGACATCCTCGAAACCCGGACCGGAAAGACCCCGCGTTTCCAGGATGGTTTCGCCGATCGGGATGTCTTCCTTGTGGTAGATCTGCTCGATGGAACGATTGATCATCAGCTTGATCAATTCGTCGTCGTTGGTTTCGGCAATCGTGCGGGTGCCGACATGCGTGCCGTCGCGCAGGACGGAAACGCGATCGGCCAGCTCGAACACCTCTTCCATGCGATGGCTGATATAGACGATCGTCACGCCCTCGCCCTGCAAGCGGCGGATCAGCTTGAACAATTGCGCCGATTCCTGGCGGGTGAGATAGGCGGTCGGCTCGTCGAAAATCAGGAACTGCGTGCCGCGCATCGCAGCCCTTGCGGTCGCGACCAGCTGCTGCTGGCCGATCGTGAGCGAGCTCAAGAGTTCGCCGGCCGGCAATCCGAAGCCGAGATCGTCGAGCACGGTCTGCGCCATGGCCACCATCTGCTTCTTGCGCATGAGGCCGAAGCGATTGACTTCATCGCCCAGGAACAGATTGGCCGCGACCGTCAAGTGCGGGCAAAGCACCACTTCCTGATGCACGGCATTGATGCCGCGGGCGATCGCCTCATTGGGCGTTGCGAGCGCGACGGGATGGCCGCACCAGAAGATTTCGCCAGACGTTCTCGTGATCACTCCGGTCAGGAGCTTGATGAGCGTCGATTTGCCGGCACCGTTTTCGCCGACGATGGCATGAATTTCGCCGGCCAGAAACGTGACGGTCGCGGGCTTCAGCGCCTCGACGAAGCCGTAGCGTTTCTGCAGCCCTTTAAGTTCAAGGATGGGCGAGCCGGCCGGAATGCGGTTTGCTTCCGTTTTGACGGTGTCATCGTGCCGATGGCTGATTTCTTCAAGGCTCGTCATAACGTCTCCTCCCTCTCGCATCGCGGCCGCCTCCGCGCGGCCAGACGAAAAGGCCGCGCCCGATCCCTCGGGCGCGGCCTCAAAGCTTACTTGACCTTCGGGTTCAACAGGGCGTCGATCTTCGGATCGCTCATGTTCGCCTTGGTGACGAGGTTGGCGCCGGTATCGACATTGGCCGCGACCTTTTCCTTCTTGGAAGCGGCGAGCGCCGTCTTGATGCCGTCATAGCCCATACGATAGGGGTCCTGCACCACGAGACCGGCAAGAACGCCTGACTTCAGGAAGCCGACGGTCTTGTCGTCATTGTCGAAGCCGATGACCTTGATCTTGTCGCCGAGCTTGTTTTCGGCGATCGCCTGGCCCACACCCTGTGCCATGATCAGGTTGGAGGCGAAGACGCCGACGAGCTTCGGATTGGCGGTGATCAAGTCGGTCATGATGTTGAGGCCGGTGGTTGCCTGACCATCGGCATACTTGTCGGCAACGACCTTGAGGCCAGGATACTTGCTCTTGACCTCTTCCAGGAAGCCCTGACGACGCTGATCGAGAGAGCCGACGCCGGGCAAGCTGGTGATGATGGCGATCTCACCCTCTTCCTTGCCGGTCATGCCCTTGATTGCGGCGGCAAGGCCATCAGCGGCGATGCGGCCGCCCTGGACGTTGTCGGTGGTCAGGAACGAGACGAAGGACTTGGAATCGGCGCCGGAGTCGATGCCGACGACCGGCACGGACTTGGCGGCTTCATCCACGGGCTTGCCGAGCGCCTTGAACTCGGTCGGCGAGATAACCACGGCGGCCGGCTTGCCGGCCACTGCGTTTTCGAGAATGCTGATCTGACCGTTAATGTCGGATTCCGATTGAGCGCCCAGCTCCGGCACCTTCACGCCGAGATCCTTGCCTGCCTGGCGAGCGCCGGCAAGAACGATCTGCCAGTAGAAGGATGTCGTATCCTTGACGATGATCGGGATGGTCACGTCGGCCGCGAAGGACTGCATGGGCATCGCCATGGCGATGACGGCAGCACCGGCAAGTCCGGCAAAGCTGCGGCGGGACAAAAGTGACTTGGCAATTTTCATCTGCTTCTCCTCTCAACGCGCTCTCTTTCCTGCACACCTGCCGCTGAACGCTTACGGCTGGTATCGCGACGCCTTGGGCGTCACGCATCGCGCGGCGGAAAAGCCACCAACGCCAAAACAGGCTTTCCTCCTGCTCGAGCCCTCTCCCGACGGCTCGATAGCTCCCAATCTGCTAGACCCGGACCGCCTCGTCTCCCAACGGAGGCGCAACCACTGTCAATCCTTCGAACTCCGCATAAAGGCTGTCGGGAAGCCTTGGCTCCACGAGCTGCATGTTGCGGACAAGACTTTCCGGCTTTGCCGTCCCGATCAGCACCGAGGCCACGCAAGGACTGCGCAGCGGGAACTGAAGCGCCGGCTGGGCAAGCGGTACACCGTGCTTGCGGGCGATCTCTTCCATCGCCCCAACCTTGGCAAGGATGTCCGGCGTTGCCGGCAGATAGTCGAAATGCGCGCCGGGCACGGGGCCGGTCGCCAGAATGCCGGAATTGAAGACACCACCGACGACCAGCGATGTCCCTTTCTTCTCGCAAAGCGGCAACAGCTCGGCAACGGCCGAGCGGTCTAGCAGTGTATAACGGCCGGCCAGCAGAATGCAGTCGATATCGGCCGCATGCATCACGTCCAGGCAGACCGGCACCTCGTTGACCCCAAGACCATAGGCCTTGATCGCGCCGGACGATTTCAACTCCTCCAGAGCCCTCAACCCGGATCCGAGGAACTGCCCTAGGTAGCGCTCGTTGAGAGCCTTGCCATGGGTATAGCCGCCGATGTCGTGGACGTAGAGAATATCGATGCGGTTGAGCCCAAGGCGAGCATAGCTGAACTCGACTGAGCGCATGATGCCGTCATAGGAATAATCATAGTCGGCATCGAAGGGCAGCGGGTCGACATAGCCGTAATTCGGCACCTTGTCGCTCGGCACCGGTCGCATGAGGCGACCGACCTTGGTCGACAGCACGTAACTGTCTGCAGGCTGGTCGCGCAGGAAATCACCGACATGGCGCTCGCCAAGGCCGAAGCCATACCAGGGTGCCGCGTCGAAATAGCGGATGCCGCTATCCCAGGCTGCCTGCAAGGTCTTCATCGCCTGATCGCGAGGGCAGGCACGATAGAGGCCACCCAGCGCCGCCGCGCCAAAGCTGATCTCCGTGACCTCAAGGCCCGTCCTGCCGATTGTTCTTGTCTTCATCACCTCTCCCTTGTGATGACGGTCATTTCAATTTCGGTGGCGTTAACGGAAGCTCTCGACATCCATCGCCATTGATTTTGTTTTTTATCTACAATAAACATTTTGGTGTCAACGAGGAAATCATGGGGGACCGTCACGGGAGACGGCGGAAACAGTGGTTTCGACATAACTCCTGCAATTGACTGCCATCGGGACATGGTCCAGACAGCGCCGCCGGCAAAGAGCGGCGACGATACGCGAGGGGGAAATGGCAAGGCAAAACACGCTGTTCAAGGAGGCCTACAATCGCTATGCGGCCCGCCTGAAGCTAGATACCGAGCTGCCGAGCGAGCCTGAAATCGCAGCCGAACTCGGCGTTAGTCGCAGCACGGCGCGGGCGATCCTGATGCGTCTCAGCGACGCCGGCATCATTCTCTGGAACAAGCGGCAGAAGACGGTGCTGCGCCTGCCGACGGAGGACGATTTCTTCCCCAAGGAAGAAACCGATTCACTGCACGATATCATCGAGCGCAGCTTCATGGTGCGCATCATGTCCGACGAAGCCCAACCGGGCATGCAGATCAACGAGCTGGAACTGGCGCGCGAAATCGGCACCGGCACCTCCGTCGTTCGTGAATTTCTTATCCGTTTCAGCCGTTTCGGCCTGATCGAGAAGCGGCCGAACAGCCATTGGATTCTCAAAGGCTTCACCAGCGAATTCGCGCTCGAACTTGCTGACGTGCGGGAAATGTTCGAGCTGCATTCCGCAGCCGAGTTCGGCCGCCTGCCTGCCAATCATCGCGCCTGGGAGGATCTCAAGACGATCGAGCAGGAACACCGCGAGCTGCTCAAAGATTTCGACGCGCATTACCGCGACTTCTCGCGCCTCGACGAAAAATTTCACCTTCTCATCCATCGCGCCTCGAAGAACCGCTTCATCACCGAGTTCTACGACGTCATCGCCATCATTTTTCACTATCACTATCAGTGGAACAAGGCTTTCGCACGCGAGCGCAATGCCCGCGCCGTAGTAGAACATCTCGACTATATCGAAGCGCTGCAATCGCGCGACCAGCAAAGAATCGACGCCGCCTGCCGCCGGCATCTCGCCTCGGCACGACAGACGCTGCTGCAGTCGATCCCGCAAATCCCGGGAGAAATTGCCGGCTCCGCCGCCTGACGACGGGAGCCGGCCGTTCGCTTATTTCACGGTGAAGCTCAGGCTTTGGCTGGCAAAGCGCGGTGAGGCAACATCAAGCTTGATGGTGCCTGCCCTGCCCGTCGCCTGCAGCCAAAAGCCCGTGGTCCCGCCCTGGAATACCACCGTTTCCGGCCCGATAACCTTCGCCGGACCGTCGACCTTGATCGTGACGGCCTCATTGAGGAAGGGCAAACGCGAGCCGGCCTGATCGAGCGCACGCACGATGACGCGCACCGTATCGCGCTCGCCTGCGCGCAAGGTATCGGCGTCGGCTTCGACCTGAAGCGACGTCGGCAGCGGATTGGCGACCATATGCTGCTCCGTCACCGGTTTGCCATCGATATAGCCGGTGAAATGCGCGTCCTCCCACTCCATCCCCCATACGCCGAGCTCGTCCGGCGTGAAGGAACGGTGATCGAAGACGACGGGAGGATGCGGCAGATGCGGGAAAGTCTCCCGGTCCGGGCCGAGGCGCTTGGTGAGCGAGCCGTAACGCAGTTCGATCTCATCGCAATTGGTGAGCACGATCAGCGGCAGGGCGCCGCCGATATTGCGTTCGCCGCGCGCCCAGATCGTCACTGGCTTCATGACGATCTCTTCGGCGGGCTCGCACTGGCTGGCATAGACATAAGCGGCGAATTTCGGCTCGCGGAACATGTCCATGACGCCATGGTAGCAGATCCGGTCACCCGAGCCGAAATCGCTATGCGTGTTATAGTCGAACATGCACCATCCGATGGCGCCCGATATCGACGGATCACCATAGGCGGCATTCAGGACCTCCAGATGCCGGCGCACATGTTCGGCCTGACGCTGCTCCTGATCGTAGATTTTCGTCGGATACATATGGCCGCCGAATTCGGTGATGAGATAGGGCACGTCCTTGGGAAGGCCGGTATTTTCCTGCTGCGGCCTGAGCGGCGTGCGCGGCCGGTTGGCACCCGGCAGCTCCTCGTTGCCGAGGATGAAATCATTCATCGTATAGACGTCTTCGAGCATCTCGCTTTCGGTAATGTAACGAACGCCGCCGGTCTGGCGCGTCGGATCGAGCTCGCGCGCAAGCCGGTTCGTCTCAACGTAGAAATCGTGAGAATCCTGGGATTCGTTGATGCGCACGCCCCAGATGACGATCGAGGGATGGTTCCAGTCACGCTCGATCATGCGGCGCACGTTGCGGATCGATTCCTGCTGCCATTCCTTATCGCCGATATGCTGCCAGCCGGGGATTTCCTCGAAAACCAAAAGCCCGATACGATCGCAATGCTCGAGGAGCCACTTCGACTGGGGATAATGCGAGGTGCGCACGATGTTGCATTTCAGCGTGCTCTTCATAATCTCCGCGTCACGCTCCTGGGCGGAACGACCCATGGCGTAACCGACATAGGGAAAGGCCTGATGCCGGTTGAGCCCACGCAGCTTCAGCTTCTTGCCGTTCAACAGGAAGCCTTCCGCGGTGAAGCTCGCGGTGCGAAAGCCGAACGTCGTGGCGTGACGGTCCGACCCGTAATCGCTCGTAAGCTCCACTTCCGCCGAATAGAGGACGGGATTGTCGAGCTCCCAAAGCGAAAGGCCGGAAAGGCCGGCGAAGTTGAGCTTCATGCTTTCACCTGACGTGTCGGCCTGACCCGAAGCGATCACCGCACTATCGGCGGACCGCAGCGTCACTTTCACGTTGCCCTTGAAAGCAAGATCTTGCGGATTGGAGATGTCGCAACGCACCGTCGCGGATTTGCGATCGGAAAGGACATCGGCGGTCTCGACCTTGATGTTGGCGACCGAGACGGGAGCGGCAACCTTCAACCAGACATCGCGATAGATGCCCGCATAGGTGAGATAATCGATCCGGCCGCCGAAAGGCGGGATCTCCAGGTTCTCGCTGCCGTCGATCTTGACCGTGATCAGGTTCTCGCCTTGGCGCAGGCGGCCGGTCAGGCGCGCCTCGAAGGGCGTATAGCCGTCCTTGTGGGCAATAATCTCCTCGCCGTTCAGATAGACGACGGCGTCGGCCATGGCCGCATCGAAGATCAGCGATATCTCGCGCCCGGCGAACGTCTCGTCCCAGTTCACGATCTTCTGATAAGTGAAGGCGCGCTGATAGGATTTCTCATCGAAATAGTTGAAGGGCAGTTCGACGGCCGTATGCGGCAACGTGACGCTCTGCCCTTCCTGCGGGCGGCCGACATCTGCGGGCGAAAATCCTTCATGAAACGTCCAGGATTCGTTGAAGGCGACAACAGAACGCATATTCAATCCTATCGATTAAGCCCGTCGCATCGGGGGACGAACAAATGTTGCTTGGAAATCAGGCGCGCGGCAAGGGAGGCGCAAGCGCCGCGGGGCGATATGTATACAGGCTCGCCACGGAGGCGCAATGCGACCGGTTGGCGGATTTCCATTTTCCTGAGTTCGACGTTCCCGGGCAGGCAAACGGCGGCGATCCCAGCCAGCGCGCGACCTATCTGCTTCGCCCGTTCTTCGCCTCCTCGACCGGGCTGCGCACTGCGGCATACATGCCTGTTGTGCGGAACTCCGTCGGATTGATGCCGTAGATGCGGCGAAACACCTTGGAGAAATAATTGGCATCATCGAAGCCCGTCATGATCGCCACCTCCTTGACGGGAATGAACGCAGCCTTCGTCAGCAGTTTCGCCGCACGCTGCATGCGTTGCTGCAGTACGAATTCCGCCGGCGGCAGGCCCTCGCTTTCGGCAAAGACCCGCGAGAAATGCGCGCGGCTGAGGCCACTCACCTGCGCAAGCTCGTCGACGGGAAGCGGCTTGTCGAGATTGGCATCGATATGGTCGATGACGATCTGCATGGCGGAGCGATCGGCGGCAAAGGCATGCGAACCGAAGACGTCATCATAGAGAGCCATAGCCGCCTCATAGGCGATGGCCGAAGCCGAGGCGGGTGTTTTGGCGCCCTTGACGAGCCTGAGGCTGCAATCGGCAAGATGATCGATGGTTGTCGGCTGCAGCTTCAAGACGGGGCCGGCCGCGGCCAGGATCAGGCGATGGATGCGCAACGCCTCCTCGCCATTCATGGAGATCCAGAAATACTCCCAGCGCTCCCCCTTCTCCAGCCAGTAGCGATGATTGTGCGGCACGAGCACCAGCAGCGTATCGCCTGAATTCACACGATAGTTGCGGCTTTCGTAGCGCAATCGGCCGGTGCCGCTAATCGTGTGCTGGAGCACGGTAAACGGCGTCTGGCCGCGCCGGCGCCCGTCCCAATCATAGGCTTCGTCGTGCCGGATTTCGTATCCGGCACTGGTCGGCATGGCATGCAGCCGGTGGCGTCCACGCGGCAATGAAACCGTCCGCATGGCCTGTGCGTTATCGATCAATTCCTGCAGCACAAAATTACCCTTGAAAGCATAATAGTTCTCTGTTCGGCTGGGTGATTATAGGCATAATCCCCGCCAGAAGACAGCGCTTGATCGCCGTTGAGGATCGGCGATTGGAGGGAAAACCACGATTTCGGCCTGTTTCGCAACCGTTGCGATCATAGGGCGAAAATGCCGTTGTCTCCCCTGCCGCTGCTCGTTCGATCGACTTGAAGGTGAGGATCATGAGTTTCAAAATCGCTATTATCGGCGCCGGCAGCGTCGGCTTCACGAAAAAGCTGTTTACCGACATTCTCTGTGTGCCGGAATTCCGCGACGTCGAATTCGCGCTGACTGACATGAGTGAGCACAATCTGACGATGATCAAGGCGATCCTCGATCGGATCGTCGAGGCCAACAAGCTGCCGACACGTGTCACCGCAACGACGGATCGCCGCAAGGCGCTGGAGGGCGCGCGTTATATCATCAGCTGCGTGCGTGTCGGCGGACTGGAGGCCTATGCCGAGGATATCCGCATCCCGCTGAAATACGGCATCGATCAGTGCGTCGGCGATACCATCTGCGCCGGCGGTATTCTCTATGGCCAACGCAACATTCCGGTCATTCTCGATTTCTGCAAGGATATCCGCGAGGTTGCCGAGAGCGGTGCCAAGTTCCTGAACTATGCCAACCCGATGGCGATGAACACCTGGGCGGCGATCGAATACGGCAAGGTCGATACGATCGGCCTGTGCCATGGCGTCCAGCACGGCGCTGAACAGATCGCCGAGGTGCTCGGTGCTAAGGACAAGCGCGAACTCGATTATATTTGCTCGGGCATCAACCACCAGACCTGGTTCGTCGACCTGCGTCTCAACGGCCGCAAGATCGGCAAGGACGAGCTGATCGCTGCCTTCGAGGCGCATCCGGTCTATTCGCAGCAGGAAAAGCTGCGCATCGACGTGCTCAAGCGTTTCGGCGTCTATTCGACCGAGAGCAATGGGCACCTGTCCGAATACCTGCCCTGGTATCGCAAGCGCCCGGGCGAGATCAACAAATGGATCGACATGTCGGACTGGATCCATGGCGAGACCGGCGGCTATCTGCGCCACTCCACCGAGACCCGCAACTGGTTCGAGACGGAATTCCCGCAGATCCTCGACAGCGCCTCGCAGCCGATTGATCCCGCGCGCCGCTCCAATGAGCATGCCAGCCATATTCTCGAAGCGCTGGAAACTAACCGCGTCTATCGCGGCCATTTCAACGTCAAGAACAATGGCGTCATCACCAATCTGCCAAGCGACGCGATCATCGAGTCGCCCGGCTTCGTCGATCGCTTCGGCATCAACATGGTGGCGGGTATCACGCTGCCGGAGGCGTGTGCCGCGACCTGCATTTCCTCCATCAACGTCCAGCGCATGTCGGTCCATGCCGCCATCAGCGGTGATATCGACCTCTTGAAGCTTGCCGTTCTGCACGACCCGCTGGTCGGTGCCATCGCCACACCGGAGGAGGTCTGGCAGATGGTCGACGAAATGGTCGTCGCCGAGGCACGCTGGCTGCCGCAATACGCGCATGCCGTTGATGGGGCGACGGAGCGCCTGTCGCGCGGAAAGGTCAAGACGCGCGATTGGAAGGGTGCCGCAAGCCGCAATGTCCGCTCGATCGAGGAATTGCGGGCGGAGAAAGCCGCGCTGAAGCAGGCCGGCTAACGAATATGCAGATCGGAAGATAGGCACCGCGGCGGGGATTTCAGGGGAGATTTTCCGCCGCATGTCGATCCTCTTCCGTTTTACTGGAGGAGCGCGACGCCTCGAACGGAACGGTCGCGATATTGGGAGAGAGAACAAGATGAGACATTTTCGACCGATCGGCCTTCTAGCCGCATTGACGATCGCCACATCGGCGATCGCCATCAGCGCCTACGCGGCCGAACCGACAGTACCGCCCGTTCCGCCAGTCTTTCCGGCGGAAGGAAAGATCAAATATGTCGAGCGCAACTCCATTCTGGAATTCAAGGCGCTGCCGGAATACCACGAGCCCGCCTGGATGACGGAGAAGTTCGTCAAGACCGGCAAGCTGCCACCCGTCAAGGATCGCCTGCCGAAGGAGCCGCTGGTCTTCAAGACCGGCAACATGCCCGACGGCATCGGCGTCTATGGCGATACGCTGCGCCATGTCATCGGCGGCCGGCCCGAAGGCTGGAACTATGGCGCCGGTCAGACCCAGGGCTGGGGCGGCATCGATATCGCCTTGTCCGAGTGCTTGACGCGCACCGCGCCGCTGTTCCAGGTCGAGGCGAAGGACACCGAACCGCTGCCGAACCTCGCTAAAGGCTGGGAATGGTCACCGGATGGTCATAAGCTCACCATGCATCTGATCGAAGGCGCGAAATGGTCCGACGGCGTTCCCTTCAATGCCGACGATATCATGTTTTATTGGGAAGACGAGGTTATCGACCCGAACGTCTCGCCGCTTGGCGGCGGCGCATCGCCGGAAGCTTTCGGCGAGGGAACGACGCTGAAGAAGATCGACGATTATACGATCGAGTGGACCTTCAAGGACGCCTTCCCGAAACAATATCTCTATACGATGGCCTATCCCAGTTTCTGCCCGGGTCCGTCGCATATCCTGAAGCCGCAGCATCCGAAATACTCCAAGAACACCTACGACCAGTTCAAGAACGCTTTCCCGCCGGAATATATGAACATACCGGTCATGGGCGGCTGGGTGCCGGTCGAATATCGTTCCGACGACATCATCGTCATGCGCCGCAACCCCTATTATTGGAAGGTTGACGAGAAGGGCAATCAGCTGCCTTATCTCAACGAGCTGCATTACAAGCTCTCGACCTGGGCGGACCGCGACGTGCAGGCGGTTGCCGGCTCCGGCGACCTGTCGAACCTCGAGCAGCCGGAAAACTTCGTCGCCTCGCTGAAACGCGCCGCACAGCCGGATGCACCGGCCCGTCTTGCCTTCGGTCCGCGGCTCATCGGCTATAACCTGCAGATGAACTTCTCCGCCAATGGCTGGGGCAACCCGGACGAGCGTGCCCAAGCGGTCCGTGACTTGAACCGCAACGAGGATTTCCGCAAGGCCGTGACCACGGCGCTCGATCGCAAGGCGCTCGGCGAATCGCTGGTCAAGGGACCGTTCACGGCGATCTATCCCGGCGGCCTGTCTTCCGGCAGCAGCTTCTACGATCGCAACTCCACCGTCTATTATCCTTTCGATCTCACTGCGGCGAAGGCCGAACTGGCAAAAGCCGGACTGAAGGACACCGACGGCAACGGCATCGTCAACTTCCCGGCCGGCGTCAATGGCGGCAAGGATGTCGAGATCACCCTCCTGGTCAGCAGCGATTACACCACCGACAAGAGCCTTGCCGAGGGTGTCGTCAGCCAGATGGAAAAGCTCGGGCTGCGCGTCATCATCAATGCGCTGGTCGGCCCCAAACGCGACGATGCCAACTACAGCGGCCGCTTCGACTGGATGGTGCGACGCAACACCACGGAGCTTGCCTCAGTGGTGCAGAACACCGAGCAGCTGGCACCCGTCGGCCCGCGCACGAGCTGGAATCACCGCGCGCCGGAAAGCGGACAGCTGGATCTGATGCCCTTCGAAAAGGACATGGTCGATGTCGTCAACAAGTTCACCGCCTCGAAGGACAATGACGAGCGCGTGGCCCTGATGAAAAAGTTCCAGAAGCTTTCGACGGAGCATCTCTACAATATCGGCCTGACCGAATATCCGGGTGCGCTCATCATCAACAAGCGCTTCTCCAACGTTCCGCCGGGTACGCCGATCTTCCTGTTCAACTGGGCCGAAGATTCCATCATCCGCGAGCGGCTTTGGGTAGCGGCTGACAAGCAGGGCAAGTACGAGCTGTTCCCCCAGGAACTGCCCGGCGCCCCGGGCAGCGCCGGCCCGATCAAATAAGGTTCCAACCGACCCCATGGCAGCAGGCATGACGCCGGCTGCCATGGAAACTCGAAGCATTCCAGCGATCAGCCATCGCCGGGCAAACATGAACCGCTGGCGCATATCGTCCTCACCGGATCGAGATCGTCGACAGCATCAAGAGAAGCGAACCGTCCGATGTTACGATTCCTGCTCGTTCGCATAGCCTCCGCCATTCCCGTGCTCCTGATCCTGAGCGTGGTGACCTTCGCCATCATACAGGCGCCGCCGGGTGATTATGCCGATTACATCCGCTCGCAGCTGATAAACCAGGGCGGCGCATCCTTCGAACAGGCCGATGCGCAGGCGCAGGCCTACCGCAAGGAACATGGCCTCGATAAGCCGATGATCGTCCAATATTTCAACTGGATCGGCGGCATCGTCACCAAAGGCGATTTCGGCTACAGCATGGTCTACAACAAGCCGGTGGCCGATGTCGTCGGCGAACGCCTGCCGCGCACCCTGGCATTGGCGCTGGTATGCCACATCCTCGCATCCATTCTCGGCATCGGTTTCGGCATATGGGCCGCAACGCGGCAATATAGCTGGATCGATAATCTGCTTGCCGGCATCTCCTTCCTCGGCATGACCGTGCCGCGCTTTCTGATGGCGCTGATCATCGTCTATATCCTCGTCTTCCAGCTCAACGTCTCGGAGATCGGCAGTTTCTTCTCGCCGCAATATGGCGGAGCGCCATGGTCCTGGGCCAAATTCGCCGATCTCGTCAAGCATGTCTGGCCGGTCGTCGCGATCGCCACGTTCGGCGGCCTCGCCTACAATATGCGCATCATGCGCGGCAACCTGCTCGACACGCTGAATGCCCAATATGTGGAGACGGCGCGCGCCAAGGGCCTTTCCGGCGGCGCCGTCGTCATGCGCCATGCCGTGCCGAATGCGCTGCACCCCCTGATCATGTATCAGGGCGTCGTCCTGCCCTATATGCTGACCGGCGAAATCGAGACCGCGATCATCTTCACGCTGCCGACCGTCGGGCCGGCGATCGTCGGCTCGATGGCGGTCGGCGACGTCTACGTGACCGCAACCTTCATGATGGTGCTGTCGGCAACCCTCATCATTGGTAACATCATCGCTGACGTGTTGCTTGCCCTGCTCGATCCGCGTGTGCGTCAACAGGGAGGGATCCACTGATGCTAGCCTTCAGCAACTCCCCGCCGCCGCCGGAAGAAAAGATCAAGCAGAAGAGCGGCAACGAGAGCTACATCGCGCTGGTCTGGCGTCGCCTGAAGCGTTCCTGGACCGGCATGGGCGGCCTTACCCTCGTCGTTCTGCTGCTGCTGATGGCGATCTTCGCCGAATTCGTCGCACCGCTCGATCCGAAGGCGACCGACACCGGCTTCGCGCCGCCGCAGGTCATCAGCTTTCACGACAAGGACGGCAATTTCGTCTTGCAGCCGCGGGTCTATGCCCTCGCCGAGACGAGCGATCTCGATCCCGTAACCTTCCAGCCGATCGTCGGCCCGGATTACGATCACCCCCGTCTGCTTGGCCTCTTCGTCAAGGGCGACCCCTACCATCTCTTCGGCCTGATCCCCGGCGACCGGCATCTCTTCGGCGCCACCGACGGCGGTCCCGTCCATTTCCTCGGCACGGACAAGTTCGGCCGGGACGTGCTGTCGCGCGCCATCTACGGTTCACGCATCTCTTTGATGATCGCCTTGACGGTCGTTGCCATCGTCACCGTCGTCGGCACTGCGGTCGGCATGATATCGGGCTATTTCGGCGGCACGCTCGATGCCTGGATCCAGCGTTTTGTCGAAGTGGTATTGGCCTTCCCGCAATTGCCGCTCTACCTGGCGCTGACCTCGCTGATCCCCGTGACGGCACCGACCAACGTCTTCCTCGCCTTCGTCATCATCGTCATGTCGGCGCTCGGCTGGGCGCAGATGTCACGCGAGGTGCGCGGCAAAACGCTGGCCCTCGCACGGATCGATTACGTCCGCGCGGCCATGGCGGTCGGCGCGACCGACCGGCGCATCATCCTGCAGCATATTTTCCCGAACGTCATGAGCCACGTGATCGTGACGGTGACGCTCGCGATCCCGAGCGTGGTGCTGCTGGAATCCTTCCTCGGCTTCTTAGGCTTTGCCGTCAAGCCGCCGCTGATCTCCTGGGGGCTGATGCTGCAGGATACGTCGACCTATTCCGTCATCGGCTCCTATCCCTGGATCCTCACCCCCGTCGCCTTCGTTCTCGTCACCGTCTTCGCCTTCAACGCCCTTGGCGACGGTCTGCGCGACGCGATCGACCCCTATTGAGAAGAGACCCGGACATGGCTCTTGCACTCGTCAATTCCTTCGCCCCCGAGGTGCGGTTCGACGCCGCGAACAAGACAGCCTCGCCGGTAATCGATGCCCGCAATATTGCCGTCAAATTCAAGGTCGAGGACGGCATGGTCGATGCCGTCAAGGACATCACCTTCCAGCTTTATCGCGGCGAGACCATCGCCATCGTCGGCGAATCCGGCTCTGGAAAATCGGTAACGGCCCGCACCGTGATGGGCCTGCTGACCAAACGCGCCGTCGTCTCCGACAAGTCCGCCGTGCATTACGACGGCAAGAACGTGCTGAAATTCTCCGAGCGCGCGCGCCGGCAGCTGCGCGGCGACCGCATCTCGATGATCTTCCAGGAGCCGATGAGTTCACTCAATCCGATCTACACCATCGGCAGCCAGATCGTCGAAGCGATAAGGGTTCATCGCAAGGTCAGCCGCCGCGACGCCGAGAAGCGGGCGCTCGACCTCTTGAAACAGGTGCAGATTCCCGATCCGGAAGCGCGGCTGAAACAATACCCCCATCAGCTCTCCGGCGGCCAGCGCCAGCGCGTGATGATTGCCATGGCGCTTGCCAACGATCCGGACGTCCTGATCGCCGACGAACCGACGACGGCGCTCGACGTCACCGTGCAGGCGCAGATCCTCAACCTCATCCGCAATCTGCAGAAGCAGCTCGGCATGGCGGTGATCCTGATCACCCATGATCTGACGGTCGTGCGCCAGTTCTCCGACTATGTCTATGTGATGCAGAATGGCGAAATGCGCGAGCACAACACGACCGAAGCGCTCTTCGCAAATCCGCAGCATCCCTATACGCAGCATCTGCTGACCTCGGAGCCGCGTGGACAGGCAAAGCCGCTGCCGCCGAACTGCGACACGGTTCTCGAAGGCAAGTCCGTCAAGGTGGCGTTCATGCTGCGTCACGGCAGCTTCTTCAAGCCCGACATGCGCGAGCTCGTCGCCGTCGACAGCCTGAACCTTGAGCTGCGCCGCCACGAAACGCTCGGCCTGGTGGGTGAATCCGGCTCCGGCAAAACCACATTCGGCCAGGCGCTGCTGCGCCTGATCGATGCCGATAGCGGCGAGATTTTCTTCGACGGGCAGGCAATCCATGACCACTCGCGCGCCGAAATGCGGCCGTTGCGCTCGCGCATGCAGGTCGTCTTTCAGGACCCGTTCTCGTCGCTCAATCCGCGCATGACCATCGGCCAGATCATTTCCGAGGGGCTGGTGGTCAACAACCTCGGCGCCAACAAGGCTGAACGCCTGGAACGCGTCAAGGAGGCGCTCGTCAGTGCCGGCATGCCGGCCAACATTCTCTCGCGCTTTCCGCATGAATTTTCCGGCGGCCAGCGCCAGCGCATCGCGATTGCCCGCGCCATCGCACTCGAGCCGGAATTCATCCTTCTCGACGAGCCGACCTCCGCGCTCGATCTTTCCGTCCAGGCCCAGATCATCGACCTCCTGCGCAAGCTGCAGGACGAGAAAGGCCTGAGCTACCTATTCATTTCCCACGACCTCAAGGTCGTCCGCGCCCTTTGCCACCGCGTCATTGTCATGCAGCACGGCAAGATCATGGAGGAAGGGCCGGTCGAAGAGGTTCTCTCGCATCCCAAGACCGCTTACACCGAACGCCTTGTCAGAGCGGCGTTCGAGGTGGCTTCATAGCATTCAGGAGATTTTGAAATGACAGGCACTCCCAAGATCACATTCATCGGAGCCGGTTCGACCGTCTTCATGAAGAATATCATCGGCGACGTCTTGCAGCGTCCTGCCCTGGCAGGCGCCAGGATTGCGCTGATGGACATCAATCCGCAGCGGCTGGACGAAAGCGCCATCGTCGCCCGCAAGCTTGCTTCGACGCTGGGCGCACCCGCCACGGTCGAAATCTTTACCGACCAGCGCAAGGCGCTCGACGGCGCGCATTTTGTCGTCGTCGCCTTCCAGATCGGCGGCTACGAGCCCTGCACCGTCACCGATTTCGAAGTGCCGAAGAAGTATGGGCTACGCCAAACGATCGCCGACACGCTTGGCGTCGGCGGCATCATGCGCGGCCTGCGCACGGTTCCGCATCTCTGGAAGATCTGCGAGGACATGCTCGCTGTCTGCCCGGATGCGATCATGCTGCAATATGTGAACCCCATGGCCATCAACACATGGGCGATCGGCGACAAGTACCCCACGATCAAGCAGGTCGGTCTTTGCCATTCCGTACAGGGGACGGCGATGGAACTGGCGCATGATCTCGACATTCCCTATGAGGAGATCCGCTACCGCTCGGCTGGCATCAACCACATGGCCTTCTATCTCGAATTCGAGCATCGCCAGGCTGATGGTTCCTATCGCAACCTCTACCCCGATCTCGTGCGCGCCTATCACGAGGGACGTGCGCCGAAGCCCGGCTGGAACCCGCGCTGCCCGAACAAGGTGCGCTATGAGATGCTGACCCGGCTCGGCTATTTCGTCACTGAAAGCTCCGAACATTTCGCCGAATACACACCCTACTTCATCAAGGAAGGCCGAGAGGACCTGATTGAGAAGTTCGGCATTCCGCTCGACGAATATCCGAAGCGCTGCATCGAGCAGGTGGCGCGCTGGAAGAGCCAGGCCGAGGAATATCGCACGGCCGAGAAGATCGAGGTCAAGCAATCGAAGGAATACGCCTCCTCGATCATCAATTCGGTCTGGACCGGTGAACCCTCCGTCATCTACGGCAATGTCCGCAACAATGGCTGCATTACATCGCTGCCCTTTAATTGCGCGGCGGAAGTCGCCTGCCTCGTCGATGCCTCCGGCATCCAGCCGACCTATGTCGGCGACCTGCCGCCGCAGCTGACGGCCCTCATCCGCACGAACATCAACGTGCAGGAACTGACGGTCAAAGCCCTGATAACCGAAAATCGCGAACACATCTACCACGCCGCGATGATGGATCCGCACACGGCAGCCGAGCTCGATCTCGACCAGATCTGGGCGCTGGTCGATGAACTGCTCGTCGCTCATGGCGATTGGCTGCCGGAATGGGCGCGCGGCAATCGTAAGGTTCAGGCCGCCTGAAGCCTTCTCTCCCTGGCTTGCGGCCCAAAAGGCCTCGCGGCGCTGCCGCGGGGCCTTATGTCTTTGGCCGTGTTGGAGAAAGTGAAAATCCAAAACATGGGCGAATATCGTATCGATAACCGGTGGCAAAGCACATTCGCCTGGGTTAGAAAACACTCGCAGTTTGGAGGAGACGAACGACATGGCGAGCTCAGATACATTCACCACCGGAACATTCGTCGGTCGCCTCTGGCGCCCGGATGTGGAAGGCCCTGCACTCGTCACCGTTCGAGATGGCACGCTTTACGACATCACTTCGAAGGAAGCGCCGACCATACGCGACCTGCTGGAAAAGGACGATCCGGTTGCGTTCGTTCGCGCCCAGAAAGGCGAAGCCGTCGCCAAGCTCGGTGACTTGCTGACCGCCAAGGCCGATCTCTCGTCCATCCACCTTCTCGCGCCCATCGATTTGCAGGCGATCAAGGCCTGCGGCGTCACCTTCGCCCGTTCGATGCTGGAGCGCGTCATCGAGGAACGCGCCGCCGGCAATCCGGACCTTGCCGAAGCGATCCGCGGCAAGGTGACCGCGCTGATCGGCGACAGCCTGCGCAATCTCAAGGCCGGCTCTCCCGAAGCCGCCAAGGTCAAGGCTGCCCTGATCGAAGAAGGCGTATGGTCGCAATATCTCGAAGTCGGCATCGGCCCGGATGCCGAGGTCTTTTCCAAGTCGCAGGTCATGTCCTCGGTCGGGTTGGGCGCAGATGTCGGCCTGCATCCGATCTCCAAATGGAACAATCCCGAGCCGGAAATCGTGCTTGCCGTTGATAGCCAGGGCCGTGTGAAGGGCGCGACGCTCGGCAACGATGTCAACCTGCGCGATGTCGAGGGCCGGTCGGCCCTGTTGCTCGGCAAGGCGAAGGACAACAACGCTTCCTGCTCGATCGGCCCTTTCATCCGCCTGTTCGACGAGACTTACGGCCTGGACGACGTGCGCAACGCCGATCTCGACCTGAAGGTCGAAGGCGAGGACGGTTATGTGCTGCATGGGCGCTCATCGATGAAGGAAATTAGCCGCGATCCGCTCGACCTCGTCTCCCAGACCATCGGCCGCCATCATCAATATCCGGACGGTTTCGTGCTGTTCATGGGAACGCTTTTCGCTCCCGTCGAGGACCGCGATACGCCAGGGCAAGGCTTCACCCACAAGGTCGGCGACATCGTCACTATTTCCAACGACAAGCTCGGATCACTGCGCAACCGCGTGCTGCTGTCGACCGAATGCCTACCCTGGACATTCGGAACTTCGCATCTGATGCGCAACCTCGCCAAGCGAGGATTGATCTGAGGCCCTGAATAAATCAGGCAGAGCTGAGTACGGCCGATGGTTGAAATGTGTGATGCATTCGCGTTACACATCAAACGCGCATGATCCCGGATTCGGTTCGGGCCATGCCTATGGTTTCCGACGGGGTCTCCGTTGGGCCGAATTGCAATCGACCCGCGCTGGACGCAAAGGAGCCGCCGATGCAGATGACCACAAGCTCGTCTCCCTTGCCGCTCGATGGCCCGCAATGGGTGCGGTTCCGTCAGCAGGAAGAACTGCGAAAGGCAATGCTTGAGCGGCGCTTCGACGAGGTGGAGCGCATAGTGGCATCGCTTGAAGCGGTATGGTGGCAACCCGGCGATGTCCCCGATGATCGCTATGTGTATCTTGCAACCAGTTCCGGCCTGTTTGACCATGCAAGCGTGAATGTCGCGCGGCGGCTTGAGTTACTGGATGACTGGACCCGGGCCTATCCGGATTCCTACCATGCGTGGTATATTCTCGGTCACCATTATTTTCGTCGGGCTGCTGATATCCGCACGGCGGCCTGGGCATCGGAAGTTGGCGAAGATCAATGGGTTGCCGCCCATATGGCTTGTGTAACCGCGGCCGAACATCTGTTGAAGGCAATGACGCTCTCCGAGCGTCCGGCGCTTGCCGCTGAAACCATGATGCAGATCTGCCAATATCTTGGCCAGCCGGATTTCGTCGACGCACTGTTTCGCGGAACGCCGCTTGAAAAAACCATGCAGCGCGACGAGTTCGACCCCGACCTTTATGAAGCGGCATGTGCTCAGCTCGCCAAGTATGGATTGAAGCCGCCGGGCATCCTCACCGCAGCACTTCCGGGTTCTCTTCCGCCCGCGCAAGAGGGCGACATCGAAAATCCGGGCTATTACTGGCTGCGCTATTGCCTTTCGCTCAGACCGCGATGGCCGGATATCCTGGCGGACTACGCGCAGTATTTGAGCCCCAGATGGGGTGGCTCTGAGGGGGAGGTCGAAAAATTCGCCACCGGCCCTTTGTGTTCACAATTGAACGAGCAAGAGCGCAATTCCATCCGCTGGCCGGGCATTAATGACGCATTGACGCTGCCTGAATATCCGCAACCAGGCGACGTGCGCGAAATCGCCGCCCGAGAGAAGATTTTTAAGAACTGGCTCGCGCGGGATCTCTCCGATGCCCTGCGTTTCATTTCTCTCGGAAAATACGCCAATTTTACCCATTACTCGCTTGCCGACACGAAGCTGGCGCATCAGCGCCATGTCGAATCCATCCGCTATTGCAAGCCGCCACGGACCTATCCCGGAGTGGACGGTGCGTTCCGGGATTTCACCAACCTAATGCTGATCCAGCATTTCGAGGATGTGGAAGGCGCTTATGCGCGCGTGCTGCAAACCGCCGCCCGCCGTTTCGACGAGCCGACAATGCTCACCATGGCGGCCTTCGCCTGGCAGTACGGCATGTGGGGGATCGAGGCCGATCCGGCCATCGCCACGCGACTGATCGACCGGGCGGCCGAGTTGGCGCCATTCTATGAGCCGGACGCTTTTACGCCGGTGCACGCTTGCAGGATGATATGGGACGGAGGCTTTCAAAAGGAGGCCACCCACCTCACCCGCGCATTTGCCGAGAGGCGTGTCTATTCCAGCGCGGCGAGCATGTATGATATTACAAGGGGAATTCGACCGGATACCCAACCGGAATTGCTGGACGACAAGGAAGCGGATCGCTGGCTTGAGCGAGCTGTCGAGGAAGGGGAAGCGGTGGCCTTTTACAATTACGCCTGGCGCCTCGAAAACGTTCACAAGATCGATTTGACGATCCGTCAAAATTTCGAGCGGGTCCGCGACCACTATGTGAAGGCGATGGAGGGCGGAATTGGCGCATCTGTCATCAGGCTTGCAAGCGTTGGACGGCGGCACGGAACCGAGGAGGAGAAACAAGAGGCCGTCGCCAATATGAAATCCTTCGTTACCCACGAGGACGACCATCTTGCTGGCGAGGCTTATAGCGAGGTGGTTCTGGCGTATAAACATGGCGATGGCGTTCCAAAAAGCGAGTTTATCGCCATGCAATGGTTCGATCGCTACAAGGAACTTTTCCCCACTCATTCATCAATGGATTGGATGGAAACGCAGGTCTATGGATCGACGGGATGGAAAATGGCCGGCCGGGCATTGCGGGCCTTCTTCCTTGGAAAGAAGCTTTCAAAAGAGCATCTGCCTCCGAAGTAAGCGCCGCGATGAACAATCTCCTCCCGCCACCGCAGGAAGGCAGATGGCGAGCCCTGATCTGGCTTGCCTTCGGCGATGCGCTTTTGCTCTTTTCCGGTGTCCTGCTGGTTCTCTCGCCTCTTTTGCTGGTTTTTTCTCTGTCCTCGCCGCTGCTGCTGGCGCTTCTCGCCTTGCCGTCGCTGTCATGGTTCTTTTATGGGCTGATGGTCCTGCGCGCCCGCGCCGTACCGCTGCCACCGCCGGTTTCGAATGGGATATTGCTGGATCCCGGCAAGGTTCCGGCTCTTGCCGCCGACATTGAACGGTTGCGCCTTGCCTGCGAGGCGCCGGCCTTCACGGCGATCTATGTCAACGACGACCTCAACGCATCCATATACCAGACCGCGGCGCGGTCCGGTCCGTCGAAGCATATCCTCGTGCTCGGCCTGCCGCTTCTCGCTCTCCTGACCAGGGACCAGGCAGCTGTGGTCATTGCCCACGAATACGCGCATATCTCCCGCCAGCATGGCCATTTCGCCCGCTGGGCCTATATGGCGCGCCAGCGCTGGGCAGCGCTGGCTGATCTGCATGAGCGCAATCATCGTCTGATCACCGCGCCGCTTCGACTGTTTCTGTCCTGGTACGTGCCGCGCATGATGCGAGAAACGCTGGAATTTTCGCGCCGTTGCGAGATGTTCGCCGATGCGCAAGCCGTTCAAGTGTGCGGTGCCGATCTGGCGCTGGAAGCTGAATTCGCACTGGCTCTAAGGCAAAAAGCCATGTCCGACCGGTTCTGGCCCGGCCTATTCGCGCGAGCCGGTGTGGATGAACCGGCTCAGGTGCAGCCGTTCACACAGCTTCTGGCGGAACCGGCGGAGAGCCGTCCGCACGATGGCGCACAGGCGGCAGCCTGGCTGCACGAAGCTCTATGTCAGGGTCCGGATCCCCGCAGCACGCATCCTGCCTTTTTCGAGCGCGTAGCATCGACAGGATTTGATCCGACGGATCCGCTTCCAGGTCACCTGCCCTGGCGCCTTGAGAAAACGGCCGCAGCCACGGATTGGCTGGGAAACGAGGCATCCGGCATAGCCGCGCAGCTCGACGCCAACTGGTGCGAGAATGTCGCCCAAGCCTGGCGGGACGCAGAGAGCTGGCATGCGCGCCAACATGAGGAATTCGCAAAGCTGCTGCACCGCCGCAAGCAGCAGACGTTTGATGAAGGGGACTGGCTGCTTCTGGCGCAATTGGCGGAAAAATTTGATCCGGCAGGTCCCCTTCGTCGGGAGGCAATCGCGCAAGGATTGCGACATTCACCCGATGATCCCACGCTTCTTCAGTTTGAAGCCGAGGATCTGGAGCAAAATGGTGACTTTGGCGCAGCGATAGCCCTATGGCATCGCATCGGCCAGAACTCGTCGACCTCCGTATATGACGTTCATCGCCGTCTTTGCGAACTCTGCTTGCGGACGGGAGACAGGGTGACGGCAGAGCACCATCGGCATGTCGCCGACAAATTATGGACCGGCCAAGATGCGGGGCAGTTTGTGCTCAACGAGCATTTTCCGCATGGGATGGACGCATCCGAAGTCGCACTGCTGCAAGGCGTATTGCAACCGCTCTTTGCCCATGCGCGCTCCGTTTGGCTTTGCCGCGACAAGCCGGCCGACAGACCGGATGCGCCCGGGTGGTTCCTCTACGTCGAGGCCTATGATGACTGGTTCATGCGCATGGTCGGCAGATTGACCGGCGAAGAAGATGTGAATGCCTCGGCTTGCAAAAGGCTGCTGGAGCGTCTGCTGCCACGCTTGCATATCTATGCGGACGTCGTGTTCATCGGGCCATCCGAGAATATTTCGGCTTGTTGCTCACCCGATAGTCTGATCGCCCATGCAGGCAGGGCCGTTTCGCCCCCGCTCACCAACCTTGAAAAATCGCAGACCATGCATCTGTCGCAGTGATCGCAGCAGCGGGAAATTTCGGCATCCTAAAATGAGCCTCCAATTGCAATTGCGATCTCAAGCTTTGGACCGCCTTGAGCGATGGCAGCGGTTGCCTGCATGGGAGACGAAGTGCGAGATCTCGACCGGAGAGGGCTCCATAACATCGCGTCGTCGAGCATCACGCCCTCGGATCGTGCCTGGAACGATCCCTCTCAATTGGTGTGTTCGATACCGCCGCCAATCTCAAACAATTGCGCCGGAAATGGCATATGATTGTGTGCTGCCACACATAATGCAAAGACAGGGTGAGGCGATGTCAAAATCGCTCAACGCATAGGTTGACGCTGGATGGCCAAGACCCAGCTGAATTGGCCAGACACATTGGTAAAAAATCGGGTGACGCGATTGCAGGACTACGCAAATGGCTAGTCGAATTATCATCCTGACTGCGGCCGCGTTGCTGTGTACGTCTGCCGCAGCGCATTGCGAACAGATCGCCGATCTGAAGATCATTGCCTTTCGTTCCGAGGAACCTGATCGGTGTCGCGAGTCGGATGTCGCCTTGTCACCTGCAAAGGCTCGGGAATTCTTCAAGCGTGCAAAACAGATTGATGCCAGGGTCCTCCACGACGATTATGATCTTGCCCCCTGCTACATAGAGGGCACGTTAAAGTGGGGCGGGAAAATCTGTGACTGGAATATCCGGGCGGGTGCCACGGGCCATGTTCAATGTAACAAGCAGGAAATGTACTTCGCCTGTCAGGCGTGCGGCGATCTGTTCGACCAAAAGTAACGGCTGTGTTCCATGCGACCCGGAATTCACGGCCGGCAAGCCGCCAAAAGAATGGCGATGAACAGGCTTTCGCATCCAGCTTTCAGCAAGGTTGCGACAAGTGATGGGCCGGCGGCAAAAAATCCGGCACCGGGCACGGGACGCGGCATAGGCGGAACGGGGATCGGCCAGACACGCCTACCCCAATCGATCCTACACCGTTCCGGCCCGGCGTCGCCCCCTGACGATGCAGCCGGGCAAGCTGCTCCTCGAGCCAATCCTCAACCGGCTCGCTTCTCGGCGTCTTCTACCGCCAGACCGGCCAGAGCGAGGGCCGCCTCCCGCGTTCTCGCGGCTGCGATAAAACGGCCATTATGGCAGAAGCTGGCGCCCTCAATTCCGGTGGCCACTTCAAGGTCGCGGCCGCTCAACCCCGCCCAAGCAGCCGGAAGGTTGGCACGCAGTTCAAACCCCTCCTCCGCGCGGCGGATTCCGGTCAGGCACCAATCCGCCTCGCGCGGATGCACCACGAACAGGAGATGATCGGCACCTGCCTTGACGATGGCTGGTCGAAACGGCATCCCCATCGGCAGTTCGAGAACGCGGTCCTGCCCTGAAGACGCGATCTCCTGCAGCACCAGCGCTTCGGCGCGCAGCTTCGCGTGGATCCCGCTGATCTTGGCTTCGACAAAACTGCGGGCGATTGCCACAGCCGCATGGAATGCCCGGTCGGTCGCCTGCGGATCCCGTTCATCGAAAGCGGGTTTCAACGTTTCCAGCAGGGACGGCAGGGTCAGTCCGGCCAGCAGACCGGCGCTGTCCGGGCTGAGTGCACCATTGTCGACCAAGTCGACCGGCAATACGAAGCCCGCATCGAAAGCAGCACGCACGGTTTCGACGAAAGCGGCCGGGACGGACATGGCGGCCAGATAGTCGCGGCCGAAATGTTTCCATATCAACCCGAAGGAACTGAAGGGCTGACCATCGTCGCGCTGCGGTGCGCCGCGCTGGTGATGATCGAAAATACCGGCAGCCGCATCATAAGCGCCGCCGACATCGTAGACGATGCGATCGGCGCCGGGCGTGATCCATTCCGGCGCCCTGCTGCGAACCAGCCGTACGTCAGGGAAAAGCCGCGTGAGGATGACGCTGGACAACACCTCGTCGGCATGAAAGCCGCCGGAATGCGTAACGAGGAAATTTGGAGCCATACCGCCATAACCTTGCTGTTCGCGAATTGGACGAACCGGCAATAACCAGTTTTGGCTGTCTTCTCAACCGCTCATCACCAAAGTGGAGGGACGACCTGGCTGGCGGCGGCATCGATGGCCGGAGCCGTGTGGCCCCGGAATGGGAATCTGCCGAGCCTTGCAGAGCGCATTCAGCGCCCTGATTCAAGGATGACAGGCGGCCAGATGGTGCCGAATCTTAAGGGCTCGCGCCGAAAAAGGTCAGTCGAGTGAGGACCGTGTAGTGCGATTCCGACACCATCAGAGCGACGAAAACGAGCACCAGGACTGGCGGAACCAGAATGGCATAGATCAACGCCAGCCGTTCCCAGGCCATGTGCATGAAAATGGCAACGATCAGCCCCGCTTTCAGGATCATGAACAGCAGGATCAGAGACCATCTGAGATAGCCCTGAATGCCGAGATAATCGACGAGGTAGGAGAAGGTGCTGAGGACGAAAAGCAGCCCCCAAACCACCATGTAGAGTTTTATCGGATGCTGCTGTCCCGAATGTGCCTGTACCTGCGCCATGATGCCATCCTCACCACAGATAGAAGAATGCAAAGATGAATACCCAGACCAGATCGACGAAGTGCCAGTATAGCCCCGTGATCTCGACGATCTCATAACTGCCCTTGCGGCTGGTGAAAAAACCTCGCCTTTCCTGGTCGAAATCTCCCCGCCACACCTTGCGTGCCATGATCAGAAGAAAAAGCACCCCGATCGAGACGTGGGTACCGTGAAAGCCGGTGATCATGAAGAAGGACGAACCGAACTGCGCCGCTCCCCATGGATTTTCCCAGGGGCGGACTCCTTCCCTGATCAGCTTGGTCCATTCGAATGCCTGCATTCCGACGAATGTCGCGCCGAGGGCCGCTGTCGCCAACATCAGTGCCGCGGTCTTGCGGCGATCGTGGCGGTATCCGAAGTTGACGGCCATGGCCATCGTGCCGCTGCTGCTGATAAGGACGAAGGTCATGATGGCGATCAGGATCAGCGGGATTTCCTTGCCCCCGATCGTCAGGGCGAAAACCTCGCTGGGATTGGGCCAGGCGACGGTGGTCGACATGCGCGCCGTCATATAGGCCAGCAGGAAACAGCCGAAAATGAAGGTATCGCTCAAAAGGAAGATCCACATCATCGCCTTGCCCCAGGAGACGTTCTTGAACGCCCGCTGGTCCGATGACAGATCGGCCGCGACGCCGCGCAGTCCCGCCGGGTGCAGAAGTGGATCGTGTACCGGTCTTTCTATGGATTCGGTCATCATCGAAGCTCCTCAGCTGACCAATTGACGGCAGAGATCGACGAAACTATTTGCCCAGCCGGCGAAGAGCGCAAAAAGGATCAGCCAGACAACAAGCATAAAATGCCAATAGATGGCGCAGAGATCGACGCTCAGGCGGACTCTCGCCGGCGCAGGGCTGGTCCGGGCACGGATCGTCGTCCGTCCGAGTACGAAAAGTCCGCCCAAAATGTGCAGGCCGTGCAGTCCGGTGATCATGTAGAAGAAGCTATTCGATGGATTGTCGGCGAGCACATAGCCTGCCGCAACCAGTTGCCGCCACGCCAAAACCTGCCCGGCAAGGAAGAGAACCGCCAACATAAACGCCACGGCAAGAGCTGTGTTCAACATCTCGCTTTGGTCAGAACGAGCTTCGGTTTTGGCCCACTGCAACGCAACGCTGCTGGCAGCAAGGGCGGCCGTATTCACCCAAAGCAATCGCGGGATCGGAATGCTCCACCAGTCGGAGCCGCCGAGGCGGGTCAGATAGGCGCTGATGAGGAGCGTGAACAGGGCGCCGACCACGGCGAGAAAGATGCCGAGACCGACCTTCGCCGTGGTGGCCGACGATCCCCGCATGTCAGGCGCATCGCCTGCAATGCCCGCTTCCAGCCAGGGTTTCGAGGTCAACCGCTGCCTCGCCATCCACCAGGCGATGATGCCGGCGATGCCTGCCATGAAGATGAGAATTGCGCTCATGACAACGCCCTTTCGGACGGCCCGGACGAGGCCGGCTGGTTTTGCGGCAGGAAGTCCTGATCCGCTCCGGGAACGCTGTAATCATACGGCCAGCGATAGACGATCGGCAGCTCCTTGCCCCAATTTCCGTGAGCCGGCGGCGTTTGTGGTGTCTGCCATTCCAATGTCGTTGCCCGCCATGGATTGCCGCCGGCTTGCCTGCCCCAGCGAAGGCTCCAGGCGAGATTAAACAGGAATAGAAGCTGAGCAGCACCGACGATCAGCGCGGCGACCGTGATGAACATGTTCAGCGTATGCGCCGACGGCGGTATGAAGGCAGTTTCGCCCAGCTCGTAATAGCGACGCGGAATACCCAGCAGCCCGAGGTAGTGCATCGGGAAGAAAATCGCATAGGCGCCGAGAAAGGTGATCCAGAAATGGATATGGCCCATGGTCACGTTCAGCATGCGCCCCGTGACTTTCGGATACCAATGGTGGATCGCGCCGAAGATCACCAGGATCGGCGCGACCCCCATCACCATGTGGAAATGGGCAACGACGAACATCGTGTCGGACAGCGGCACGTCGACGACGACGTTGCCGAGAAAAAGGCCGGTCAGTCCGCCATTGATGAAGGTGACGATGAAGGCCAGTGCAAACAGCATCGGCAATGTCAGATGGATATCGCCGCGCCAGAGCGTCAGCACCCAATTATAGACCTTGATGGCCGTCGGGATGGCGATGATCAAGGTCGTGGTCGCGAAAAAGAACCCGAAGTTCGGATTCATGCCGCTGACATACATGTGATGCGCCCATACGACAAAGCTCAGCGCCGCGATGATGAGGATCGCCCAGACCATCATCCGGTAGCCGAAGATGTTCTTGCGCGCATGCGTGCTGATCAGATCCGAGACGATGCCGAAGGCCGGAAGTGCGACGATATAGACCTCCGGATGGCCGAAGAACCAGAACAGATGCTGGAACAGGATGGGGCTGCCGCCCCCTTGCTGCAACTGCTGGCCCATCTCGACGATGGCGGGCATGAAGAAGCTTGTGCCGAGCAAGCGGTCGAACAGCATCATGACGGCGGCGACGAAAAGTGCCGGGAAGGCGAGCAGCGCCATGACGGTGGCGGTGAATATGCCCCATACCGTCAAGGGCATCCGCATCAGCGTCATGCCGCGAGCACGTCCCTGCAGCACGGTGACGACATAATTCAGCCCGCCCATGGTAAAGCCGATGATGAACAGGATCAGCGAAGACAGCATCAGGATGATGCCCCAATCACGCCCTCCCGGCGTACCCGACAGAAGAGCCTGCGGCGGGTACAGTGTCCAGCCGGCGCCGGTCGGTCCGCCGGGTGCGAAAAAGCCGACGACCAGCACGATAACCGCGAGCAGATAGAGCCAGTAGCTCAACATGTTCGCATAGGGAAACACCATGTCGCGCGCGCCGAGCATCAGGGGGATCAAGTAGTTGCCGAAGCCGCCGAGGAACAGCGCTGTCAACAGGTAGATCACCATGATCATGCCGTGCATGGTGATGAACTGATAATAGTGCTCCGCGTCGATGAAGGAGAAGTAGCCGGGAAAGCCGAGCTGCAGCCGCATCAGCCACGACAATACCAGCGCCACCATGCCGATCGAAATGGCGGTTAGGGAATACTGGATGGCGATGGTCTTCGCATCCTGGCTGAAGACATATCTCGTCCACCAGCTTTTCGGATGGTAAAGCTCCACATCCTCGACTTCAGCGGGTTGGATGACCTGCTCGGTGCCGGACCCAATGTCGACCATATTCCTTCCTCCCTGTTCCCTCCGATGCGGCCTTCCTCCTCGAGTGCCGAGGCACTTACCTCGCCGCCGACTTTTCCACGGACGCCAGCGATTTCGCAAAAGTCGGCTGTTGCTGCAGCCAGGCTTGATAGGCGGTATCGGTATCGACGATGACCGTGCCGCGCATCTGCGGATGACCGACCCCGCATAGTTCCGCGCAGAGAACTTCGAAGGTTCCCGTCCGTGTCGGCGTGAACCAAAAATAGGTCACCGTGCCGGGAATCATGTCCATCTTTGCCCGGAATTCCGGTACGTAGAAATCGTGCAAGACGTCGATCGAGCGCAGAAGCATCTTGACCGGTTTGCCGGCAGGTATATGCAGCTCGCCGCCTTCGACGATGACGTCGTCCAACCCGGCGGGATCGCTCTTGTTCAAACCGAGCGGGTTGTCCGGAGTAACATCGCGCGTGTTCGCTCTCCCGAGCCGTCCGTCCGCGCCCGGCAGCCGGAAACTCCATTGCCATTGCTGGCTGACGACTTCGACCTCGCTGGCATCGGGCGGGACCGTGACGAACTGTTTCCATACGAACAGGCCAGGTGCGAGCATTGCCGCCACGCCGATTGCCGTTCCGCCGGCGAGCCACCATTCCAACCGCTTGTTTTCAGGCTGGTATGCCGCGCGGTTTCCGGCGCGGTGTCTGAAGCGGAAAACGCAATAGGCTATGAACAACACGACGACCGTGAAAACCACGCCGGTGATCCAGAACGTGATGACGATCGTATTGTCGATATAGCTCCAATTGGACGCGATCGGCGTCCACCACCAAGGGCTCAGCAGATGGAACCCGATCGATCCCACCACCAGCAGAACGAGAATCAATACGACAGCCATCGTCTCCTCCCTGACCCGGCCGCGAACGTTTCCACAATTTCATCGCGAAACGTTTTAGTATTATCTCATGAACAATTCACCCGGGCAATTGCAGCAAAGGTAGTGGTTTATCCCCGCCGATCCGATCGGCGACACGGAAAACAGTTCGTCCATATCAGCCATCGCGCTATTTGGAGTATTGCTTCAGATAGGCAATCAGATTGGTAATCTCGGTATCGTCCTTCAGCCCGACGAAGGTCATTTTGGTGCCCTTCACCTTCGCCTTGGGATCGTGCAAATAGTCGCGGAGCGACGTCTCGTTCCACACGAGACCGCCCTTGCCCGCCTCCTGCATGGCCGGCGAATAGGCGAAATTCGGGTGTGTTCCGGCCGTTCTGCCGAACAGGCCATTCAACGAGGGACCGATCTTGTTCTGGTCCGTTTCGGCTATATGGCAGATGGCGCATTTCTTGAAAACGGTGGCTCCTGCCGTCGCGTCACCTTCCTGTGCAAAGGCGGCAAGCGGTAAAGCAACGGCAGGAAGCAGACAGATCGGAAGAAAACGGTAAGACATGGCAATCCTCATTCTTTCCATCGCTATTCCAAGGCCAGCAAATTCATCAGATAGGACCAGCGGCGCCAAGGTGTTGCCGAAGCGGATTCCTTGCAAACTCAAGACGTACGGTTGGGATAGATTGGAACAACCAATTTGCGATACAGGTGCCAGGTCGAATGTCCGAGGATAGGCATGACGACCGCAAGGCCGACAAAAATCGGGATCGTGCCGATGGCGAGCAGCGCCGCAACGATCAATCCCCAAAGCGCAACCGGCCCCGGATTGCAGAGTGTGGCGCGGATGCTCGTGTTCACTGCTGCGACTGCATCGACATCCCGGTCGAGCAGCAGCGGGAAGGTCACCACCGTTGTCGCCAGCGCAAAGATTGCGAAAACGAACCCGGCCAGGTTGCCCCAAAGCATGAGCGAGAAACCTCGTGAGGTCGTCAGCACCTCCGACAACAGAGTGGAGATCGAGGTCAGGCCGCCCTCGCCGACGGTCATGGTGTAAATGAGCTGCGCAACAATCAGCCAGGCGACGAAATACGCCAACAGCATGAGGCCGACCGCAATGATCGATGGCAGTGCTGGAGAATGACGGACCTCCAGCGCGTGATGCCACGAGCTATCCACTCCCTGCTCACGACGTCGACTGATTTCATAAAGGCCAAGGGCCGCGATCGGACCAACCAGCGCAAAGCCCGATATCAAGGGATAAAGCAGTGGCAGCAGATCGGCGTTGGAGCTCCACATGACCAGGAAGAAGCCCGCGATGGGATACATAAGACAGAGAAAAACGTAATGGGACGGTTTGTCTTTGAAGTCATCAAGTCCCGATCTCAGCGCATCCATAAGATCCGCGACGGTTATCTTCATGACTTCCGGGCGCGCGAATTCACCGCTCGCATCGGCCATGACATGAAATGCGGCCATAGCACCCCTCCTCCGCTGCAATCCGGTGATGCAAAGACGCTCAGCAAATGTTACCGACACGTCAAACCGCAACCGGTGGTCATGAACCTATCAAATTCTGCTGTCCTTGTCGCCTATTCCTTAAATTAGAAATTGGAAAACCAATCACTTGCCGCTTCTCGGCGCCGGAACGATTGACAATTTCCGACGCGAACCTCTTGAAGAGGATGCCCGCCTATGGCGGTGAAGTCTTGCCCATCGACCGTCGCGTAGCCGGCTTTTGGCTTTGGAACACTAAATTGGGCGTCCAAGCAGTCTCTGGAGTGCTTGGAAGCTGATGTCGGTTATGGGGACGATGCTATCGGTGCTCAGGATCCATCCTCGATCCGCACTCTCACCCAAGATCAGGGCGGAGCCTGTTCCAAAGCTTAGACTGACGCCAATTGAACACTCGCCAGATACCGCCGCTTGCACGGTGGGTATAATCGATATCTGGCTCGTGTCCGTACCTAAGCGTGGGCGTGGGGATGATGAACATCCCAGACTACCCATAGTGATGCAGCGGCAGCGAGCACGCCAAGAACGATATCCGTCCACATGGCGTTTGCATTGGTAACAAAACCGAGCAGCCAGGGAGATGCAATCAGCCACAGACCGAGTGCCAGATTGACCCATTCCTCCCATTCAGCAAATACTGAAAGCGCCGCGATCGCAAACACGCCCAAAAGGACGGCAACTATCCATGCGTTCCAGCTGGGTATCATCTCGGCTGTAAAGCCGAAGATCCACGGGGAGACAAATAAACACGCTCCCAGAAGCAGATTTATCCAATTTAGCGTCTTTTTTCTTTCCATCAGAGTGATTGCCATAACAACCTCCTCCCAATAAGAAGCCCAAGATGGCTACATCCAGCGCGAAATTCTCGCCTAACTATATAAGTAATTACTATAATTCCTATTTCAAGATAAAGCGCGAGCGATGCTTCCATTGCGTGTTTGAGATTTCAGCCGCTATGGATGGTTAAGTTATCCATCATGGCTGACCTGCCCGGCATGGCGTAATATTGCCCTTCAACTTCAACTGGGCGGATATTTCCGATTGATACTGTCGATTGCCCCCAGCGCGGCTTCAATCTCTACTTTTGTGCCTCGGCTTGGCTGTTGCTTTACCTCTCAGCCGGCAGCCCCTACTGAGCTTGGCGTCGAAGCCGTTGCCGTTGCCGTGAAGCAATATGATTTCGCCGAGCGGCTTGCCCGCTGGCAATTGCGCGGAGATTTTGCAGCATCTTGGCTTGTGACTCCTGGAGGGGCATCGGCGATTGTGAAAATAAAGAAAAATTCCCGGCTGTTATTCGTGAAGCATGCGAACTATAAGTTCGGTGGGCGAGTCAAGCTCGCCACACAATTGAAGAGGAACTACCATGCCTACAGGTACAGTGAAATTTTTCAATGAGGACAAAGGTTTTGGCTTCATTACCCCCGAGAATGGAGGAACCGATGTGTTCGTTCACGTGTCTGCCTTGCAGCGCGGCGGCTCGCTCAGAGAAGGCGAAAAGGTCAGCTACGAGTTGGGCCAGGATCGCAAGACTGGAAAGTCAAAGGCCGAAAACGTCAGCGTACTCTGATCGCATGATCTAGTGAGGATTTAGCCTGATTCATTGTTGAAAACGGAAACAGGCTAAAACCAATCTCATGCTCTCGACGGGATCTGAACCCTAGATCCCGCGGGCGCAATAAGCGATTGTTTGCAGACTTGACTGGGGTCTTTTCACGATACCTGTCCGCATTCGGCTGCCAATCTGGCGCATCGAAGGTGGGCACATAGCGCTAACATTAAGATCCGTGATCGCATCGTGGCGGGTTCCAGCAAGGCCGCTGTCGCCCACGATCTCAAAGTTTCCGGAATAACCGTCTAGCAGGGACTGTCAGAGATGGCGACCAAAGCCCTGGCGGATTAAATCGCACGCGCCTCACACGCTCTGTCTGTTTGATTTCTACGGCCATGGGCAAGTCGAAATCAGCCCGATCGAAAGTTCGTATCCTTTCAATAGCAAACTTGCCGCTCTGCCTCGCCTCGGCTGTAGAGCGATCTCAGTTTGGCCCGTTGGCCATTCGACATGCTTTGGGAAAAGTCGCTCAATGCCCAAAACATCGCGATTCTTTCTAGCTGAGTCGGATTAGTCATTCCACACCGAAACAGCCCGACCAGCGCGGCGGCAAAACCCTCCCGGCTATATTGAGTATCGTCGAACCAGCTCTGCCTGGTAACGAGATCGAACACTCGCTTTAGAACTTCGAGTTCGTTTTGCGACAGATCGCCTTGTGCGAGACGTTTCAACCTTTCCATGATCCTCTCCACCGCGAGATTGCTTGCAACCCCACGTGAGCTTGGCATGAGCAGAGACTGCCATATGCCAGCTAAGTTTCCTTTTCTACGCAATTCCGGACGGAGAACCGCTATGCACTTTTCCTGGAATTGCTCTAGGCTTTTTCCGCCGGTGACTGTTGCCCATAGAATTTGCGGAATGGCCAGTGTACTCGGCAGTGTGAAGCAGCATAAGATTTCGACGCCGATGGGCGTGATAAACAATTGTCCTTGAGGCATGACCGGGGTCATGTCGCGATCAGTGTTGGCAGCCGGAGATCAGAGCCAGTTCAACGAACGGCAGATGCCGCAGGCAATGGTGAGCCACGCAACAATAATCACTGCAAGCATCATGACCGCGCCCCTCATATTTGCTTGAGGCCCTTTGAAATCCGCAACGATGCCTGCCGTATCGGCGGAGCTTACCTTTCTTGCGGGCCAGCCCACCCTGCTTCCTATTCTTCTGATCAAGCTGGATCTCTCGAAGTTTCTGTGTGTCAGCGCGGTATCAAATAAATGTATCAATCGATGACGTTAGAAGAACCAAAGCTCGTTGCTAGCAGTTACCATGCGTGTCACTAACAAGCCCTTTCAGATGCACGCGAGGGAGCATCGGGAACTCGGTTTCTAAAATCGAAAAAAGAGCGGCTTGCGCTGCCTTTATCAGAAACACCGCCTGCGGTGCATCGAGCTCGCCGGCAATTTGACCGGCATACTGCATCATTTTTGCGAGCGCCAAGATCTCGCTCTGACGTTCCTGTCCTTCAAAATCAACCACTCTTAAGGCCCCATAAAATGATTTCGTGAGGGGAGATTGGCATATTTCGATTGATGAGGTGCGTTGCAAAAGCGTTGCACACGTAATGACTGCATTGAGAATCAACTACATGCGGTAAAGTTGCGGAAAGAGCTCGCGCCAGAGCGGTGTCGCATTGAAAGACCAGTCCGCTACGCGCGCGTGCAACGGCGCCCCAGCAATTGCGCGCATAAGCTCGATCGCATCTTGACGCTTCTGGTCGGTCCAGGCTTTTGCGACGAGTGCCCTCACCTGCGCCGCATCCATATCGGCGGCTTCGGCAACACGCCTCCAGGTCCGATCCTTGAAAAATACACGCCGGGCTGCCTGGGAGAGCCGCAGAGCCTCTTGCCTGCCGATAATACCTTGGCCAATCGCAGCCTCGATTGTCGCATCGACATTGACCAGTGGCACCGACAAAGCGGGATAGCCCAATTCCGCCGGGCCATGAAGAAGAGCGACGTCCGCATCCTCCTCGCGGCAGCCGGAAGCATAGTCGCCGAAGATCCGGCCGACGCCGACCATGCCGTAAGTCTGGCACTCCACCGCACGCAGCGCTCCCATGCTGGCGGCCCCAAACACGGGGACCCCTCGGGATAGGGCAAAGAGTAACTCCTTGTGCCAGACCGGCGCGACGAATTCGAACTGACCGTCGATAAGGCCGATGGCGACAGCCCCATCCTCAAGAGCTTTCACGACGTCGCCTTGGCATGCTGGCGGTCGTATGACCATCGTGCGGTCGGCAAGCGCTTTGGCATCGGGCAGGCTCGGGCCTACGAAGATCACTTTCATAGGAAACCTCTTGACAGCGCGCGGCTGCCGAAACGAATTCGGCGACCCCCGTCCGGATGTTCGAGTTGCGGCGCGAAAACCTTTGTGACCGATGCCGGCAGCCATTCCGGTGCGAGTTCGATTGCATAAAGCTGGTCGATACCGCATCCCGACAGAGTTTCGACTAGGCGGTCGAGCGCATCCCGCGTGGACTTGGCCATCATCGTCGGCAATTCGTTGAGGTTCGTCGTGTATCGCGCCTGGAACGACTGCAGGTGAGCGGGATCGGCGCGGCGTGAGAACAGCTCCGGGACAAGATCATCTCTGGCACCGGCAATGAACGTCATCCGCGACTGCACGGCCTCGGAAATCGCCCGGGCCGCGGCCACATCGGGGGACAAGGATGCTCCCGCCCCCATGGTCAAGTCGACATATCTCAGCGAGCCGTCGTCGCCTCTCGGCCGCAGCAATGCGACGACGGAGGCAACGCCTAGATCGCACGTCACATCGAAAAGGGCGAGATCGAAGTCCGCGGAGAAAATCTTCTCCAGCATCTCGCGAATACCTTCATCTTCGATGCTATGCGGATCTATCCGGCGTGCATACCGGCACGCCGGCTCGCCAACATTCCAGAGGGCGCAAGCATCCCGCTCTACCCGCTCCAGCAACCCGTGCAGGACTGCCTCGTGCCAGGTATTTCCCGACGCCAATCCGTCCGATGACACCCAAAATCGCGGGCTGACATGCGTTCGGTCAAGATGAATGGCCTCGAAGGGTACGAACATTGAGGTGTTCTTCACCAGATCGTGGGCTTGGGACCATCTGATTTGTTCGTTGGTCTCTACCGGTTGCGCGCCGATCGCCAGCAGATCGTCCAAACAATCGATCGCATGACCGCTTGCGGCAAGATCATCCTGACTTGCCATCAACGCTGAACAGAAAGGTTGGGTCGCGACCGATCGCTCGATCGCTTCCATCACCGCGGATGTTTTCGCGGAGACGTCGTCCAGACCTTTTCCCTGAGCGATCACGATCGCCTTGGAATTCGGGGCGTAGGCACACCAAACGGGAATGCCTATGCGATCGAGCTCGGTCTGGCGGCCAACACGGGTTATGCCAAGCCGTTCCAAGTAGGGCGAAACCCTAAAAAGTGTTTCGCCAGGTGGGCACGCCCTAAAATTGTTCGACACGGATGAACGAGCGCCTAACGCTCATAAAGGCCTGAGGCCGCGGAGCAACTCTGACCCCTTTGGCCCGCCAGGATGCAGCCTTGGCAAGATCCCCCTGCATTGCCCAGCTTGCCGCCGCAAGCCTGCTTGCTGGCCCCGGGTCTCTCATCCTGTCCAGATAAGCCAATGCTTCAGTATATTCCCCAAGGAAATAGCTGGCTCCTGCTGCGGTCCAATAATAGTAGTCCGGAGCAAGCGGATTGAGTTCCAGCGCGGTTGCAACCTCCGCGAGGGCATCGGCAAGCGCGCCAAGCCTGGCAACGCCGGACGCATTTTCGACAGCATCCAGATCGCACCGCAATGCGTCGAAGTTCAATGCGAGGCTCGTCGCAACACCGCTGATCAGCAGCCTGGATGATTTGGGCGTCGCGCTCGCCAAACGCAAAAGGGCCGACCTCAAATTGGCGCCGGCGGCCTGAAGATCGCCAGGCCAGAGAAAAGCCGCCAGATCCTTCTGCGGCATCGGCTGTCGACAATTGTAGAGATAGGCCAGCATGAGCAGCGCCTGTCTTGGTACATTCATACGATCACCCTTCTCATCATGGAGGGCGCAACTACCGAGTGTCGTTAAATGAAATGTCATCTTGCTGTGTCAGCGCTCGTTGTCTGGTTCGCTTGATTGCACAAAGGCGACAATCCTCGCCCGCAATCGCTTGTCCTCAATCCCCGATAAGGCTGTCTGCAGCGCGGCCCTGTGATGCTTGGCAAGTCGAAAACCGGACATTGCCTCCATGGAAGGAAGGGCGTCGTCCGATGCGCTTCTAAAGAAAAACATGACCGGCACACCAAGGATTTCAGAAATGCTTAGAAGGCGACCAGCGCCGATTTTTTCGACGCCGCATTCGTATTTCTCGAGCTGTTGAGGGCTTATGCAAAGCTTCTCGGCTAATATATCCTGCGTAATTGACAATTCTTCCCGGCGTAGTCGGATGCGTGATCCAACTTCTACGTCGATCGCATCGTATTTTTTGGCCATGAGGAAACCGCCAGAAGAAAAACTGCTTTCATGTTCGCAGGTTTCCCTCGAATTCACAATCTTCCAACACGGCACCCAAAGTCAACTTTGCACTGTATTAAGAAGTTTCCGATCGCTATTTTGAAAAGCTAGAGCGTTCAGCTTTTCACGGAAACTCTAAACCGCTCGATCTCTTTATTGTCTCGCAATTCCGGCCGGAAAACCGCCGCGCACTTTCCGGAATGACTCCAGAAGCTCGACGGCGAACACATCGTCCAGATGTCATTGATTTGCTCGGCGCCTGCGTGAAAGCACAGACACTCGACATCTCGATCTCAATGCGTGGACATCGACTGCGGCTGGTTGAGGCGGCTGCGGACGGCTGTCAGTTCCGAGGTCGTATGGTTGAGGCGGTCGGCAAGCACGCGCATGATCTCGACGGCCATTTCCGGAAAATCGCTGAGCAGCTTCAGGAAATGCTCCTTGCTGATCTTCAATGCCTCGAGCCTGGATGTGGCCTTTACCGTGGCGGTGCGGGAGACGTCACAGAGGATTGCGATTTCGCCGACGATGGAATTCACGTCAACTTCAGCAACCTTGATCTCGCCGGCCGGGCTATCGACGAGAATATCAGCAGTTCCCGAAAGAACAACGTAGGCGGCATCTCCGTGATCCCCCTGATGAAACAGGGTTTGGCCAGCATTATAGCTGACGCGATCGGACGTAAACGCCAAAAGTTTCAATTTCGCGGGTGCGATGCGCGAAAAAATCGGCACTCGCTTCAGCATTTCAACTTCGTCTTTCAGAAGCATGAGCTTCGATACCCCCAGTGTTCGGCCCCAGACGCACTGTCGAGATAGGATATTACGATAACAGTTCTTTGAACATACCGTTTTTCTCCAAAAGATCGGTACTTGACCCGCTTTCGACAAGACTCCCATGGTCGAAGACCAAAACACGATCGAACAATTCGGCAAAGCTCGGATTGGACAATACCCAGATGATTGCCGGCGCATATCCGTCGCTGTCAAATTTGCCCAGAACGGCTCTCGCAATCTGATCCTGAACGCGATGATCGAGCGCCGGCAGCGGACGGTTGCAGATGATATAATCCGCACGCTTCAATAGTGCACGGCCGAGATTGAGCTTCTGGCGCTGCACGTTCGTCAGGCGCTTGCCGCCCGAACCAACATCAAAATCCAGGCCGATCGACAGGACGCTGTCATGCATGCCGAGGCGGCCGAAGACATCATACATGATCTGGTGAATGCGCTCCGGCGCGTTGGCCTGCTGATGGGCGATGCGGCCGAACAGCACGTTGTCCATCAGGGTCGCCGACGCGGTAAAACGTTCCGGATCATAGCGCTCGATGACCTTGGTCAGATCGGCTGGTATGTTCTCGTAGAATTTCGCCCGCGCCTGGACGATCTTTTCCATCAGCACCTGGGTCAGAAGACCGAAGCGGTGACGTGGTTCGATATAGGAGAAGCTGAGGCGGATGATGGCCGCGCGTTCATCGTCGGTCGCCGCCTCATATCCCTTGCCGTTCAGCTTCTGCAGCAGCGCCTCATAGGTCGGAATATCCTCCGCCGTCATGAAGGTCAGCTGCTGGAAGAACGGATGGTCCGGCGGCAGGTCGGTGAAAAGCTCGACCGCGTTTTCGGCGATCTCCAAGCCCATGTCGTAGAGGTCTGACACGAGCCCGGTCTCGGCGAATATCTGCTGGAAATAAGGATGCGCGGCGAGCTTGCGATTGGTCATCTGCGGCCGCTTCAGCGTGCCGAACAGCAAATTTTCGCCGACCGTCGCCTGCGGATTGTACGCGTCGAACTGGAAGGGAACGACGAGGTCCTCGAGCTTCTCTTCCTCAAGCCGCAACCGCAATGCCTGCCGCAGTTCGACGATACGCGACGTCAGATCCTCATGTGCTGCCGCGTCAACATTCGAGCGCAGCGCCATGTCGAAAATATCCTGGGACATGGCAACGGCATCGAGAACCGGACGGATCACCGAATAGATATCATCCGGCCCCGTGGCGCCCGCAGCCGCATAATCGACCCAGTCACCGTTGAGATCGAATTCCGGATTGGCCGCGCGCCGCGCTTCCATCACGCGCCATTTGGCCTTGGTGGCCTCGTCGTCGGTATAGACGGGAGCAATGAGCGGCGCATGCTTGAGGCCATAGAGCAGATTGCTGCGCAAGGTACCATGGAAGAAAAAGGTTTCGGAAGAAGCATAGGCGATGCGTCGTCCGGTTATCGATTCCGGCAATTCCAGGATATCGCGGCCATCGATCGAGACACGGCCGCTATCCGGCCAGATCAGGCGCCCGAATGCTTCCGCAAGATATTCACCGCCCGCACCGCTGTCGCCCACGATTGCCACCCTTTCCCCGGGATGGATCTCGACCGAGACGTGATCGAGCACGCGGGCGCCGCTATCGTCGACGACGGTCACATTGGTCGCAACCAGGGCATGGGTGATGCGTCCGGCCGGCGCATGCGAGAGGATCTGGATTTTCGGATCGATCAATTTATCGACGCTGAACTGCTCGACCACCTGATTGTATTTGACCTGCACGTCCTGACGCGACTGGTCCCAATCGATCAGCTCTTTCAGCGGTCCGGGCAAATCCTTATAGGCATTGATGACTGCGACGAGCTGGCCGATGTCCAATCGGCCCTGCAAGGCAAGGAAACCGCCGATCAGATAGAACAGGAAGGGCGTGACCTGCGCGAGGAAATTATTGATGAATTTCACCAAAAACTTCCACTGATAGAGATCGTAGCGGATCGAAAAGATCAATCCGAGCCGATGGGCGATATCGGCACGCTCCAAATTCGTGGTGTCGTTGGCGTGAATGGTGCCGATGCCGTCAACGATCTCACCGACACGGCCGGAAAGCTCGCGCGCAGTCAGCTGGCGCTGGCGGCCGAGCTCCAGAAGCCGCTTGCGCATGCGGGGAATGACGATCGCCTGCACGGCGACGATGCCGGCGGCGATCATGCCGAGCCAGAAATTCTGCATGATGATGAAGACGAGCGCCGTCACTGCCTGGCCGCCGAGAAGGGCCGGCTGCACGAAGGCATCGCCGGTGAAGCCGCCCATCGGCTCCACCTCGTCCTTGATCATGGTGGCGATTTCCGCGGGCTTCACGCGCTTGAAAAGGATCGGAGGAAACCGCAGCACCCGATCGATCAGCTCGAAGCGGATGCGTCGCAGCATACGCTCGCCGAGCCGCCCCTTGTAGGTATTGATATACAGCTTGAAGAGGCCGTTGAGCACGACAAGGGCCAGGAACACCATGCTCAGCGCGACGAGCATCCACATGCGGGTCAGCTGGACACCCTGGAAGACTTCGATATGACCGATCAGCGGCACATCGAAGGCGATGTGCATAAAGGTCTGTGTTTGGCCGGGATGCTCGAAACCCTTACCCTGGATCGGCCCGTTGACGATCTGCTTGGGCAGGTCGAAGGACAGAAAGTAAGGGATCATCGACGCCGCGACGACCAGCAGTATCCAGATCTGCTCCAGCCGGGTGTTCGACCAAATGTAACGCGCTAGGCTTTTTTCCATTGCTTACTGCAGGCTTTCAGATTCAACGCCCAGCGCCGGCCTGATGCCGGCACCGATGTTGCAGAGATGCGGGAAGATTTCGTTGCGGATACGTGGCCCCATTGTGAAAAGGGGAACCGCCCGGTCCTTCGTCCACGCTCCTCCCGATTCATCGATTTTTCGATTTATATCACAAGATTGCAGGAATCCAGGAGGATAAAACGACAGGATGGCTCCGATAGCCGCCGCGCCTTTCTCTATATGATTTGGCGCAGAATAGCCGAGGTTCTGGCGGCACCGCCGAGATCGATGTCCGGGTTGCGCGGCTTGGGCCGCGACAGCGCGGTCTTCACGGCCCCGACCAGCAATTCGGTCGTCAATCCCGCCTCCGGCAGGGCCAATGCCAAGCCCAGCTTTTCCAGCCGCTCGGCCCTGACGGACTGCTCCGTTTCGCCGCCAGCCGTGAAGGGAACCAGAATAGCGCGACAACCGGCGACAAGAAGATCGCCGACCGTATTGTAGCCGGCTTGCGAGACCGACAGCTCTGCACCCCGCAGGAGAGATGGAAAATCCTTGCGGAAGCGAACGAGCTCGACATTGCCAGGCGCGTGTCTGGCAAGATCGGCATAGTCCTGTTCGGGCAAATTCGGCCCGGCGACCAACAGCCAGCGGCGATCCGTCGCCACGCGGCTTGCTGCCTCCAGCGATGCACGGATCAGGTCGCGCCCGACGGCGCCGCCGCCGGCCGATACGATGATATCAAAGGTTTCGACGGGTTCCGGCGGCAACGCAGGCGCGACAAGGCCCGTATAGGCAATCTTGTCGGCGATCGCCTCGGTCAAGGGAAAGGTTTCCTCCAGCCGGACAAAATGCGGGTCGCCATGAACGAGCACGCCATCGAAGTGATCGCGAAGCAGCCCTACGGTCTCCTCATCCCGCCCCGGCTTCTTCTGTTGCTGCAGGATATCGCGCACCGAGGTGTAAAGCCTCGGTTTCGGATCGGCCTTCGCAACGGCATCGAGCAGCGGCAGAAGCTCGAAACGCATCTGCCTGCGGCCGAAGGGAAATGCTTCGATGACGACGACATCGGGCGCGGCCTGCCGAAACGCATCCAGCAGCAGATCGCGGCGGCGCGATAGAAAATCCTCGCCGACGGGATTGCCGGCCTGATCGGCCAGGCCGGAAAACCCGGCGCTGCTGGCAACGACAGCGGGCAATGTGACCGAGGTGACATCCGCCCCGGGGAATCCATTTACCGGCACGCCACCGGTGACGACAGTCACCTGGCAGCCGTCCTTCGCCAGTGCGCTGGCAATGCGGCTGGCCCGCGCCAGATGGCCGATACCGAGCAGATGCTGAACGTAGAAGAAAACGCGTAACGGCTGGGAATGCGAAGCCGTCATGCGGATTTCCGCCATTGGTCTTCCCTCTGCCACTGCTCCTCGAACAGCCGCGTCAACTGCCGGATGCTGGCATGATAGTCGAAATGCTCGCGCACCCGCCTTTCGGCCGCCTCACCGAGCTTGTGACGCAGCACCGGGTTGCGAATGGCAGATTCCAGCGCGGCGGCGAGCGCCTGCGGATCCTCGGATGGGACGACAAGGCCGTTTTCGCCGTCCTCGAGCAATTCGGGAACACCGGAGACATTGGTGGAAACGCAGACGAGACGCTGGCTCGACGCTTCCACGAGCACATTGGGCAGGCCATCGCGATCGCCGTCAGCCGCCACGCGGCAGGCGAGCGCGAAGATATCGGCCTGGCGGTAATGGGCAAGCACCTCCTCCTGTGCCAACGCCCCCTTCCAGGTGAGGCGGTCGGCAATGCCGAGCGTGTCGGCCAATGCCTTCAGCTTTGCCAGCCCATCGCCCCCGCCGATGTGGGTAAAGCGCCAGCCGAGATCGCCAGGCAACAGCGCCAGCGCCTTCAGCAACACGTCGTATCCCTTCTTCTCCACCGCGCGCCCGACGCTGAGAATGAGGGCGGGGTCCGAAGCATCCGTGCCATCCCGATCGGAATGTTCGCCGGAAAAGGGGGCGAAGCGATCGAGGTCGAGGCCATGATAGCTCAGATACACCTTGTCATCCGCCTGGATCAGATCTCGCATGTGCTCGAAGCCGGTGCGCGTGCAGGTCACCGTCCAGCGGGCTCGGCCGAGCTTTTCCGAGAGCTCCCAGTCCGGCGAAGTCCAGATATCCTTGGCGTGCGCCGAACAGGTCCAGGGAATGCCCGTCATGATGCTGGCATAGGAGGTCACGGAAGCCGGCGTATGGATGAAATGCGCATGTAGCCATTCGCCGCCATCGGGCCATTCATGCGCCAGAACCAATGCCTGGCCGAAGCGCCGCACGCGGTTTGGGGTGATATCCCGCTTCAGGTCGGCGCAGAATTGCTTCAGGAGCGGTTTGAAGCCGGGCTTGCCGATGCCTGCCCACAAGGCTCGCAGCACCCTTAACGGTTCGTTGTGCAGATATTCCGGCAGATAGACGACACGCGCCTTGATCTCGTCATGGACGGGATGGCGCTTCTTGTCCGTCGGCTTGCGCATCGAAATCAGCGTCAGGTCGAAGCCGGCCTTTTCCAGGCCAAGCAGTTCCTGCGCAATGAAGGTTTCCGACAGGCGAGGATAGCCCTTGAGGACCACCAGTATTTTCTTCCGCATCGACGGCTTCCGATGACCTATTCAGCAACGATCGACAGCGGCGTGTAGCGCTCGCGATCATCGAACCACTCGCCGACGGTGCGCGAAATATGCACCAGTCCTTCAAGGCGCATATTGCTGCTGCTCGCCGAAGGCGGCGCGCGGTTCGGCAGGCGCTTCAGGGCGGTGGCAAGCTGCTTCGGATCGGCGGATTCCTCCGGCAGCAGCATATCGACAAGGCCGAGCTCGCTGGCGCGCTGAGCGCGGATCAGCTGCTCCTCACGCGGGCGGGTGCGCGGAATGATCAGCGCCGGCTTGTCGAAAGACAGGATCTCGCAATAGGTGTTGTAACCGCCCATAGCAACGACGGCTTTGGCGCCGGCGATCAACTCTTCCATCTTGTTGTCAAACTCGATCACCTGCAGACAGTCGATCTTGCTGGCGCGCTCCAGGAGCTGACCGCGCTCCTTGGCCGGCATGTACGGGCCGAGGACGATCAGCGTCTTCTGCGTCAGGGAGCTGTCCTGCTCGAAAGCGCCGACGACATCGCTGACCAAATCGGCGCCGTCGCCGCCGCCGCCTGTTGTCACCAGAATATAGTCCTCGTCGGGCACATGCTCGGATTTCGTGCCCAAAGTGGAAACGCTGCGCTGCAGGAAGCCGACGAACTCCATCTTCCGGCGCACGCCCGCGGGCACGTCGAGCCCGATAAGCGGGTCATGGAAATCCGGCGGGCCGTAGACCCACACACGATCATAGAATTGGTCGATCTTCTGCAGCGCGTTGGTTTTCTTCCACTCCGCTTCCAGCAGGTGCGGCGCGTCCATGACATCGCGCATGCCCAGAACGAGCGTCGTGCCGCGCGCCTTGAGATAGGTCAGCGTCTCTTCGACCTCGCCCTTGAGACCCAACGGCTCCTTGTCGACGATGAAAATATCCGGCTGAAAGGTTTCCGCCGTATGGCGGATGATCGATTGCCGCATCTTCAGCGTTTCCTGCAGGGCGACATGGCTCGCCATCGACGTATATTCGCCGTCACGCAGCTTGATGACGCTTGGTACTTTGACGAAGTCCACGCGGGATCGATAATCGAACGCCCCGGCAATCGTCGCGCCGGAGATGATCAGCACGTTCAGCCCGCGATAATCCTCCACAAGCGCATGTGCGATCGTCCGGCATCGCCGCAGATGGCCGAGACCAAACGTGTCGTGGCTATACATGAGGATTCGAGCATCTTCTAAACGCCGCTTCATTGGTAAAACCTCTGGGGGTAAAAGTCACAACGCGGTTTGTCGGCAAACGACATCCACGACCGCTCGTCGAATTGCAATCCTGTCTTCGCCATTCACCCTGCTATTTGTAGGGATCGGCGGCATCGCGCAACCCGTCTCCTAAAAAGTTGAACGCCAGAATAACCAATATCACGGGGACCATCGGAAAAAGAAGCCATGGATAGAAGGCGATCACGCTAACGTTCTTGGCCTCGGTTAGCAGGATGCCCCAACTGGTGATCGGCGGCCGAAGGCCCAATCCGAGGAAACTTAGGGCAGTTTCGCCGAGAATCATGCTCGGAACCGAAATCGTCGCGGTAGCGATCAGGTGCGACATGAAGCCGGGGATGAGGTGACGGCCGATGACGCGCGGCGTGCTTGCCCCCATCAGTTGCGCGGCAAGCACATAGTCCTCCTCGCGCAAGGATAAAAGCTTGGAGCGCACGGCGCGCGCAAGCCCGGTCCAGTCCAGTATGCCGAGAATGATGGTGATGCCGAAGTAAACGATGATCGGGCTCCAGCTCACCGGCATGATCGCTGCAAGCGCCATCCACAGGGGCAGGCTCGGCAGCGACTGCAACACCTCGATCACGCGTTGCACGAGAAGATCGAAAAGACCGCCATGATAGCCGGCCAGCCCCCCGATGACGATGCCGAGCAGGAAGCTGATTGAAATGCCGATCAGGCCGATCGTCAGGGATATGCGCGCGCCATAAATGACGCGCGACAGGACGTCACGACCGAGCCTGTCCGTTCCGAGCAGATACATCTGGCCGCCGACAGCCGGGCAAACCACATGAACGTTCGAATCCACCAGCCCCCAGAAGCGATAGGCGTCGCCGCGGCAAAAGAAGCGGATCGGCTGCACGTCGGAGGGGTTGTCGGTATAGATCCGGCGCAGCGTCTCGATATCGAGCGTCATCTTGCGGCCGTAGACGAACGGCCCGACGAAATTGCCCTTGTCGAAGAGATGAATCATCTGCGGCGGCGAGTGAATATAGTCGACATTGCGGGTATGCAGCCCGTAAGGCGCCAGGAACTCGGCAATCACGATCATGCCATAGGCCAGTAGCAGGAAAATGCCTGATGCAAGCGCAAGTTTGTGCTTCTTGAACTTCCACCACATCAGCTTCTTTTGCGAAGCCATGTAGTAGCGTTGCTGGCCGGCGGACATGGTCTCGAACTGATCCGGATCGAAATCCGCATTCGAGACGTAGTGCTCCAGGGGGGCACCGGGCTTTGGCAGGGATACGCTCACTTTGTGCTCCTGCCTTGCAAGCGGATGCGGGGATCGAGAAAGCCAAGGGCGATATCGGAGATCAGCACGCCGATGACGTTGAGAAAGGCCAGGAACATCAGGAAGGAGCCTGCAAGATACATGTCCTGGCTCTGCAAGGCCCGGATCAGCATCGGGCCGGTCGTTTCCAGAGACAGCACGATGGCGGTGATCTCGGCGCCGGAAATGATCGAGGGCAGGATCGATCCGATATCGGCGACGAAGAAATTCAGCGCCATGCGCAACGGATATTTCACCAGCACCCTCAATGGGTGCAGCCCCTTGGCGCGCGCGGTGACGACATATTGCTTCTGCATCTCGTCAAGCAGATTGGCGCGCAGACGGCGGATCATGCCCGCCGTGCCGGCGGTGCCGACGATGATGACCGGAATCCACAGGTGCGACAGGATCGAGCGCGCCTTTTCCCAGCTCATCGGCTGCGACAGATATTTTTGATCCATCAAATGACCGATCGATACGCCGAACCAGACATTGGCGAAATACATCAGGATCAGCGCCAGCATGAAGTTCGGAATGGCGATGCCGAGCAGCCCCAGGAAGGTCAGCCCGTAATCGCCCCAGCTATATTGATGGGTGGCGGAATAGATGCCGATCGGGAAGGCGATCAACCAGGTCAAAAGGATCGTCGTCATCGATACGAGGATGGTCAGCCAGAGCCGATCGCCGACGACCTCCGAGACCGGCAGCTGATATTCGAAGGAATAGCCGAAATCGCCGTGCAGCATACCTCCAGCCCAGTGCAGATATTGAAGCGGCAAGGGCTTGTCGAGCCCGTATTCGTGGCGAAGATTCTCCATGTCCTGAAGATTCGCGGTGTCGCCCTGGGCGCGCAATTCGGCGATCTGGCTATCGAAGAAGTCGCCAGGCGGCAGCTGGATGATCGTAAAGACCAGCATCGAGATGACGACCAGCGTCGGGAGCATGACCGCGATGCGCCAGAGGATATATCTAAGCATTCGGACGATCCTCCTTCATCCAGAAGGTGTCCGGCATGTAGACGCCGAGCAGGCAGGTCGGATCGAAGCCGTAAAGCGCCTTTTCCGGCACGTTCTGCATATGGGCCGAATGCACGACCGGCTGTAAAGTGCTGTTGATCAGACCGATGGAGAAAACCTGGTCCGCATAGATCTTCAGCATCTTGTGCCAGACCTCGGCGCGCTCGAAGGAGGAGGCAGCCTCTTCCCATTCGCCCAGCAGCTTGATCAGCTCTGCCGCCTCCGGCACGTCCGGAGCCACCCCTTGCGTCTGGCGCGACAGATAGTACATGCCCCAAAGCGGCCATTGCATCTGGTCATTAGTCGTCGGTGCCAATTCGCCTGGATTCATGTCGGCCGTTGCCACACCATTGTCGAGGCCATACCACAGCGACATCAGAATGCGGCCGCCCATGGCGCGGCTGCGGAAAATATCACGCTGGGACACGCGAATAAAAAGTGCGATGCCAACCTTGCGCCAGTGATCGGTGACCAGCTCCAGCACGTCGGAATCGAGCGTGCTTTCGCCCGGTGTCTCAACGGTGATTTCCATTCGCCGACCGTCTGGCAGCAGGCGGACGCCGTCTTTATCCCGCTTGCCAAGGCCGACAGCGTCCAGAAGAGCATTGGCCTGATCCGGATCGTGCTCGATCCAGGCAGAGGCATACTCAGGTTTGAAAAGCGGGCTGTCGGGCAATACCGTGTTGGCGCTTGCTGTTCCGAGACCGTAGAAGACAGCCATATTGATCTCGTGACGATCGATCGCAAGCGACAGCGCCCTGCGCACCCGAACATCGCGCAAGAGGTCGCGCCAGACGTTGTCGGCGCTGTTCAGATTGGGATACAGGGCAACCCGCGACCCACGCGCCGCCTTCCAGAGATTGACCTTGATCTTGCTCGAATCGCGCTTCTCGGCCTCCTTCAGGAAGGTATAGTCGTTGAAGTCTATGCCGGTTGCCTGCAGGTCGCTTTCTCCAGCACCTGTCTTGGCCGGAATGATCGACGACGAGCTGATGTTCAGGATAAGGCGATCGATATAGGGCAGCTGCCGGCCGTTCTCGTCGACGCGGTGGAAATAGGGGTTGCGTTCGAACACGAATTGCTCGGCCGGCGGCGCCGTCGTGTTTTTCCAGGGATCGAGCACCGGCAGATTGGGATTTTCAGGGCGGTACGAGCGGCCCATCTTGATATGCAGGTCCTGCCATTTCTTCGCCCTGTTTTCCTGCATCAGCGAGGAGAGACGAATCTTGTCCTGGTATTTCTTATGGAACTGCTTGAGATAGTGGGCAGGCCCGGCAATGACGAGCGGCTGCGGAGCGGCGAGGATCGGCAGGAAATTCGGATTGGGGTCATCCCAGGTGTAACGCACCGTCAGCTCGTCGAGCATCTCGAAATTCGGCAGGCTTCCGTGCGGACGCAATTCGAGCGCTCCGCCGCCCGGTGTCAGTTCCTTGTTGAGGATGACATCCTCCCACCAGTAGCGGAAGTCGTTGGCGGTAAACGGATGTCCATCGGACCATTTGTGTCCGTCACGCAGCTTGAAGGTGAAGACCGTATCGTTGACGGCGGAATAGGATTCCAGAATATCCGGCTGCAGCGTCAGCGTGCGATCATAACCCACGAGGCGCGCATAACCGTAGATCGTCATGAGACGGATATCGTTCTGACTGCCGATGATCATGCGAACGGAGCCGCCGTAGCGGCCGGGCACGCGCCCCATGGCAGCCACGTCGACGACGCGCGGAAATTTCGGCAGCCGCTTCGCAAGATGCGGCATCTGACCGGCGCGCAGCCAATCGGCGAGATATTCCGGCTCGTTGTCGACCTCCGCGGCGGCGAGAGGCGACGGCAATATGGTGGAGGCCAGCAGGCCGAGAAAGGTCCGCCGCGTTACCATTTACGCAGCTCCTGGGCTTCGACGCCCCGGCGGGCGCGAACGAAATGTCCGCCCCCCAGATCCGCATAGGCAAGCTCTCCGTCCGCTTCTTCAGAGAATTGCGGCCCCCATTTCTGTTTGGCGGCCGGCCCCTCGCTGTTCAGTGCGGAGAAATCCAAAGGGCGGTCGAGATCGGGGAACGGGACTGCGGCGAGCAACGAGCGCGTATAGGGATGAACGGGATCGCGCAGGATGATTTCGCGCGGCGCGATTTCGACGATGCGTCCCCGCGCCATCACGGCGATCCTGTCGGCCATATAGTCGACCACGGCGAGATTGTGCGAGATGAACAGGTAGGTCAGGCCGAGTTCCTTTTGCAAGTCCTTGAGGAGGTTCAGGATTTGCGCCTGCACAGACACATCGAGCGCCGAGACCGGTTCATCCAGGATGAGAAGCTTCGGCCCAAGCGCCAGGGCACGGGCAATGCCGATGCGCTGGCGCTGGCCGCCCGAAAAGCTGTGCGGGTAGCGGCTGAGAAAATGCTTGTCGAGGCCGATCGCCTGCATCAGCGCCTCGACCTTCTCCTTGCGCTCGGCGCTGTCGCCATGCCCATGGATCTCCAGGGGCTCGCTCAGAATATTGCGGATCGTCATCCGCGGAGAAAGGGATGAAACCGGATCCTGGAAGACCATCTGTATCTTCGTGCGAAGATCCATCAATTCGTCGCTCTTGACGGAAAGCACGTCGATCTTGCCGCTGCCGTCGTCGAAGCTGACGGAACCGCTGTCGGCCGTGATACCGCGCATGAGGATCTTGCTCACCGTCGTCTTGCCGCAGCCGCTTTCGCCGACCAAGCCAAGACATTCGCCGCGGCGGATATCGAAGCTGACATTATCGACCGCGCGGAACTTCGTGCCGTCCCGCCTGCCGAACAGGCCGCCGGCCTTCGATGTATAGGTCTTGGTCAGGTTGCGCACGCTGAGCAGGACATCGGGCGTCGTGCCGGCAGCGGGCGCGACGTGGCCGATCAGTTTCTTCTTGCCGGAGAAAGTGCCGAGATTGACGGGAACATCCCGCAAGGATTTCAGCCGCTCCCCCGGTTTCATGTCGAAATGCGGCACCGCCGACATCAGGGCTTTCAAATAGCGATGCTGCGGCTGGCGGAAAATCGTTTCAACCGGCCCGGCCTCCATGATCTCGCCATGGTAGATGACGACGACCTCGTCGGCCATATTGGCGACGACGCCGAGATCATGGGTGATCAGGAGCATCGCCATGTTGAAGGTCTGCTGGAGATTGCGCAGCAGCCCGAGAATTTGCGCCTGGATGGTGACGTCAAGCGCGGTCGTCGGTTCATCGGCAATCAGAAGCGCCGGATTGCAAATCAGCGCCATGGCGATCATCGCACGCTGGCGCATGCCGCCGGAGAGCTGGAAGGGATACATGTCGAAGGTATGGTAAGGATCCTGAAAGCCGACAAGGCTCAGCATTTCCTCCGTCTTCTCGCGCTGTTCCGCCCTGCTGATGCCGGGGCTGTGAATGCGGAGCACTTCGCTGATCTGGTTGCCCACCGTGTGCAGCGGCGACAGCGACGTCATCGGCTCCTGGAAGATCTTGGCCATGCGCGCACCGCGCAGCCTGCGCATGGCGGCTCCGTCACGCGGCAGTTGGAGCAGATCTGTGGTCTTGCCGTCGAGCGGGTCGGTAAAAAGGATTCGCCCCGTCGCCGTCGCCGGCGCCGGCAGGATGCCCATGATCGACTGGCTGATAATGGACTTACCGGAGCCCGACTCGCCGACGAGCGCCGTGACCTTGCCGGGAAGCACCCGCAAACCGGCGTTTTTGACGACACGCAGATTGTCCCCGTAAAGGGAAAACGAGACGTCGAGGTTCTCAACACGCAGTAGATCAGTCCCTGACGCCATACATATTACTTCCCGCTCACATGACCTTTGTGGCCTTAGGCGGCACACTAACGTAGGGCATAACGGGTGTCTAGCTGGTCAAAGCGGTGCAAAGACTGTAAAAAATCTGTCGTCTTTCCAGTGATATATCGGCCTATGCTGAACCAGGCGGCGGCGGAGGTCACTGGGTCAGGTTTTCGACTTGAACACGGCCTTCGAACTTCTTGGCATCCCTGTGCAAGAGGATGACCTGCTCGGCTTCGGAGAGCCCGTCAGCCGCGGTGTCGTGGAAAAATTCCACCGTGCCGTTGGCAATGGCGGCTGCCATCGGAGAGACCACGGTAAAGCGCTGGCGCACGCCGCGCAGCTTTTCTTCGCCGAGCGTTCCCCACTCGCAGTCGGTGTAGCCGGAAAAGGCCTGGCTCGCGACAACCTCCGTTCCATATTTCTTGGTCAGGGACTGCAGCCGCTCCACCTCGTTGACGGCGGCGCCGAAGGCCGAGAAGGTCAACCGATCCTTCAATCCGACATTGCCGAACATGACGTTGCCGACATGCAGGCCTATTCCGTAACGCACCTCGCTCAAATTGCGCGACCGGCGATCCTTGTTCAGAGCAGCAACGCGGCGCTGTGCCTCGAAGACGGCCGATAGCGCGGCTTCACAGGCCACCTTGGACGGATCCTTGTGCCGGCCGCAGGGATAGACCGCCAGAAAACCATCGCCGAGAAAGCTCATGATTTCGCCGCCATTGCGGTTGAAGGGCGCTGCGATCGCATCGAAGAACTCGTTCAGCGTGTCGATATAGGCCTGTCGCCCTTCCTTCTCGGCATAGACGGTGGATTGCCGCATATCGCCCATGACCAGGGCCGCACGGATCGTCTCGCCGTCGCCGCGGCGGACCTGCCCGTTCAGCACGCGCTTGCCGGCATCGCCACCGAGATAGGTGGTCAGCATATTGTTGGCGAGCTTACCCAGAACCGCCATCTTGGCCGCCATGGCGAGATGGTTCTGCATGCGCATCAGCGCTCCAATCATCTCCTCGCTGAAGCCGCCGATGCTGTCGGTGGACCAGGAGCCCATCATGCCCTGGACCGAGCCGGCTCCGAAGGTCTGCACGAAGGCCATGTAGTCGGTCACCTTCTCCTTGCGCAGATCCTCGAAAATCGGAAACTCCGCGGCTCCATCCACATCGATCCGCCGACGCAGATGCAGAAGATTGTTGGACAGGAGATAGTAATAGGGGCTCTGCATGAAGCGTTCGGGCTTATCGTTCACATGGCGATAGCCTTCGATCGTCAGACCGCCGGCCCGTCGCCAGGTAAACCCAAGAGCGTCATAGAGCGGATGCAGCATGGAAAAGGTCAGATGCACGCGAATGAGCGGCATTCCCGTCGCCGCCATGCGCTCGCAGAAGCCCCGCACGATGGTCTCCAGGTTTTCGCCGGTCAACGCCGCCTGCGTCAGCCATTCCGCCACCTTATCGAGAAGAAGATCGGAAACACTCGAATGAATAGTCATTATCCCCGCGGCCTATCTTGAAATGCCTGATGTTTCGTCCCGGCCATGGAAAGCCGCCATCTCCGTAACCCTGCCCATCGGCTTGAGGTCGGACAAAGTTATCATGCGACAGCGTCGATGCTTTCCTTCACCAGGTCATGTCGACGCCAGAAAATTCGGCTGCATTTCTCCCACGCCCCCGCATATGAAATGCAGCAAAACACAATCGCCGCAAGCGACGACTCTCATTTTGTTCTCTTTGAGATAAGGCGCATATGACGCTGAAACAATGGGTAAAAACGCGGCAGGTCGATAAAAATCGCAACCGCGACCCATGGCCTTCCCGTCGCGTCACCGCTCCATTACGCGAAAATCACTCGCCTGCGGCAAGCACCGGCGGCTTCTTTTCCCGCAGGGCCATTGCCGCCATCGCATATCCTCCACTCGCACCATCGATGAAATGCATATGGTCGCGCATGAGCGGGGTCGGCACGAAGCAGGTCATCAGGGCGCTGTCCTGCCGGTGCAGCCCGAAGCGGCAGACACCTTCGGCCTCGGCCTGCAGCAGACGCGCCTCGATGCGCTTGAGGTGCGCGGCATCGACGTCGATGGTCATTTTCAGCCCATCGTCGAATTTGCGGAAATCGGAATTCGCCGCAAGGTCCCGCCGATAGATCTTGGCATCGAAGGTCGCGGCCCTGACGCCGAACCTGTCGAGAATCCACACGAGGACGATCTGCGCATCGATGGCCAGCTTCCGCCACCAGCGATCGGCCGGAGCGGCCACGGCGCGCGCTTCGATATCCGCCCCGCCGAAGCTCAATACAGGCGTTGGGCCTTCGACCGGGACCGGATGGCCGTCGCGGTTCTGCTCGGCGGAAATGGCAATGATATCGGCAACCAGCCGCTGAAAGCTTGCGTCGTTGCCGGCCTCGCCGGGAATGGCGATGATGGAGACGATCTCGCCGTTTTGCGCCTTGATCGGGTTCCAACGGCAGGAAAGACCGGTCAGATCCGGCTCCGCCTTTGTCGGCAGCGCCTCGACGATGAATTGCCCCGCCTTCATCTGCCTTTCGGCCCAGCTCGTCCCGCCGCCGGAAAACATGGCATAGGAAACGTAGTCGCTCGGGCTGAAGCGTGCGACCCGCACGTCCAGGCCCTCGCCGCGGATCACCGTCATCGGTACCAGGGCCGTGCGCAGGTCGAGCTGCAATTCCTCCATCACCCAGGCCCGGACAGCCGCCAGCGCATGCCGTACCCGCTCCTCGCCCGACGGGGGGATCGCCACCAATGCGCCGTCCCCTCCGAAGGCGAAGGGATAATCGCCTCTCTCCAATGCGTTGAGCACGGCGGAAATCACGCTGGCGCCTGCCATATTGACAGATTTGTAATGGCCGGCGGCAATCGCCTTCGTCGAGCTGACGATATCGGCGATCGCAATCAGCCAGTCGTCCGGCAGCGGTTGATAATTGGCGCTGTCAGTCACGCCCTCGAAGCGGGTGAAGCCCGTGAGTCTATGGAAGAAATCATCCTTGGATGGCTCGACCATGATATTCCCCTTCAGTGAGCGCCGCGACAATCTATCCCTACAGCAAATACGCCGAAAAACCAGCGGGCGGTCGACGTCATATGCCAGCCGTGCTACTGCCGCGAATGAAGGCACCAAAACGCCAAGGATATTTCTAATACGATGAGCCGCCTGGATAGTTTCATTCGCCGCCTGAGCGCGCAGCGCGACATCCTCAATGCCGTTGCCGACGAGGTCAGAACGCTTGACGGTCCCGTGCTGGAACTGGGGCTCGGCAATGGCCGCACCTTCGACCACCTGCGCGAACTTTTCCCTGATCGCCGCATCGTCGCATTCGATCGGGCAGCCAATGCCTATGGCCCGTCCATGCCGTCGGCTGACAATCTCATCCTTGGTGAAATCAAGGATACTGCCAAGAGCTTCGTCGGTGCGAGGGCCTCGCTTGCCCATGCGGATATCGGCACCGGCTACGAGGACAAGGACGCGGTGACGTTGACCTGGCTGCCCGGGATCATGGCCGGCGTGCTCGCTTCAGGCGGGATCGCCGTCAGCGGCCTTCCCCTCGAGCATCCGGATCTTCAGGCGCTGCCCCTGCCCGAAGCCGTCAAGGAAGGGCGCTATTTCATCTATCGGCGGCGCTAAGGCATTTCCAGGAAAAGCGGACCGCTCTGGTTTCAGCGCAGAAACAGAACATCGAACTGCTCGCCTTCGCTGGGCAGCTCAACGACTTTCATGATCCGCTCACCGTCTTCGAAAAATGCGAGACATTCGCCGTAGTACTTGCCGAGATCGGCAATGAAACCCCTGGCATGATCCTTGCCGTAGAAGGCAGGGGTAAATTCCATATAGAGCGGCACCTTGCGTTCCATCAACGCATGCATCGAACGGCAGGCAACCGGTTCATAGCCTTCGATATCCATCCAGATCAGGCCGATATCGGCAGGCTCGGTGCCGGCCTGTAGCAGAATATCGGGAACGGGCAGGACGGGAACGGAGATTTTCTCGTCGGTTGCGCTTTGGCGCAACGCGCTGCTTTTGCCGTGATTCTTGTGATTAAGGTAAAAGTCGAGCTGCCCGCCGCGATCGCCGGCGGCGCAATTGACCGCCGTCACCATCTGCTGCAGGCCGTTGTCGGCAATGTTGATCGTCAGAAGCCGGAAATTGCGCGGGTCCGGCTCGACGCTGACAATGCGGTCATAGGCGCCGCTGAGGGCAAAATAGCAGGTTTGCGTGCCGATATTGCCGCCGAGTTCCAGAAGAACGGAGCCCTTGCGCAGCAGGCAACGCTCGCGCAGCACGCTCAGCAGCCGGTCGACATGATCACGCTCGAAATGGCCTTTACGAAACACCTTGCGGCCGATGTAATCGGCCGGTGAGAAGCTCAGGACATGGTCGCCGCAATCCACCATCATCATCTTGACGCGCGGGCCGAGCGCGCTGACGAGGATGTCCCGGCCCAGGCGCGTATCGAAGAGGCGGGTGGCGATCGCATCCCGTTTTCTGCGAAAGGCGCGTCGCCAGTATTTTCTTGTGAGCATCTTGCGGTCGAACATGCCGAGCATCCCTACACTAGGGTCTTGCCGTTGCAAACGGAGAACATCGGCTGATGCGCTGCCCGTGTCCTGCCTGGGGCATCAGGCAAAGCGGCTGCTCGTTTCCTTCGAAACGATATAGACCCGCAGCGGCTCGCCGCGGCCGCGAACGGCAATCTCGCGGCTTTCAACGCCCTGCGTATCGACCTCGGAAAGCTGGGCCACCGGTTCGGAAAAGACGAGTGCGCTGTTGAACTCCTTGGCAACGCTTTCCAGTCGGCTGGCGACATTGACCGTGTCGCCGATCGCCGTCACGTTCTTGACGCTGCCATACCCCATCGAACCGACCACGGCCGAACCGCTGTGAAGGCCGATGGCGATTTCAAGCGGCGCGGCCAGTTCGTCGGCCAGTTCCGCGCTGAGCTTGTCGATCTCTTGGACGATCGCGGCCGCAGCTTTCAATGCCTGCCGGTTTGCCTCCTTCGGTGTGGTGCGCAGGCCGAAGAGCGCCATGGCGCCATCGCCGATGAACTTGTCCATGCGGCCGCCGTTCTCCTCGATGATGCGGCCGACGATGGCGAAATAGCGGTTGAGCAGGAAGACAATGTCGAAGGGCAGGCGCGATTCCGTCAGCGAGGTGAAATGGCGCAGATCGCAGAAGAACACGACAATCTCGCGCTCGCGGCCGGGGCTGGCGGTCTGGCTGTAGACTGGGATCGTCGCCTCGGCCATCGGCGTCAGAAGCGGGAGGACGCTGACATTGCCGGTCGGGCGCAGCTGGCACGCGAGCCTCACGTCCGGCGTGGCGCCGATCCGGGTCAACGTCTTCTGCTCCAGCGGCTCCGGCGGCGGCAGGTTTTCTACGCCCTCGATGATCTGGACACGGCAGGTAGAGCACTGTCCCTTGCCGCCGCAGACCGAATAATGCGGAATGCCGCCAAGGCGGCTTGCCTCGAGCACGCTGAAGCCGCGCGGCGCATGCACGACCTCGCCGCCCGCATAACGGATGGCGACCTGATATTGCCGCTCACGCAATCTCCGATGCGCGCGAAAGCCGAAGAGAGCGACGATCGACAGGCTGAAGGCCCCATAGAACCCGGCGCGATAAGGCCATAGGGTCTCGGCTATCTGACCGCCCGGCACCGACCCCTTGTCGCCATAGCTTCGCAGGTCGCTATAATAGCCGCCACTGTAGCCGCGTTCATCTTCCTGGGCAGCCTCGTGCGTCACGGTCTTGCCCATTGCGGCAAAGCCGAGCAGCGCAAGAACCGGCAGAACGATAGCGAGCGACAGCATCACGGGTGCGATCGCCATATACCACGGGCGATAGCGCAGCCAGAAGTGAACGCCGATGCAGCCATGAAGCCAGACAATCAGAAGCACCAGCGACTGACGCGCACCGTTGACCGGCGATGTCACCCAAAGGCTGTGCACGATCGCCCGGTAGGTGTCGTGATAGCCATAAATCTCATGCACGATGCGGGTCGCAACGATGTGATCGATCAGGAGCAACGGCACCAGCAGGCCCGTGACGATCTGGAAGGCCTCGCCGGCGGGCATGACGAGCGTGCGGCGCCGGTAAAGCATCCGCAGCACGAGCAGAATGTGAACGATCAGGGCTCCATAAAGAAGCACGGTTCCCACGGGATTGCGCCAGACCGCCATGAACCATCGTTGCGCATGTTCGGCCACGCCGAGCGAAATCAGCCCGAGGGCATGATTGGCCAGATGCATGATCACGAAGGCGAACACGATCAAACCGGAGCCAAGGCGCAGCTTTCGCACGAGGCGATCGGACATGATTGGCTTTCTTGCCTCGATGGTCATCAAACCCAATGTATATTGCCCGTTCACAACCGGTGGGAAAACGGCTATCGCCTATTCATCTAGCCGCAACGCCGCACACTGTCGAGGATGCGGCTTTTTGAAGCAGGGACCTTATTGTCACGCAACCGGTCGGAATTCGGGCAAACGTCTCACAATTCGCGCTCGTACCATCACTTAATCGTCAACCACGTGCCGACAGTATGAAGATCGCCTTTTACGCCCCGTTGAAGTCCCCTGGCCACCCAGTCCCCTCGGGCGATCGGCTGATGGCGCGCCAGATCATCGCGGCGTTGGAAATGGCCGGACATCAGGTCGACGTCGCTTCGCAATTGCGAAGCTTCACGCCAACGCCGGAAGCCGGTCCGCGCATGGAAATCGCCCGGCGGGCGGAAGGCGAAGTAGGTCGCCTGCTTGAGCGCTGGCAGGACGAGATGGCACCCGACCTATGGTTCACCTACCACCCCTATTACAAGACCCCCGATCTTATCGGTCTATCCATCGCGAGAGGGCTCGGCATTCCCTATGTCACGGCGGAGGCATCCTATTCCCGCCGCCATGACGAAAACGGCTGGGGTGAAAACCAGCGCCTCATCGCCGACGCCGTACGGCTTGCCGCCGTCAATCTGTGCTTTACCGAAAGGGACCGGACCGGCCTCAAGGAGGCAATCCCGGATGGGCGCTACGAGCGTTTCCTGCCCTTCATCGATGCCGCGCCCTTTGCTCGCTCGTCCTCCGATCCGCGGCGGCTGATCACCGTGGCGATGCTGCGCAAGGGCGACAAGTTCGACAGCTACACCATACTGGCCGAAGCACTCGATCTCATCCGCGACCAGGATTGGACCCTGACCATCATCGGCGATGGACCAATGCGGGCCGAAGTAAGGTCGCTTTTTTCCACTTTCGACGAGAGACGGATAGGCTGGCGCGGGGAGCGCTCCACCGCGGAGATCGCAAAGGAGCTTGCGACCGCTGGCCTCTATGTCTGGCCCGGTTGCAACGAGGCTTATGGCCTCGCCTATCTCGAGGCACAGGCGGCAGGCCTTCCCGTGATCGCACAGGCGACGGCTGGCGTACCGGAGGTGGTGATGGCGGGCAAAACGGGATTGCTGACGCCGGAGGGCGATGTGGGGGCCTATGCCAATGCGATTTCGCGGCTTCTCGGCGATCAGCAGCAGCGACAGGCCATGGCGGACGCTGCCTATAGCTTCGTTCACCAGGAGCGTTCCCTGATTGCCGCCTCGAAGCGGCTTGAAACCATTCTTCGAAACTATCTGGGAGACACCCGTTATGAGCGATAGAGCCGAGTGGCAGCCCTTGCGCGACGAGTTGCGGCGCTGGAGCGCGACGGGGCGAACGGCGAAGTTCTGGTTTCGAGACGACGACGCCATCGAGCCGACCCCTGCCCTCGACCAGCTACTATCGCTTTCCAATCGGTTCGACGTGCCGATGGCACTCGCGATCATTCCGGGGCCGACAGGCAAGCCGCTGGCCGAACGACTGGCGGGTGAAAGCCATATCACAGCGACGGTGCATGGCTGGACGCATCGGAACTATGCTCCTGACGATACCAAGAAGCAGGAGCTCGGCCCGCACCGGCCAAAGACGGTCGTGCTCGATGAACTTCATCGCGGCTTCGACAAGCTGCAAACCCTTTATCCCGCGCAGTTCGTCCCGTTGCTGGTGCCGCCGTGGAACCGGATCGACGATGCGCTGTTGCCGCATCTCGAACCTTTTGGCTATCGCGCCGTTTCCATCTTCGGGCTGGCCAAGCAGGCACCCATCGGCTTGGTCAACACGCATATCGACATCATGCGATGGCATGGCATGCGTGGAGGCCTGCCGCATGCCGAAGTGATCGGGCGCCTCGTGGAAGAGCTTCAGAACCGCTTTAACGGCAATGACGAGCCGATCGGCGTGATGACGCACCATCTCGTCCACGATGATCTTGCCTGGGGTTTCGTCGAGGCCCTGTTTGAGGAAACAGCCGGCCATGCCGCCATCGAATGGCGGCCGGTCGGCAATTTTATCAATTAGCGCAGTGCCATGGAACTCGCCTCGCGCGGCAGGCTTCAGAGCTGCAGCGATTGCCCGTCAAAGGCGACGAATGCACCGGGGAAGCTCTGCTGCGCATCGCGCTGCATGTCGTCCAGCTCGCGGTCGGTGCGGCCGGGAGCGTGATGAAACAAGGCCAGCTGCTTGGCGCCGGCCTTCTTGGCGAGCTTGACGCCCTCCTGCCAGGTGGAATGGCCGAAGCCCATATATTTGGGCATCTCGGCTTCGAGATAGGTCGCGTCATAGATTACGAGGTCGGCATCGGCCATCAGGGCCAGCGCGGCCTCATCCAGCTTACCGGTTATATGCTCGGTGTCGTAGACCATGGCGATGACCCGGCCCGACCATTCGACGCGATAGCCGATGCAGCCGCCCGGATGGTTCAACCTGGCCGTATGCATGACGATGCCGGGATGCGGCTTCAGCGTATCGCCGGCGGCGAAATCGCGAAAACTCATCTCGGCACGACAGATATCGGGTTCGACGGGGAACCATGGCGGCCGCATGAACTGGCCGATCAACTGCCGGGTCGTCGTCTTGCCGGCAAGATGGCCGGACCAGAGATCGACGCTGACCCTCGGATCATAGATGGCGTTGAAGAAGGGCAGGCCGATGATGTGGTCGTAATGCGAGTGCGTGAAGAAGAGATCGATGTCGCGGACCCCCTCCTTGGCCAGAGACGCCGCCGCTTCACGCAACCCCGTCCCGGCGTCGAATAAGATATGCCTGCCGTCATGCCGTAACTCAATGCATGACGTATTGCCGCCGTACCGCTCAAATTCCGGTCCCGATACAGGGATGCTTCCCCGCACGCCCCAAAATTTCAGCTCGAAACTATCGTTGTTCATGGAATTTTTTACACCATTCCCCTTTCGGTCAAAAAAAGCACACTTTTGCTATCGTGCGAAGCCAGCAATTTCCAAAAGTCGCACGGTGGTAAAAACTGGATCCCATCGTTCGGCCAATACAGATCGTTGGACGAACGAACGCCGCCAACGGATCACACAAGCCTAATATAGGTATGGCGCGGCAGAATAGATAAGGGGCTGGGGTTGACGCTCCGGTTCGAGGGTCAGGCACGAGATCGTGATCTTGACGGAAAGAGGCCCTTCAGGCAGCCGAGAATCGGCGGCGGTCGCTTGCTCTCTTCGCTGCTTACAGCGTCGCGGCCGAGCGCGCGGCCTGTTCGTAATAGCCGGACAATGCCCTGAGATGCGAAGCAATGTCGGAAAGGCCGTCCTGCGACAGGCCGGAGACCTTCGTCGCCTCCACCAATAGTCGCTCGCGAATTTCAGTATAGCGCTTCAATGCGTCCAGGCCCTTGTCGGTGACCCGGATCGTCTTTTCCTTGCCGGCCTTGCCGCTTTTGACGAGCCCCGCCGCCTCGAGCTTCTTGACGGCATAATTGGCGACATGCGTGTCTTCGATATCGAGGACGAGGCAGAGATCAGCGAGCGTCTTTGGCCGGTCGCGATGCCGCACCGAATGAATAATCAGGATCTCGACCGGCGAAAGGCCGGGCACGCCGGCTGCCGCCATGCAGCGAACCAGCCATCGATTGAAGGCATGGGAAAAGAGGATCGACCCGTATTCCAGCTCCGACAGGGCCGGCGAGCTGCCGCCAGCAAGATGGGCTGACGAGACGATCAATTCGCGTCGTTCACTCTTTTCCTCGGACGTCACCTGAAAACTCCTTCGAACCGGATCAAGCCCCTGCAGATCAACAGGCCGAGCGGTCGAACGCCGCTCGGCTCCAGCATTACATTCCTATTTGTCCCGCTTTCCGTAGCCGCCGCCGGTGGGGGTGACGACCGTGAAGGCCTCGCCCGCATCGAGCACCGTATGGGCCGAGCCGATCAGCTCTTCGATCCTGCCGTCGTTGCGACGGACATAGTTGCGGCCCGTCTGCCCGGCTTCACCGCCCTTGACGCCGAAGGGCGCTACGCGCCGATGTCCCGACAGGATCGCGAATTCCAGCTTTTCGCGCGTGCGGATGGTGCGCTGCGTGCCGTTGCCGGCATTCCATTTGCCGCGGCCGCCGGAATTCGGACGAATGTGGAAATCCTCCAGCACGACCGGGAACCGCGTCTCGAGGATTTCGGGATCCGTCAGCCGCGAGTTGGTCATATGCGTGTGCACCGCATCGGCGCCGTTGAAGCCCGGCCCCGCCGGCGCACCCGAGCAGATCGTCTCGTAATATTGATAGGCATCATTGCCGAAGGTCAGATTGTTCATCGTGCCTTGCGCGGCGGCAAGCGCTTCGACCGCACCGAACAGGCAGTTGGTCACGGCCTGGCTGACCTCGACATTGCCGGCAACGACGGCGGCCGGATATTCCGGCGTCAGCATCGTGCCTTCGGGGATGATGATGCGGATTGGCCTCAGGCAGCCGGCATTCATCGGAATATCGGCTTCGACGAGAACGCGGAAGACATAGAGCACGGCAGCGCGCGTCACCGGCTGCGGTGCATTGAAATTATCCGGGCGCTGCGCCGAGGTGCCGGTGAAATCGACCGTTGCCTCGCGCTTGTCCTTGTCGATCGAAATCCGGACGACGATCTTGCAGCCTTGATCCATTTCATAGCTGAATTCGCCATCCGACAGGCGGTCGAGAACGCGGCGCACGCTCTCGGCGGCATTATCCTGAACGTGCCCCATATAGGCATCAACGACATCTTCGCCGAAGTGGACGATCATCTTCTTCAGCTCGGCCACGCCCTTTTCATTGGCCGCGACCTGGGCCTTGAGGTCGTTGATATTCTGGGCGAGCGTGCGCACCGGATAGCGCGCACCCGTCAGCAGCTTGGTAAGCTCGGCTTCACAGAAGCGACCGCAATCGAGCAGCTTGAAATTGTCGATATAGACGCCTTCCTCCTCGATGTGGGTGGCGAGTGGCGACATCGATCCCGGCGAAATGCCGCCGATATCGGCATGATGGCCGCGGCTGGCGACCCAGAAACGGATATTCTTGCCGGCATCGTCGAAGACCGGGGTGCAGACGGTCAGATCAGGCAGGTGCGTGCCGCCATTATAGGGCGCATTGATCAGGAAGACATCGCCCGGCTGGATGACGGCGTTTTCGCGGATCGCGGTTGCGACGGACGCATCCATCGAGCCGAGATGCACCGGCATATGCGGTGCGTTGGCGACCAGATTGCCTTCCGCATCGAAGACGGCGCAGGAGAAATCCAGCCGCTCCTTGATGTTGACCGAATAGGCCGTGTTCTGCAGCGTCATGCCCATCTGCTCGGCAATCGACATGAAGAGATTGTTGAAGATCTCCAGCATGACGGGATCAGCCTTGGTACCGATGGCATTGCGTTCGGGCAGCGCCTTGATGCGCTTGAGGACGATATGATCCTTGATCGTCAGCTGCGCCTGCCAGCCGTCCTCGATGACGATCGTCTGGTTCGGCTCGATGATGATGGCCGGGCCGGTAACGGTCTGGCCGGGCTTGATCGCCTGGCGCAGGACGACGGCCGCATCGTGGTTTGCACCGCTTGAGTAGAAGGCAATACGCCTTGCGGCCTGTGCCTCACCTTCGGCTGCGGCTTCGAGCTCGACCGCAATATCGGCAGCCGCGCCGCCGATCGTTTCGATCTCGACGGCCTCCACGACGAGAGGCTTGTCCTCTGCAACGAAGCCGAAGCGGCGCTTGTGCAGCGTCTCGAACTGGCCGCGCAGACGCGCCGGATCGTCGATCTCGGGGAAAGTCGTCTCGACCGCCAACAAAGTATCGGTGCCGGCATAGCGGATATGGGCGCGCTGGACCGTCTTGATCTCAGCTGTTGCGACGCCTTGCGCTTCCAGTTCGGGCACGCATTCGCCGCGCAATTCGCTGCCAAGTGCCGCGATGGCGGCGGGTGCGGCGTCATCAAGTGAAACGCCGAGCGCCTTCTGGCGCGTTGCCCTGATATCGGCGAGCCCCATGCCATAGGCGGAGAGAAGGCCGGACATCGGATGCAAAAGGATGCTCTTCATCCCGAGCGCGTCGGCGACCAGGCAGGCGTGCTGTCCGCCGGCGCCGCCGAAGCAGTTGAGCGCATAACGCGTCACGTCATAGCCGCGCTGAACGGAGATCTTCTTGATCGCCTCGACCATATTGGCAACCGCGATGCGGATGAAGCCATCGGCGACGTCTTCCGGGCTGCGGCCGTCGCCGATTTCGACTGCGAGTGCCGCGAACTTGGCCCGCACCGTCTCGACATCGAGCGGCTGATCCTGGTTCGGGCCGAAGATGGAGGGGAAGAATTCCGGCGGCAGCTTACCGGCCATGACGTTGGCGTCGGTGACGGCTAGCGGACCGCCATTCCGGTAGCAGGCCGGCCCTGGAAAGGCGCCGGCAGAATCCGGCCCGACACGGAAGCGGTCGCCGTCGAAATGCAGGATCGAGCCGCCGCCGGCGGCCACGGTATGGATCAGCATCATTGGCGCGCGCACGCGGACACCGGCCACTTCCGTCTCAAAGGCGCGCTCATATTCGCCGTCGAAATGCGCCACATCCGTCGAGGTGCCGCCCATGTCGAAGCCGATGACATTGGCAAAGCCCGCCTGTTCGCCGGTCTTTGCAAGACCGACCACGCCACCGGCCGGGCCGGAGAGGATCGCGTCCTTGCCCTGGAACATATCGGCGGCCGTCAATCCGCCCGACGACATCATGAACATGACGCGCGCACTGGTGCGCTCGACATCGAGCTCATCGCAGACCTGGCCGATATAACGGCCGAGCACCGGCGAGAGATAGGCGTCGATGACAGCCGTATCGCCACGGCCAACGAGCTTGATCAGCGGCGAGACCTCATGGCTAACGGAAACCTGCTCGAAGCCCAGGGAGCGCGCGATCCTGGCAACGGCAGCCTCGTGCGCCGGGAATTTATAGGCATGCATGAAAACGATGGCGACAGAGCGGTAGCCCTTGGCGAGAAGGTCACGTAGCGCCGTTTCGGCCGCCTTTTCATCCAGAGCGAGCTCGACAGTGCCGTCGGCCAACACCCGCTCCTCGATTTCGACGACATCCTCATAAAGCGCTTCCGGCTTGACGATCTCGGTCGCGAAGATCTTCTTGCGTTCCTGATAGCCGATGCGTAGCGCATCGCGGAAACCCTTCGTCGTCACCAGCGCAAGGCGCTCGCCCTTACGCTCAAGCAGCGCATTGGTGGCGACCGTCGTGCCCATGCGCACCTCGCCGATCGTTCCTTCAGGAACCGGCTCGCCCTTGCCGAGGCCGAGATGCAGGCGGATGCCATGAACGGCCGCATCGCGATAGGCCTCAGGATTTTCCGAGAGCACTTTGCGGGCATGGAGAATACCTGCCGGATCGCGCCCGATGACGTCGGTGAAGGTGCCGCCGCGATCGATCCAGAAATCCCAACGACCCGAAGTGTTCTCCGACAAATCCGCCTCCAGCAGAATAACGATGATAATATATCGATAAATCGTCAACGTTTTGTCGTCAACAAGATTCACCGAAACCGGCTGTCGTCCTCAATTTTTGTCATCATAAAGCTTGCGGCGAGCACGACCTAATCCTCGAAGCGGCTCGTTCCCTCGCGATCGTGATCATATCGTCTCGCGAGCGGAAACGGCGGCAGCCAGGATTCGCGGCGGACGGTCCAGAGCTCGTAGGTCGGCGTCAATTGATCGGGGGCATCCAGAGACCCCAGGTTCACTTCGATCTCGTCCGCGCTTCGCGAGAAAACGGGCGAGCCGCAGTACGGGCAGAAAAACCGGCCGGCGTAGTCGCGTGTTTCGCCTTCGATCGTCACCGCATCCTCGGGAAAGATCGCGGAGGCATGGAAAAGCGCGCCATGGTGCTTGCGGCAGTCGAGACAATGACAAATGCCGACCCGATAGGGGCGCCCCGCCGCGACAATCCGCACCTTGCCGCACAAGCAGCCGCCGGTGAAACGGTCCATCTCACACCTCCTCAAAAATCAAGCAGGCGGAAAGTTTACGCCAAATGAAGCAGTCATCGCAATTGCCTGATCGGGACCATGGCGAGCCGTTCGATGCAAAGCCGCACCGCTATTGGGCACGGCCTGAAGCAAGATCGCTAGTGCAGGCCACCGACACCAAGCAAACGTTCGACCGCATGATGATCCCGAGCAAGCGCCTTGGGCGTCCCCTTCCAGGCAAGCCGGCCGCGCTCCAGAATAATGACATCGCTTGCGAAATCCAGCGCGCTCTGGATGCGCTGTTCCACGAGCAGGATCGTCATATCGCCTGACTTGGCAAGCTTGGCGAAGGCCGCCATCAACTCCTCGCAGATGACGGGTGCGAGCCCTTCCAACGGCTCGTCGAGAAGAAGGACAGAGGGACGGCCGAGGATCGTTCGGGCGGTCGACAGCATCTGCTGCTCGCCGCCGGAAAGCTGACTGCCGAGGTTTTTGCGCCGCTCCTTCAGACGCGGAAACATATCATAGGCCTCCTGCAAGGCGCTTTTCGGCCGTCCCTTCAGCCCGACAGAGAGATTTTCCTCCACCGTCAGCGTCGGGAAGACATCGCGCGTTTGCGGCACGTAGCCGAGGCCCTGATGGGCGCGCCGGGCGCTCGGCAGGCCGGCAATATCGGCCGAGCCCAGCCGGATGTGGCCATCATAGCGCCGGGTCTGGCCGGCAAGGGTGGCAAGCAGCGTACTCTTGCCCATGCCGTTGCGACCGAGCACGGCAAGCCGACCGCCGGCCGGCACGGAAAAGGAAACACCTTCCAATACCCGCGTCGGCCCGTAGCCGGCCGACAGATTTTCGACTTCAAGCGGCGTGGCCGGCATTGGCGTAGCTCCCAAGATAGGCTTCGCGCACACGCGCATCCTGTGTCACGTCTTTCGGCGACCCGTCGAATATGATCGTGCCGGCCGCCAGCACCACCACGCGCTTGGCGAAGCGGAAGACGAGATCCATGTCGTGCTCGATCATCAGCACGGCGAGATCGGCGGGCAGATCGGCCAGCGCCTGTTCGATGCGGCCGGTATCGCTCTGCGGCACGCCGGCGGCGGGCTCGTCGAGCAGAAGCACTTTCGGCTTCAGGGCCATGGCGACAGCGATCTCCAAAAGGCGCTGCTGGCCATAGGCGATCTCGCTGACCTTGCGATGCATGAGATTGGCAAGGCCGAGCGTGCCGAGCAGTTCCTCGATCTCGGCCATGACGTCGCGCATGGCGAGAAAGTTGCCGAACATGCGGCCGGAGCGGCCTGCCCGCTGCAGCACCGCCATGCCGATGTGCTCGGCCGGCGTCATGTCCTGAAATAGCCTAGTCACCTGGAACGAGCGCACCAAGCCGCGTCGAACCCGGCCGATGGCGTCGACCTTGTTGACGTTTTGGCCGGCGATACGGACCTCGCCGGAATCGGCAGGCAGATTGCCTGTCACGAGGTTGACGAAGCTGGTCTTGCCGGCGCCGTTCGGGCCGATCAGCGCGACGCGATCTCCCGGCGCCATCGACAGGCTGACATTGTTGGTCACCGTCAGGCCGCCGAACGCCTTCTTCAGATTGACGACCTCAAAAATCGCGCTCATGTCCGCATCTCCTCTCTGCGGCGGGCGACATAGGCAGCGGCCGTGCCGTAAATGCCCTTGGGCGCGAAGAGAACAACGAGGATCAGCAAAGCGCCGACGATCGTCAGCCAATGGAAGGGATTGGCGGCGGAGACGTAGTCCTCGAACAGCATGAAGATCAGCGTGCCGACGAGCGCGCCAAACAGCGATCCGGTGCCGCCGAGGACAAGCATGACAAGCGCCTCGGCCGATTGCGTGAAGGACAGGCTGTCAAGGCCGACGACCTGCGTCGAGATCGCATTCAACGCGCCGCCGATGCCGGCAACAGCGCCGGAAATCATATACATCCTGATCAACGCCACTTTCGGCGAGGCGCCCATGGCACGGATGCGCAACGGGTCCTGACGGATACCGCGGCAGAGCATGCCGAAGGGGGACCGGACGAGAAAGCGCAAAAGCACCAGCGCGATCAGCAGCAGTGCCACGCCATAGAAGTAAGCCGTATGCCCGTAGAGATCGAACTCGAAAGCGCCGAACAGCGGATCGGCTGATATGCCCGACAAGCCGTCGCTGCCGCCCGTCCAGCTGGATGCCTTGTTGGCGAATTCGTGAAAGAGATAGACCAGCGCGATCGACAGCACGAGCTGCGGCAGTCCATGCGCTCGCAATATGACGACGCCACAGATCAGGCCGGCGACAGCGCCGCCGATAATGCCGGCAAGCGTCATCAGCAAGGGATCGTTGATGCCGTAATGGGCGGATGCGATGCCGGCGGCATAGGCACCGGCGCCGAACAGCGCCGCGTGGCCGAGGGTCGCCACGCCGCAATAGCCGGTGACGAGATCGAGCGACAGGACGAGGAGCGCGATCGCGATCAGCCGGGTGAGAAGAGCGAGATTATCCGGAAACAGCAGGTAGCCGGCGGCGGCCACGACGACGATGGCCGCTACCGCGATCAGATCCTGCCCGAATGTACGATGTCTGGTCACGATCGGTGCGGCCTCTCTTTCAAGGGTCAAAGCCATGTTACTTCATTCTCCCGGCAAAGCCGCGCGGGAAGACGCAGACGATGGCAATGACGGCCAGATAGAAGAAGAATTCCCCGTATTCCGGCATGAGATAGCGGCCAGTCGTATCGACGCAGCCAAGAATGAGACAGGCAAGCAACGCGCCCGAGATCGAACCGGCGCCGCCGACGGAAACGACGACCAGGAAGGTCACCATATAGCGCAGGGCATAATAGGGCTCGACGGGCAGAAGTTCAGCACCGACGACACCGCCGAAGGCGGCAAGCCCGACGGCAATGGCGAAGCTGACCGCATAGACGATTTCCGTGCGGACCCCGAGCGCGGCGGCCATCGCGGCATTGTCGACGGAGGCCCGCAGCTTGACCCCGAAGGAGGTCTTCTCGATCGTGTACCATAAGACGAGAGCGACGATGAGGCCGCAGACGATCGCGAAGATGCGATGGGTGCCTATGGTGCGGAAACCAAGATCGACGGAGCCCTGCAGACCGCCCGGTAAGGGAATGGTTTTCAAGGTCGGGCCGAAGACGTAGTTGGCAATGCCGATGATGCAGAAAGTGATGCCGATCGTCATCAGCACCTGCGTCAACTCGGGCGCACCATAAATGCGCCGATAGAGCAGCCGTTCGATCGGGATGGAGATGATGACGGTGCCCACCACCGCCAGCAATACGGCGGCAGCATAGCCTAGACCAAGATCGTGCGCGGCGTAGGAGGCGATATAGCCGCCGATCATCGCAAAGGCGCCATGGGCCAGATTGACGACGCGCATCAGCCCCATCGTGACCGAGAGACCGATGGAGATGACGAACAGCACCATGCCGTAAGCGAGGGCATCGACTGCTATGCTGAGCACGGTTTGCATTGAAATTGCTGGTCCGGTTGTTGTTGCGCGGCCGCTGTCGTCACACCCCTGACCGGAGGCTTCCGATCAAGGGTTGGAGCTTCAGGAGCGCTTACTTCGCGGCAGCAAGGCCTGGATCGCCCTGCTTCTCGAAGGTCTGGATTTCCTTGTTGTAGTACTTGCCGTCATCGCCCTTGGCGACTTCGCGCAAATAGATGTTCTGCGTGATGTGCCGGCTTTCCGCATCGATGGTGACCGGGCCGCGTGGGCTGACCCAAGACAAGCCCTTCACGGCATCGACGGCCTTCTGCGCATCCTGCTTGCCGCCGGTCGCCTCGATCATCTTGTAGATGACATGCATGCCGTCGAAAGCGCCGACGGCCGGGAAGGTCAGTTCAGCTGGATTGCCGATCGCCTTGCCGGCAGCTGCGACGAAGGCCTTGTTTTCGGGCGAGTCATGCGAAATCGCATAATGGAAGGTCGTTTGCATGCCGAGTGCCGCGTCGCCGAGCGCCGGCAGATCGGACTCCTGCGTCAGGTCGCCGGGTGCAAAGAGCTTGATGCCGGCTGTTTTTAGGCCATTCTCATTATAGGCCTTGACGAAACCGAGCGTCGTCGGGCCGGACGGCAGGAAGGCGAAGACGCCCTGCGCGCCGGAATCCTTGATACGTTGCATGATCGGGCTGAAATCATTGGTCGAAAGCGGCATGCGGATCGCCTGGACCACTTCGCCACCCTGCTTCTCGAAACCGGCCTTGAAGGCGTTTTCGGCATCGACGCCCGGACCGTAATCGCTGACGACGGAGATAACCTTCTTCACGCCGGCGTCAAAGGCGACCTTGGCGATCGGCGTCGAGGTCTGCCAGGTGGTGAAGGAGGTGCGCACGACGAGCGGGCTCTTGGTGACGATCGCCGAAGTGGCGGCGTTGAAGATCACCATCGGCACATTGGCCTGCTTGAGGATCGGCGTCACCGCCATCGCGTCCGGCGTGAAGTAGAAGCCGGCGAGATACTGGACCTTCTCCTTGACGACAAGTTCCTGAGCGAGCGACTTCGACTGGGCCGGATCGGCCGCAGGCAGATCGCGGTAGATCACCTCCACCTCGTCATTGCCGACCTTCTTGCCATTGACAGCCATATAGGCGTCGATGCCGGCCTTGAAATTCTTTCCCTGCAGCGCGAACGGGCCGGAAAACGGACCGATGACCCCGACCTTGATGGTGTCGGCATAGGCAGCGCCGCCAAGAGCAACGGCCGCGATGGCGGCCAAGACAAACCGTTTCATTTTTTCTCCTCCCGACAGCCGCTTTTTTGGGCCGTCCTTGATCGTTTAAATTCTGATCATCGCCAATTTCTCATAGGAAAAGGTGATGTAAAATGAAATAAAACCTTCCATCCATATTTATATGGTTATGATTAGCGGTAAATATCCTACTCTCCTGCAGCTCCCAGACGCTTGATCATACCGATCAATTGCAGGGCATGGCGCAGCGATGCTGCCGTCGCCACCACCATGGGCGGCAGCAGCAGCCATTCCAATGTCCAGGCGGCACCGGAGCGCTCCTGCTCGTGCACGAGGGACTGATGAATGCCCGAAAGCTGCACTGCATTGAACCGGGCGAGCGTGACCAGCGTTTCGGCCGACACCGGATTCTGCTTGTGCGGCATCGCTGAGGAGCCGCCGCCGCCGGCAAGCTCGATCTCGTCGCCCGCCTGTGCCAGAAGCGCGACATCCTGGCCGAACTTGCCGAGGCTGCCCGAAATCATGGACAGCAATCCAGCCAGCTCGGCAATACGCCCCCGCTGGCTTTGCCACTGCGGCTCATCCGTCAGACCAAGCGCCTGTGCCAGCGAACTTCTGATTTCGGCCGCCTTCGGCCCGAACTTTTCCAGCGTGCCGGCGGCACCGCCAAACTGTAATGGGAAGCTCTCCTGCGTCAGCCGGTCACCATACTGATCGAGTGGGTGACGCCATGCCCGTAGCCGGTCGGACAGGATAATCGCGATCGCAGCCTGCATCCGGGTGCGGCCCATGAGCCGGTTCGAGCCGAAACGCTCATCGAGCTTGGAGAGAGCGGCTGAAACCGCGAAGAGACGTCCGCCAAGGATAAAGGCTACGGCCTTCAGCCGCAGCATTAGGCTGGTGTCGATGACGTCCTGACTGGTGGCACCGAAATGGACATGTTTGCCCGCGTCCTCGCCGACTGCCTTGCGCAGCTGGCGAACAAGATCCGGCACGACGACGCCATCCGATGCAGTTGCCGTCTTCAGGCTCTGCAGATCGGGCTCGAACCCTGCGCAGACCTCGGCGATATGCCCGGCCGCATCCTGCGGGATCAGCCCATGCTGCGCCTCGACCTTGGCAAGCGCCGCTTCGAAAGAGAGCATGGCGCGGATATCGGCCTTGGCCGAGAAATAAGCCGCGATCTCCTCGTCACCGAGAAGGCCTGACAGAAAGGGATGATCGAAGGGAGAAACGCTCATGGCCTATATATCGAGGAAAACCGTTTCTTTGTCGCCCTGCAAATGGATATCGAAGGTGTAGACGGAGCCCTCCTTTGCGGCAATCAGCGTTGCGAGGCGATCCCTGTGCTCGATACGCGCAAGCAAGGGGTCCTCGGCGTTGGCCTCGGTCTCTTCCGGAAAATACATACGCGTGTGCAGGCCGATATTGATGCCCCGCGCCACGATCCAGAAAGTAACGTGCGGCGCCATCTTGCGGCCGTCCTTGAAGGGAACGCGGCCCGGCTTGATCGTCCCGAAACGGAAAACACCGTCGGTCGAGCTGGTCGGGCAACGCCCCCAGCCGGTGAAATTCGGATCGGCCGCACCGCGCAGTTCCGACGGGCTGTTGTAAAGCCCAGCGCTATCGGCCTGCCAGATCTCGAGCACCGCATCCTTGACCGGCGCTCCTGCCCCATCGAGAACCCTGCCCGTCAGCGTGATGCGCTCGCCGAGCGTCTTGTCGTTGATCATCACGGAGCCGAGATCTGTTTCATAGACGCCGCCGATCTCGCTGTAGTTCGGCGTCAGGCCGATATGCACGTAAGGGCCTGCCGTCTGCGACGGCGTTTCCTTCAGGTAGCCGAGATCCTGTACCATCAATTGCCCTCCGGCCGGTTTTCGAACAGAGTCGAACGGCGACCGCGCAGCACGATATCGAATTTATAGGCGCGGGCATCCATCGGGATCGTGTTGCCCCAGTCGAGCGGCGCAATCAGCTGTTCGATCGCCTGTTTGTCGGGGATCGTGCCGACGATCGGACATTTCCAGATCATCGGGTCGCCCTCGAAATACATTTGCGTGATCAGCCGCTGCGCAAAGCCGTGGCCAAAGACGGAAAAGTGAATATGCGCCGGACGCCAGTCGTTGACGCCGTTCGGCCAGGGATAGGCGCCGGGACGAATAGTCCGGAAAGCGTAGTGTCCTTCATCATCCGTGATCGCGCGGCCGCAGCCGCCGAAATTCGGGTCGATGGCGGCGAGATAGGTTTCCTTCTTGTGGCGATAACGCCCGCCGGCATTGGCCTGCCAGAATTCGAGCAGCACGCTCGGTACCGGCCGGCCGCGCTCATCGAGCACGCGGCCATGGACAATGATCCGCTCGCCGATAGCGCTCTCGCCCGGCCTGGCGAAATTATGGATGAGATCGTTGTCCAGCTCGTTCAATATGGAGTGGCCAAAGACCGGCCCGGTGATCTCGGAGATCGTGCCATCGAGCGAAAGCAATGCGCGCTGCGGCGACCGCAGCACGGAGGTCTTGTATCCCGGCGCAAAGGCCGGCGGATGCCAGGCGCGGTCTCTTGCGAAAAAGGCGCCCGTCTCGGGCTTGCTGTTGCTTCTATCGGACATGTCTGCCTCGCTTCATGCCGCCTGCTCGGCGTCCATCTGTTCGAAAACCTGCTTGGCGATCTTGATCGCGTGGTTGGCGGCCGGCACGCCGGCATAGATCGCCACATGCAAAAGCGCCTCGCAAATGTCATCGCGCGTCGCGCCTGTGTTGCGCGTGGCGCGCACATGCATGGCCACCTCGTCATCCTGACCGAGCGCGGCGAGCAGGGCAATGGTCACGATGGACCGTTCGCGCAGGCTCAGCGTCGGGCGCGACCAGACATGTCCCCAGGCCGCTTCGGTGATCAGCTCCTGGAAGGGTTGATCGAACTCGGTCGACCCCTGCTGGGCGCGATCGACATGGCTATCGCCGAGCACGGCGCGGCGTGTCGCCATGCCCTGCAGATAGCGCTCGGACGGCGCGGTCAGGTCATTCATCAGGCTTGTTCTCCACGCAGGACGACGTCGATGAAGGCACGGATGACTTCGGTCAACGCCTCGGGTTGTTCGACGCAGGGGATATGGCCGGCGTCCTTGATCACTTCATAGCGCGCATTCGGAATGAGCTTTGCCGTCGAAAGCACCAGCTCCGGCGGAGTGGAGCCATCCTGATCGCCGACGATGCAGATGGTGGGCACGGCGATCTTGGCCGCAGCTTCGGTCAGGTCGGCATCGCGAAGCGCGGCACAGGTGGCAACATATCCTGCGACCGGCTGGCGGATCAGCATGTTGCAATAGCCGGCAAACGCGATGTTTTCCGGACGGCGGAAGGCGGGCGTGAACCAGCGTTCCATGATGGCATCGACGATGGATTCGATGCCGTCAGCCTCGACCTGCGCGATGCGGGTATTCCAGCTCTCGGCCGTGCCGATCTTGTGGGCGGTGTCGCAGAGGACCAGCGCCCGCACCAGATCCGGGCGACGCTGATAGAGCGACTGCGCGACCAGCCCGCCGACCGACAGGCCGCAGATAATGGCATTCTTGACCGAAAGGAAATCGAGCAGGCCGGCTAGATCGGTCGCATGATCCTCAATGGAATAGGGCATCTGGCCAAGATCGGAGAGACCATGGCCCCGCTTGTCGTAAAGTACGATGCCGAAATCGCCGGCCAGCCGCACGATCACATCACGCCAGATCCGGAAATCGGTGCCGAGCGAATTGGCAAAGACAAGCACCGGCTTGTCGGCGGGGCCGCCGATGATCTGATAGTGGATCGTAACGTCGTTGATGCGGGCAAACTGCACTGGAAATCTCCTCGGCCGCGAGATTGGATGTATAATCTGGTTAGGTAAAATGATATTTCTTTGCTCTACGATAACTCCGGGGTTATGAATGAGCATGCTCGACGCAGGCATCAAGTTCCGCCATCTGCAGACCTTTGTCGAGGTTGCACGCCAGAAAAGCGTGATCAAGGCGGCCGGACTGCTGAATATCAGCCAGCCGGCGGTGACGAAAACCATCCGCGAGCTGGAAGAGGCGCTTGGGGTCGCCGTCTTCGAGCGCGATGGGCGCGGCATCCGCATCACCCGCTACGGCGAAGTCTTTCTCCGCCATGCCGGCGCGGCACTCACAGCCCTCAGGCAGGGGCTGGATTCCGTCTCGCAGGAGCGTTCCGGGGAGGCGCCACCGATCCGTGTCGGCGCGCTGCCGACGGTTTCCACACGGATCATGCCGCGGGCGATGGACTTATTTCTCAAGGAAGAGACCTGGAGCCGCATCAAGATCGTGACCGGCGAAAACGCCGTGCTTCTGGAGCAATTGCGCATCGGCGATCTCGATCTCGTCGTCGGCCGATTGGCAAGCCCCGACAAGATGACCGGCTTTTCCTTCGAGCATCTCTATTCCGAACAGGTCGTCTTCGCCGTCCGAGCCGGCCATCCGTTGCTGTCCGACAGGCAATCACTGTTTGCCGATCTCAGCCGCTACACAATCCTGATGCCGACTCGCGGTTCGATCATTCGCCCCTTCGTCGAGAGCTTCCTGATCGCTAACGGCGCCGGCGGACTGCCCAACCAGATCGAAACCGTTTCCGATTCCTTCGGCCGCGCCTTCGTGCGATCGAGCGACGCCATCTGGATTATCTCGGCCGGCGTCGTTGCCGGCGATGTCGATGACGGGCTGTTAGCCCTGCTACCGATCGACACCAGCGAGACGAAGGGACCGGTGGGATTGACCGTTCGCACCGACGCCATTCCCACCCTCCCCTTGTCGATCCTGATGCAGACGATCCGGGAGTCAGCAAGCGAGGTCACCAAGAAGTTTTTAGGCGGCTTAGAAAACTGAAAATGCCCCTCACCCCAGCCCTCTCCCCGTTTTGACGGGCAGAGGGGGCGACAGTGCCAAACCCCTTCGCCCCGCGTGCGGGGAGAAGGTGGACTCGAACAGTTGAGCGAAGCGAACTGTGAGAGGACGGATGAGGGGCTTACCTATCCATAGGCGATTGCCCCGCTTCAGAACGGCAGGCCCACATAATTCTCAGCGAGCGCCGTCGAGGCTGCACGCGAATGGATGAGATAATCGAGCTCGGCTTCCTGGATCTTCTGGTCGAAATCGCTGGTATCGGGAAAGCGATGCATCATCGTCGTCATCCACCAGGAGAAGCGCACCGCCTTCCAGACCCGTGCGAGTGCGCGGGCGGAGTAGACTTCCAGTCCGGCGTTCGAGCGATCCTGATAATGCTCGGCAAGCCCCGAAAACAGGTAATGCACGTCGCTCGCCGCCAGATTGAGCCCCTTGGCACCGGTTGGCGGCACGATATGCGCGGCATCGCCGACGAGGAAGAGACGGCCGAAACGCATGGGTTCGGCCACGAAGGAGCGCAGCGGCGCGATCGATTTCTCGAAGGACGATGCCGTGACCAGGGCCTCTGCATGATGAGCCGGCAACCGGCGCCGCAGCTCATCCCAGAACCGATCGTCGCTCCAATCCTCGACCTTCTCGTCGAGCGGACACTGGATGTAATAGCGGCTGCGCGTCATCGATCGCATGGAGCATAGAGCGAAACCGCGGGGATGGTTGGCATAGATCAGCTCGTGATTGACCGGCACCACCTCGGCCAGAACCCCAAGCCAGCCGAAGGGATAGACCTTCTCGAAGCTGCGAACCGCCTTTTTCGGAACCGACTTGCGGCTGACGCCATGAAAGCCGTCACAACCGGCGATGAAATCGCAATCGATGCGATGCGAAATGCCGTCTTTCTCATAGGTCAAATAAGGCGTATCGCTATTGAAACCGTGAGGCTGCACATTGTTCGCGCCATATATGGTCGGAGCACCGCATTCCTCGCGGCGTTCCATCAGGTCGCGTGTCATCTCCGTCTGGCCGTAGATCACGACCCGCTTGCCGCCTGTCAGACCATGAAGATCGATACGATGATCGCGGCCGTCAAAGGCGAGCGAGAAGCCGTCATGCGGCAAGCCCTCGGCATGCAGGCGCGTACTGGATTTCGCCTCGTCCAGCAAGCGGACGGTGCCTTCCTCCAGAACGCCGGCGCGCACGCGGCCGAGAATGTAATCCTTGCCGACGCGATCGAGAATGACGTTGTCGATGCCGGCCTCCGTCAGCAGCTGGCCGAGCAGCAGCCCCGACGGCCCCGAACCGATAATGGCGACTTGAGTGCGCATCGTCTCCTCCCATGCGTATTTCTTGCTTCAAGTCTCTTCGGCGCATGGCCGATCCGCAATGGACATTTCGGTCATGAAATTGCACAAATCAAACATGGCAAGGGAGGAGAGCCGTGACGAAGACTGTGCCGACCTATGAGCTCTATGGCGAAAATACCGGCCGAAAGCCGGATTTCTGGCTGCATTGCGAGACAATTCCCTCCCGCAGCAGCCTTCATCATTGGGAGATCCGCCCGCACCGGCATGAGAACTTTTTTCAGATCTTGTACATAGATGCCGGATCCGGCGACGCAATCTTTGGCGAAATTCCCCACGCCATTACGCCGCCCGCCGTCATTACCGTGCCGCCAAAAATCAAACACGGCTTCCGGTTTTCGCGCGATATTGACGGCTTCGTTATCACCGTGCTGATCTCGCACCTCAAGGCGGCGCCGGGCGATCGCAGCCGGCTGGGTGCATGGCTTGCCGATCCGCATTTGACCTTGCTGGATACCCGTAATGAAGATGCCGCCCATATTGCCAGCACACTGAAACGCCTGGGCGAGGAGTTCGCAAGCCACCGAAACGGCCGCAACGATCTGCTCGATGCGTATCTGACCTCGGCCCTGCTGCTGACGGCGCGGATCGCCCATAAAGCCGATGAAGGATCAAGTGCGGGCGATGAGGGCGAGCGCCGGATGGAGATGCTCCAGGGCCTGATCCAGCGACACTTCCGCTCGCACAAGCCAGCCGCCTTCTATGCCGAAAGCCTCGGCATCTCGCCGGCGCATCTCAGCCGCATCGTGCGCAGCCGGACAGGGCACGGCACGCACGAATTGATCACGCGCAAGCTGTTGGACGAGGCCAAGCGCGAACTGGTCTTCACCTTCGCGACGGTGCAGGAAATCAGCTATCGCCTCGGCTTTGCCGACCCCGCCTATTTCTCCCGCTTCTTCGTCAAGCAGACGAGCCAAACACCGCGCGCCTGGCGGATCGAGGAGCGGGAGAGGCTTGGGATGTGACGGTTACGGTTACGGCAGCACCAGCCTCAGCGCCTTCTGCGTCTCCTTCAGCAATGGCAGAAAACGCTCCGCCATATCGGAAGCTGCGACATAGGCGGCCGGTGCGCCGATATTGATCGCCGCCACGGTCTGGCCGCGATCGTTTTCGACCGGCACGGCGATCGAGCAGAGGCCTATTTCCAGCTCTTGGTCGATGACGGCATAGCCCTGGTCTCTTACGCGGCGGAATTCCGCCATCAGCTCCTCCGGATCAGTCTTGGTATTCGGCGTGTTCGCCTTGAGGTCGGTTCGCCCGAGTACAGAACGTGCTTCGCCTTCCGGCAAAGCGGCGAGCAAAACGCGGCCCATCGAGGCACAGAAGGCCGGAAGGCGGCTGCCTGGTGTCAGGTTGATCGACATCACCCGACGCTGCGAGGCGCGGGCGATATAGACGACCTCGGTTCCATCCAGCACCGAAGCCGACGCATTCTGCCCGGCGCGCTCGGCAAGCTGATCGAGATGCGGCTGGATGATGATCGGCAGCGGTGTCGCGGCCAGATAGGCGTGGCCGAGCCTGAGGATCTTCGGCGTCAGCGTGAAGAATTTTCCGTCATAGACGGCATAGCCAAGCTCGGAGAGCGTCAGCAACGAACGGCGCACGGTGGCACGATCAAGCCCGGTCAGCTTCGACGCTTCGGCAATCGTCAGGCGCTGCCGCGTCTCGCCGAAGGCTTCGATGACTTTCAATCCCTTGGCAAAGCCGCTGACGAAATCCGTTTCGCGCATAGTGCCCTCCAAACTTCCTATAGTTTGTGCGATATATGAACAAAAATCAAATAACGCACAAAACAATTGCCGTCCAACCCATGCTGATCTATTCGAACGAGAAGGACGGATCGTCTTAATCCGCCGGCAATGGCAAATGGGAGAATCCGCATGGATAAGACAATTGCGAGTACGGCAGCCGCCGTCTCGGACATCGGCGATGGTGCAACCGTCATGATCGGCGGTTTTGGTGGCTCCGGCGCGCCGATCGAACTCATCCATGCGCTGATCGACAAAGGCCCAAAGAACCTGACCGTCATCAACAATAATGCCGGCAATGGACGTATCGGCATCGCTGCGATGATCGATGCCGGCATGGTCAGGAAGATGATCTGTTCTTTCCCGCGCTCATCCGATCCACGCGCTTTCACGGACCGCTATCTGGCCGGCGAAATCGAGCTGGAATTGGTGCCTCAGGGGACTCTCGCGGAACGCATCCGTGCCGGCGGTGCCGGCATTCCGGCTTTCTACACCCCAACCGCCTATGGCACCGAACTCGCCAACGGCAAAGTCATCGCAGAATTCGATGGGCGCCACTATGTTCAGGAGCGTTGGCTCAAGGCCGATTTCGCTATTGTCAAAGCTGAAGTCGGCGACGTGCAGGGCAATCTCATTTACAACAAAGCCGGCCGCAACTTTAATCCACTGATGTGCATGGCCGCGACCAGGACGATCGCGCAGGTCTCTAAAATCGTCGCCGCCGGCGAGCTCGATCCCGAGCACATCGTCACCCCCGGAATCTTCGTCAACGCCGTGGTGGAAGTCGCCGATCCACAACAGGAAGAAAATCTCATTCGAGCCGGAGTGGAATACGCATGACCGTCGACACACGCGAAGACATCAAACTCTCCAACGCCCAGATCGCCTGGCGCGCGGCTCAGGACATCCAGGATGGCGCCTATGTGAATCTCGGTATCGGCTTTCCGGAAATGGTCGCCCGGTACCAACCTCCGGGCCGTCAGGCGATCTTCCACACCGAAAACGGCATTCTGAATTTCGGCGAGCCGCCGGCGGAAGGACAGGAAGATTGGGATCTGATCAACGCAGGTAAGAAAGCAGTCACGCTGAAGCCGGGCGCGTCCTTCTTCCATCACGCCGATAGCTTCGCCATGGTGCGCGGCGGCCATCTGGATGTCGCAATCCTCGGCGCCTATCAGGTGGCGCAGAATGGCGACCTCGCCAACTGGCGCGTTGGCTCCAAGGGCGTGCCTGCGGTTGGCGGGGCCATGGACCTGGTGCATGGCGCCAAGCAGGTTTTCGTCATCACCGAACATGTAACGAAGGACGGCAAGCCGAAACTGGTGGAGGCCTGCACCTTCCCTCTGACCGGCGTCGGCTGCATTACCCGCATCTATACGAGCCATGCGGTCATCGACATTGCCAAAGAAGGCTTCGTCGTGCGTGAAAAGCTTGCCGCCATGACGATGGACGAGCTGCAGGCGATGACCGGCGCTCCACTCCATGCCGACCGTCCCGTTGCCGACCTCGTCGTGCCGACGCTCTAAAGCACGTTGCGATCTTTCAGATTCGCGCGATACGCTTTAAGCTTATAATATTTCGCATGTCGTTATCGCAAAACCGCCGCACTTTTTTGCGCGACATGCCGTAGGGAGAAGACCATGATCGACGCATTTATCTGTGACTATATCCGCACCCCGATCGGGCGTTTCGGTGGGTCGCTTTCTTCCGTCCGCGCCGACGATCTCGGCGCCGTGCCGCTGAAGGCGCTGATCGAGCGCAACGGCTCGGTCGACTGGGAAGCCATCGACGATGTGATCTACGGCTGCGCCAACCAGGCCGGCGAAGACAATCGCAACGTCGCGCGCATGGCAAGCCTGCTGGCCGGCCTGCCTGTTACAGTGCCCGGCACGACGATCAACCGGCTTTGCGGCTCGGGCATGGACGCCATCATCGCAGCCGCCCGCGCCATCCGCGCCGGCGAAGCCGATATGATGATCGCTGGCGGCGTCGAAAGCATGTCGCGCGCGCCCTTCGTCATTCCCAAGGCCGAAAGCGCCTTTTCGCGCAACGCCGAAATCTACGACACGACAATCGGCTGGCGCTTCATCAATCCTGTCATGAAGAAGCAATATGGCGTCGACTCCATGCCAGAGACCGGCGAGAACGTCGCTGAGGACTACAGGGTCAGCCGCGAGGATCAGGACGCCTTTGCCGTTCGCTCGCAGGCGAAGGCTGCGGCAGCGCAGGAGAACGGCCGGCTTGCCAAGGAAATCACCGCAGTCACGATCCCGCAGCGCAAGGGCGATCCGGTTGTTGTCGGCAAGGACGAGCATCCGCGCGCAACCTCGATCGAAGCGGTTTCCAAGCTTGGCACGCCCTTCAAGAAGGAAGGCGGCACCGTGACGGCCGGCAACGCCTCGGGCGTCAATGACGGCGCGGCCGCGCTCATCATTGCGTCTGAAGCAGCAGCTAAAAAATATGGCCTTACACCGATTGCCCGCATCCTTGGCGGGGCGGCCGCCGGTGTCCCTCCGCGTATCATGGGCATCGGCCCCGTACCGGCTTCGCGTAAGCTCATGGCCCGCCTCGGCATGCGCCAAGAGCAGTTCGACGTCATCGAACTCAACGAAGCGTTCGCCTCGCAGGGACTTGCGGTATTGCGCGAACTCAGCATTGCCGATGGCGACGCGCGCGTCAATCGCAATGGCGGCGCCATCGCGCTCGGTCATCCACTTGGCATGTCGGGTGCGCGCATCACCGGCACGGCTGCCCTGGAACTGAAGGAAACGGGCCGGCGCTATTCGCTGTCAACCATGTGCATCGGCGTCGGCCAGGGAATTGCCATCGCGCTGGAACGCGTCTGATTTCCAATCGGTTTTGGTCCGTCGCTCCAAAGGCGGCGGACCGGCTTACAACCGCAAATGCTGTGCAAACCAAGATGGCAATTACCGATGCCATCTGGAACGGCGAAGGCTCTGATGCGTTTTCCTGCTGCTCAGTGGGATCGATCCATGCCGTCACGCCAGAAATTCTCAAAATTATTTCCTTCAAGCGCCCTGACCCTTCCCATTGCCCTCATCCTGTCGCTGTCGGTTGCGCAAATCGCCTTCGCAGCCGAAGGGCAAAAGGCCAGCCACGCCTCCGAAGGGCTGTTTCTGGTGCAGATCGTTCTGCTTGTCGTCTCGGGCAGGTTGCTCGGCGAATGGATGGTGCGCATCGGCCAGCCGTCGATCATGGGCCAGATCATCGCCGGCATCATCCTTGGCCCCTCCCTTTTCGGCCTGGCTTTTCCACATGTGCAGGCAAGCCTCTTTCCTTCGGACGCAGGCCAGAAAAGCATGACCGACGCGATCGGTCAGCTCGGCATTCTCTTCCTTCTGCTGCTAGCTGGCATGGAAACCGATCTCGGCTTGGCAAAGCGCCTGCGCAAATCCGCCGCCGGTGTCTCGCTGGCGGGTATCGTTATTCCCTTCGTTGCCGGTTTCGCGCTTGGCGAGTTCATTCCGGACGCCTTGGTTCCCGATCCCGAAAAGCGGCTGGTCACATCTCTCTTTCTGGGCACCGCGCTTTCCATTTCTTCGGTGAAGATCGTCGCTTCCGTGGTGCGCGAGATGGACTTCATGCGCCGGAATATCGGTCAATTGATCGTCGCCTCCGCCATCATCGACGATACGATCGGCTGGGTAATCATCGCCATCACATTCGGCCTTGCCGAAAAGGGTACGGTCGATCTTACGACCCTGGCAACCAGCGCGATCGGCACATTGGCCTTCATGGCCGTCAGCTTCACCATCGGCAGACGGATCGTCTTCGAAATCATCCGCTGGACCAACGACAATTTTCGCAGTGACCTGCCCGTGCTCAGCGCCATCGTCGCGATCATGGGCACGATGGCGATCATCACCAATCTTATCGGCGTCCATACCGTGCTTGGCGCCTTCGTCGCGGGTGTCCTCGTCGGTGAATCGCCAATCCTTACCCGTCAGATCGACGTGCAGCTTCGCGCATTGACGACGGCGCTTTTCATGCCCGTCTTCTTCGGGCTGACCGGCCTGCAGACAGACCTCACCGTCCTCGCCGATCCCTCCATCCTGTTGCTGACCGCCGCCGTCGTCGTCATCGCCAGCATCGGCAAGTTCGGCGGAGCCTTCGCAGCCGCCAAGACCAGTGGATATTCGGTTTCGGAAGCCCTTGCGCTCGGCTGCGGCATGAATGCCAGGGGATCGACGGAGGTGATCGTCGCGACCATAGGCCTGTCCGTCGGCGTTCTGGACGAGAAGCTGTTCTCCGTCATCGTCGCCATGGCCGTCATCACGACGATGGCTATGCCGCCCACGCTTCGTTGGGCACTGGCGCGCCTGCCGCTGCGCGAAGAGGAGCGCAACCGGCTCGAGCGCGAACAGTTCGAGAGCGAAAGCTTCGTGGCCAATTTCGAACGCATCCTTCTCACCGTCGACGGCTCGCAAAGCAGCCGCCTTGCAACCTGGATCGCCGCCTTCTTCGCGGTGACGCGCAAGATGCCGGTCACCGTCCTCGACGTGCGCGAGCCGAAGGACGCCGAGAGAGAGGCGGAAATGGCGACGGCCGCAGGATCACCGTCGCAAGCCCGAGCCGTCGCCGAGGATCTGCGCCAATGCGCAACCGATCTGTTGTCGTCGGCGCCGCCTGACAAGAACATGGCCGCCGAAAGCGACATCCACGTCACGGTTCGCGAAAGGGACGGCAAGCTCGAAACCATGCTCGGCGACATCTCGAGCACCGGCCACGACCTTCTCTTCACCGGCATCGAACCGTCGATGGGAGAGGACGGTCGCTTCAGTGAAGCCCTGCAGGTCATGACGTCGGCCTTCAAGGGAGCCTCCGTCATCGTTACGGCACGGGGCGCGCTGCCGGAGCGGCCTCGGGACCTGCGAATCCTACTCCCCGTCAGCGGCACGGAGCGCTCCGTCAGGGCCGCGGAATTCGGGCTTGCCGTTGCCAAGGCGACGAACGCCCACTGTGCCCTGCTGCTGATCGTAGAGCCGCGGCAAGCCAAAGCCATTCCGCGCATCAGCGACCGCGGCCCCGATAATTGGGACGTTATAAAGACGGTTGGCGCGATTGCCGATTACTATGGCGTCAAAATCGAAAAAGTCGTTCAACAGGGACCTTCACCCGAACTTTCGATCCTGCGCCATGCCCGCAGCGGAAAATACAATCTGATCGTGCTCGGCGTGAGCAAGCGGGCGAGCGGCAGCCTTTCCTACGGCGGTGTCGCCGACACATTGCTGCAAACGGCCGATAGGTCATGCATTTTCATCGAAACCGATCTCGCAAATGCCCCGATCGGGACGAATTAGGAAAAACCGATTTCCACGCCAACCGCTTTTTCGGGTCAGGCGACTGCGCCTGGGTTCTGCATCATAGCTGGGCTGCAATGGCAGCCTTGTCGATGATCGACCAGACGGTCCGGATTCGGCCGTCCAGGAACTCATAGAAGACGTTTTCCGAAAACTGAACCCTCCTGCCGTTCACCGGCATGCCGAACAGCAGCCCCTTTGGCGTACAATCGAACAGCAGGCGGCTGGCGACATGTGGCGGCGCGCAAATCAGCAGGCGGATGTCGAAATGAAGGTCGGGGATTGCCAGAAAATTGCCCTCGAGCATGTTGCGATAGCCGGATAATCCGACGGGGGCGCCATTGTAGTGAACGTCCTTATCGACGAAGCTGCCAAGGTTCGGCCAGTCCTGCCGGTTCAGGCAGGCGATATAGTTTCGGTGGATGTCGGAGAGGTTGACGCTCATCGCGCTGCTGCCTTTGCGGTGACGCTGAGACCGGCACCGGCGCTCAGGCCGATGCCTGCCAGCGTCGATGTCCCGCATGCCTGACCGCAATCGGATGCTTGAGCGGCGGCGCGGGCCGGCCGATATGGTATCCTTGAACGGCATCGATTCCAAAGGATTTGACCAGATCGAGCTGCTCTTCATTCTCGATCCCTTCGACAAGAATGCGATGCCCGCGATTGCGCACGAGGCCGATGATATCTTCAAGAAGGATCTTGGCACCCTCGTTATTCGCGGCGTCGTGAAGAAATGATTTGTCGATCTTCACGGTTTCAAAATCCATCAGGCGAAGCCAGGACAGACCGGCAAAGCCCGTGCCGAAATCGTCCAGCCAGAATTTGATGCCGAGCCTCTTGAGATCCTGAACGCTGTCGAGCACGTCGGGGCGTATTTCCATGTCGACGCCCTCGGTGATCTCGAACGCGATCCTGTGCCCGGAAACGCCGGTTTCGGCCAGTATGGCGGCCACCTGCGCCGCAAAGCCGGGAGCGCGCAATTGGATCGGAGAGACGTTGACGCTGACCGTTTCGACGATGTCGCGGGATAGCAGTTCGCAGCACGCCCGCCTGATCGCCCAGTAGCCCAATTCGATGATGGCTCCCGTTCGCTCCGCTATCGGAATAAAGATCGCGGGGGAAGAGCTCGAACCATCGAGCAATTGCAGGCGCATCAAGGCCTCATAGGCGCCTATTTCTCCCGTATCGAGATACTGGATCGGCTGATAGACCAAAGAGACAAGGTTCTGCTGGATGGCGATCTTCAATATGGCCGCGATGGTCTCGCTCGCGTCCCCACCCGGAAGCTCGTTCGGATCGAATATCCTGGCGCAGTTGCGGCCGCTCGCCTTTGCGGAATAGAGGGCGCGGTCGGCTTCATTGATGACGTTTTCCAGCTTCGTGCCGGCCGCGTCCCGCGTCACCGTCGCCCCTACGCTGACAGTGACGTGCCTGAAGCCATCGAGCCGCTGGGCATGAACGATATCGAGCGCCTCGATCCCCTGGCAAATGGCTTCCGCCAGGGCCAGTGCGTCTGATCCGCGCTCCAGATCGAGTATGACGATGAACTCTTCGCCGCCGTATCGTCCGACGGTCGCTCCCAAGGGGGCCACAATATCCGACAGGGCATTGGCCACGGTGACGAGGCAATGGTCGCCTTCCTGGTGGCCATAATAGTCATTGAACTTCTTGAAGAAATCGACGTCGACCAACAGGACAGCAAATGCCACGCCATCCTCGCGCCAGCGCTCCCAGAACTGTTTCAGCCTTATATCGGCCGCCCGCCGGTTTTCCATTCCGGTCAGGGAGTCCGTAATGGACAGGCGCAGCAGCGCCTCCCCGCGTTCCGTCGCCTGGCGCTGCTGCAGTTCGGCTTCTCTGGCATTGAGGAAGACGTTGAAACGCTCCTTGTTCAATTTCCAGTTCACATAGGAGGTGAAAACGAAACAGCAGAGATAAAAGGTCGTAAAAGCCAGGCAATAGGCCGGGCTGTAGTGAAACTCCGCAAGCGACAGCAGAAAGATGACGAAGATCAGCCCCGACGATGCCAGCGCCAGAGCGAATTCGAGGCTGAAGAAGAGGTTGACGCCCATCATGAAAATGGCGCCGAAGGCAGCATAATAGGAAAAGGCCTCGGCATTGGCGGTCTGCAGCGTCGGCACGAGCCACACGACATATCCGAAGACCACGGCGCCGGCACATGTAGCCTCAAGCTCTCCCGCGCGACGCTGGCGCGCAAACTGGATCTCCAGAATAAGGAGCGAAGTGCCGCCGATGAAAAAACGCGCCGGAATCGTCACGTGGGAGACGTCGGGAGTGAATATCAGGTCGGTTACCAGGAAAAGAAGATAAACGGGCACCGCAAGCCACAGGCCGCTGCGAGCCAGAGCACGACGCGCCTCGTTGCCGTAGTCCTTGTAGAGCGCACGAAGCTCGCCAGGATTGCTCATCAAGCGAGCCTCTCCCCAGCCAAAACCGCTTTCTCCCCACAATCGACGCATACTCATCATCACCCGAGTTAGCCGAGACTTCATGTCCACCGCTTTTACCTTTGCGTCGCTCGACTGAACCAATCACTCGCTTCACCAAGGCGGCTAATTTGATCCGTTTGATAACGACAGCGTTGCCGCAGCGACATTAACAAAACCATAGCGCTCAATTTTTATCTGAGATATGGTTTGCGGAGTGTTCACGGACTCGTTTAAAATTGAAACAATTTCAAACTGCTCTTGATGGCTATAGCCTTGTTACCGCGCAATCTATCTCGGAACATACGAGATCATCGGGTAACGATCTTACAACCGAACAAATTAAAGAGGGCGAGGCTGAACTCGCCCTTATTCTGTCATTGACACAGCAGGGATTTGAAGCGAATGCGCCGGTTCAGGGCATCATGAAAGCCTTGACGGAGCGCTTGCAGGCGTTGAAGAACAAGACGGCGCCGCTGACTTGGGCGCATCTCGCCGCGATTGCGCAGACGCATCCAGTTTCATCCTTCCTGCTTCAGGACCCTCTGACCCGATGGTCCTTCGAAAAGCCGCGCGGCTATAGCGGCGATGCCTATCTGCTCGACTTCATTTATGAACACCCATCTGTTGCCGCACAGGTGGAAGAGGCCTCGGCGCTCGGCGCCGAAGTTTACGATTTCACCCGGCAAGCCGCCTCCGCCGTTGCCGTGCGGGAAAGGCGCGATCTTCTGGCGGCGCATGTCGATGCGGTGGCCGAGAAGAACGACGGGGCTGAAATCCTGGCGATTGCGGCTGGGCACCTTCGCGAAGCTGAGCGTTCCCAGGCTCTGCAAAGCGGCAGGCTCAAACGCTGGATCGCGCTCGATCAGGATCCCGTCAGCGTCGGCACCGTAAGTTCGGCCTTCCATGGCAGTTGCATCGAAGCCATCAACGGCTCCGTTCGCACCATCCTGGGGCGTGCGCAAAAGCTCGGCACGTTCGATTTCATCTACGCAGCCGGTCTTTACGACTATCTTGCCGAAAGCGTCGCCGTTCGCTTGACGGAGCGCTGCCTGCAGATGCTGAAGCCAGGCGGCAAGTTCCTTCTCGCGAATTTTGCGAAGGATATCGGCGTCGAAGGCTACATGGAAACTTTCATGAATTGGCCGTTGATCTGGCGAACGGACGAAGATGTCCAGTCGATCATCGACAAGGTCAAGCATCCGGTCACGGATGTTTCGGTCACGCGTGGTGAAAACGGCGGCGTCATCTATGCGGTCCTGACCGTGTAGCCCGCGAAAGCAGTGCGATCGGCTAAGCCGCGTTGCGGCTTAGCCGGCGAAGACGGAACAAAGCAAAGAGCAGAAGATAGACCAGGATGGCGGCGAAAGCGGCAGACGTCGCTGTATCCTGCGCGAAGACCTGCTTGCGCAGCATATAACCCGACGCCAGAAACGGCGCGTTCCAAACAGCTGCACCGACGAATGTCGCGATGGCAAATCCAGGTACAGGTATGGCAAGCACGCCCACAGGAAATGCCATATAGGCTCTGATCACCGGAATAAGCTGACCGACAAACGCCACCGATGTCCGATGGCGATGACAATGGCTCTTCAGTCGCCAATACCACTCATCGCTGATATCCAGCCGCCTGCCCATCCTCATCACGAAGGCATCTCCACGTTCAGCCCCCAACCATCGGCCCATTCCATACCAGACCAACGAGCCTGCCGTTGAACCTGCAGCCGTGATGATGATTGCGAAGGGCAGATCGCCGGGGCTGGTAATGCTCAGCATGCCAAGCATGATGAACATGCCGACGGATGGTATGATGGGTAGAAGTTTCTCGATCGTCGAACACAGCGCAAGGCCAAGCAACCCCCATGAGGCCAGGTCCGGCATGATACCCAACAGATCGGACAAATCACTCATCTGCCGATCACCGCGCAATGAAGCGGCTTGCGCCGGACAATCTTGTAGACCCTGGCGGGCGGGAAATTGCGCAGCACTCGGCCATGCAGCGTTGCCTTGAAACCGAACCGGTCGAGCAGCCGATACGGCACGGGACAGCGCATGCCATAGGTGAACTGGTAAAGTGCGCCGCCTTCGCGTAGCCTCGACGAGACACCGGTCAGAATGGCAATGACCGTCTTCGGCGACATGTTCAATAACGGCAACCCGCTGATCGCACAGCCGAACGGCGCCTCTTCCGGCAGGCCGTGAGCCCTGAGCCTGGCCGCATCAGCGCAGACGACGCGAGCGGTGGGAAACCGCCGTCGAAGCATGCTGGCAAAGCTGTCGGCGTACTCGACCAGCGTCAGATCCTTTTCGCATACGCCACGCGCAAGCAGAGCTTCCGTAAAGGCGCCCGTTCCCGGACCGAGCTCCAGAACGGGTCCAGCCGAAGGATCAACTTCGCTGGTCATCAGCTCGGCGAGCATGGTGCCGGAGGGCGCTATCGCACCAACCATCCGCGGATTTGTCAGCAGAGTTCGCAGAAATAAAGACATGTTCGACATGCATTCCCACCTAAAGCCCGAGAGATTCGCCTGCGCGGCAGGCTTTTCCTACGAGAAGCCAATTGCGGGAACATTGCACCGGAATGGCGCGACATCATCGATCCGCCACGGGGAAGCTCAGCCGGAAAGCCGCGCCGCCAGTCGGTCCCTCCAGGACGACAACCCGCCCACCGTGAAGTCTGGCAATTTCCTGGACGAGGTTGAGCCCGAGACCGAACCCCTTGCCGTGTCCCTGAAGACGATAAAACGGCTCGAAGATGCGGTTTCGTTCCTCCGGCGGAATGCCGCGACCTTCATCGGCAACCGTAATGCCGGTAGAACGACCGACATGGACTGTTATCCGGCCGTTGCGGCCGCCATACTGGATCGCATTCTGCACGAGGTTGGCAACCGCGCGCTCAAGCGCCGCCCGATCGCCGAGAATTTCAACCACGTCCTCATCCTTGATGAAACATGGCTCGTAGTTGGCGGCAATGGCGAGCGGCGCCAGCTCGGAAACCACGTGCTGCGCGACTTCGACGAGATTGATCGCAGCCGGCTCGAAGCGGTGATTGAGGCGCTGAAGATCGAGGAACTGTTCGGCCAAGGTCGCAAGGCGCACCGTATCTTCGAAGATCCGTTCCTTTAGCGGGCCGGACGGCAACCCATCAAGGCGCGTCTGCAGGATCGCGACAGGGGTCCGCCATTCATGCGCGAGATGAGCGAAAAGGCGCTTCTGCCGTTCATAGCCTTCATCCAACCGGCCGAGAGCATCGTTGACGGCTTCGACAAGCGGCAGGATCTCTCGCGGGACATCGTCCACCGGCAGCCGCGTGCCCTGACGATTGATGTCGATCTGCCCGGCGCGGGAAACGGCAGAGTCGAGCGAGGAAAAGGCGCGGCGAACGACCAACGGCGCAGCGACCATCGTTGCGATCGCCGTTACGATGAGAAGCGGCAGGAGAGCGCTGAAGAACACGATGCTAACGGCCGTAAGCACACGAACCGTCGATACGCTGCCGTCGACGCCCGTGAGCACCTGCACCTCGCCTGCCGGGGATCCTACCCATTGCAGACGTGCGGCAGGCGCGATACTTTCGCCGAGATTGCTGCCGAAACGGGCCTGCCCGATGCCATCAAGCGCCCCGCCGACATTCGCATAGGCCAGCGGTACGCTCCCATCTGTTATCGAGGCGCCACCGCGATCCCGCACGACGAACCAGAGCCCCGGCAAATCGACGCGGCGCGCTGCAAGGGCCGGCGTATTCTTCAGCATCAGTGTGCCGTCTTGATCCCGGGCGATCGACTGCGCAATGGCGTCGATGGTTTCGTCTTCCGGCTGAAGCGAGATGAAGCTGCCGGTCATCCAGAGAGCGGCAATGATGAGGAGCGCGAGAACAGTCAGAAAAATCGCCTGCAAGACGGACAGGCGCAAGACGAGGCGCCATCGCAAGGAAGGCTGGCTGGCGCTCATGACGTCTTTCTCATGAGATAGCCGACGCCGCGAACCGGATGAATTTCCAGGCCGGATTCCAGGGAGGCGAGCTTGCGGCGCAACCGGGAGACATGGGCGTCCAGCGTGTTGGACTGGATATCATCCGCGAAGCCATAGACGGCCTCCTCCAATGCGTGGCGCGGCACGGTGCGCCCCATGCGACGCGCAAGCGCTTCGAAGACAAGCAATTCCCGGCGGGGCAATTCGAGCCGTTCGCCGTCGATCAGCACATCATGGCAATCGAAATCATAAGATAGCCTGCCGAAACTCACCACCTCGCTTCGCACGTCACCCGGACGGCGCATGATGGCACGCAATCGCGCCAGCAGCTCCTCCACAGCAAAAGGTTTGACGAGATAGTCGTCGGCGCCGGTATCGAGACCACCGATGCGGTCTTCGAGGTCGCCTCGCGCCGTCAGCACGATCACCGGCGTCCCGACACCGGCAGCACGCAGCCTCGGAACGATCGAGAGACCGTCGCCGTCCGGAACCTGGCGGTCGAGAAGAATGACATCATAGGGGATACTTCTCGCGGCCTCCTCGGCATCGGCCAGCATCGATACATGATCGACGATGGCGTCGCGGGCTTGCAAGGCAGCACTCAGTGCCGACGCCATTTCCGGCTCGTCCTCAAGCAATAAAATCCGCAATGGCCAACCCCTGTCATCAGACAATTACATGGCATAGGCGGATTGCGAGAACATTGCGACCCAATCTTGCACGACAGCATCGCGGCTGCAGAAGTCGCACTCCGACAGCCGTCGAGCGGATCGATATGGCCGACGATCATCATTCGCGACACGGCAAGGGAGAGCATCGATTGCCCTTCCCTGCACGGAACGCGACGGAAACAGTTTCATTGGTAACCGGCGGCGCACGGAATCGCTCGATTCCGTGCGCCGATCACGCTCTCCATTCTTTGGCGCCAGCGGCCAAAGGATATTTCCGAACCAGTTTCGATCGGCGAAATACGATGAAGCGTCATGCCCATCGTTCCAACCTAACCGAAGCGGCGCAGCTGCAGCGCCAGGAAATTGGGATGACCCAGAATTTCCTCCCGCTCCGGCAGACCGATATCGCGAAGCTGGTAGTTCGACAGTTCGCATACCTGCTTACGCGTTTGCCGCTGCCTCCAGATGACAAGCAGCAGGGCGCGTGCGGTCCTCCAAGCACCGAATTTCTGGTACAGTTCATTGATCGTCGCCGTCAAACTATCGGCAACTAAAAATTGTGAATGCGTCATTGTCCTTCCTGGCGCGATTACGCAGCCAGGTCCTCTTGAAGCTTGACCGGCTTCAGGAGCAAGCGCGCAAAACATGCGCGCATTCATTCCCTCGGCAAGTCATAGTATGGTTATGGGAAAAGTGCCTAAACGGCGGTAGATAAAGCTTTTATCAGCTTTAAATAAAAGCTCGTCGTGTGGTTGGCATGGTGCATACCAATCCAGTAACGAGCACTCCGCCGGAGACGTATGTAAACATTTGTGTATGATGCATGTCACGCCTCCTCTGTTTGATTTGCGGATGAGCGTATAATACGCAAGATCGGAGAATCGGCAACCCCACAATTTCGAATTGCAGGAATCTCGATTCTGGTGTTGCGCCGGCGCAACAACAAAACAGGCTCATTTGCAACGAAGCTCTTCGCCGTAGCGTCGCTAGAACGAGTTGACGATGCCGCCGCCGCTGTGCATCTGCTGGACCATAATGTGGGCGTGATAGTGCATGGCACACTTGATCGCGTAGATTTGCAAGATGATCGGGGAGCGGCGATGCCGCAGGAGATTTAGAAGCCGTCGGCGATAGACGGCGCGCAGATCCTCCTCCTTCACGCGTCGCATCAAGCGAACGAAAATTCCGGCCGCCTCCATCGCCCATGTCGCGTTGAGTGCCAGTAAACGTAAGGGATGGCGGCGAAGATGCCGTAAGCGGGTGCTTTCCGGTTCGATGCGTGCATCGATATAGAGCGCATCCAGCCGGTCGAAATAGGCCGTCGGCTGATGCAGATCGCTGAGGACGGAGAGATATCCGTCCCGCAGCGTTTCCCGCGAGAGCTTGAGCGGAATGACGTTGGTGCCGAAGGCGGGCGGATCATCATGATCGAGCCGCCCTTCCTTGGCGAGACGCGTATAGAGCGGTGTCTTCGGAATAGCCGCGAGCATGCCGATCATCGCGTTGACGATGCGCGCATCCTTGATGAAGACACGCTGCGCATCGAAGATGGTCGCATCGTCGCTGTCGAAGCCGAGGATCATGCCGCACCAGACTTCCATCCCCGTCTGCTGGATCGTGTGGATCTTTTCCAGCATCGTGCCGCCCTTGCGCAGGTTCTGCAGCTTCTTGGTTTCGCGCAGCGCCTCCTCGTTCGGCGTTTCGATGCCGATGAAGACGACACGGATATTGGCGTCGACCATCAGCTGCATCAGCTCCGCATCGTCAGCCAGGTCGATCGACGCCTCGGTCAGAAACGTCATCGGATAATGACGTCTTTCCTGCCAAGCGACGACATCGCGCAAGACCTCCTTGATCGCCTTTTTATTGCCGATCAGATTGTCGTCGACGATGAAGGCCGTATCCATTCCCGCGGCCAGCAGCGCCTCCATCTCGGCGATGACCTGCGCGCTGGCCTTGATGCGCGGCTTGCGGCCGAAGACCACGATGATATCGCAGAAATCGCAGGTGAAGGGACAGCCGCGCGAGAACTGGATGCTGCCGACCGCATATTCATCCATCTTCAGGAGGTCGAAGCGCGGCACCGGCACCTTGCTCATATCCGTCTTGTCTGACTGTTCGTAGCGCCGCACATGGTTGCCCTGCTGCCATTCAGCCAAGAATTTCGGCCAGGTTTCTTCCGCCTCGCCGATGAAGGAGACATCGACGAGATTGCCGAAATAATCCTCCTTGACCGTAACCCAGGGTCCGCCGACGACGGTGAAACAATTGCGTCGTTTGAGCTCGGTCAGAATCTCCGTCATCCGGAAGCGCTGGACGATCATGCCCGTCAGCGCGACGATGTCGGCCCTCTCGCAAAGGTCGTAGTCTATCGGTTGGATATTTTCGTCCACGAGGGTAACGGTGTGCTCCGCGGGCGTCAGCGCCGCAAGCAGCGGCAGACAGGCGACCGGAAGATTGGCCTTCACATCGAACAGCGGCAGCGCATGCTCCATGCCCCAGTAGGAGGTTTCGAAGCGCGGATTGATGATGACGATATGAGCCATTGAATATGCCGCTCCACGACTTTGAAGATCTGGTTCGGTATTGCGCTGAGCTTGTATTTCATTCGCATCTGCCTGCGCCCGCCCTTCGGGGGCGAGGCCGGTCTTGGCATCGAGGCCGCTGTCTTAGCAGCCGTATATGAGCTCAGGATTAAATTTCGCCCGGCCCGTCGGCGGGAGGTTGGACTCCCGCATCTTCCCTGTGCCACCAAAGTACCGGAAATTTTTTCCGAGGGCGATGTCGAAATCAACGCCAGACGATCGTCTTTATTGCAGGCGCGTCGTGTGAGATGAATTCCTGGTCTTTCTCCGCGCTGATCGAGCTGGCTGAAAGGAGCTGCGAAATGATTTCGTCCTACCGTTGGGTGATCGTCGGTGCCGGTGCGCTGATGACTTGCGTCGCACTCGGCGCGATGTTTTCCTTGGCGATCTTTCAGGTGCCCATTGCCACAGAGACGGGCTGGTCGCATGCCGGTATCGCCGCCGCCATGACGCTGAACTTCCTGACGATGGGCTTGGGCGCCTTTGCCTGGGGTGCCGCAAGCGACCGTTTCGGCATCCGCATCGTGGTGATGATCGGGGCGCTGCTGCTCGGGCTTGCGCTGGTCCTGGCGAGCCGAGCCGGCTCGCTTCTGCAATTCCAGCTGACCTACGGCATTCTCGTCGGCCTTGCCGCCAGCGCCTTTTTCGCGCCGATGATCGCGGCGACAACCGCATGGTTCGACAAGGGAAGAGGCTCGGCGGTGTCGCTGGTGTCGGCCGGCATGGGCGTCGCGCCGATGACGGTATCGCCTTTCGCCCGTTACCTTATTTCCGCCTATGACTGGCGCTTCGCCATGCTTCTCATCGGTATCATGGCGTGGGTCCTTCTAATCCCGGCGGCACTGCTGGTGCGGCGCGCGCCCGTTCCGGCAGAGACCTCCAGCTGGGGTGGGCAGGCGGACGAGACGAGCCTGCCGCTCGGCCATATCTTCCGCTCGCCGCAATTCATCGTCCTTGGCGCCACCTTCTTTGCCTGCTGCGCGGCCCATTCCGGGCCGATCTTCCATATGGTCAGCTACGCCACGATCTGCGGCGTAGGCCCGATGGCTGCGGTCAGCATCTACAGCGTCGAGGGACTTGCCGGCCTCGGCGGCCGCCTGCTCTACGGCACGCTTGCCGACAGGCTCGGCGTCAAACCCGTGCTGATCGCCGGGCTGCTGGTACAGGCGGCAGCACTTGCCACCTACCTGCTGGTCAGCAAACTCAGCGAGTTCTACGCGCTGGCGGTCGTCTTCGGCAGCGCCTATGGCGGCGTCATGCCGCTTTATGCGGTGCTTGCGCGAGAATATTTCGGGCCGCGCGTCATCGGCACCGTCTTCGGCGCGGTATCGATGCTGTCGAGCATCGGCATGGCGGCCGGGCCGCTGATCGGCGGCTGGATCTTCGATAGTTTCGCCAATTACTCGTGGCTGTTCATTGGCTCTTCCATGGTCGGGCTGGGGGCTGCCGGCATCGCCCTCGCCTTTCCGCCGATGCGGCGCCGGCGACTGCAGCCGGCATGAGATAGGCCTAGAGCAGCGCAGACATGGGGCTGCGATCTCCGGCACGCGCGGCGCATTTCAAATAGGCTGACGCCAATCTTCCTGGCGCCAGCCTCCTGACATGGGTCCGCCACGATGGCGACGGCCAGCGACATATTCGTATTTCTTGATGCTTTACGCACAGTTTTCCATAAGCGACAGCGGTTGCAGGCATTGCAATTTTCAATTTTTAGCCAACACTCGCAAATGCATCAGGTGCGTGATCTCCCGGAGGAGGAAATCGGGAGAGCACCCACTGGCGCGACTTTCCGCGCCCATCGGCAGGAAAGTCCTGCGTAATGTCATCATGGGGGACATGACACCGGTCTTTTGACCATGTCCCTGGTGCAATTGGGAGGATTGATTCATGGCAACCACGTCCGCGGCCGAGACGAACGGTCGAGGCATGACCAGGGAAGAGAAGAAGGTCATCTTCGCCTCTTCGCTCGGCACAGTGTTCGAATGGTACGACTTCTATCTCTATGGGTCGCTGGCCGCTTTCATCGGCGCGGCGTTCTTCAGCGACTATCCGGAAGCGACCCGTAATATCTTCGCCTTGCTGGCCTTCGCCGCGGGCTTTCTCGTCCGGCCATTCGGCGCCCTGGTCTTCGGACGCATCGGCGACCTCGTGGGGCGCAAATATACCTTCCTCGTCACGATCCTGATCATGGGCCTTTCGACCTTCCTGGTCGGCGTTCTGCCCGGCGCGGCAAGCTGGGGTATCGCCGCACCCGTTACCCTGATCATCCTGCGCCTGTTGCAGGGCCTGGCGCTTGGCGGTGAATATGGCGGTGCCGCTACCTATGTCGCCGAGCATGCGCCCGACAACAGGCGTGGTTACTATACGTCCTGGATTCAGACGACGGCGACACTCGGCCTGTTCCTGTCGTTGATCGTCATCCTGATCGTGCAGAACGCCCTCGGCAAGGAGGCCTTTGCCGCCTGGGGCTGGCGCATTCCCTTCCTGCTGTCCTGCCTGCTGCTCGCCATCTCCGTCTGGATCCGGCTGTCGCTCAGTGAATCGCCGGCCTTCAAGAAGATGAAGGAAGAAGGCAAGGGCTCCAAGGCGCCGCTCTCCGAAGCCTTCGGCCAATGGAAGAATGCAAAGATCGCCCTTATCGCCCTGCTCGGCCTTACCGCCGGTCAGGCGGTCGTCTGGTACGCCGGCCAGTTCTACTCGCTGTTCTTCCTGCAAAACGTGCTGAAGGTCGACGGCCAATCGGTCAACATCATGATCGCCATCGCGCTGTTGATCGGCAGTGGCTTCTTCGTGTTCTTCGGCTGGCTTTCCGACAAGATCGGCCGCAAGCCGATCATCATGGCGGGTCTCGCTCTGGCGATCCTCACCTATTTCCCTCTGTTCAAGGCGTTGACCCACGCGGCAAATCCGGCGCTTGCCCAGGCGGAGCAGAGCATCCGCGCCACTGTCACGGCAGCTCCCGGCGACTGCACGTTCCAGTTCAACCCTGTGGGAACGGCGAAGTTCAACAATTCCTGCGATATCGCGACGTCGTTCCTGTCGAAATCATCCGTACCCTATACGATCGCCGAAGGTCCTGCCGGGCAGCCGGCAACCATCAAGGTCGGTGACGCAACCGTGACGTCCTATGAGGCCACGGCCGCCGGTGCGGGCGCTGCGGCCAAGAGCGCCGCCTTCACGCATGACATGAGCCTCGCCTTGCAAAAGGCAGGCTTCCCGCTCGCCCGCGATCCTGCCAAGGTTCCGGACGCCAAGCTGGATGCCTTCGTCGCCGCCAACCCGGAGCTTGGGCTGAATGCTGCAACCGTGCGCGCTGGCGACAAGACGGTGACGCCCGTTGCCGATCTCGTGAAGGCAAAACTGCTGACGGCGGATCAGGCCGGCGGCGCAACCGAGATGCCGGTCTATACCATCGCCAATGGCGGCGCCTTCAAGATGGTTGCCGATCCCTCGGCAATCAATTGGCCTTTAACCATCCTGATCCTGACGATCCTCGTCATCTATGTGACGATGGTCTATGGCCCGATTGCCGCGATCCTGGTGGAGATGTTCCCGACCCGCATCCGCTATACCGGCATGTCGCTGCCCTATCATATCGGCAACGGCTGGTTCGGCGGCCTGCTGCCGGCAACGGTCTTTGCGATGAGTGCCGCCACAGGCGATATCTATTATGGACTCTGGTACCCGATCGCGATCGCTGCGATGACGCTGGTCATCGGCCTTATCTTCGTTCGCGAAACCAAGGGTGTCGATCTCAACGCCATCAAGTAACCGCATGAGAGGCCCGTCCTGCGACCTCGCATGGCGGGCCTTTCTTCGCCTGTCTTCAGGCACCGCAAAGAGCGTGCAATAATAATAAGAAGGAAAAGAGCACCATGAGGGCGGCCAGGACGTGTTGCAGCATCGGCCAGATGCGTCGGCTTGCAGCGAGGCTCGGTCGGGTTGCAAGGGATGCAAGGTAAAGTACTGTGTCCATAAAGGCTCCTGGCGCATATAACCGAACAGGCGAAACGAATGTCGTCACGATTACGGAAATCCGCGATATCGTAGCTTTTATATTGTCTATAAAATTAGTAGACTAAAGAAAGGGTTTTTCAGCACGCTTGGCATTTCGGACAAAATTAAACTCACGCGCTGCAGGGCGACATATTGTTTGATCGACCTCATGCCAGCCAACGGAGATCACCAGTAGAGCTAAACAAAAACCGAATGAAAATTTATTCTATAGAATAAATCGACAAAGCAAGGCCGATCCTTGTGATTGAGCGGCGATGGATTAGGTCTGTCGCAGACAATCATCGAGCCTGCACGCATGACTTTGCTGGATATCCAAAATCTCTCGCTTGCCTTCGGCTCGACACAGGCCTTGGCAGGTGCGTCGCTGACCATCGACCGCGGCGAAGTCGTCGCGCTGATGGGAGCCAACGGCGCGGGAAAATCGACTTTGGTGAAGATCCTGTCGGGCATTCACCGTGCCGATTCAGGCAGGATCCTGTGGAACGGCGATGATTATCACGCCGATAGCCCCGCCGAGGCCGTAGCCCAGGGTATCGTCACTGTGCACCAATCCACTGACGTTGTCGGCGTGGCGGGCCTTTCGGTGGCGGATGCCCTTCTGCTCAATCGATTCGTCGATGGGCGCCAGCCCTTCTTCCTGTCGAAGCGCTCGGTGCGGCGAAAAGCTGAGGCCATCCTCTCGGAAGCCGGTTTCAACCTACGGCTCGATCGGGATTTCGGCGACCTCGGCACGGCGGACCGGCAGATGGTTGCCATCGCCCGCGCCCTGTCGAACAAGGCGCAGCTGCTGATCCTAGACGAGCCGACGGCAAGCCTTTCCGCACGCGAGACAGGCCGTCTCTACGACATCGTCCGTCAGCTGAAAGCGCGCGGGCTGGGTATCCTCTATATTTCGCATCGAACCGCGGATCTCGACGCACTCGCCGACCGTGTCGATATCCTGCGGGGCGGCCGCAATGTCGGTGCCCTTACACGCCCCATCGATTTTGACGCCGCCATCGAAACCATGATCGGACGATCGATGACGGCGGCCCGCCCGCATCGCCGTGAACAGTTCGACCGGACGGTGCTGGAACTTCAGCGCGTGCAGCTGCTTGCCGACAGCCCGCCGATCGATCTCAAGCTCCATGCCGGCGAAGTCGTGGCGATTACCGGCGTTCTCGGCGCAGGCAAGAGCCGGCTTCTCTCGGCCCTTTTCGGCCTCGAACGCTTCGCCGTGGGCAGCGCTCTTCTCGACGGCACCGCATTTCGGCCCGCCTCGCCGGCGGATGCAATCGCGCACGGCGTCGTCATGGCCGCCGCCGACCGGCATCGCTCCTCGCTCATGCCGCTGGACTGGCCGGGCGAAAGCATCGCCGCCACGATCAGCCTGCCGCACCTGAAGCAATGGTATCCGTCGGGCTTCCTGTTTTCCGGACGAGAGACCCGCGAAGGCGAAAAAGCCATTCGCCGCCTTGGCATCAAGGCGCCTGGCCCGGAGGCGTCCGTCTGGTCGCTGTCGGGCGGCAACCAGCAAAAGGTCGTGCTCGCGCGCTGGGAGGCGGAGCCGAGCCGCCTGCTGCTGCTCGACGAGCCCTTCCAGGGTGTCGATGTCGGCGCTCGCCAGGATATTATCGCCGCCATACGCGCCCATGCGGATCGCGCCACGCTGATCGCGACATCCGATCCGGAAGAGGCGCTCGAAGTCGCCGACCGGGTGCTGCTGATGGAGCACCATACCCTGAAGGAAATCGCTCATGCGACCGCCGGCGACCGGCAGAACGAGGAATATGCCTGATGAGTGAAGGAACCGTCCAAATCCCCGAGCAGAAGGCAGCAAGCAGCACGATGTCGCCGCAGGAGTTCGTGCGGCGGGGGGCGGTATTTTTCCTCCTCCTTGCCCTCGTCATCATCTTCAGCGTCGCCCAGCCGGCCTTCATCAACATCAACAATCTGATGAGCATCCTGCAGGCGGTTTCGGTCGTCGCCATCATCGGCGCGGGCGTTACCGTGACGCTTGCCATCGGCGGCTTCGATCTTTCCGTCGGCGCGGTCGCCACCTCGAGCGTCATGGTGGCGAGCTATGCCATGATCGTCCTCAATCTCGACGCTTATGAGACCGTGCCGCTGGTGCTCGGCTTCGGCACGATCGTCGGGCTCGTCAATGCCCTGCTGATCGTCCGGCTGAAAGTGCCGGATCTGCTCGCCACGCTCGCGACCATGTTTCTTTTGACGGGGCTGCAGCTGATCCCGACGGCGGGGCGCTCGATCTCGGTGGGCCTCATCCTCTCCGATGGCACGACAGCAACGGGCAAGGTCGATCCAGCCTTCCTGACGATCGGACGATCGAGCCTGTTCGGCACCATCCCCTTCCCCGTCATTCTCATGCTGATCGTCGCCTTCGTGCTTTACGTCCTCACCGAGCGCACGCGTCTGGGCCGCCTTCTCTATGCGACCGGCGGCAATGAAGCCGCGACCAGGCTTGCCGGTGCCAACATCGCCCGCCTGAAGACCTTTGCCTATGTGCTATCAGGCGTTCTCGCCTCGCTTGGCGGCATCATCGTCGCTGCGCGTGTCGGCCGTGGCGACGTCTCCTCCGGCGCCTCGCTGCTGATGGATTCCGTGGCCGCCTCGCTCATCGGTTTTGCCGTGCTTGGACTGCGCCGTCCCAACGTTCTCGGCACGACGATCGGTGCCGTCTTCGTCGGCGTGCTTCTGAACGGGCTGACGATGTTGAACGCACCTTATTACACGCAGGACTTCATCAAGGGTGCCGTTCTCGTCGGTGCGCTTGCACTTACCTATGGGATCAGCCGCGGCAAGTCGTGATTTACACGACGGCTCCTGCCCGGGCACTCGATCGGCCGCTCGCCTAAATGGTCGCCCGTTACGGCGGTTGCACCTCGGGCATCGTCAAGCTTCAGCTCGAATATCCGGTAGAACGCTGAGCCGGCCGGTCGCCGGCTCAGTGAAGATCGAGGCACGTCGATACGGCTCGAACCAAACCGCTCTACAGCAGCTTTTCCAAGGTGATCGGCAGGTCGCGAACGCGCTTGCCCGTGGCATGGAATACGGCATTGGCAATCGCCGGCGCTACGCCGACGATGCCGACTTCGCCGACGCCCTTGCCGCCGAGCGCCGAAGCATTGAAATCCGGCACACCGACGGAGATCACCTGGATATCCGGAATGTCGGAATTCGTCGGCACGAGATAGTCGCCGGCATTGTTGTTGACGGTGCGCCCGTTGCGCACATCAACCAGCCCTTCTTCGAGAAGCGCCTGGCCGATACCCATGATGATGCCGCCGCGCCACTGGCTTTCGACCAGCCTGGGATTGTAGAGGCGGCCGCAATCGAAGGCGGAAACCATGCGGGAGACCCGCACCGTGCCGAAGTCCTCGTCGACCCGCACTTCGGCGAAATGGGCGCACCAGCTGTGCATGGAATAATCGCCCATGGTCGGCCCCTGGACTCTAGCCATCGTCGTCCAGGCCTGGAGCTGCTCCTGGGCATTCGCGCCGTCGGGCAAGGTATTGCGCCGGACTTCGATCTCCTCGCGCTTGAGCGCGGACATCAGCTCCGCCAGCGTCAGCGAGGGTGTTTCACCGCGGGGTGCCGCGATGCGACCCCCAGCAAAATTCAGCGTATTCGCCCCCGTATCGCGGAACGGCGAATTGGCATCGCTGAGCGCAAGGCCGATGAGCTCGTCGCGCGCGGCGACCGCAGCCTTGTGGACAGCACCCATGATCGATCCGGCCAGCATCGAGCCGCCGGCGATCGCCGAACCCGGCAGACGAGAGTCGCCGAGATGCACTTCGACCTGATCCACCGGAATGCCGAAGACCTCAGCGGCACTCTGGGCAAGGATCGTATAGGTCCCCTGCCCCATGTCGATGGCGCCGCTAACGACCTCGACCCGGCCGTTCCCGAGAATACGGATCATCGCCTCGCTTGGCGCCCGGATGACGGGGAAAGTGCCGCAGCCGATGCCCCAGCCGATCAGGGTCTTGCCGTCCCGCATCGAGCGCGGCGCGTGGCTGCGCCGCGACCAGCCGAACGCTTCCGCACCCTCGGTCAGCGCTTCGCGCAGCCGGCGCGTCGACCATGGCTTGCCGGACTGATAGTCGTGATCGGCATAGTTCTTCAGCCTGAGTTCGAGCGGATCCATACCAAGCTTATAGGCAAGCTCCTCGATCGCGCATTCGATGCCGTAGGCGCTCGGGTTCTTGCCTGGGCCACGCAGGGCACCGGGCGTCACGCTGTTGACCGGCACGACGCGATGCCGCGAGGAGAAATTCTCGACCTTGTAGAGGATCGACGTTGCCGCCCCGGTCTGTTCCGGCCAATCGGCATAGATCGAGGTCTCGCTGGCGCCACGATGAACGATCGCCTGCAGAATCCCATCCTCGGTTGCGCCGAGCGCGATCTTCTGTCTGGTCCCGGCGCGGCCGCCATAACTGGTGAAATTCTGCGGCCGGGTAACCGCGAGCTTTACCGGCCGACCGAGCTTTCTTGCGGCGGCGATCGCGACGGCGCCATAGGCGAGCGGCTGGCCCTTCGATCCGAAACCGCCACCGATAAAGGGCGAGATGATCCGGACATTGTCGTAGGGCATGTCGAACCATTCGGAATACATGCGCGCCATGCCGTGCGACCACTGGCTCGGCTCCCAGATCGTCAGCTGGTCGCCGTCCCATTTCGCCGTCAGTCCATGCGGCTCCATCGCCACATGATATTCGCGCGGCGTCGAATATTCGGCCTCGATACGGACGGGGGATGCGGCAAGCGCCGCCTCGGCGTCGCCCCAGGCAACCGAGAGCGGCTCCATGAGCTTGCCTTCGCCGGCATTCGGGTCGTTGAGATCGGCGACATGCTTGCTCGCTTCATAGGTGACGCGCACCAGCCTGGCCGCTTCCGTCGCCTGTTCGCGGCTTTCGGCCACGACAGCGGCAATCGACTGGCCGTTGAACTGCACCTCGCGCGGCAGGGGATAGTAGGGTCCCTCGGCGGGCTTGTTGCCGCCCCAGTCGGCACCGAGCTTGAGACCGAGATCGTCCTCCGGCGTCAGCACCAGAAGCACGCCCGGCATGGCGACCGCTGCCGATATGTCGACATTGACGACACGTCCGGCAGGGATCGTGCTCTGGACGAGGACGGCGTAGGCAAGGTTTTCGACCGGGTATTCCAGCGCATAGGTCGCCGTGCCCGTCACCTTCATATTGCCTTCGAAGCGCGACTGACGGCCGCCGACCGTACCGTCGGAAGCATCGCCGTGCTTGCGGGGTTCCATCATGGTCATGCAAGGCCTCCCATTTTCAGAATGGCGCGGGCGACGACGCGCGGCGCAAGTTCGATCTTGTAGTGGTTGCCGCCATGCGCGACGGCGCCTTCCATGGCGAGCCGACTGGCTTTATCCACCAGTTCGGCGTCGAGTGCCTTGCCGACAAGCGCCTGCTCGACAGCCCGTGCCCGCCAAGGCCTGGTGGCGACGCCGCCGATTGCGACGCGAATATCGCGCACAGTCCTGCCATCGGCTTCAAGCTCCAGGCCAACGGCGCCGCTTGCGGCGGCGAATTCATAGGACTGCCGATCGCGGACCTTGATGTAGGTTGAGTTGCGAGCCGCGGCGGAAGCAGGAACGGTGATCGCTGTAATCATTTCGCCGCGCTGCAGGACCGTTTCCTTGTCCGGCGTATCGCTGGGCGCTAGGAAGAAATCGTCGACGGAGACCTTCCGGCCATCCGTCTCCACCACGGCATCGAACGCGACCAAAGCGACCGCCAGGTCGCCGGGATAGGAGGCGATGCACGATCCGCTCGTTCCAAGCACGGCGTGGTTGCGCGTGACGCCGCCGATTGCCGCGCAGCCGGAACCGGGATTGCGCTTGTTGCAGGCCGAAAAGGCACCGGGATCGCGGAAGTAGGGACAGCGCGTCCGTTGCAGGAGATTGCCGCCGATCGTCGCCATGTTGCGAAGCTGGGCGGAAGCGGCCAATGCCAGCGATTCCGAAACCGCCGGGAAGGCTGCACGGATATCCTTATGATCGGCCACCTCGCTCATCCTGGCGAGCGCGCCGACCCTGGCACCGGCCGCATCGACCGCGATGCCGCTCATGCCGGAAAGATGGGTGATATCGATGACCGTCTCAGGTTCGCTCACCCCGCATTTGGCGAGATCGAGCAGCGTCGTGCCGCCGGCAAGGATCATCACGCCGGCCTGTTGCGCCGCCTGACCGGCTTCGGCTGCGGATGTGGCGCGCAGATAGGAAAAGTTTCGCATCATGCCACCTCCGCTGCCTGGCGCACCGCCGCGACGATGCTGTTATAGGCCCCGCACCGACAGAGATTGCCGGACATATATTCGCGGATCTCCGCATCGGAGCCGGCATGGCCCTCGCGAATACAGGCGACTGCCGACATGATCTGGCCAGGCGTGCAATAGCCGCATTGGAAGGCGTCATGTTCGATGAAGGCGGCCTGCACGGGATGCAGATCGCCGGCTTCGCTGGTGATGCCTTCGATCGTCGTAATCTCGCGGCCCTCGACCTGCGCTGCCAGCGTCAGGCAGGAGAGCACGCGCTTGCCGTCGACGTGACAGGTGCAGGCGCCGCACTGGCCCTGATCGCAGCCCTTTTTGGTGCCCGTCAGGGAAAGATGCTCGCGCAGCGCATCGAGCAGGGTCACGCGCGGCTCGAGATCGAGTTCGCGGCGCTGGCCATTGACGTCGAGTGCGATATGGATGGTTCGTGTCATGATAAGCTCCTGCTATCGTCACGAAAATGAGACCTACGAAATCTAGTAGAGTCTATTCGTCGGTCCATCGGTTGCTGGATGATTTTATTAGGAAGACGAACCGCCCGCATTTCCTCACAGTAGCCGGCTCATCGGAATTGGAAGTGAGACACACACCGATAAACGGAGGCGCCTCCGTTTAAATTACTGCCTCGTTTGTTTTCGTCAAGCCCTGACGCTGAAATGAGAATGAGAGGCGGGATCGGCCTTCGGGAGATCGGGCCTGAATGTGCTTGGCCTGCACGACTTCGAACCGACAGGCAGCCTGTCCGCAGTCAGATGAGGCAGCTGCGGGACTGTGGCAAGTTTTTGCGACGAACGCGAGGCACGGTTTTCCCCGGCTCTTGCCATGTAGGCGACCAAACCGAAGGCGGCATTAGGCGAGGATGAAGCGAAACTGATATTGCGACCTCCGCTGCGACGATCCCGCCCGGATCTGACGCACGACAGCCGTCAAGCCGTCACATCCGCCTAATAGGCCTATGCTAAGCCCTCCGAAATCTGGAGGAATGCCGAATTGATTGAACCAGGAAAATTTCGCGCCATGATATTCTCTCACTGCGTTACGGCTCTTGCCGTGTCCTTTCTTCCCTTCCTTGCCGCCCCGGCCTTTGCGGACTCCGACGTGCTGTGGAAAATCGTGCATGACAAATGCGTCGCGCAGACCGCGCCCTGCCTTTCGGTGAACACGGCCGAGCATTATGCGATGCTGAAGGATCTGCGGGGCGTTGCGCAATTTCTCCTGATCCCGACCGACAAGATCACCGGAATCGAAAGTGCGGCACTTCTCGATCCGGCGACGCATAACTTCTTTGCCGATGCCTGGGCCGAACACGGCGATGTCGATTCTCGTCTGCCGCGCCCCGTCCCGCGCGACGGCATGAGCCTCGCCGTCAACGCGCAGCAGGCCCGCACGCAAAACCAGCTGCATATCCATGTCGACTGCTTGAGCGCCGATGCGCGGGCCGCCCTGAAGACTGATGCCGACAAGATCGGAGCGGACTGGGCACCCCTTCCCGATACCATTGCCGGCCACAAATTCGCGGCTGTCCGCGTCAAGGGCGAGACACTGGGCGATTTCAATCCGTTCCTGGCTCTCGCCAAAACATTGAAGGACCCGGCAAAGGAAATGGGCGATCACAATCTCGTGGTGACCGGCGCCAATTTCGCCGATGGCCCCGGCTTCATCGTGTTGACGGATGTGGCTTTGCCCGGCATGGGGGGGGGAAGACGTGCAGGATCATAGCTGCGCGATCATGTATTAAAAACAAAGAGATGCCGCAGATTTGGACTCGCCGTTCGGATACCGTTCTATTGGCGATCGGGGAGCCGACGGCTGATTTATGAACCCAGCCTCTAACAGCTATCACGATTCACATACTAATCTTTTAGGGGAAATGAATTCAGTGTTATAGTCCCGGGTTGTGAGCCTGAGTCATGCGTTATCCGCCTGTTGTGCATTCAGATCGTCGCACGGCGCCTGGCATTGAAGGCTCGCGATCAAAAGCCTCAGGAGGCGCCTCATGAATCTTCAGATCAATAGCCAGTCCTACCAGGTCAATTCGGACGGAGACACGCCGCTCCTTTGGATCCTCCGTGACGAGTTGGGCATGACCGGCACCAAATATGGCTGCGGGCTGGCGCAATGCGGCGCCTGTTCGGTCCTTGTCGATGGAGAGGTGGTTCGCTCGTGCGTGACGCCGCTCGATAGCGTCGCCGGCCGCCAGATCACGACGATCGAGGCGCTCGAGGCAGATCCGATCGGCAAGCGAGTGGTCGCAGCCTGGGTCAAGCATCAGGTTCCGCAATGTGGCTACTGTCAATCGGGGCAGGTCGTCGCGGCGACCGCGCTCCTTAAACAGACACCCAATCCTTCCGATGACGAGATCGCCGCGGCGATGATCAACCTCTGTCGATGCGGAACCTACAACGCGATCAAGACGGCGGTCAAAGACCTCTCCTCCAAAGAAGGAGAAACGCTATGACCGAAACCAGTCGCAATCTCGTCCCGGAAGATGCGTTCCCGACCGGATCTCCGGTCAACATCTCGCGCCGGCACTTTCTCCTGACCTCCGCCGGCGCCGCAGCGGGTGCCTTCGTGCTCGGCTTCGGCGTTCCGGTCGGCCGCGCACGCGCCCAGCAGGCCGCAACCGCCGTGCCGCCCGGCACGCGCGTTCCCGCATTTCTTGAAATCCGCCCAGATAGCACCATCCGGTTCATGAGCCCCTTCGTCGAAGGCGGACAAGGCGTCTTCACCGCGATGGCACAGATCGTCGGCGAGGAACTCGATGCCGATCCGAAAACCTTCGTCGTCGAAAATGCGCCGACGGGCAGCGACTATCTTGTTGTATACGGCAAGATGCGCATCACCGGCGGCAGCATGTCGGTGCGCACGAGCTATGAGACCATGCGCAAGCTTGGCGCCCTGGCGCGCAACATGATCCTGCAGGCCGCCGCCAAGCGTCTGGATGCACCGATTGCCGAGCTGACGACGGAGCCGGGCCGCGTGATCCATGCCGCATCGGGACGCAGCCTTGCCTATGGCGACGTCGCTGCCGAGGCACTGGACCTGCCGGTTCCCGCCCCCGAGAGCGTGGCGCTCAGGGATCCGAGCAAATTCCGCTGGATCGGCAAACCGGTCGAGCGGCTGGATATGCACGACAAGTCGACCGGCAAGGCAATTTACGCAATAGACTGCAAGGTCGACGGCATGCTGCATGCCGCCGTCCAGCATGCCCCGCGCCTCGGCCTGGCCATCGGCAAGATCCGCAACGAAGACCAGCTCAACGCGATGCCGGGCGTTCATTCCGTCCACAGCCTGCCCGGCGCCGTCGCCGTCGTCGCCGAACGCTGGTGGAATGCCAAGCGCGCGGCCGAGGCAGCCCAGGTCGATTGGCGCGAACCCGGCCCGGACGCCAATCCCGCCTTCCGTTACATGCCCGCCGATTTTTCGACCGCGGCCTTCAACGATAGGCTCGCCAGCGAGCCCGGCAACGGCAAAGAGGCGGAGAATGTCGGCGATATCGCCAAAGCGTTCGACGGTGCCAAGACCGTCGTTTCCGCCACCTACAAGAGCCAGTATCTGCATCATGCGCAGCTGGAGCCACCATCCACCCTGGCGCGATTCAATCCGGATGGCAGTCTCGAAGTCTGGATGCCCAATCAGGCACCCGAACAGTTCCAGGCCGATATCGCCAAGCTGACGGGGCTCGAACCATCGAAGGTGACGGTTCACAGCCCCATCCTCGGCGGCTTCTTCGGACGGCACTTCCTGTATCCGTCCGCCAATCCCTATCCGCAGGCCATCCAGCTTGCAAAAGAGGTCGGGCGGCCGGTGAAGCTCATCTGGAGCCGCGAGGAGGAGTTTCTGCGCGATCCGATGCGCCCGATGGCAGCCGTGCGCTTCCGCGGCGCACTCGACGCCAACGGCATGCCGGTCGCACTCGAGGCCATCAGCGCCTGCGAAGGGCCGACGGAAGGCGTCTTCGGTCATAAGGAGGACTCGCTGGACCCGACAGCCCTCGAAGGCCTGACCGGAAAATCCTACGCCATCCCGAACTACCGCATAGCCCAGATCTATGTGAAAAACCCGACGATGCTCGCCTACTGGCGATCGGTCGGCAATTCCATGAACGACTTCTTCTATGAGACATTCCTGGACGAGCTGGCCGACAAGGGCGGGCAGGATCCCTATGAGATGCGCCTCAAACTGCTGCAGAAGAACGAGCGGCTGAGCAATCTGCTGAAGGCCGCCGGCGATCTCTCCGGCGGCTGGAAGCGAGGGCCTTTCACGGCGGAAGATGGCTCGCGGCGGGCGCGAGGCGTGGCCATGGCCTCTCCCTTCGGCAGCCATACGGCGGCGATCACCGAGGTCTCCATCCGCAGCGGGCAGGTCGTCGTGCACGATGTCTGGGAAGCCATCGATCCCGGCAGCATCGTCAACCCGGCGATCATCGAAGCGCAGATCAATTCGGCGACGGCGCTCGGAATGTCGCAGGTACTGATGGAGGAAGCCGTCTACAAGAACGGCGAGCCGGTGGCGCGCAACTACGACCTCTATCCGATCCTGCCGCCGGATCGCATGGCCCGGGTCCATGTCCGTATCGTCGAAAGCGGAGCCGAGATGGGCGGCATCGGCGAGCCGGGGCTGCCGGCCATCCCGCCGGCGGTCGCCAATGCGGTTTCGACGCTGACCGGCAAGCGGATACGCAGCATGCCTCTTTCCAACTACACCTTTGAAAGCTGAGGCGCGGCAAGCCGCGCCAGGCACAATTCCGGCTCTCGGTCCATTCTGGATCGAGAGCCGGCGTGGTTGCCTTCTTCAATCGCCGAGTCCGAAATCCCGAAGCAAAGACATGAGGGCACATTCTTGAAGAGATTTCTTCTGGTTCTTCTTTTGATTGTCGTGCTTGTGGCCGGCGCTGTCGCGTGGTTCGTAACCCGCAAGCCGGCATCTCCCTTCGACAGCGTCGCCGCGGCACAAACACCTTCCGAGGAGTTGCTCCAACGTGGCGAATATGTTGCGCGTCTGGGGGACTGCGTCGCCTGTCACAGCACACCGAAGAGTGCCCCTTTTGCCGGAGGACTGGAAATGGGGACGCCGCTCGGCGCCATCTTCACAACCAACATAACGCCGGACAAGGAAAACGGCATCGGCAACTACACGCTCGCCGATTTCGACCGTGCCGTCCGCCAAGGCGTTGCACCCGATGGACGTCGCCTTTATCCGGCAATGCCCTACCCCTCCTATGTGAAAATGAGCGACGACGATATCCGCGCGCTCTACGCCTATTTCATGAACAGGGTCGAGCCCGTTCAGCAGGCAAACAAGCCCTCCGACATCAAATGGCCGATGAACATGCGCTGGCCGCTTGCGCTGTGGAACGCGGTCTATACCGAAGGCGGAACCTATCAGCCCAAAACCGCTGGCGATGATCAGTGGAACCGGGGTGCCTATCTCGTCCAGGGGCTGGGCCATTGCGGCAGCTGTCACACGCCGCGTGCAATCACCATGGCGGAAAAAGCGCTCGATGAAAACAGTCCGCTCTATCTTTCCGGCGCTCTTCTCGACGGATGGTATGCTCCGAGCCTGCGTGGCGACCCGAATACGGGCCTCGGCCGATGGACCGAAGAGGACATATACACCTTCCTCAAGAGCGGCAGGAACGGCCATGCCGTCGTCTTCGGCTCGATGGCGGATGCGTTTAACAATTCGACCCAGTTCATGAGCGATGACGATCTCAAAGCCATCAGCCATTATCTGAAGTCCCTGCCCGGCGATCCCACCCGCGACGGCACCCCCTGGCAGTATGACGAAGCTACGGCCAAGAACGTCGCCCTGCCCGCCCGTCAGCAGATACCCGGCGCGCAGACATTCGTCGCGAAATGCAGCTTCTGTCATGGCATCGATGGCCGCGGAAAGGAACAATGGATTCCGCCGCTGGCCGGCTCCGCCGCATCGCTCGCAAAGGAAAACGCGTCTCAAATCAATGTGACGCTGAACGGCTCCAGCCGTGTCGTGGCGAACGGCATTCCGGACGCCTATCGCATGCCGCCATTCAGGCAGCAGCTTTCGGACAAGCAGATCGCCGATGTCCTGACATTCGTGCGCTCATCCTGGGGAAATCACGGCGGGGCGGTCGCGCCTGTTGACGTGAAAGCCTTGCGCGAGCATACCGATCCGGCAAGCAGCAGCCCCATCATATTGCAGATGCGGTAGTTCGCCTTGCATGCCATCCGGTTGCGGCCAACTCAACCCCTTGCGGAGGCCTGTCATGGGTGAAGTATTTCCCGCGACATCAATGCCGGACCGCGACTGGTGGTCGGCACTCTGGCCCGATCCGCAGGCCATGCTTAAAGCGCTCGGCATCAAGCCGGGCATGACTGTCCTCGATCTCTGCTGCGGCGATGGATATTTTACCGCGCCGCTGGCGAAACTCGTCAAGGGAAAGGTCTATGCGCTCGATCTGGATGAAGACATGATCGAGATGGCGAGAGGGGAAACCGCGCGACAAGGGGTATCCGTGCAAAAATGGATTCACGCCGACGCGCTGGACATGGCGGAGCATCTTCCCGAAAAGGTCGATTATGTCCTCATGGCAAACACATTCCACGGCGTTCCCGATCAGCCGACCCTTGTTCGCGCCGTCCGTTCCGTTCTCGCTCCAAAGGGGTTGTTCGGCATCGTCAACTGGAAAACATTGCCGCGCGAGGAAACAATGGTGCTTGGGCAGCCACGCGGGCCGAGGAGCGAGATGCGCATGCCGCCTGCAAGGCTTGCCGCCGTCGTCGAAGCCGGCGGCTTCATATCGCAAGCCACGATCGAGCTGCCGCCCTATCACTATGGCTCCGTTTTCCGCGCCCTGTAGCTGATCCTCAATCTGACGAACCGCCCTACACGGCAACGGCTGGTCCCCACCGGAAGGTGGGGACCGTGATGCGGCTTAGTTGAACACGGAGGCATATGTCCTGCGAAGCGCGAGTGCGATCAACAGGCCAGCGATAGCGGTGACAGTCCCTGCCAAAAAGACGCTGCCATAGCCGGCTCTGTCGGCCAGCAGACCGGCCAGCGGCCCGGTCAGCCCATAAGCGAGATCCTGGAAGGCCGAGAAACCGCCGAGGGCAGTGCCACGCAGATGCGGCTCCACCAGCCGAACCACCTCCCGCCCCATGGCCGGAAAGATCATCGAACATCCGAGCCCGGTCAGGAATGCGCCAACCAGCGCAAGAACGGGATTGTTTGCATTCCAGATCAGAAATTGGCCGATCGCTTCGACGGCAAGCGACATGGCCGCGACCGGCAGGCCGCCGAGACGATCTGGCAGATGCCCAAAGAGCAGGCGCACCAGCACGAAGCCGCCGCCGAAGGCAGTCAGACCCAGCCCGGCATAGCTCCAGCCGCGATCATGGAAATAGAGCGTGAAAAAAGCACCGATCGCCGCAAAGCCTATGCCCTGCAGGCACACGATGGATCCATGCAGCCATATCCGATTGATGACGCTCCAAAGCGGCGTTCGCTTCGCCCCGGGATGTGGCGCAACGCCGGGAATACGGGAGATCGCCAGCAGGCCCAGGAAGGGAAGAGCAGCACTGATCCCCATTGCGCCGGCAAAGCCGAACCGATCGAGCAATACCAGCCCAATGGGACCGCCGACGGCAAGCGCGCCGTAGATCGCGGCACCGACCAGGGCGAGTACCCTGCCCGAACGCGCAGGCCCGACGAAGCCGATGCCCCAGGCAATCACGCCGACGGCGACCAGGCTTTCGCCCAGGCCAAGAAGCAGACGGCCGGCGAGAAGAAGCAGAAATGACGGTATCGCCGCACCGACGACAAGACCGGCGGCCAGCGATATCACCGCACCGGCCATGTAGAGAGCCAGCCCGCGGACGACCGCAACCTTGGCGCCTCGATGGTCCGAAAGACCACCGGCATAGCCGCGCGTCAGAATGGTCGCAAGAAAGGCGATGCCGACGCCGAGCCCGGCCCAGACATTGCCGAGCTTCAGCTGCTCGGTCACGTAGATCGGCACGATCGGAAATGTCATGCCGACGCAAAGATAGGAGATGAAGAGAATGGCGCTCAGCAGCAGAAGGCGACCGCGCGCCGGATCGGATGTCGATTGAAAAGCCATGATGGTCTCCAGGCTTTCCTCGATCGGCGAAGGCACAAAAAAACGCACTCCGACCATCGAGGATCGTTGAGTGCGTTGCTTGACGTCAAACGCTTACGGCCAGCGGAACCGGCTGGCTTTTCCAATATGCGCTTGTCGTAAGGGTGTCAACACAGCGTCGCCGGAGCGGGAGGCCATGCTGCCCCACCCCTCATCGAAGCTTGAGGCTTTCGAGATAGGCGCCGAACATATCCGCCATGGCGTCGCCATAGGCTTCGATCTCCTGCGCTGTTTGCGGGCTTTCCGAAAGCTGCTTTCCCGTCGCGCTGAGCGTCGTGGCGATCAGGTCGGCCGCCAGGATGCGGGCCGCGTCATCGACCTCCGGCAAGGCTTCGCGCATGAACTGCTGCAGGATACGGTCTCCGGATGACCTCGCCTCATGCGCCTCCGGTGCATCGCGATAAAGCGGCGCGGCGTCGTTGAGCGCAACACGCATGGCGGCCTCCTCGCATTCGGAGCGGATGAAGGCGTGGACGAGGCAGCGCAATCGGTCCAGCGGCGGTGTCGCGGTATCTTCAAGGATGCGGCGCAGCAGGTCCGACGTCTGCCGCCATTCGTCGCTCTGCAGGCGGAAGAGGATCGCCGCCTTGTTGGGGAAATATTGATACAAGGATCCGACGCTGACGCCGGCCTTTTCAGCGACGCGTGCCGTGGTGAAGCGCTGGGCGCCTTCCCTTGCCAAAACCTGAGCCGCGGCACCCAGGATCGCGGAAACGAGCTCGTTCGAGCGAGCCTGCTTCGGCTGCTTTCGCGAGGAAATCCGGGCTCTTGGACGATCCGTCATATCGATGCCTGCCAATGCGAATGGGAAAGCTGACGAATTAATCGTATTTTACGCCCCATGCAAACCAAAGAACATGGCGATGAAAGCAGCGGACTGGCAGCCATGCCGATCGAGGCCGACGCCCTGGCAAAGATGTTCTCGCATGTGAGCCAGGCCCTGGTGGAAGCAGCACTTGCCGGCGCGAGCGACGCCGGGCTCGTTATTCTCCTCGGCCGCACGCTGAATGCCGTCGGTCTCGCCGTTTCGACGATCGAGGTTGCCTGTGATGCCGTCGATCCGGAGAGAGCCCAGCATTTCATTCGCTGGCGGCGAGACGGCAAAGGCACCGAAGACAATATCCTCGCCGGCGAGATCTTCGTTGACATGCTGGAGGAGGATGCAACGGTTCTTCGTCTCGATGCCGGCCGCCTCGCATCCATTCCGCAGGACGGAGCAACGGACGCCATAGCCTTTGCCAACCATCTTGCCCCCGATGTCACGCTCGGTTTCTTCGACGACGTGATGAGCCTGCTCATTACCGAACGCCCCGGCGGATTTTCTGGGTTGGAGATAGAGCTGCTGCATCGCGTGATGCCGGTGTTCGCCCTTGCCCTCGGAGCCCGATTGAATGCAGCTGCCGCCCGCGTCCTGCTGCAGACCTATCTCGGCCGCAATGCCGCAACCGCCTTGCTCGATGGCCGTGTGGGCCTTGGCGAGGTTGAGCAAATTCGAGCGATCGTGATCTATTGCGACCTGTTCCAGTTCACCTCACTGACCGAGCGGCTGGATCCCCGGTCTCTCATCGATCATCTCAATCTGTTCTTCGAGACGATCACCCGGCCTGTGTCCCGCGCCGGCGGCCAGGTCTCCGGTCATGTCGGCGACGCCGTGGTCATGTTCTTCCCCGTTCCGCAGGCCGGAAGCGAAGGGCCGCTCTGTGCCGCCGCAGTGAAAGCCGCGCTGGAAGGGCTGCGGGCACTGGAGCTTATCAACACGATGCCGTCGCGAAAGATGGCACCGCCGTTGCGGGCGCGGATCGGTATCGACATCGGCGAAGTCGTTCACGGCAATATCGGTTCGCCTGGCAGGTTTTCGTTTACGATCATCGGCACGCCGGTAAACCGCTCGGCCAGATTACAGGCCCTCGCCAAGGAGCTAGACGCAATCATGCTGATGACATCTGATACCGCCAAGGCGGCCGGCGTCCAATGCAAGTCTTTCGGCAGCCACGCCCTGAAGGGCTTCGACCATCCGGTCGATATCGTCGGCTTCGGCATCTCGTGCGACCGTTGAAAATGCGAATGGCTGCGCCGAAGGGATTGCTCGGGAATGATCCAAGGCGCTATTTTTCCAGCATATTTTCAAGAACATAGGCGCATTTCGCACGCAACCTCCGTCAATGCGATTAGAAAATGCGATGAATTATTCGTATTTTCGTCGCCGGCAAAAGACCTTGGCCCTGAACGGAGAAAACATGACCACATTGACGAATACCCCACTCGCTCCATTGCTCGATCGCCTGTTTAAGGAAGCGGATGCAGCGTCGCCGGCAACAACACCATCGGTTGCCGCTTACTGGAGCGGCCTTTCCAGCGAGGAGCGCGCGCGTCTGGTGCGCAGCAAAACCGACTATCTCGATTTCTACGCCCGGCTGAAGGACATACCGCTCGCCATCTCGCGGGAGGCCGGAACCTTGCTCTATATGCTGGCGCGAAGCACCGGCGCCCGCATCATCGTCGAATTCGGAACCTCCTTCGGTATCTCCACCCTCCACCTTGCCGCCGCGCTGCGGGACAATGGCGGCGGGCACCTGATCACCACCGAATTCGAGCCCTCCAAGGTGGCGCGGGCACGGGAAAATCTAGAGGCAGCCGGCCTTATCGATCTCGTCGAGATCCGGGAAGGCGATGCCCTGCAGACGTTGAGTTCCGATCTGCCCGATACCATCGACCTGTTGCTTCTCGACGGCGCCAAGGCGCTCTATCCAGACATTCTGAAGCTGGTGGAGAGCCGTCTGAGGCCGGGTGCCCTCGTGGTTGCCGACAATGCGGACTTCTGTCCCGATTATCTGACCTGGGTGCGCTCGCCGGCGAGCGGATACATGTCCGTAGCTTTCGCGGAAGACATCGAATTGTCCATGCGGCTCGGCTGACGCCGTTCACAGCGCAAGCGCGCCCATGGCGCGCTTGCAACATCCGTCCCGCATTCGCTGCCGGATACGGGTGACGGCTTTCACACCGTGTATTTGCGTTTGCATCGCGGCCGTCATGTCGCCGTATAAACGACCTTGAACTGCGAACGCCTGTAGAAAACCAGCATTTCCCGCTCGAAACTTTCCACGGCAAGCACGACCCATGGCTCCAAGTGGCTGCTGCGAGCGCCCGCCTTTCTTCGGCTATCCATGTCGAGCATTCCACGCAATGCCCAATCTACCAACCCCATCCCATCACTCTCACCCTGCCGGGACCCCTGAACCATCAGACGCTCGACCTCCGTCGCATTCGGCGACATGGCCACCACTAAATAAGTAAACCCTGATCGATGGAAAGGTGAACAAACGTTGTATTAAGGTTTGTAACATGCGTTCGGTCAGTATCGTCTCATTCCGGCGACACTAACGCCCCCCATCCCTGCCGGACGGCAAAAGGGGCGATAAATAGCGGCCTACCCGAACATGAACCGCGTTACGAAGCGATCGATCGCCCGTGAATTCGCTTCCAGCCAACGCCAGATCAGCGCCATGCTTAACATGGTCAGAAGCCAGCCGAGCATCACATCCGACAGGAAATGGGCACCGAAAATGACGCGGTTGAACGCCACGAACAGTAGGCACGGCGTCAGAAGCAGCGCGGCAATCCATCTGCCTCCTGGAGGCACGAAAACCAGCAGTGAGAGCCCGGCGGCGGCGGCCGCAGCCTCGCCGGAAGGGAAAGAACAATTGCGCGAACAGGCGGCCGAGAACTGCCATACCGGGGTGAAATCCGCAGTGCCACCGAACTCGATGAGATCGCGGGGACGCACGCGTCCGATTGCGACTTTCAACGTCTGCACGATCAGGAGCGGCCCGGCGACGAAGCTCAGAAGCACGAACAAGGGCTTGTGCGGAGGGCAGAACCGAAGCCGCCTCGGCAGAAAGACATGGAGAACGACAATCACCGCCATGGTGCCGAGAAGGTAAGGCTGGCTCCGGCGACTGATGTCCCGTACCGCCTTCAGGAATGGGTCTTCCGCGAGCCAGAATAGCCGCTCATGGGTGAACAGGCGCGCGACGGCCAGATCGAGTTTGGGAAAGACCACGAAGACAAAACTGGTCCAGACGACCATCATGCCGATGACCGCAAACTCTCCATCCGTGGCTGCGCCGGTCTTCGATGTGCTCGGGCGCCCGGACGCAAAGTTCCAAGAATGCAACGCAAATTTCCACATGCCATATCTCCTGAGGCGGAACGGCGGCAACCTGAATCGCGATTGTCAAGAATTGACGGAGATCGCATCAACGCTGTGTTCAGAATCGATCGTCAGGCGGCCGGAAGACTGTTTGGAAATTGCGGAAGCGTGTTTTGTCCGCGATAGTGCGAATGAGGCGGCAAAGCCGCAAAAGAAACGAAATAAAATGGGGCGCTAAGGTGGACAACAGTCTCGTTCTCATCGTGGAGGATGAACCGGCTATTGCACAGATATTGGAAGGCTATCTGACGCGGGACGGCTTTCGCACGGTCCGCGCCGGCGACGGCGAAACCGCGCTCCAGCATCATGCGCTTCTGAAGCCCGACATCGTGCTCCTGGACGTACGCCTGCCGAAACTGGACGGCTTCGGGGTGCTTGGTCGCCTGCGACAGGCCGGCTCAACGCCCGTCATCATGGTGACAGCCGTTGCGGACGACATAGACCGCCTGAGCGGACTGCGCCTCGGCGCCGACGACTATGTCGTCAAACCCTTCAACCCCCAGGAAGTCGTTGCCCGCGTCAGGGCGGTTCTGCGGCGGACGCAAGGCGACCGGGCGGAAACCATCCGGCGCTTCGGCGTCATCGAGGTCGATTTCGGCAGCTATTCCGTCGTCGTCGTCAAGGACGGGCGCCGCATTCCATTGCTTCTGACGCTCAGCGAATTCCGGATTCTCGCCTATATGATCCGCCACCCCACGCAGGCTTTCTCACGCGCCGATATTCTCGATGCCTGTCTGCCCGAAAGCGAGGCCTTGACCCGCACTGTCGACACGCACATTTCCAACCTTCGGCGGAAGCTGGAGGACATGGGACAGAACGGCTTTTTTCCCGCGGTGCGCGGCATTGGCTATCGTTTTTCGGATCCAAGATGAAGATACTAAGGTTTCCTTGCATGCCGCTGGCCACGCTCACGGCCATCGTTACCGCCGTCATGTTGCTCCTCAGCGTCGGCCTGACATACCTGGAGGTCAACTGGTATACCTCCTATCTTGAAAAGACCATCACCGACGGTCTGCCGCCAAGGGCCGCAGCGGCCTACAAAATGCTGAGCGAAAACAAGGTTCCGGACGGGGATTCCCTCAGGCTCTTGTTCGAGCACCTCAATTTGCTGACCGAACCGACGGATTTCAAGGTGCAGCTTTCCGTGCTGATAGGTGGCCTGCTTTCCGCCTTGATCTGCGCCCTCATCGGTATCTATCTGGCCCGACGCCTCGCAAGCCCGCTTGAAGAGCTCACCGCGGCTGCGGAAGGCTTGAAATCGGGCGATTTCTCGGTTCGCGTTGCCGCCTCTTACCGCAGCACCCGTGAGGTTGCGAGCCTCGTTGAAACCTTCAATGCGCTGGCGACAAGCCTGGAGACGATGGAAGAGAGGCTGCGCTTCAACAACATGGCGATCGCGCATGAACTGCGAACCCCGCTGACAATCCTGCAAGGATCGCTGCAGAGCATGATCGACGGCATTTTCCCGATGGACCGCAAGATCATCTCCGACCTTCTCCTTCAGGTCGAGGGTCTGGGCAGGATTGTCGAAGACCTGCGCACCTTGTCCCTGGCCATCGGCCAGAAGCTCGTGGTCGAGCGTCGGCGCATCGATGCCTCGCAATTGGTCGAGACGGTTGTCGCCTCCGCAATGCCGATGCTGGACGCAAGCAAGCTGCGGATTGAAACAGATTTGCAGCCCGCCTGGATCTCGGCGGATTCTCCCCGTATACGACAGGCCATTCTGGCGCTTGTCGAAAATGCCTGCCGCTATGCCGCCGACGGCGGCTGGCTGCGATGCGAAACCGAGCGTTTGCCGGATGAAAGCGTCCTCATCCGCGTCCTCGATCGCGGCCCGGGATTTCCGCAGGATATGGACGCCGTCGCCGTCAACCCGTTCTGGCGGGGCGATCCTTCGCGTTCGCGTGCAAGCGGCGGCACGGGACTGGGGCTATCCGTCGTGCAGGCAATAGCAGTTGCCCATGGCGGACATCTGGAATTTTCAAACCGGCCGGAAGGCGGCGCCATGGTCGCAATCCATCTGACTGACGGCGTCGGGCAGGAAAGAGCGCACGAACCTTCGCAATAGAACACTTCCGGGAAAGTGCGGTTTCGTCCGGATTTACGCAAAAGCCAAGAGATGGAACGGTTGAATCTTCCGGCTGCGCGGCGGCACCGCCGCATGCCCCGATGATCAAAGGAAGAGCTCGCCGATGCCGTGGAACCACATTTTGCTCTGGCTGCGTCTATCGGCTCCGCAGATTTTCGAAAAGGGAACGCTGAAACCGTAGGTGCCCTCTGGTTGGGCGGACCGTTCGGCCCAGAAGGCATCGACATTCGACCGCATCATCGACTGCCGCATGCGACGGCGATACTGGATCGGATGCTTGACCTGCGAGACGGCGAGGAAGTGCTGTATGCCGCCCTCCGTCACCAGGCCTTGCAGGACGATCAGGATCGCCTCCTTCGGACGCAGGCCGGAAAGATCGCGGGTAACCTCGACGATCCGTTGCTTCGCATTGCGCGGTCCCTGCATGCTCCCGACGACGAAAGTATACCGATCCTGCGACCCCTGGCTGACAAAAGTGAATCTGACGGTACAGAGAACGGCCTTGTCCTCGATGCGCATGAGTTTGACCGCGAAGGCGCCTTCATGACGTCCGCCGCTGCGGTCGGCAAGTGCGATAAAACATGCATAGGTTTCGCTGCGGCCCTGGACGAAGCCCATTTCCAGCCACTCGCCGCACCAGAGGCGTGTCATGCTCTCCGCCGAAAGAATCCTTTCCGCGATCGAAAAATGATCGATGAGGAGCGAAAGCCGCCGGGAGCCCAGCATTCCATGGACCAGAAATTTCGACAGCGGCTTCTGCAGCAGCTCGTCATGCGGAGGCGGCAATCCCCGCTCAGCGGCGAAGGTCGCGGCAAAGCGCCACCAGCGAATGGTGAGGAGCGGATTGGCCGCGAAGCGGCCCCAGAAAAGAAGCGCCCGCTTCCAGCGCACCCGCAACCCGAAGGTCAATATCCTGCTCAGCACGACATATCGTGGTGAACGCGCTCCATCGGCGCCCTGCGGCACTGTTATGCGAGGAGAAATTCTGGAAATGACGCCGTCGGGCGTCACGGCGACCAATGTTTCGCGATTCATGCAAAAGTCCGACAGATTTGGTTTCGCCGAACCATCTGCGTCGGAATTGTCAAGGTAGCGTCAAGGCGGCGTCAGCCTTTCGCGGGGCAGGACGCGAGACGTCGGCAGCCTTATGAAGGCGGTGAGAAGGGCCGCGACAGGCGTCCGTCACGCCGACCACGCCGCGCGCTGCATAGCAATCAGAAAAGGGCGCCCACGAACAGATTCTCATCGCGGACCGGGGCCGGCCCGCTTTCGGCCACCGGGTTTACCACGCCGAAGATGCGCGCGTGGATCTCGCGCTCGGCGGCCATGGTATAGGTCCTGAAAATGCGCCCGGAAATGGCCGCCACAGGCGCTTCCAATCCGGCCGTACCGGCAAATGCACGGCGCGCCAGCCCCGCCTCGCCGGCGCAGGAAGCCAGGATTTCCCCGATTCCGGAGCGGAAATCCAGACTGGTGGCAATTTCGGCCACTTGCGACGTCATGGCCTCGCCGCATTGGCGCAGTTCCCGTACGTTCAGATCCATCGCCGCCCCGGCTTCGCCGATATGGACGAGAGCTGCATCGATGTGGCTGCCGAGACCGGAAGCATTTTCCGACTCGCCGGCCTGCCGCCAGTCCTTGAGGCCGGCGGCCTGCGTTTCAAGCTTGCCGAGACTGACCAGTATCTTCTCGGCATCCTCGTCGAGCAGCGATGCGAACGACCGCAATTCGCCGGCGACGACGTTGATTGCCCGCCCTTCCTCTCCAAGTTTGCCGCAGCGCAGATTGGTGTTGAGCGCCATATATTGAATATCGCGCCGTACCAGCTGAATGGTCTGAATGCTTGCCGTCAGCTCCTTGACCATTTCGGACGTCTTTTCGCTAAGCCGGTTTGCTCCGGCCGCGGCAACGTCAATGCGATCGACAACCGCCCGGGCTGCGGAAAGATCGCCGCGCAGCGGGCTCTTTCCATCCTGGCCGCTCTGCGACATCATCGTCCGGTAGAGGTCGAGCAGCGTGCCGATATCGCCGCTGAAGCTGCGGATACTGTCGACAATCTTGGTGGTCTCGCGGTCGAACCCCTTCGTCGTCTCGCCGAGCAGTTCAAAGATCAGCGTCATCGTCAATTGCGAGAGGCGCTGGCGGTCGGAGGCGGAGAGACCAGCCGGAGCTTCGGAAGCGAGATAGGCTTCGGTCATCATATGGGCAGCCTGGCAATGCTCGACCCTCTGCCGCGTAATATCGCCGATCTGCATGGCCGAAAGCGTGTGGGCAACCTTGCTCTGGATCTTGCGCGCCAGTCCGGCAACCGTATCCGCCAGCTCCGAAAGATTGCGGCGCTGAACCTGGATCTCCTCGGCATTCGACACGAGACGCTGTGCAATGGACGGTATGCCGTTCAGATCCTGGGCCAGCGAACCATCCTCACTGGCGGCGGCGGTTTCGATCTGCGCCTCCAGCGAGCGGATCTGCAGCGACAGCGCCTTGACTTCCTTGGTGGCGAATTCGATGCGCTCGACGATTTCGCTGGCGAAGCTCGAAAAATCCGGAATGCGCGCACCTGCTATTTTGGCGGTCGCGGCAAAGGTTCTCAGATAGCGCAGCGTTTCTTCCATCGAGAGCACGTGCTCTGCAAGCGATTGCCCGGTCTGGCTGATCGAGGCCACGCACGCATGTCGCCGCGCTTCGGCCGGTGGCAGCTTGTTCAGGAGATCCACCGTCTGGAGAAGGCGAGCCGTCGCTTCGGTCGCAGTCTCCTCCTTCAGGGAACTGCCGATGTGTTCCAGCAGGCTGACCAGCTTGGCGAGAGCTTCCGTGGCGGTGATGAGGACTGCGCCACCATCCAGGAAGCGTTGCTCGATCTGTAATCGGGCGCTTTCCAGCCGATCGACGAAGCTATCCGTCGAAGGGGTAAATTGTCGGCTTGTCGCTGCATACGCCATACTGTCTGGGACTCCGCCTAGGACCATCCCGGAAAACTAAGCCGAACAGAAAAATACGGAGTTAACGCCGAGGACGAAACAGCGGCACTTGCGCGACAGCGCCGCGGCCTGAGGGAGCCGGCTTCTTCTTGCTGCTCTCAAGCGAATGGTTCCCGAAAAGCACAAATGGCCCACCGCGCCGATCCATGACCGGCGCGGCAAGGCTGATGTCAACTGAGGAAAGCGCGGATCTCGGCCGCGATCTCGGCTGCATGCGTTTCGAGGGCGAAATGGCCGGTGTCGAGGAATTTGACGATCGCGTCAGGAATGTCCCGACGGTAGGCCTCGGCACCTGGCGGCAGGAAGAACGGATCGTGCTTGCCCCAGATAGCCAGCAAACGCGGCTTGTAGGTACGGAAATAGTCCTGAAAGGTCGGATAGAGCGCAACGTTGCTCTTGTAATCCCCGAAGAGATCGAGCTGCACTTTCTCCGCGCCCGGGCGTGCCAGATAGAAACTGTCAAGCGAATAGCCATCCGGAGAAACCCTGGCAGCATCCGGAACCCCGTGGGTGTACTGCCACATCGTCGCTTCCGGCTCCAGGAAAGCCTTCAGCGCATTGCGGTTTTCCTCCGAAGCCTCGCGCCAATAGGCCTCGATCGGGTTCCAGCCATCGCTGAGGCCTTCCTCATAGGCGTTGCCGTTCTGGGAGATGATCGCCGTGATCCGTTCCGGATGCTTCACCGCCAGCCGGAATCCGGTCGGCGCACCATAGTCGAAGACATAGACGGCATAGCGATCGAAACCGACGATTTCGGTGAAGCGATCGATCGTCTCGGCGATGCTGTCGAAGCTGTTGCTGCCTTTCGGCGCGTCGGATTGTCCGAAGCCTGGAAGGTCCGGCGCAATGATATGGTAGCGATCGGCCAAAAGCGGGATGAGGTCGCGATACATATGGCTGGAGCTCGGGAAGCCATGCAGCAGCAGGAGCTTGGGCGCGCCGGACGAACCTGCCTCGCGATAGAAGACCTTGACACCTTCGACGTTGACGGTGCGATAATGGATGTTAGTCATGACAAAGTCCTTTCATAACCTTCCTATTCGAATTTTTGGAGTTACCAATCCAGAATTCAGATGGTGATGGCAACCTTCCGAATGCGAACGATGGCGATAGCCGAAGACTCCGCCGACTAAGACGGCGATCGCCTTTCCCGGCCATATTCATCCGCTTGAGCATTATAGACAAGAGCAATATCTGCCCCTTCCGAGGACATCGGCTTCTCCTTATGTGGAAATAGTAACCTCTCAAATGAAGATAATAGGGTTACGCTTGATATGCGTAACTTGTCAAGAGGCTTTTGACAGGTTATATAGACACGATGTTTTCGAGCGGCCGCTCAGTATCCCTGCCGGCCGGAAAAAGGAGTAGCCGATGGGCAACCACTCGCCCGCCATCTTCGTTGGCGACACGCTGGGACTGGATTTCCTCAATTCGGTCGCAACGCCTGTGGATGTGCCGATCGACTGGATCGATGACGGAGAGGGCCTGCTGCGCTGGCTGGAACAGGCCGACCTCGTCTCGCGAGAGACGCTCGCTGCCATGCGCGAACAGGCCTTACCCGGCGAACTCGACAAGGTCGCCGATCAGGCAAGAAGTCTGCGTGAATGGTTCAGGGCCTTCGTGCTAGCCCGCAAGGGAAAGCCGCTGACATCGGATGTCTTGAACGAACTGGAGCCGCTGAACCGTCTGCTGGAACGCGACGAAGGCTACGCCCGGATCGTCGCAAATCCGGCGGACGAAAATGGCGAATTCAGTTTTCTGCCGATGCGGAAATGGCGCTCGCCCGAAGCGCTGCTATTGCCGATTGGCGAAGCGCTGGGGCGCTTTGTCTGCACGGAGGATTTCTCCGACGTGAAGGCCTGCGAGGGCCACGCATGCACCTTGCTTTTCGTCGACCATACGCGCGGCCACCGCAGACGCTGGTGCAGCATGGCGATGTGCGGCAATCGCGCCAAGCAGGCAGCCCATCGGCACCGGCTCAAACAGAGCTGATGCCCGCCGCGCGAAAAAATTGAAGGCTTTGTGCGACGATGAGCCGGAGCTGAATATAACTCGCTCCGGCTCAGCCACCGCTGAATCGCGCCGACAGCTATCTGTCGGCTCAGACCGGATCTTCCCTGTGCAGATCATGGATGGCGACGGCATCGTCGCTGAAGGGCGGCAGCAGCCATTCACTATGGCGTAGCGTGCGCTTGGTATCCTCCAGCCCCATGTCCCAATGCTCGCGCATCGAGGTGCCGGAGAACTCGTAATCCTTGGCATGGCCCTCGTAGTTCTTGTGCTGATAGATCAGATGCACGATGTTGACGACGCCGGCATCGGAATAATCGGCGATCAATTCTTCCTCTTCCGGGCTCAACTGATCCCTCGGAACACGTTTCAACGCACCCAGGAGCTTCATCTTCAGCCCGTGAATGCGCTTGAAATTGTCGGTGTTCTGCCGCGTGCGGCTGGAATACATGATGTCCTTGTGACGCGACAGCACGTCCGGCATGCTGCGCGGCAGCACGCCGCGGGCGCTGAACAGATCCACCTGGAACACGAGCGAGCTGCGATCTTCTTCCTGATCGAGCAGATATTGCAGCGGCGTGTTGGAGACGATGCCGCCGTCCCAATAATATTCGCCTTCGATGCGGACGGACGGCAAGGCCGGCGGCAGGGCGCCGCTTGCCATGATATGCTCGGGACCGATGCGGACTTTGTCGGTGTCGAAATAGACGAAATTGCCGGTGCGGACATTCACCGCGCCGACGCTGAAGCGCTTCTTGCCATCGTTCAGCAGGTCGAAATCGATCAGCATTTCGAGCGTCTTCTTCAGCTCCGCCGAGTCGTAGAAGCTGGTGGCACCTTCGGCTCCCGGCAATTCAAGCCAGGGATTGGGAAAGCGCGGCTTGAAAAAGCCGGGCTGGCCCATGGTCATCGTCATCCACGAGCTGGTGCGGTTGCGGATATCGCGGAAGAAATCGCCTTCCGGCGTATAGGCCCAGATCTTGCGGCCGGAGATGATCTGCCAGAACTGTTCGAGGCGCTGCAGGCGCCGGCTCGGTTCGTTGCCGGCGATGATTGCAGCATTGACCGCGCCGATCGAGACACCCGAAAGCCAGGTAGGCTCGCATCCCGCCTCGGCAAGCGCCTGATAGACACCGGCCTGATAGGCACCGAGCGCGCCGCCGCCTTGGAAGACCAGGGCAACACGGTCATATTGCGCGGCTATTTCCGGGATGGTCGGCGCTGCCGCCTTGGTATTTCGTTCGAGCACGGTCCGTCTCCACTATGGTCTTAACAACAAAGCTTTCAGTTATCTGCGCTCGGCGAGATAGTCGTGAACGACTTCGCCAAGCCCAAGCGTCAGATCGGCGGTGAAATGAACGGCCGAGACCACTTCGAGAACCGGCAGCCGCGCGACATCGGCCATGACATGCGGCCTGAGATCGAGGGCGGCGGGGGAAGTCCAGGCTTCCTTGATGGTGATATCGGTGAGGTAATAGCGTACGAGCTCGCAGATGCGCGGGGTGGCGTCGACATGCGGCACGATCTTGATCAGGAAGTTGGGCTCCGACAGAGCGGCCAGAAGCGGTCCCTGATCCACCGGCTTGTGCTTGTAGCCCATCGTTCCCGTGGCGCAGAGGACGCTGCCGTAATGCAGGGTTCCGACGATGACCTCGCCTTCGTTGACGATTTTCGGATTGGCCAGCTTCTTGGGAAAGCCCCAGATCTCGCGGCCGCCGGTGATCGGCGCATCGTCATCCAGATACATGGAATGGACATAGCCGCCCTTTTGTCCGCGATAGGTAACCGGAATGACCTGCCCGGTCTCGGTATAGTCGCCGAAGCCGGTGGAATCGGGCATGCGGATGAATTCGTATTTCACCAGCGGCTCGTAGATCTCGAGCGGCGCGGGCACGACCGCCTCCAAGGCTTCGCGCGTGGTGCGGTAGGTGATGATGATGTATTCGCGGTCGAAGAACCGGTAGGGTCCAGGTGGATAGGAAGGATTGGTCAGCGGCATCGCATAGGCATGCTTCAGAATGTCTTCGACCTTCATCTTATTGTCCGTCGTTGGAGGAAATCGCCGGGCGCCGGAGCGAAAACTTGCACGGTTGCATGACAGTGAAGTGTCAGCCGCAGAATGGTTGCGCAGGAGCGGACCTGCCACTGTTATCAAAGCGACATATCCGGCTGGCAGTGTGCGCTCATCTTGAGCATTTCCCTTTACCCAACCATGTCATAGCGATTGCGGGAGTAGCATAATGGGTTCGTTGACTTCGAAGAATGCGCTGGTCACCGGTTCGACCAGCGGTATCGGCCTTGCGATCGCGCGCGCCTTTGCCGCGGAAGGCGCGAATGTGACGATCAACGGCCTTGGCGATGCCGATGCGATCGAAAAGGAACGGGCTGCCATCGAAGCCGATTTCGGCGTGAAGTGCCGCTACTCCGGCGCCAACATGATGAATGGCGAGGAAGTGACATCAATGGTACGCGAAGCCGAAGAAGCTTTCGGCAGCCTGGATGTTCTCGTCAACAATGCCGGTATCCAGTTCGTGGCCCCGATCGAGGAATTCCCGGACGATAAGTGGGAAGCCATCATCCGCATCAATCTCCTTGCCGCCTTCTACGCCATCAAGGCCGCCATTCCCGGCATGAAAGCCCGCAAATGGGGTCGCATCATCAATACGTCTTCGGCGCACGCGCTGGTCGCCTCTCCGTTCAAATCGGCCTACGTCTCGGCAAAGCACGGCATTACCGGCCTCACCAAGACCATCGCGCTCGAAGCCGCGCGGGACGGCGTTACCGTCAATTCCATCGCGCCCGGCTATGTCTGGACGCCACTCGTCGAGAAGCAGATCCCCGAGACGATGAAGGCACGCAACATGACGGAAGAGCAGGTCAAGCACGATGTGCTGCTGGCCGCCCAGCCGACGAAGGAATTCGTCACCGTTGACGAAGTTGCTGCCATTGCGGTCTTCATGTGCAGCGAGGCCGCAAAGCAGATTACCGGTACGACGCTTTCCGTCGACGGCGGCTGGACTGCCGAATAATACCCCAGATCGTAGCCGGCGCATGTTCGAAGAACGGATCGGCTTGCTGCAGTCGAAGGCTGCAGCAGTTACATGAAAACAGAGCAGGAGGCGCATAATGACCGATGAAACACACGATCCGCTCAGCCGCATCAAGGATGAGATCGTCGATAGCTTTGACGAGGAGCTGGAGATGCAGCTCGAAGAGGACCGGCTGGACGAGTTGGTCGCAGAGGGCCTTATCGGCGAAGGCGAAGAGGCGCTCGATCGCCGCATCTATTTCCGCGAACTCTTCCGCCTTCAGCACGAGCTCGTGCGCCTGCAGGACTGGGTGCAGTACAAGAAGTTCAAGGTCGTCGTACTGTTCGAGGGCCGCGATTCCGCCGGCAAGGGCGGCGCCATCAAGCGTGTCACTCAGCGCCTCAATCCGCGCGTCTGCCGCGTCGTCGCATTGCCGGCTCCGACCGAGCGTGAGCGGCATCAGTGGTATTTCCAGCGCTATACCGCGCATCTGCCGACAGCCGGCGAAATGGTGTTGTTCGATCGCAGCTGGTACAATCGGGCCGGCGTCGAGCGCGTCATGGGCTTCTGCTCGCCCGATGAGCTGGAAGAATTCTTCCGTTCCGTACCGGATTTCGAGCGCATGCTGGTTCGCTCCGGCATCATTCTCCTGAAATACTGGTTCTCGATCACCGACGAAGAACAGGAATTCCGCTTCAACATGCGCATTCAGGATCCGCTGAAGCAGTGGAAGCTTTCGCCGATGGACCTGCAAAGCCGCGTACACTGGGAAGAATACACCAAGGCGAAGGAAGAGATGCTCGAGCGCACGCATATTCCCGAGGCGCCATGGTGGGTCGTCCATGCCGTCGACAAGAAGAGGGCGCGCCTCAACTGTATCGCGCATCTCCTGAACCAGATTCCCTACGAAAACGTACCAAAGCCGGAAATCGTCCTGCCGGAGCGCCTGCGTCATGTCGATTATCATCGCACACCGGTTCCGCCGGAAATGTACGTGCCCGAAGTCTACTGACTAGAGCAATTCCAGGAAAAGTGCTGAGCGGTTTTCCGTCCGGAATTGCTAGATAACAAAGAGTTAGAGCGGTTTAGGGGTTCTGTGAAAAACTAAAGCGCTCTAACTCCGCCACCGGCGAGCAAGGCCGGCTCAAGGTCAGACTGGGCGGTAGGCCCATCCGGATATGGCGCCCAAGCCCAGCCGCCGCAGGAGCTCATAGGCAACTCTTCGGTTGATGGGATTGTGCAGCCTGAGGACTTTCGAGCCGAGAAAATCCATCTCGGCATGCTCGAAAGGCATGAGATGTCGTGCCCTGCCAAGTGCGGCTCGATAGATTTCATGAAAATCCCGCCGGCAGACATAGGTCTTGTACTTGGTCATGCAAAAGGCGGCAAAGGTATCGCTGTTCCTGCGCAAAAAATCCGAGACGCCGATCGTCACCTCCGGCCAGGCTGGATTGAATGTATCGTCGAAAGCGATGATGCCATGATCGGCCAGCACGCTCTTCGCCAGCCGGCTGTCGGCAACGATGTGGCGAAGCAGATGTCCTCCATCGACGCTGAAAAAACGAACCTGCCCAACTTTGTCGATGATTTCCTGCGGATCGAGCCTGGTGCTATCGCCGGTTATGACGAGGTCTTCATCGACGGGAATGCCCAGTGATCTTCCGTTGTCGAGGAAGCGTTGATATTGCGCACCATCCGCTTCTACGTCGAAAAGGTCGATCGCAAGCACATTGTCATCGGGGGCGCTGATTTTGCGCAGCAAGAAATAGGACCGCCCATAATAGACCCCGATTTCGGCGAGGCCGCCGTGTAGTTTTTCCTGCCTTTGCTTTTCGATCAGCGACAGGAAGACAAGCGCATCCGGCGGGTCGATATAACCATCGATTTTCTGAAGATCGCGAAACACAAATTTTCGAACGCCCGATTTCAAATGTAAACCTCACTGGTTTTCTTCGTGCATCTCGCCGCCGAGCGCCCTCATCAAGGGGGACCAGTCGGTCGAAAAATGCACCGTTTCTGCAAGGACCGCGCACAGCGAAGCCGCAAGCTCCCGAAAACTGGGGTGGGACTGTGTCAAGACGAGCGCCGCAAACTAATATGACGACCTTTCTGTCGTATTTCGGATAGTGATGCGCGGGTTGGATAGTTCCAGCCTATATCGGCCCCCAATATCGAAACCGCGTCGCAGACAATGGCGAATAGCGAGCCGGCACATTAAGTGATGTATAATGTGAGTCTAAAATTCACATCATCGGCCGAGGAGACCGTTATGACTGCGCCGCATCCCTCGAAAACGCATATCGGCAACCACGCGCTGCATCCCGAAACCCAGATGCTGAATTATGGCTACGACCCGGAGCTGTCCGAGGGCGCGGTCAAGCCACCTGTTTTCCTGACCTCCACCTTCGTCTTCAAATCGGCCGAGGACGGGCGCGATTTCTTCAACTACATATCCGGCCGCACCGAACCGCCGGCAGGCACCGGCGTCGGGCTTGTCTATTCGCGCTTCAACCACCCCAACAGCGAAATCGTCGAGGATCGGCTTGCCGTCTATGAGCGAACGGAAAGCGGCGCGCTATTTTCCTCCGGCATGTCGGCGATCGCCACCACGCTGCTGGCCTTCGTCCGCCCCGGCGATGCGATCCTACATTCCCAGCCGCTCTATGGCGGAACGGAAACGCTTATCGCCAAGACATTCCTCAATCTCGGCGTTTCGGCAGTGGGGTTCGCAGACGGCGTCAGCGAAACTTCAGTGACGGCGCGCGCGGAGGAAGCAATGGCCAAGGGCCGAGTGTCTGTCATTCTGGTGGAGACACCCGCCAATCCGACCAATAGCCTGGTCGATATCGCCATGATCCGCCGCGTGGCCTACACGATCGGCAAGAAACAGGGCCATACGCCGATCATCGCCTGCGACAATACCTTGCTAGGCCCGGTCTTCCAGCGGCCGATCGAGCATGGCGCCGATATTTCCCTTTATTCCCTGACCAAATATGTCGGCGGTCATTCCGACCTGATCGCCGGCGCCGCCCTTGGGTCGAAAGCCGTCATCAAGCAGGTCAAGGCGCTGCGCGGCGCAATCGGCACCCAGCTCGATCCGCATTCCTGCTGGATGCTCGGCCGCTCGCTGGAAACGCTGCAAATCCGCATGGAACGGGCCGACAGCAACGCCCGGGCCGTGGCCGATTTCCTGCGGGATCATCCGAAGATCGAGCAGATACATTACCTGCCCTATACCGATCCGTCCTCGGCCACGGGCCGCACCTTTGCCACCCAGTGCAGCGGTGCAGGCTCGACCTTTTCCTTCGATATCAAGGGCGGCCAGCCGGCATCGTTTAAATTCCTGAATGCGCTGCAGATCTTCAAGCTCGCGGTCAGCCTTGGCGGCACGGAATCGCTTGCCTCCCATCCGGCGACAACAACGCATTCCGGCGTTCCGGTGGATGTGCGCCACCGCATCGGCGTGCTGGAATCGACGATCCGGTTGTCGATCGGGATCGAGCATCCAGACGATCTGATCGCCGATCTGGCGTCCGCGCTCGAAGTCGCATGATGGAGATCCTTCGATTTACGACGCGGATGAACGCTGCAACGGTCAGCTATGCCCGGTCAGAAGGTTCGCATCCCGTGCGAGGCGCCACTCGCCATCGGCCTCCTTGCGCAGAAGCGTGAGTGTGTAGCCCGACTGATTGATGGCATCGCCGCCTGGCGGTGTCGTCGTGATGTCGATGTGGTTGCGAATGAAGGCCCAGTCGCCGAGCACCCGCAATTCGACGATCTCGCTGGCGCCCTCCATCTTTACGCCGTCCTTGCCCTTGGAGGCTGCCGAGAAGGCTTGCTTGCCAAACGGCTCTCGGCCCGGCACCATGAAGACGACATCGTCCGTCATCAGCCCTAAAACGGTTGCCGTATCGCCCGCCTTGCTCGCGGCAATCCAGGTTTCCACGACTTTCCGGATTGCCTTTTCATCCTCCGTCATTCCGAAATCTCCTCCATAGGCAGCGCCGCATTGCAGCGGCGGCTGCGTTTCAATTCATGAGGCGAGAACCATTGGACGGAGAAAGTCGGCATTGCCTATGCTCAATCATCCGGCCAGGTTTCAATATCCGGATTAACGATATAGTGCGCTCCGTCACGCCGAACATAGCAGATAGCGAGCCTTCTTCGCCCCAGACGAACCGATCTATTCCGGCTCATCCTTGGGCTTGGCGGCGCGCAGGGCATCGCTAAGCTCCATTCTGGCCGTTCCGATCAGCTGCTCCATGGCAAAACGGGCGGCATCGGGACGGCGCATGCGGATCGCATCCAGAACATCCTGATGCCGGGCGATCGCATATTCGTGCGATTGGCTCGCCCTATTGGTCAGGCGGAAACTTGCAAGCAGGGCTGCCCGGATGGCGGTGGCGAATTGGCGGAAGACCCAATTGCCGCTGGCATTGATGATGGCGGTGTGAAACTCCAGGTCCGCCTGACTCCATGCCTCGTTGTCACGAGCATTGGCGGCGACCATATCCTCGAAAGCCTCGGCGATCTGCGCGAGCTGCTTTGCCGTGGCATTGGCGGCAGCCTGCGCGGCGGCGGCAGGCTCCAGCACCTGCCGCGCATCGAGCAGGGAATCGTAGAAGCTGCGGTCATTGCTGAGCGCCAGGGTGGCGTCGAGAACCAGCGGATCCAGATAGTTCCAGTTCTCGCGCGAAAGGACTGTCGTGCCGGCTCGCGTGCGCGAGCGGACCATTCCGAGCGCCGACAAATATTGCATGGCCTCGCGCAGGCTGGTGCGGCTGACGCCATAGGCCTCGGAAAGCTCGGCTTCGTTCGGCAGGATCGAGCTTTCCGCGAGAACGCCCGACACGATCTGCTCGATGAGTTTCTTCAACAGTTCCTCGCGAACGGTGCGCCTTCCCTGTTCAGGCGCAGCCCCACCCCGTGTCCGTAAAGACCCCAAACGCGTACTCATCACTTGCACTCCCTTCCGCTGGCCCGGTGGCAATCATGAGCGGCGCCACGCCCTGGCATCAATGCGCAACTGCGAGCTCGGCAATCTTCTCCCAAGGAATTTGATCGTCACAAGCGGGCGCGATGCCCTGCCGCCGATGAGCGCAGATTGTCAAGCAGAACGGCGATCAGCAGAATGCAGCCGCGCACGAGATATTGATAGAAGGCCTGGATATTCAGCAGATTCATCACGTTCTCGGCGATGCCCATGATGAGGACGCCGACGATCACGCCCGTCATCGCCGCGCGGCCACCTGCCAGCGACACGCCGCCGAGCACGCAGGCGGAGATGACGGATAGTTCGAGCCCGGTTGCCGCATTCGGCTGGCCCGACGTGATACGGGAGGCGAGCAGAATGCCGGCGATGGCGCAGACGAGACCCTGCAAGGCGAAGATCCAGATCCGCATGTTGACGACATTGACGCCGGCAAGTCTCGACGCCTCGGGATTGCCGCCGATCGCAAGGGTATTCTTGCCAAAAACGGTGCGATTGAGCATGAAGCCGAAGATGAGGAACAACAGCACCATGATCCAGATCGGCGTCGGCACGGTCAGGAAGCGCGACAGCGCCAGCTGATAGAAGGCGGGATCGTTGATGCCGACGGCGCGGCCGTCAGAAGCGATCAATGCGAGACCACGAACGATCTGCATCGTGGCGAGCGTCGTGATCAGGGCATTGATGCGGAACCTGGCGATGACGACGCCATTGACGACACCGACGAGGCCGCCGCTGATCAGCGCCGCCAGCAGGCCAAGCGGGATCGAGCCGGTCGAGTTCGACACCATGACGGCGATCATGCCCGAGAAGGCGACGGTCGAGCCGACCGACAGGTCGAAGTCGCGCGAGGCAAGGCAGAACATCATAGTGCAGGCGACGATACCGATCGTCACCACCGACTGCAGCAGACCGAGCATATTGCGCTCCGTCAGAAAGCTCGGAACGAAGAGCGACACGATCACGAAGGCGATCGCGAAGATCACCACCAGGCCCTGTTCGCCGAGAAGAAGTTTTTTCAACGAGTTCATCGTTACCATTCCTGAATTAGATTGTGCCGGCGGCATTCTTGTCGGGCAGAGCCGCGGTCAGAATGGCGCGTTCGTCGAAATCGGCGCGGGCGACGTTGGCGGCGACGCGGCCCTGGCACATGACCATGATGCGATCGGAAATACCCATGACCTCGGGAAGCTCGCTGGAGATGACTATGATCGCCATGCCGTCGGCGGCCAGCTCATAGAGGATTTCATAGATTTCCGACTTGGCGCCGACATCGATGCCGCGCGTCGGCTCGTCGATGACGAGCACCTTGACCCCTTGTTCGGAAAGCCAGCGGCCAAGGATGACCTTCTGCTGATTGCCGCCCGACAGATTGACGATATCCTGCCGGCGCGAGGGCGTGCGCACCCGGAGCTTGGCGATGAACCGATCGGCGACCGCGGCTTCCTTCTTCGGATTGAGGATGCCGAACGGCGAGAAATGCCGCCTCGAGGAGATGGCGATGTTCTCCTCGATCGACCGTCCCTGAATGATGCCGTCGAACTTGCGGTCCTCGGGGCAGAGAACCATGCCGGCACTGATCGCAGCCTTCGGATTGTTCGGCGCGACGGCAACTCCGTCTATCGAAACGCTGCCCTGGTGACGGTGATCGGCGCCATAGAGAAGGCGGGCCATCTCGCTTCTGCCGGCGCCGATAAGGCCGAAGAAGCCCAGGATTTCTCCTTTGCGGACCGAGAAGCTGACAGGATTGCGCAGCTTCGAACCGGACAATTGCTTGGCCTCCAGGCGCACCTCGCCGAGCGGCCGTTCGCGCCAGTTCCAGATATTGCTGATCTCGCGGCCGACCATTTGCGCGATGATCTGATCCCGCGTCGTATCGGCGATGCTGGGATGATGCGCCGCGAGCTTACCGTCTCGCAGCACGGTGAGGCTGTCGCAGAGCCGGAAGATTTCATCCAGGCGATGCGAGACATAAAGAATGACGGTGCCGTTAGCTCTTAGACGGTCGATCAGCGAAAACAGGATTTCGCTTTCGCGTGACGATAGCGACGAGGTCGGCTCGTCGAGCGCGATCACCCGCGCCTCGACCATGACGGCCTTGGCAATCTCCACCATCTGGCGGGCGCCGATCGACAGCGAGGAAATTTTGGCTGCGGGATCGACGTCGATGCCGATTTCCTTGAGCTTGGCGCGGACGGTCTCGACCAGCGTCTTGCCGTCGATCACACCGGCCTTGCCGGGAAAACGACCGAGCCAGAGGTTCTCGGCGACGGTCAGCTCCGGTACCAGCTGCAGCTCCTGGTGGATGACGACGACGCCGGCATGAAAGGCATCGCGGACGGAGCTGTAATGCTGCTCCACCCCATCGATGACGATACTGCCCGCATGTGCCGCCTGATCGCCGGAAAGGACCCGGATCAGCGTCGATTTGCCGGCGCCGTTTTCGCCCATCAGCCCATGCACCGCGCCCCTTTTCACATCGAAAGAGACGTCGGACAGCGCCTGAACGCCCGGATAGCCCTTGGAAATGCCCTTGAATTCAAGGAAAGCCATACTTGCTCCATCGAGAGAAGGTCCGGCGGCGGCAATGGGCCGCCGGACGGAAATCACCCTTGAGGGATGATCATTCGATGCCGAGATCCTTGCGAACCTTTTCGTAGTCACCGCGCAGCGCCAGGGAACCGGAGGTCAGCGTCAGCTTCGGCGGCTCCTTGCCGTTGGCAATCCAGTCATACATATCGAGCGCGGTCTCGTAGCCGTGGCGCTTCGGCGAGATGATGACCGTGCCGAAGAAGCCTGTCGCGGCGGGCTTCTTGAACTCGTTGATCGCCGAATCCGCACCACCGATCCCGACGCCGATCATGTTGGTGGCCGGTATGCCCACCGATTCCGAGGCGCGGACGGCGCCGAGCACGGCTTCGTCGTTAAGGCCGAAGGCGACCCAGTACTTAATATTGGCATGCTTGTTGAGAACCGTGGTCGCGGCGTTGAGTGCTGCTTCCGTGTCGGTCTTTGCCTGCGGCGCGTCATAGATATTCGCGGCCGGGAAGCCCGCGGCCTTCATGATAGAGATCGCGCCTTCGACGCGGTCGACGGCCGTCGGCAGCTGATCGTAGGAGACGCGGATCGCGCCGACATTCTTCATGTCCCAGCCGCGCTTCTTGACTTCATCGATTATCGCCTGCCCCACGGTCTCGCCGATCTTGGTGGCGGAGATGCCCATATGCGGTACATCCTCGAGCGGCTTGCCTTCGGCATTGACGAGGCGGTCGTCGACGGTCATCAGCTTCAGCTGGTTGGCGGCGGCCTTGGCGACGATGCCGGGGCCGAGCTTGACGTCGGGCGTGCAGACGATGAAGCCCTGCGCGCCCTGCGCCCCGAGATTGTCGATCGCCGACTGAACCTTCTCGCCATCCTCGGCGCCGATCTTGACGAGCGTGAAGCCCTTCTCCTTGGCGGCCTGATCGGCAAATTTCCACTCATCCTGGAACCAGGGCTCCTCCGGCTGCTTGACGATGAACCCGATCTTGACGTCTTTAGCAAGCGCCGAGCCGGCGGCCAGAACGGCAAACGCGCCCGCAAGGATGGCTGCTTTGAAAAAGCGCATGGTCTCTCTCCCTAAAATCTCGCTCTGCCACTTGTCGGCAGCAAAGTGTGAATAGGAAAAAACATCATACCGGTCAATATTTATGTATGATTATTTATTCTGTCTTGCTGACATGGGCTGAGCCTTATCCAGGAAAACGGCACGTTTCCGATGAAAACAAGATGGTTACACATGAGAAACCGGCAACATGGAAAAAATAAATCCTATATATCTGTTGACATTAAAAGGCGCGAATATAGGGTGCCCGACCATTCGGGATCGGCCTGATGGCGAGGGGATGGCAGCCGTTCAATGAGCATCATCGATTTGCAGGACGGCTTGTTTTCGGTTCGCGCATCGACTTTGGGCGGCATATTGCTCGACTATACCTGGGCCGCGGATGGCGACGAAATTGCGCTTCTCAGACCGGCGCCGGATAATGCCAGTGCACCCTCTTCCGCCTGCTATCCGCTGGCCCCCTTCGGCAACCGCATCCGGAACAACCGTTTCACATTCGAAGGACGCGACTACCAGCTTCGGCCGAACACGGCGTCGGACCCTCATTATCTGCACGGTGACGGCTGGCAGGGGGAATGGTCCATTCTCTCTCGCAGCGGCAACGAATTGAAGATCGGCTTTCGCCATCGAGGGGAAAATACGCCCTATAGTTACGATGCGAAGCAGACCATTGCGCTGTCGTCCGAAGGGCTGACGCTGCAGATGAGCGTGGAGAACACCGGCACGGTCGCGCTGCCATTCGGGCTTGGCTGGCATCCCTATTTCCCGATGACGCCGCAAACGACGCTTTTCGCGCCGGCGCAGCGATTTTGGACGGAGACCGAGGGCTTTTTGCCGGGAGAACGTACCGCTATTCCGGCGGATCTCGACTTTTCCCGGCCGTCGCCGCTTCCTCGCCGCTGGGTCAACAACGGCTTCGAGGGATGGAGTGGCGAAGCGCGGATTGACTGGCCAGAAAAGGGCGTAAGCCTGCGTCTGACTGCCGACGCATCGATCAGGCACGCCTTCATCTTCGTCCCCGACACAATTTTCAACCCGGCCTTTCGCCACGACTATTTCTGCTTCGAGCCGATGTCCCACCTTGCAAACGGTCATAACCTTCCGGATCTGGGAGATCTGAAAATCCTGCAGCCTGGAGAAAGCCTTTCGGGGTCGGTCCATCTGCAGCCACAAAAATATCCGGAATAGCCGACGACCGCTCATCGCTCAAATTTCCGGACCACGCCAAAAGAGGAACACCGAATGCCAAATCGCCTTTCCGGAAAAAGGGTCTTCATTACCGGAGCCGCACAGGGGATCGGTCTGGCAATCGCCGAAGCTTTTGTAGCCGAAGGCGCGCATATCTTTCTCATTGACCGCGATGAAGCCCTTCTCGAACAGGCCGCTGCCAAGCTGAAGGAACAAGGAGGCATCGTCGGCTATCAGGCGGCCGACATTACCGATGCCGCCGCCATGGGTGCGGCCGTCGCCAAGGCAGCGGCGGAGATCGGCAGCATCAATGCGCTGGTCAACAATGCCGGCGTCAACGTCTTTGCCGAACCGCTGCAGCTGACGGACGAGGATTGGGAGCGCTGCTTCGACATTAACCTCAAGGGCGCCTGGAATTGCTGCCGCTCCGTTCTGCCAGGGATGATCGCCTCGGGCGGTGGCGTCATCCTCAATATCGCCTCGACCCATGCCTTCACCATCATTCCGCACACCTTCCCCTACCCGCTCGCCAAGCATGCGCTCCTCGGCATGACCAAGTCACTGGGGATCGAATACGCGTCGAAGAATGTACGCGTGAATGCCCTGGCGCCCGGCTACGTTGCGACACAAAAAGTCATCGATTATTGGAACGGCTTTCCCGATCCGGAGGCGGCAAAGGCGGAGACGCTGAGGCTGCATCCAGGCGGGCGTATCGCCGCGCCGCGGGAAATAGCGCTGGCCGCCGTCTTCATGATCTCGGATGAATGCCCCTTCATGAATGCCACATGCCTGACCGTGGACGGCGGCCTGAGCGTGCTGCAGCATCAATGATGTTGGCCCCGCGTTGCCGACGCCGACCCGGCCCAATACGGCAAACACGCAATATGCTATCGCGACGTGAGCTGGGCGATCGACAGCATAAGATCCGCGCTCATGCCAACTCCGGAGCCACGGTTTAGGATGGCGGATGCAGGCGAGGCGGTATTTGCGCCGTTTGCCGCGTCATATACGGCGGCGAAGCGCTTCAGCAGGTTGCTCACCTTGCCGGCATCATGCAAATCCTTGACCGGAAAAAGCTTCTCCAGCATCTTCGCCTGGCGGCTCACATCCATGTTCGACATCGACGCCGGTAGCGAGTAGGTCGTCTTGATCACATTGTAGAGCGCCGGATCGGACATGATGTCGTAGACGGAATTGATTTGCGGCGCCTTTCGCTGAAAATAAAGCGCAAGGCGGACACCATCGTTGGAGGCACCCTGCTGGGTTTCCAGGGTCTGATGGAGAAAGAGATCGTCCGTGGCGAGGCGCGCGCCCTTGTTTTGCCCTGGTTCGATCTTGGCGGTCGTCAGGTTGCCCTTGGCGTCGAAATTGAAGACGTTCACCATGGCCTTGAACTTCTGGCCTGCCGGCGTGTTCAGGAATCCCTTGGCATCTTCGGGATCGGCGGTGAGGGCCTTCTTCAAGGTCGCCTTGTCGACCGTCTTGGGGTCGATATTATTGGCGACGAGAATGAATTCCGTCACCTTCTTATCCGCCAGGAGCTCATCGACGGTGTCGACCTTGGCAATCGACTTGCTGAATTCAGTCGCCGCGTCCTTCGCATCCTTGATCGCCTTGTCCCGCATCTCACCCGTCAGCCCGAACGTCTTCGCTTTCGAATAGGCGGAAATGAAGCTGTTGATCGAGCCCTTCGACAAGGCCGTGACCGGATCCCGGAGATTACCCTTACTGTCGAAGTTGAATGCCTTGGCAAGCTCGACATACCTCTCGTCCTTCAGGGAGCTGACATAGCTCTTGCTGTCATAAGGATTGCTTTCCAGGATCTTGCGCAATTGGTCCCGCGAGACCTCATTCTTGCCGATCCCGAAGGCACGGAGCGCCATGTCCTCGATCGTCGGCAGATCCTTGCTCTTCGTGTCATTGGCGGCGAAGAAATCCTCGATCGTCTTGATTTTGCCGACCGCCGACTTGTAGTGGTCCTCCGCATCCTTGAACAAGGCCTGCTTGGCACCCTTGGCCTGCGTCAAATATTTGATGGAGATATCGTCTATGGCTTGCGCCGATTGCGCTGATTGCCCCGCCGGCAGCGTTCCGTCGGACGCGAAATTGAAATGAGCGACCATATCCTTCATGCCGGAGACATCGGCATAGGTGGGGTTGGCGAAAGCGAGATTGAATTGGGCCGGCGTGAGTTTGGCGCTGAGACCGAAAGCCTCCTTGATATAGGAGAAAAGCCTGTTGTCGCCGGTGATGTCACTCAGCGACGTCACCTTCGTGATTGCCTGGCGATAATAGTCGTCGTTGCTGACGGCCATGGTCGGGGTCAGCAGGCTCGGGACAGTATTGTTATAGCGAGAGATCATCGCTTCCTTCTGCTGCGTCGTTTGCGCCGACGCGGCGGAAAGCGTTCCATCATCATTGAAATTGAACTGCGATGCGATCAGCTTATAGGTTGCCTGAGCCGATGCCGAAGAGAAGTTGCCTGCCTGATTGACGAAGCTGTTCGGATCGCTGACATCACTGGTCAGAACCGACGTGAGAAACGACTTCGATATATTGTCCGGATTGATGCCATGCGCCCGCAGGATGTAGTCTCTCATCCTGCTGCTGTTGACGATATCGTCGACATTCGACACCTTGTCGATCCAGCTGTCGTAGAATTTGCTCTCCTTCGCTGCCAAAGTTGTTTCATTGGCGAAGGATTGCTCATAGAGCCCGATCGTATCGCTCTTCTGGGCATCGGTCTGAGCTGCCTGATTCTTTGACTTGCCACCGAAGTTGAAAGCCGCGGCAAATTGCCGGTAGCGGCTATCGGTCAATTTGTTTGCGAAACTATTCGGATCGCTGAGGTCGCTTGTCAAAACCTTCTTCATGAAGGCCTTGGCATAGGTCATGTCTTCTAGGCCATAGGCCTTCATTGCATAGCTGTAGAGCTTATGGTCGCTGACGAACTCATCGACATTCTTGATCTTGCCGATGTGCGCATCATAATATTGCTGGTCGCTTTTGACCGTTGTCTGCTTGGCGATGCGCGCAAGCGTCGACGCCATATCCTTTGTCGCGGTCACATAGCCGAGATACGTTGAAATCATCGATCGCCCCCACAGCGCAATTCACCAGCATTCGCCCCAAAGCCGACTATCGCAACCAGACCTTGCGCGAGGCTAGATCGCAATCTGCGGGCATTGCTTTCGGAAGCCCTTCGGCCATCGTGGCGACGGCTTTCCTTCAGGCCGGCGGCTGCGCGGCCAACGGATAGCGAACATAGGCAAAGGCGCTGGAATCCGGTGACCAGGAGCTCACATTGATCGTTCCCTGGCCGCCGTTGAAAGCGTCGAGATCTCGTGCCGTGCCTCCGTCCGCCGGCATGAGACGGAGGATCACCTGCTTGTCCGCGGGATGGCCGATCGTTCCCTTTGGATAGCTCAGATAGACGAGATCGCGGCCGTTGGGCGCCGGATGCGGGAACCAGTTCACCCGATCATCATGCGTGAGCTGCTCCAGCTTGGAACCGTCCGGGCGCAGGCGGAACACCTGAGCATGCCCCGGCTGCATCGCCGCAGCCTCGGAATTGAAATAGATCCAATGCCCGTCGGGCGAGAATTCAGGCCCATCGACGGGGCAAGCACCATCGGTCAGAAACACATCCTCGCCGCCGCCGGCGGCGGGGATGGTGCAGATGCGGGTGAAAATGCCGCCGCCAACGCGGCGCTCCAATCCGACATAGGCGAGCGTCCTGCCGTCGGGGGAGATGCCATGCAGGTAGTATTTGAAATCTCGGGACGGATCGTGCTCGTTGGAAACACGCTGAGGCGCGCCACCTTCGAACGGCACCTGATAGAGATGACCGTCATTGGCGCTGACGAAGAAGGAGCGACCATCGGGTGATACGACATGGTCGTTGTTCAGGTTTTCCATCGGGGCTGTATTGATGCGGTGCGGCCCGTCCCGTCCATCGGGAGAGATGCGGAACAGGCGACCGTCGCCGTTATAGATCAGCCATTTGCCATCCGGCGACCAGTTGGGAGCCTCGATGAGTTCGCCGGTTTCGTAAATCACGCGAGCAGTCGATGAGGCGAAATCAAAGACGACGAGCTCGCTGATCTGGCCCGGCAGCAGATGCCGGGATTCCGATCCTGGGCGCATGGATGGCATGATGTCTCCTCCGCTTTCAGTCATGGTCACACATATAGCCGTACTTCAATCGTCTGCCACTGGCGGAATGAAATCCTTGCCATCGAGCCGGCGCTCGCCGATCGTACGAATGCTGAGCTGACAATACGATCCTCGCCGATGAACTCTCGGTCCAAACGTACAGTCTGCGAAGCTGAGGGCACGGCACGAATTGACGCATTGCGCTTGCGATGGGCCTGCCCTATGACTGCAACCTCATCCGCGAAATGCTGTGGTGGGGACAGGAATGCGGAAGACGATTTCGCGAACATTTCAGTGGAGCGCGCGCATCCTTTGCGCCGTGGCGCTGTTGTTTGTCGGCTTCGCCCATCAGCCGGTCGTCGCCACGGCGGATGAGATTTCCCCGCTGGAGCTTGCCCAATACCGGCTGCCGGATGGATCACTGCCCATCCTCTGCGTCACCTATAAGGATGCCGACGGCAAGGTTCATGGGAAAGCCTATGCGCCGGGATGCGAGGCATGCCGGATCGCCTCGGCTGCCCTTCTGCCGGCGCCTCCCACCGAGGTTTGCGAGCGCCTTGCCTCTCCGCGTGGAGAGACGGTCGTCGCAAGATCTGAGGCTTTCCACCGCCAGCTTTATCCGCCGAACACAGGTCCAAGAGCACCACCCATCCTCGACATCGTTGGCTGAACCGGCGTTGCGGCTTTCACCGTGACGCCTGCCGTCAACGGCTGCCGTCATGCGCGACGTCAAGTCGTGAAATCCGAGGATTGGTGTCCCTAGCTGTACTTTGCCTAACGAGGCGGCTCGATCGGTCCGGCTGGTCACGGAAAGCAAGCTCACTCCAAATGGCGAACCATCGCCCTCCTCCTCGGATCGACCGCGCGCGGCAGCCTGCCGATCTTCGGAGGATTTCATGTCTGCCTTTACCGCTGCAGAGCCTGCAGCCACAGCAACCCACAATATCTCGCTCTATCGCGCGATCTGGCGCTGGCATTTTTTCGCCGGTCTTCTCGTCATTCCATTCATGCTCAATCTGGCGATCACCGGATCGCTCTACCTATTCAAGGATCAGATTGCCGATACCTTCTACGCGCATCGCTATCTCGTCGCCGAGACCGGCACGCTGCTGCAGCCGCAGCAGATCGCAGATGCGGCGCTTGCAGCCTTCCCGGGCGCCCACGCAACCTCCTATCACGAAGCGTCGGCCCCGAACCGCTCGGCCTGGGTTACGCTGTCAAAAGACGGCCAATCGACCATCGTCTATGTCAATCCCTATGACGGCGGCATCTTGGGGTCGGTCGGCTCGAAACAGGAGTTCGGCTGGGTCGTCAAGCGCATCCACAGCCTCGAATATTTCGGCAAATGGAGCAATCGCCTCATCGAGATCGTCGCCGGCTTCGCCCTCGTTCTCGTGGTCACCGGCATCTATCTGTGGTGGCCGCGACAGCAGACCGGCGGCGTGCTCACCGTTCGCGGCAACCCGTCGCGGCGCGTCTTCTGGCGCGACCTGCATGCCGTGACGGGCGCGCTTGCCGGCACTCTCATCTTCTTCCTGGCCTTCAGCGGCATGTCCTGGTCCGGCTACTGGGGCGCCAATCTCAATGCTTGGCTGACCGCTCACAATTTCGGAACACCGGCAGCAGTCTGGGACGAAGTTCCGAAATCGACGAAGGTCATGCAGGACATCGTCAGCCAGGCCGGCTGGGTGGTCGAAAATGCCCCCGTTCCATTGTCCGACATCGCGGCGGCGCAGTCGGCAAAGCCGATCGGCCTGAACAAGGCCGTCGCCATCATGCACGGCCTCGGCATGGTCGCCGGCTCCGACCTTGCGATCCCGACGGATGAAACCGGCGTCTATACCGCCAGCCATTATTTCGGCGATCTCGGCAAGGAGAGGACTGTTCATGTCGACCAGTATTCCGGAAAGGCGCTCGTCGACATCTCCTATGATCAATATCCGGCGCTCGGTAAGGCGATCGAATGGAGCAACAATGTCCATCAAGGGCAGGAATGGGGCCTCTTCAACCAGCTTCTGATGCTGTCCGCTTGCCTGGCCATTATCCTGTGCTGCGCGACCGCCGCGACCATGTGGTGGAAGCGCAGGCCGGCAGGCCGCCTCGGCGTGCCGCCGATGCCGCCACAAAAGTCCGTCTATGTCAGGCTCTGGTTCATCACCATTGTTTTCGGCGCAGCCTTCCCGCTGACGGGAGCCGCTATCGCCGTAATGCTGCTGATCGACCAGCTCGTGGTTCGTTTCGTGCCGCCGCTCCGGCGCTTCCTTTCCTGACGAGATCGGGCGGAGCCGTCGGCTTCGTCTGCCCGCTCCCTTTTTGCATCAAGGATATCGATCGTGTTGAAACGCGCTTTTGCTCCCGCCGCCTTCGGGCTGGCATTCCTGCTTTCCTCCATGGCCTTTGCCGACGAAATCAAGATCGGCGATCTCACAATCTCCACTCCCTATATTCGCGCTATGGTGCCGGGTGCGCCTGTCGGCGGCGGCTATGTGACCATCACCAATACGGGCGATACCGACGACCGGCTGATCGCGGCAAGCTCGCCGCGTGCCGGAACGGTCCAGATCCACGAGATGAGGATGGACAAGGACATTATGGTGATGCGCGAGCTTGCCGATGGCCTGCCCATACCGGCCGGCAAGACCGTCGAGCTCAAGCCCGGCGGCTATCATGTGATGTTCATGAAGGTCGCAGAGCCCTTTCTTCAGGGCCAGACGGTAAAGACAAGGCTCACCTTCGAAAAGGCCGGCTCGGTCGAGGTGGATTTCCCGGTCGGATCGATCGCGGCGAACAAGGAGACATCCCATGTCAAATAGACAACGCTTCGCCGCAATGGTCGTCGCTCTGACGCTTATCGTCGGCGCCGGCGCTATCGGCTACGCAACGTTCCCTATGACGCCGCAGGTCCGGGCAGCCGGCAGCTTTGGTGCAGCCTTCACGCTCACGGGCGATCGCGGACAGCCCATTACCGAAAAGGCCCCGTCGGGTCATCCTTCGCTCGTCTATTTCGGCTATACGCATTGCCCCGATGTCTGCCCGACAACCCTCTATGATATGTCGGGCTGGTTCAAGACGCTTGGGCCGCAAGCCGACAAACTGAAGGCCTATTTCTTCTCCGTCGATCCGGAGCGCGATACGCCCGAGATCATGCGCAGCTACACCGGCAATTTCACCGACCGGATCACCGGCATCACGGGCGATCCCAATGAGATGCAGAAGGCCATCCAGGGCTGGCGCATCTATGCCAAGAAAGTCCCCAGTCCGGATGGCGGATATACCATGGATCACACCGCATCCGTATTGCTCGTCGATGCCGGCGGCAATCTGAGGGGCACGATCGCCTATCAGGAAAATACCGACGTCGCGCTGCAAAAGATCCGAAATCTGCTGCTGCAGGAATAGTTCCATGGCACCCGATCACCACTGAAAAACAACGATTCCGTCCGGCAGGCCTGCGGGCCATGAACATGATAAGGAAACCAGATATGCCTTCGATGAAGAAATTGCTCCTCGCCGCTGCCGCAATCAGCATCGCGCTCGCCGGCCAAGCCATGGCCCACGCCCATCTGAAATCAGCCGTTCCGGCGGCCGACGGCATAGTCAAGGCGGCGCCGTCGGAACTCGACCTCACCTTTTCCGAAGGTCTCAACCTGAAATTCAGCGGCATCAAGGTGACCGGCCCCGACAAGGCAGCCGTCAAGACCGGCGACGGCACACTGATGAACAAAGACACGACATTGATGGTACCGGTCACCGACAAGCTTGCGCCCGGAAAGTACACGGTCGAATGGCATGTACTCTCCACGGATGGGCACAAGACCAACGGCACCTATAGTTTTACCGTTGCGCCATAACGCATGCGGAAGCCGTCCGCGACCATGCGGGCGGCCTCACTTTCGGCAAATGGGATATCGTTCCGTCTGATCTTTCGGCGTCCTGCAAAGGCTCACGACGGGCTTTCAACGCAACCCTGCAGGAAGATCGCCGCGCACCCCGCCGCGCGGACCTGGATCTCTTCGTCATCCGGTGCTCGCCGCTGGCCCAGCATGACGGCCCTTTGCGGCTCCATGGTCATCATTCCCCGCAGGAAGCCGGCCGCAAGAGAGATATCGGAGATTCTAATCGCTCCCTTGTCGCGCTGGCTGCGCAGCCAGGCCTCGAAGACTACGGCCGAAGCCTTGATCGCCCGCTCATAGAAGGACGCCGCGATCTCGGGAAAGCGATCGGCCTCGGCGACGGCCAGACGATTGATTGCGATGGTTTCCGGATCCAGCGCCAGACGGCCGTAGGCGATCAGGATCTGCTCGAGTTGATGATGCAGGTCCGGGTGCTTCAACAGCCCCTGGTCCACCTCGACGTTGAAACGGGCGATGCGATCGGTAACCACCGCATTGAAGATTTCTCCCTTGCTGTCAAACAGCCGATAGACGGTCTTCGTCGAAACACCCGCGTCCTGCGCGATGTCGTTGATGCATGCCGAGGCATAGCCCGCTTCCAGAAAGCGCTTTCGCGCGGACGAGAGCACGATTGCCCGGGTATCGTCATCACAACGAACCTGCGGTCGTCCTCGCGGTCGTTTCGTGACTTTTGGATTTAGGATCATAGATATTTTCCAAAATACTGTTGACTTAGATTTTATAGCGCTTATTTTGGAAAACATCAAGTTTCCAAATTGAACTTGGCCGCTACCCCTGCCCGGCAGCGACCCCTGCCAGGAGCAAGTACATGGCAAACAATCTGCATATCGTGACATCCGAGGGCGCTTCCGGCGAAGCGCAGGAGATCGTGGAGGCGAAGGCCAAGGAAGGGGTGACAACCGAACCCCATCCGGAGGCGCCACAGGGACCTACAGGCGGCAACACCACAGCAAAGCGCAGCAAGATGCCGCGCCGCCTGGTGTATGGCGTGGGTGCGATCGTCATTATCGCCGCCGCGGGCTATTACGGACACGACTACTGGCAAAACGGCCGTTTCGAGGTATCGACCGACGACGCCTATGTCCAGGCCGACAACAGCTCGATCGCCCCGAAGATTTCAGGCTATCTGGCGGAAGTCCTGGTCAAGGACAACGAGACCGTAAAGGCCGGCCAGCCGCTCGCCCACATCGACGACCGCGATTTCCGCGCAGCGCTCGACCAGGCGAAGGCCGATGTCGCCGCAGCGCAGGCAACCATACAGGCCGAGCAGGCCTCGCTGGACATCCAGCAATCGACCATCGCCGCAGCGCGGGCGACGCTCGATGTGGACAAGGCCAACGAAACCTTCGCCGAACAGAACAACAAGCGCTATGCCAGCCTCGCCTCCAACGGCTATGCGGCCGTGCAAACGGCGCAGCAGGCCGCATCGCAGATCGCCGCGGCGCAGGCTGCCATCGTCAGGGACACCGCGACCTTGGAAGGTGCGATCAAGCAGGTCGAACTTCTGAAGGCCCAGATCGCGCAGGCGACGGCTGCCCTGCAGAAAAGCGAGGCGGTCCAGCATCAGGCCGAGCTTAATCTCTCCTATACGACCATCGTGGCGCCCGTCGACGGCACGATCGGCAACCGCACGCTGCGCATCGGCCAATATGTCCAGGCGGGAACACAGCTGATGTCGCTCGTGCCGACCGACCAGGCCTACGTCGTCGCCAACTATAAGGAAACGCAGCTGACGAATGTCCATGCCGGTCAGCCCGTCGATATCGAAGTCGACATGTTCCCCGGCAAGACATTCCACGGCCATGTCGACAGCCTTGCGCCGGCGAGCGGACAAGAATTTGCCCTGCTGCCGCCTGACAATGCGACCGGCAACTTCACCAAGGTCGTGCAGCGAATTCCAGTCAGGATAGCGCTTGACACGCAGACCATGACGAGCGGTGAGCTGCGCCCTGGAATGTCCGTCGAGCCGAGCATCAACACCAAAGCAGACGCCGCACAGCGGAATTGACGGCGGGAGCCCCACAATGTCTACGATTACAATGGATGGCCGTCCGATGCCGGCCGCAACGGCACAGCCGCGTGCATCGACAAGAGAGTGGATCGCGGTTCTGGCCGCCATGATCGGCGCGTTCATGGCGATCCTGAACATCCAGATCACCAATGCCTCACTTCTCGACATCGAGGGTGGCATCGGCACCGGTGTGGATAATGGCGCTTGGATCTCGACCTCCTATCTGATCGGCGAGATCGTCGTCATTCCGCTCACAGCCTATCTCAGCAGCGTCTTCTCATTTCGCCGATACATTCTGGTGAACTCGGTGCTGTTTCCGCTGTTTTCCCTGTCCTGCGCCTTCGCGCACGATCTTGGAACGATGATCGTCCTGCGCGGCCTGCAAGGATTTGCCGGCGGCGTACTGATCCCGATGGCCTTCACCATGGTGCTGACGAAGCTTCCGAAGCCGCAGCAGCCCTTGGGGCTGGCGATCTTTGCATTGTCCGTCACCTTTGCGCCGGCCATCGGCCCGACCATCGGCGGCTACCTGACCGAGAATTACGGCTGGCAGACGATCTTCTTCATCAATGCCGGCCCGAGCGCCATCATGGTGGCGGCGCTTGCCCTGACGCTGGACAAGCAGCCGATGCAGCTGAAACTGCTGCGCGAGGGCGACTGGCTCGGCATCGTGACGATGGCGATCGGACTGTCGGCACTGCAAACCGTGCTTGAGGAAGGCAACAAGGACGACTGGTTCTCGTCGCCCTTCATCGTGCGACTCAGCATTGTCGCGGCTGTGTTCCTCAGCCTCTTCATCATCATCGAGCTCAAGGTTTCGAAGCCGCTGGTGAAACTGCGCCTGTTGAAACAAAGGAATTTCGGTCTTGGCGTGCTCGCGAATATTCTCGTCGGCGTCGCTTTGTTCGGAACGGTCTACATCCTGCCGCAATATCTCGGCCAGGTGCAGAGGTACAATGCCGAGCAGATCGGCAACGTCCTTGCCTGGACGGGATTGCCGCAGCTGCTGCTGATCCCTCTGGTGCCGCTGATGATGAAGCGGGTGGATGTGCGTTGGCTTGCCTTCTTCGGCATCGCAGTCTTTTCCTTCAGCTGCTTCATGAACGTCACGCTTTCGGCCGATAATGCCGGAGATCAGTTCTTCATTCCGAACATCGTCCGCGCGATCGGCCAGGCCTTCGTCATCACCCCGGTGACCGCAATCACGACCGCTGGCATTGCGTCGGCGGATGCGGCCGCCGCGTCCGGCCTGACGAACATGCTGAGAAATCTCGGCGGCGCGGTGGGGACGGCGTCCCTCGGCACCATCCTGACGAAGCGCGAACAGTTTCACTCCAACATCATCGGCCAATCCGTAACCCTTGCTCGCGATGAGGTTCGCCAGCGGATTGACCAGATGACCGGCTACTTCCTGTCACACGGCGTCTCCGATCATCAAGTGGCCCAGCAGAAGGCGGTTATCGCGCTCGGCCAGGTCATCAAAAGGCAGGCGCTGATCATGGGGTTCAGCGACACCTTCGCAGTCATCGGCGTGGTCCTCGCCATCGCGGCAATCACGATGCTGTTTACCAAGCGGCCACAGGCCGGCAGTGGTGGCGGCGCTCACTGAGCCATGCGGGTTCGCGCCTACAGAGGCACGGATGTGATGTGCCACGGCGCGAACCCGCAGGAACGGCGTGCGGCTACACCATGATGATCGATCAGATATGCTTCGATGCGCAGGCGCATTCTCGGACGCACGTGTTCATTCCCGGCCCTGGCGTGCACGCGCTGGGATTCGCGGAAAGTAACGGCAAGCTGAAGAAGCAAATCGTCGCGGTGGCGAGACCTTTAGGTGCCCGAGGCACCTACCTGTTCATGTCCTCGACCACCCAGCGAAACGAAGTGACATTCGCTCAGCTCCTGCCGCCGTCACCAGGTGCACTGTCTCGCTTTCGGTAGGTCGAGGGGTTGATGCCATGGCGTTGCAGGCGAGCATAGAGGCTGCGGCGCGGCAGTTGCAGCGCCTGCGCGACTTCGGCGATATCGCCTTCGAACCGGTCAAGCGCTGCCCGCAGAACGCTGGCCTCGAACTGATCCATTTGATCAGATAGACCAAGTTCCGAAGCAGGTGTGCTCGGGGCCGACGTCAGGCCCAGAACCACCTGGGTTGCGTAATTGCGCAATTGGCGGACATTGCCCGGCCAATCGTCCGTCAGGAAACGCGTCTCCATCGCAACGTCGATTTGCGGACGCGCAACGCCATGCAGGCGCGCAGCATCCTCAAGAAAGGCACTGAACAACAGGCCGATGTCGGCCCGGCGCTCCCGCAGAGGCGGGATGCGGATCCGCACAGTCTCCAACCGGTAGAGCAGATCGGCGCGGAAACGGCCCTCGGCGACCGAACCATGCAGGTCGGTCTTGGTCGCCGCGACGAGCCGGAGATTGACGGGAGCCGGCTCGCCGGTCGACGAGGGCAGTTCGCGCTCTTCGACCACCCGCAGAAGCCGCCCCTGGAGCATGGGCGACATGCTGTCGATTTCATCGATGAAGAGCGTGCCGCGATCCGCCTCGGCGATGCGTCCGCGCCGCGTGCGATTTCCGAACAGAGTTTCGTCGGCGATCGCATCCGGCAAGGCGGCGCAATCGACCGCGACGAAGCTGCGTGCATGCCGCCTGCTCCAGCGGTGGATGAGGCGCGCCACGAGTTCCTTGCCCGTGCCCGTTTCACCTTCGACCAGAACGTCCACATCGGCGACGGCGACCTGGCGTATCGTTTCACGCAATCGCGCCATGACCGGCGTCTGGCCAAGCAGCGGCGACGTATCTTCCGCTTCCGCCGCGGCCTGCCGCAGGCGCCGGTTTTCCAGCACCAGACGCCGCGTCTCCAGTGCGCGGCGCACTGAGGCGATCATATGATCCGTGGCAAAAGGCTTGGCGATGAAATCATAGGCGCCCTGCTTCAAGGCACCGACCGCCATGGCGACGTCGCCGTGACCGGTCATCAGGATGACGGGGAGGTCAGGATCGCGCGCCTGCACCGCCTCGAGAAGGTCGTGCCCGTCGACGCGGGGCAGGCGGATGTCGGTGACGACCACGCCGGGCAGCGTCACGGCAAGGCTTGCGAGTGCCGACTGCCCGTCAGCATGCGTCTCCACCTCGAAGCCCGCTATGGCGAAGGAATCGCTGAGAGCGGCATTGAAGGGGCCGTCATCCTCCACCAGCAGCACTTTCTGTGGCGTTTGCAAGGTCATGCCCGCCTCATCGTAATTATGAAGGCCGCGCCACCGAGCGGCGACGGGCCGATTGTCAATGATCCGCCAAGATCGTTCATGATGTCCTGCGCGATCCCAAGCCCAAGGCCCAGCCCGTCGGGCTTACCTGTCATGAAGGGACGGAATATCTCCTTCGCCAGGGCCGGGTCGATGCCCGGACCATTGTCGGCAACGGTCAGCCTCACCGTGTCCTTCTCGACCGCGTCGACGAGCAAGGCGACATGCGGATCGGCGACGTCCGACACCGCATCGATGGCGTTCTGCAGCAGATTGACGAGAACCTGTTCCAGCCGCACCCGTTCGGCCAGCACCTGCGGCTGGCCCTGTGGCGGCAGATCCAGCCTTACACCCGCTTTGCGGAACCGGTTCCCGACCAGCAGCAGGGCGCCGGCAATGATGGCATCGAGCGGTTCCGGCCCGGCCGCATGCCGTCCCCGGCGCGAGAAACGCCGCATCTCCTGCGTGATCGTTCCTATGCGCGCCGTCACGTCGACCGCGGCATCCAAATTGGCCCTGACACGATCGAGGCGATTGGCGGCGAGATGGTGGCGGGCGTTCTCCGCCAGGGTGCGAATGGTGGCAACCGGCTGGTTGATTTCATGCATCAGCCCCGCCGTGATCGAGCCGACGGAGGCGAGCCGATTGGCCTGGGCAAGCTCCTCGCGGGCATCGCGATAGCGGTCCTCGGCGCGGGCACGTTCGGTCATCTCGTCGCGCAGCTCGGCCGTGCGGGTGGCGACGGCCGCCTCCAGCGCCCGCCGATCGGCCGCCGCCCGCGCGACGCGGGTCATTCGCCACCAGACCGCAGTTCCGATGACGGCCAGCCCGAGGATGGCGGGCAAGGCCAGCAGCCAGGCCTCGGCACGGGCCTCCTGCAATGCCATGCGCGTATCGAGAAGATGCAAAAGGCGCAGACGCGTGCCGGCGACGGGCTGCTCGGCTGCGACCATGATCTGATCTCGCGGTCCGCGTATGCGACCGGCATCTTCCACCCGGTAGTTCCCCGGCCCCAGTGCCGCGTCCCGATATTGGCCGCTCGCGACGATGCGGGCACGGTCTTCCGGCGAAAGCGGCGCGAGCGCCGTCAGTACCTGTGACGGGTCGGATGCCGCAAGAATGATTTGGTGTTCGTCGACGACAAGCGTTTTCCCCGGATCGTTCGCCCAGATCCGCGACACCGGCTCGAATTCGAATTTGACGACCACGACGCCGGCCGGTGCGGCGGCATCGCCAACCCTGCGCGCGATAAACAGGCCGGGCCGGCCGCTGATTGCGCCCGCGCCATAATATTCCGCCATGCCATCTTTCATCGCCTCGGAAAAATACGGACGGAAACTGAAATTCTTGCCGACGAAGCTATCCTCGGTCCCTGCATTCGATGCCGAAATGACAAGCCCGGTATGGTCGACGAGATATATGATATAGGCACCCGTCTGATGAGCGAGAAAGCCGAGCTTTTCGTCGAGCCGACGGGCGGCATCGGCGGTAGGGCTAGCAAGAGCCTCGCCAAGGTCGCGATATTCGCCAAGCACGATCGGCAGGAGCCGAAAACGCGCCAACTCGCTGTCGACCAAACGGCTATGCTGCACGGCAAGTCCGGAAGCCTCCGCTTCCAGCCGCGCCAGCGCCTCGTGACGCGATAGTGAGAGCGCCGTAAACCAAATGCCGGCCGCAGCGGCCACAACAGCCACCGCCAGAAGCAGAATCCGTCTCAATCCCAGCTCGATCATTTGTGCAGGATATTGCACAAGCCTCGAATTTACCACGCAGAATCTTGCGCAAACAATGGCGAGAACCAAGGCGAAATCGAAGAAATATGAAATATTTCAATATGGTATCATGAATGCCCGATGAACCTCGTATCCTACACTTCCACACGCAACAATGGCGTTGGGAGAGTGATCCTCGATAGGCTTGAGAAACCGGTTCTGTTCGGGCAATCGGCATTGCCGCGTCCCGTCTCGCGAGGATGCGCCGGCGGGCAAGCGCGCATGCGGCCTCTCTCAAAACCCGTCGTCCACAGCGATCAATCGCGATGGCGACGGCCGAAGCGACCAAGGGAGGAGAGGCTCAATGCTTGATACATTGCAAGACCCCATCGAAACGACGGCAGCGATGGATGCCGCCGGGAAACGCAACCGTCTCAAATCGATTATCGGCGGCTCGACGGGCAATCTGGTCGAATGGTTCGACTGGTATGTCTACGCCGCATTCGCGCTCTATTTCGCTCCGCACTTTTTCCCCGCCGGCGATCAGACGGCGCAGCTGCTGAATTCGGCGGCGGTCTTTGCGGTGGGCTTCGTCATGCGGCCGATCGGCGCCTGGATCATGGGGCTTTACGCCGACCGCAAGGGCCGAAAGGCTGGCCTTGCGCTTTCGGTGACGCTGATGTGCGCCGGTTCGCTGATCATCGCGCTGACACCGGGATATGAGGCAATCGGCGTGGCAGCACCGGCGCTTCTGGTCCTTGCCCGCCTGATGCAGGGCCTGTCGGTAGGCGGCGAGTACGGCGCCTCGGCGACCTATCTTTCCGAGATGGCCGGGCGGCAGCGCCGCGGTTTCTTCTCGTCGTTCCAGTACGTCACGCTGATCTCCGGTCAGCTCCTCGCCATCGCCGTCCTCATCATATTGCAGGCGTTCATGACGCCGGAGACGCTCAATGCCTGGGGATGGCGCATTCCCTTCTTCGTCGGAGCGGCGCTTGCGGTCGTCGTCTTCTGGCTGCGCCGCGGGCTTGCCGAAACCGAGAGCTTCAAGAACCTGCGTGCAGGCGATGCACAGAAATCCGGCTTCTGGATGCTCATCACCCGGCATCCGAAGGAGACTGCGATAGTGATGCTGCTGACGGCCGGCGGCACGCTCGCCTTCTACGCCTATTCGATCTACATGCAGAAATTCCTGGTCAACACCTCTGGATTCAGCCGGGAAACGTCGAGCGAGATCAACGCAATCACGCTGTTCATCTTCATGCTGCTGCAGCCGATTGCAGGTGGGCTCTCCGACAAGATCGGCCGCAAGCCGCTGATGATCGGCTTCGGCCTCTGCGGCGTGCTGTTCACCTATCCGATTTTCTCGACCCTCGAAACCACGAAGGACCCGCTGATCGCAGGGCTGCTCGTCATGGGCGCGCTGATCATCGTCACCGGCTATACCTCGATCAACGCAGTGGTGAAGGCGGAGCTGTTTCCGGCGCATATCCGCGCGCTCGGCGTGGCATTGCCCTATGCTCTGGCCAACACGCTATTCGGTGGCACAGCCGAATTCGTGGCGCTGAAGTTCAAGAGCAGCGGCTGGGAGCAGGGCTTCTACTGGTATGTGACCGCGATGATCGGCATCTCGCTCGTCATCTATCTCTTCATGCGGGATACGGCCAAAAACAGCGCCATTCGCGAGGATTGATCCGTCCTGCCAATGGAAAGAAGGATCCTGATCGCAGGACTAAGAGAATATGAGCCGGCGGGAACATCGATGATGAACTCGCCGGTGCGGGCCGAATACGAGATCTCAGCCGCTAGTGAAGCGAAGTGCCGCTCTTCCTGCGTCCATTCAACAGATGAATGAAGGTGATGCCCTGCTCCAGCAGAAGCTCGGCGGCCTTCAGGTCGTTCGGGCCGAGATCGGACGAACAGCCGCGAAGATTGCATGCGAGAAAGAGGGAATTGGTGGCGGCGAGCGTATCGCCATCCTCCTCCGCCTCTTCGGCGGCGGCTTGCAGCACATCGGCAACAGCCGCCATAAGCGCGGCGCGCTCCTGCAGGTTCATTTCGTCAAGGCTTTTGGTGATGCCATTCATGACGTCTCCTCCGCGCGCGAATATTTCCGACATCAGCCGGATCGGCGCGGTTTGTAACTGGACATGATAGAAATGCGATTGGTAAGCCAGATATGGCGATGAAGGCGCCAAGCGGCAAGACATGGCTTCCATGCTAAGGGCGCATGGCACTGCGGCTGGCTCACCATTCACGATGTGGCGGTAGCGGCCGCTCACGGGATTTACCTCGTGTCCTTGGGACACTCCAAAACCGTTCTATCCGGTCGTGATCCGGATGGAGCTTTTCAAGTCGCACCCGTAAGCCAACTCTTTCCAAAGCCGAAATGAACGGGCGCGGTCGATGTCATCTTATAGCCTGACCGAAAGACGATAAACTTCCTGCCGGAACGCATCGGAGACCGATCGGTCTCCGATGCGGGATATCTCTATGAATGCCGCTCAGCGCGGACGGCGGATCGCCCGCAGTTTGCCGCTGCCGCCACCACCGGCATAGAACCGGTCCTTGCCGTCGGATTCGAGGCCGGAAACGCCGGTCCCTTCGGGCATTTCGAGCCGCTCCAGCACCTCGCCCGTCGCAGGATCGACGCGACGCACATCGCTTTCGTCGCCCTCCCAGGTGCCATGCCACAGCTCTCCGTCGACCCAAGTGACGCCGGTGACGATGCGGTTGGATTCGATGGTGCGCTTGATTGCACCGGTCTCGGGGTCGATTTCGTAAATCTTGCGGCCGCGATGTTGCCCGACCCACAGGCTGCCGTCACTCCAGGCAAGACCTGAATCACCGCCGTTGCCGGGCGCGGGAATGGTGGAAACTATAGTCCCCGTCTCGGGATCGACCTTGTGAATCCGATCCTCGGCGATCTGATAGAGATAGCGCCCGTCGAAAGCGGTGCCGGCATGAGACGCGACATCGATCGTGCGCACCTCTTCGCCGCTCTCCGGGTTCAGAGCATGCAGCTTTTCGCCAGAGGCGAACCAGACGTACCGGCCGTCGAAAGTAACCCCATTCACGCGGGGTGCGTTCTCGAAGGGGCCATATTCGCGAATGATTTCCGCTTGGGACTTTTTCATGTTTCCATCCTCCGGTCGGGATCGGTTGAGTGTCGATAAGAGAGAGCTTAGTCGCTCGGCAGCGGCCCAGGGAGTAACAATGTTGTCGGGAAGCCGATCACCGGCGGCATCATCCAGCGGCGCGCCCTGCCATTGCCGACGCCTTGCACCATTCCAGCCGCTGCAAGCGCGTCGAGCGACCGCTGCACCGTGCGCGGGCTTGTCGCCAGTGCAATCGACAATGCCGAGCTCGACCAGGATTCCCCATCCGACAACAGGGCAAGCAGCGAGCCGTTCTCGACCTCGACAGGCGGCGCCAGCACCACGACATCGCGGTCCCCGCGCGGCGTCAGCGCAAAGCCGCGCGGCGTCGCGCTGATATCGGCAAGCGGCTCCAAGGCAGCGCGAAGCCTCCCGATCTCGACCCTGAGCCGCGCCCTATGGGATTCGTCAGCATGGCGAGCGCGGAACGCGCGGGTAAGCAGGGCAGCGCGCGGCACATCGGCGGGGGCGGCCTCGGCAAGCGCGCGCGCCAGGGCAAAGAGCACCGGCCGGCGCGCAAGCGGCACGATCTCGCCGCCGCCGCGCACGACATTGCGGCAGGCATCGACGACCAATGTTCCGGACGCCAGCAGGGCCTCGACCTCGTCGAGCGACAGCAATTTCTCCTCGCCCTGGGCTAGAAGACGCGCAGCCGGTGCATCGAGAGCACCTGCCGCGTCGCGCACCTCGATCACAAGGGCGGGGATCGCGGCCTTGCCGGCTGCTTCTGCGGCGCGCGCGAGGGCGGCGCGGGCCGGCTCGATCCGCAGGCGGCGGATGGCGATGCCGGCGACCGCCAGTTCATGGCTTGCCCTTGCTGCCGGCGGCAGCGGCGACGGATCGAGCTTGGCCAACAGGCGTTCGGCCTCGTCCAGATGGCCGACAAGCAGCAGACGGCGTATCTGCAGGTTGCGGGCATGGGCGGCATTGACGTGGTCGCCGTGTTTTTCGAGGGCGGCCCGCGCCGTCTCCAGCGCTTTGTCCGGCCAGCCCAGATCACGCGACACGAGGGCAATTTCGGCTTCGGCCACCGTGCACCGCGCCCGGGCGACAGCCTCGCGCGGACCAAAAGCGCGCGCGGCACTCTTCAAGAGCGTCTTGGCGCGGACAAGGTCTCCAAGCTGCGCCATGGCAATGCCGCGCAGCGCCAGCGCCGGCGCATCCTCGCGCAGCGCCACACGTTTCAGCGCCCCCAGCACATCGCCGGCAGCGAGCGCCTGAGCTGCCGCGACGATCAGCGAGTCCATTTAAATCCCGTCACACTTGTAACTCCCACCCCTTCGGCCTCCAGGGGTAAGTTATCGCATGTCGGCAAGCAAGATGCAGCGCCGACAAGAACGACCCGACAGACAAGAGGAGATGAACCATGACGATGCATAAAACAGGAACGCGCCAAGAGTGGCTTTCGGCACGGCTCTCGCTGCTGGAGCAGGAAAAGGAGTTGACGCGGCGCAGCGACGAGATTGCTGGCCACCGTCAGGAGTTGCCCTGGGTGAAGGTGGAGAAAGACTATCGGCTCGAGACCGAGAAGGGCGTCGTTCCGCTCTCGGGCCTCTTCAAGGGCCGCTCGCAGCTTCTCGTCTATCACTTCATGTTCGGACCGGACTACGCGGCCGGCTGCCCATCCTGCTCGTCGATCGCCGACGGCTTCAATGGCATCGCGGTGCATCTTGAAAATCATGACGTCGCTTTTTCCGCAATATCCAGGGCGCCGCTTGCCAAGCTGCAGGAGTTCAAGCGACGGATGGGCTGGACCTTCGATTGGGCCTCTTCGGCCAACAGCGATTTCAACCATGATTTCAACGTCTGGTTCACGCCCGAGGAACAGCGCGACGGCCGCATCGAATACAACTACCGCCGCGAGCCGCCGATGCCCGACGCTCAGGTGGGCAAGACGATGCAGCGATGGGAGCAGCGCGGCAGCGAAGGCCCGGTCGATCTGATGGCGTCAATGACGGGGACGAATGTCGCGACTTACACGCGCGACCGGCCTGGCGTCAGCGCCTTCGCGATACAGGACGGCGAGATCTATCACACCTACTCGTCCTATGCTCGCGGACTCGACGGCCTTTGGGGTATGTATCAATGGCTCGATCGCGCGCCGCTCGGCCGCAACGAGTCCGGCGTGTGGTGGAGACATCACGATCGTTACGGAGCAAACTGATGTTCCGCTCATCCGAAAGCAATCGAAGGGTCGGCGGCCGTACCGCCGCCCCTGCTCTGCCCGTCATTGCCAGCCGCCTGCTGGCTTTGGCCGCCGCGCCGAGCTTTGCCCTGATGACAGGGCTATCAGCCTATGGGGCAAGCGGCGACATGATCTGTTCCACACAGGGCAGCGCGATGCTCAGTGGGATGGTGCCGATGTATCTGCTCATGACCGTCTTCCACTGCCGCCCCTGGCTGAAGTTGCTTGCAAGAGAAGGAAATGGCGCTCATGTGCCGGGCTAGATCTCGGCGATGCTAGACCAGGTTCTTGAGATAGAGTGAAAGCAGCTGGGTCTGCGAGGAAATGCCGAGCTTGCGGTAGACGTTGCGCCGATGGACCTTCACCGTGCCTGTCGAGATATTGAGCTTCAGGCCGATCGATTCCGACGAATGCCCCTGCAAAACGAGTTCGACGATGGCGGTTTCACGGCTCGTCAGATTGAGATCCCGCCAGACGGTTTCGGCTGGCGGGACATTCCCGTTCTGGCCCTGCTTGCGCCGGCTCCGGCCGCCGGCCGCCAATTGCGCATCGAAACGGGAAGCCAGACCGGACCAATAGTGTCTCACCATGCTTGCGACGAGCGGCTCGACCTTCTTCAACGTCATGAACTCGGCGGGCGGAAAAACCCCGGTCTTCTCGCGCCGCATCAGTGACAGGACGATGGTGATGTCCTCGTCGGCATTGACGAAAAAGCCGATCTCCTCGGCAAGCCCGGTCTGGACATAATAGGTCCGGTAATATTCGCTGGAAAAGAAGCGATCCGGCGCCAGCTCCCGCATCCTGAGCACGCCTTCGCGGCGTTCGCGCGCCGTGTGATAGAAGGGGTCGAGCATATAGGGGCCGGCCTGATAGAGCGTGACGAAGACGACATGCTCCTCGCGGTCGAAGGTGCTGTAGAGATCGATCGGCCGCTCCTTGCCGCGATAGGCGAAAACGACCACGTAGTCGAACCGCACCAGCGCCGCCATCATTTGACGGAAGGTCTCTCCGAATTCGGCATCCGTCATCGCCGATCGGCCGATCGTGGCGTTGAAGGCGGCAAAAAGCCCTTCAAGGTCGGTGCTCATGTGACGGATCCCCTCTGCCGCCCTGCGCAACTGAGCGCAGCCCCTATATACACCTTCCACGAAGCATTCCGTACGAAAATACCTCTTTCGGGGTATATACCTCGCAGGAAGCCCGGGCTTACTCTTTCCTTAACGACGGTGGCAATAAGGCAGATCAAAGACTGCCGACCAACCGCAGGGAACAGACGTGGCATCCGCTTCAACGAACGATATCGAATTCCGTTCGGTCACGAAGAACTATGGCGCCGTGACCGCCGTAACGGACATCAATCTTAATGTGCCCAAGGGTGCATTCCTGGCGCTTCTCGGCCCTTCCGGCTGCGGCAAGACGACATGCCTGCGCATGATCGGCGGCTTCGAGCAGCCGAGCGAAGGCACAGTGCTGATCGACGGGCGCGAGATGAACGGCGTTCCGGCCTATCGGCGCCCCGTCAACATGGTGTTTCAGCATTATGCGCTGTTTCCGCATTTCAACGTCGCGCAGAATGTCGCCTACGGGCTGAAGCAGATGCGCCCGAGGATCAAGTCTGCCGAAATCGACCGGCGCGTCGCCGAAGCGCTCGAAATGGTTCGCCTCGGCGGCTTTGCCACACGCCGCATCCATGAAATGTCTGGCGGGCAGCAGCAGCGCGTCGCGCTGGCGCGCGCCATCGTCAACCGCCCTTCCGTGCTTCTGCTCGACGAGCCACTCGCCGCGCTCGACAAGAAGCTGCGTTCGGCCATGCAGATCGAGCTTCAGACGCTGCAACGTGAGCTCGGCATCACCTTCGTTCTCGTCACCCATGACCAGGAGGAAGCGCTGTCGATGGCGGATGTCGTCTGCGTCATGAGCGCCGGCCGCATCCGCCAGCTCGGCACGCCTCAGGAGGTCTATGACCGGCCCGCCGATCTCTTCGTCGCCGATTTCGTCGGTAAGACGAACCGCATAGAGGCGACGATGGAAGCCGATGGCGAAACGCTTCGCCTTGCGGATGGTTCAGCACTTTCGGCCGGCAAGCGGCTGATGCCTGGGGCTGCGATCGCAGCGTTGCGCCCTGAAGCGATCCGTCTGAGCCGCGACATGGCCGTAGCGGGCATGTCCTTCAAGGGCACGGTGACCCACCGCATCTTCCTGGGCTCCTCCGCGGAATACGCGGTCACCGTCCCCGGGCTCGGCGATTTCCTGATCACTTCGGATCGCCGCGGTATGAACGAAAGCGATCTCGTCGGTCCGGGCGAAGAGGTCTTCCTCGGCTTCGACCCCACCGCCTTACATGTCTTTCCAGCATCGAATGCATAAGCCAAAACAAGGGAACAGCATCATGAGCAAGGATTATAAGGACAATCTCCCGATTTCAGCCGAAGGCTTCATGGACGAGTTCATGCGCCTGAAGCGCGGCTCCGTCAGCCGTCGTCATTTCCTCAACATTACCGGCCTCGGTCTTGCGACGGTGGTCCTGTCGCGCTTCCCGGGCGCGCTGTCGACGCCGGCCTATGCCGCGGGCGAACTCGGCACGCAGATGTCGATCGCAACCTGGCCGAATTATCACGACCCCGCGACCTTCGAGAACTTCAAGGCGGCAACCGGCGTCGCCGTCGAAGTCAACGTCTTCGGCTCGAACGAGGAAATGCTGGCGAAGCTGCAGGCAGGTGCCTCCGGCTGGTCGCTCTTCGTGCCGACGAATTACACGATTTCGACCCATCACAAGCTTGGTCTCATCGAGGAACTCGACCTTTCGAAGCTCCCGAACTTCCGCCAGACGACGGAAAGCCCACGCTTTACCAAAGAAGGCCAGATCGACGGGAAAACCTATGCCGTGCCGAAAAACTGGGGCACGACCGGCTTTTCCGTCAACACGAAGAAGATCAAGACCAAGCTTTCAAGCTGGAAGGATTTCTTCGAGATCGCGCAGACGGAGGCCGACGGCCGCGCCATGGTCCATGACTATCAGCTGACGACCATCGGCAGCGCGCTCGTTTCCCTCGGCTACGACTTCAATTCGATCAAGCCGGAAGAGCTCGCCAAAGCCGAGGAATTGCTGATCAAGGTCAAGCCGCATCTCTTCGCCATCAATTCCGACTACCAGCCGTCCATGCGCTCGACAGACGCCTGGCTGACGATGTGCTGGACCAATGACGGCGCACAGCTCAATCGCGACATGCCCGAGCTTGACTATGTGCTCGGCAAGGACGGCGGCGAGATCTGGACCGACTATTATGCCATCCCGAAGGATGCGCCGAACAAGGCGGCCGGCTACGCGCTTCTCAACTATCTCATGGATCCGAAGAACGCGGTGAAGGAACATATCGCCAACGGCGCGCCGACCACCGACAGCCGCGTTATCGCGCTGCTGCCGAAGGAGATCACCTCGAACAAGATCGTCTATCCGGACGAGGCTGCACTGACGCCGCTGGAATTCGGCGCCGCCGTCACGCTTACCGATCCGAGCCGCGCCGAACTGATGGCACGTTTCAAGTCGGCCTGATCGCCCTCGCCTCACTCCGGTCCCCGCCGCTTCGGCGGCGAGGGGCCGGCCTCGCGTTTAGAACCGGCGGATAAAAACCTCTCGATGCCCCTTACCCCTGCCACCAAACGGCGCCTCGTCACCGCTGCCCTTGTCGGCCCGGCAAGCGTCTGGCTGTTCGTCTTCCTGGTGCTGCCCTTCATCGCCATCATCGTCTTTGCCTTTGGCGAACGCGCGCCGGAGGGCGGCTATCAGGCGGCCTTCACTTTTGCGCAGTTCGCCAATCTCGGCTCGCGCTCGGCTGCATTCATCAATACGCTGATCCTTGCACCGATCGGCGCGGCCGCCTGCTTGCTCGCTGCCTATCCGGTCGCCTACTATCTGGCGGTCAAGGCAAGCCCGCAGCGCCGGCTGCTACTGGTTTCGCTCGTTGTCGTTCCCTTCTGGACCAGCCTGCTCGTGCGTACCTATGCCTGGATGTATCTGCTTGGCGCACGCGGCATTCCGCATCTGCTCGAATTCCTCGGCATTGAGAACGTCAGGTTCATCAACACACCCGGTGCCGTGCTGCTCGGCATCGTCTATGGTTACCTGCCGCTGATGATCATGCCGATCTATGTCAGCCTCGAAAAGCTCGACAGGCGTCTGCTGGAGGCATCCGCCGATCTCGGCGCCAAACCCGTCTCGACCTTCTTCGGCATTACGCTGCCATTGTCCTTGCCCGGCGTTATGACCGGCGTGGCCCTGGTGACGATCCTGCTGCTCGGGGAATATCTGATCCCGCAGCTGCTTGGCGGCGGCAAGGTCTTCTTCATCGGCAATGCGCTGGTCGATCTCTTCCTGCAGTCACGCAACTGGCCGTTCGGATCGGCAATTGCCGTGACGCTCGTTGCCGTCGTCGTTATCGTGTTGCTAGTTGCCATGCGCATCGCCTGGCGCGTTGCCGGCACCCGCCAGGTGGATCTCGTCTGATGCGCGCGCTCGTCACTTTCGTCTACGTGTTCCTGTATGCACCGATCGCGCTCGTCGTCTTGTTCTCCTTCAATGCCGGCCGCAATGCGAGCGAGTTCACCGGCTTTTCGACGCAGTGGTATGGGCGGGCGCTGTCCAACACATTCCTGATGGAAGCGTTGCAGAACAGCCTTATCATCGCCTTTACCAGTGCAGCGCTCGCCGCAATCTTCGGCACGATGGCGGCGATCGGCCTGGAGCGGCTCGGTCCTCGCGTCCGCGCCGTTTTCGACGGGCTCTTTGCCGCCGCGATCGTCGTGCCGGGTGTCGTCATCGGCATTGCAACGCTGGTGGCGCTGGTCGAGGTCTTCGGTGTCATCAACCCGCTGATCGCCGCCGTCTGGCCAGGCGATCAGCCGCCGAAATTCGCGCTCGGCTACGGCTCGATCATCGCGGCGCACGGCCTTTTCACCATGGCGCTGGTGACGATGATCGTAAAGGCGCGCATTGCCAGCCTCGGCCGCGATATCGTCGAGGCATCAAGCGATCTCTATGCCACGCCTCTGACCACCTTCCGGCAGATCGTGCTGCCGCAGATCATGCCATCGATCCTGGCCGGCTTTTTGCTCGCCTTCACCTTTTCCTTCGACGATTTCATCATCGCTTTCTTCGTCGCGGGATCGAATACGACGCTGCCGATCTATGTGTTTGCCTCGATCCGCCGCGGCGTCACGCCGGAAATCAATGCGATTGCGACCATGGTGCTGATCGCATCGCTCTGCCTCATTCTCATCGCGCGTTTCCTGATGCGCGAAAAGACAACGACAAACTGACCAGGGAAAAATTATGATACTCAAGGATCGGGTCGCAATCGTCACCGGAGCCGGCTCCGGCATCGGCCGCGCCGGCGCGCAGATCATGGCGCGCGAAGGCGCGCATGTGATCGTCGCAGATATCGATTTGGCGAATGCCGAGGAGACCGTGAGCCGGATTGTAGAAGCGGGCAACAGCGCCGAAAGCCTCGTCGTCGACGTCATGGACGACCAGGCGCTCGGGGCCGGCATCGCCGCAATCGCAGCACGGCATGGCCGCATCGATATCCTGCACAATCATGCAGGCGCGCAGGTCGCAGGCAATCTGGAGGAGGTCGCAGTTTCCGGTTTCGACACGTCCTGGAGCCTGAACGTCCGGGCGCACTTTATGGCTTCGCGTTTCGTCATGCCGGTCATGAAGAAAGCGGGCAAGGGCGTCATCCTCAACACCTCGTCGTCTTCGGGCGTGCTCTATGACCGCGAGATGATCGCCTATACCACCTCCAAGCACGCGGTCATTGCCATGACCAGGCAGATGGCTGGCGATTATGCGCGGTTCGGCATCCGAGTCAACGCGCTTTGCCCCGGCTGGGTCGACACGCCGTTCAACGCACCGTTCATTGCGCAGATGGGCGGACGCGGTGCCATCGAAGACTATATTGCCGAAAAGGTACCGCTCGGACGCTGGGCCGATGTTTCGGAAATTGCCGAGCCGATCCTTTTCCTCGTCTCGGACCGATCATCCTATATGACAGGACAGATTCTTGTCGTCGACGGCGGCGAAACCGTCGTCTAGCCCGCCGTTTACCAGCTATGAGCGCTTTTTCCTGCAGCCAACCCCGCGAGCCGACTAATATCGGCGCAGGAAATTCGGCCAGAGGCTTTGCTTGGCGAGGAGGCGGTGAAGCGGCGGTATCGCATGCCTGCACGCGAATGGGACATGGACGCCGATGCGAAAATCCGCGTCGGAGTGCCTGTTTGCGTCAGAAGCGCTGCGGCGAGAATGGCGTGAGATCGATCGCCGTGGTCCGCTCCGTCAGGAGGTCGGCGACGAGGCGTGCCGTGCCTGCCGACTGTGTCAAGCCGAGATGGCCATGGCCGAAGGCATAGATCACATCCCGTGTCGCCTTGGCACGGCCGATGGCGGGCAGGCTGTCGGGCAGTGACGGCCGGAAACCCATCCATTGCATGCCACCCTCCGGCTTGAGACCGGAAAGGAAGGTGCGGGCCTTCTGCAGCATGGCTTCGGACCGGCGAAAATTCGGCGGCAGCGCCAGCCCGCCGAGCTCCACCGCACCCCCGACACGGATACCGGTCGAGAGCTTGCTGACGACGAAGCCATGGCCGCCAAAGGTTATTTGCGTGCGCAGATCGAAGGCATCGGCGGGAAGCGTGGTATTGTAACCGCGTTCGGTTTCGAGCGGGATATGCTCGCCGAGCGTTTTGGCTATGCGATGTGAGAAGGCGCCGGCGGCCAGAACGACCTTGCCGGCCTGGCGCAGCCTTCCATCCGTCGCCACCACGTCGACACCGCTCGGGATTGCACGGAGCGCCGCAATCTCCGCCGTGTCGATAACGCCGCCGCGGCTGCGAAAATGTCCGGCCAGCGCCAATGTGTAGAGCTTGGGATCCGCAATGGAATACCAACCGGGCGTGAATGTCCCGAGGATGAAGCGTGACGCAAGCCCCGGCTGGATCGCCCCTATCCCGTCGGCTTTCAGATGCTGGAATTCGATACCGTGATTGCGACGCACCTCCCAACCGGGCAAGGAAGCGCGGAATTCCGCCTCGCTTTCATAGACTTGGAGATTGCCCTCCTTGCGTAGCATCGAGAGTGTATCGGTCGCGGCAAGGAAAGGCTCGAGCTCCGCCTTGGAAAGATCCATCAGGCTTGTCTGCGCTGCCGTGGAATGGGCAACGCGCGACGGCTGGCATGCACGCCAGAACCGGAACATCCAGGGCGCAATCTGCAGCGCATAGGCAGGCGGCACCGACAGCGGCCCAAGGGGATCGAGGAGCCATTTCGGCGCCTTCCTCAAAATGCCGGGTGACGCCAACGGCAGGATATCCGTGAAGGCGAAGGCGCCGGCATTCCCGGCGGAGGCGCCTGCGGCTGGTCCCTCACGGTCCACCACGACGACGGAAAGGCCACGTGACTGGGCCGCAATCGCGGCGGAAAGGCCGACCACCCCGGCCCCGATGACGATAACATCCGGTCTCGTCATCAATGGACGCTCGCGAGAAATTTCTGCGCTCCGAAATGCTGCGGTGCGCCAAAAATCTGCTCCGGCTTGCCGATCTCGGCCATGACGCCTTGATGGAAATAGGCGGCGCGATCCAAGATATCGCGGGCAAACGCCATTTCATGCGTCACGCAGTTCACGGTCATCCCTCCTCCCGGTATGGATCAAGCGCAGATAGCACCAACATGCCCGACGGCTCGACATGGCTTGTATGTCGATTTTTTGTATTCTTTTTGTATTTATACTTTCCAAGTCTATGATGCAAGCGAGCATAACATGGGAGAACCGAAATTGACCGACGTCACCACCCTGACGCCTGATGCGCTGCAAAGCCGCGTCGTGGCAATCCTTTCGAAGGCCGGCTTCAATGCGCAGCAGGCCGGCGCGATCGCGCGGGTCATCGTCGCCGGCGAGCGCGATGCCTGCAAATCCCACGGCATCTACCGCATTGAAGGCGTGTTGCGCGCGGTGAAAGCCGGCAAGGCGCGGCCGGATGCGGTGCCGGTGCTGGAACAACACGATCACTCCGCCATCGTACGGGTGGACGCCAAGAGCGGCTTTTCCAACGCGGCCTTCGAGCTCGGCATGTCGGTGCTTGCCGATCAGGCTCGCCGCTTCGGTATTGCCGCGCTCGCCATCAACGACTGCACGCACTTCGCCGCCCTATGGCCGGAGGTGGAGGCGCTGACGGATCGAGGCCTTGCCGCCTTCGCCATGTGCCCGAGCTATTCCACGGTGGCGCCGGCCGGCGGCACCGCGCCGCTCCTCGGAACCAACCCCTTCGCCTTCGGCTGGCCACGCATCGACAATCCGCCTTATGTCTTCGACTTTGCGACTTCGGTTGCCGCGCGCGGCGAGATTGAACTGCATCGGCGCGCTGGCAAGTCTCTTCCGGAGGGCTGGGCGATCGATGCTGATGGCCAACCGACCACGGATCCGGAAGCGGCGCTGGCCGGCGCAATGCTGCCGTTCGGAGGTCACAAGGGTTCGGCGATCGGCACCATGATCGAGCTTCTGGCCGGTGTCATGATCGGCGATTTCACCAGCCGCGAAGCGCTCGACTATCTCGGTTCGACGGCCTTTGCCCCGCGGCACGGCGAACTTATTGTCGCCTTCTCGCCGGAGGCTTTCGCGGCAGGCCGGCCTGGAAATCCGCTCGTCCGCGCCGAAATGCTGTTCGAGGCGATCGCCGGCCAGGGTGCGCGTCTACCCTCGCAGCGTCGCTTCGCCGCCCGCGCCCGTGCGGAAAAGGATGGCATCCCGCTGACCACCGAGGAAATCCGCCAGCTCGACCACCTGCAGGAACTCGGCCTCGATGCCGTGGGTTGAGTGACACGTCGAGACGCGGATGAAATCCCGCATAAGATAACAAAAAGAGGCCCGCAAAGGGCCTCTCGCATTTCAAGCCTAAGCTGTGGCGGCGGCCTCAGGCCTTGTACTTTTCCACGGCGCCCGGAAGCTTGCTCCACTCCGCGTACCAGGTGTTGAACAGCGTGAACTGCGCCTCGACATATCCGCGCTGGCTGTCGTTCAAGACGTCGGTTTCGTTGAAATGCAGCTCGTATTCCTTGTCTCCCTTCAGCACCATCATGTGCTTGAAGAAGAGAACGAGATCCGGACCTTCATCGAAGGACGACAGGACGGCGAGCGCCTGCTCGAGCTCAAGCGCGCGCTGACGTGCATCGGCATCGCCGGCAGCCGCCGCCTGGGCGAGATTGCAGAGATGAATGACTTGCCTGGGCAGAACATTGCCGATGCCGGTGATGGCGCCCGTCGCGCCGCAGTTGACGAAGCCGTGGAACACGGCCGTGTCGACACCGATCATCAGCGACACGTCATCGTCGCGGCTGGTGATATTCTCGGCGGCATAGCGCATGTCGGCCGGACCGCCGAACTCCTTGAAGCCGACGAGATTGGCATGTTCGGCGCGCAGTGCGAAGAACAGGTCGGCGCGCGTGGCAAAGCCATAATAGGGGCTGTTGTAGATGACGGCCGGAAGATCGGGGGCGGCCGACAGGATGGCCTTGAAATGCGCCTTCTGGGCAGCGATCACCGAGCCGCGCGACAGCACGCGGGGGATGACCATCAACCCCTTTGCGCCGACCTTCTGGGCATGGGCGGCGTGGGCCACGGCCGATGCCGTATTGACGGCGCCGGTGCCGACGATGACTGGCACGCCCGCCTTGACCAGCCGCTCGACGCCCTCCATGCGTAGCGCGTCCGTCAGAAGCGGCCAATCGCCCATCGAGCCGCAATAGACGACCGCCGACATGCCTTCGGCGATGAGCTGCTTGCCCTTGCGCACGAGCGCATCGAAATCAGGGCTGCGATCGGGCTTGCACGGGGTCATGAGCGCCGGGATCACGCCGGAGAAAACGCTGGATTTCATCTGTCTATCCTTTTGGCTTTAGGGTGGATCGGCAACCAGCCCAGCCGCATCCGCCGCCGCGCCTTACCGTCTTTGCAGCATTGATATATCTTTGTATTTATTTTGTCGACAAGAAATATGCAACTAGAGCCGTACGTCGAGGCGATCTCCGCGCACCAGCAATTTCTGGATCTGGGCGACGATCTGTTCCGCGTGTTCGCGCGCCAGCCGCTCGGCAAGCTCGATATCGCGCGCTGCGACGGCGTCAATGATTTCATCGTGCTCCTCGACGAAGCGGCGCGGCAGGCGGTCATTGTAGGATTGATAGTAGAGGCGAAGGATGCGCCGGCCCTCGTTCAACAGACGCGAGAAAAGGCTGGTGAAATAGGAATTGCGGCCGGACTCGGCAATCGCAAGATGCAGCGCGGCGTTGGTGGAGATCATAGCGAGCGCATCCTGCGCCTCGACGGCATCGGCGAAATCAGTCTGGAGCGCGCGCACTATTTCCAGATCCTCCGGCCGATGATACTTCGCCGCAAGTTGCGTCGTGACCCGATACATGAGCACCAGCGCATCGAAATAGCTGTGCATGTTGAGAAAATCGATCTGGGACACCATGGTCGAACGATTGGGCAGCGTATCGATCAGCCCCTCGCCCGCAAGCCGCACCAGCGCTTCACGGATTGGCGTGCGCGACATGCCGAAACGTTCGGAAAGTTGCACTTCGTCGATGGGGCTGCCAGGCGGTAATTCAAGATCCAGAATCTCGTCCCGCAGGATATCATAGACCACCTTCACGCCGGAGCCGCGCTTGCGCTCGTTTCGGAGGCTTGTTTCATTATCCATGGCTAGCTGACCTCTTCTTTCAGCGTGAGAAATAAAGGGGCCTGCCAGGTAAATCAACGGCGCTTTGCCAGCCTGAAGTCAAGCCGGCGCTATCCTTTCCGCGAACCGTCGGGACCGCCCTGGTCATTTCCGCAAGCTGCCTGCGGACGATGGCCGCGTGGAAGCCCGCGCCATGGATCAGGCCCTCGTCGTCGAAATCGTAATTCGGATTGTGCAACGGCGCCGAATCCTTCCCGTTGCCGAGGAAAACGAAACATCCCGGAACGTGGCGAGATGGTCAATCTGTCGGCACCGGCCGTGCAAAGGCGCATCAAGCGCATGACGGAAGAAGCATCCGCGCGAATGTCGCGGTCATCGATCCCGCAGCGGCCGGCCAGGCGATCACCATCTTCGTCGAGGTCGAGGTCATCAGCGAGACGGCGGAGCAAATCGAAGAGGCCAAGAAGGCATTCTCCGCGGCGCCTGAAATACAGCAATGCTATTATGTGACCGGAGAAGCGGATTTCATTCTCGTCATCGTCGTGCCGTCGATGGCCGATTACGAAGCGCTGCCACGGCGCCTCTTCTTCGGCAACAACAACGTCAAGCGCTTCCGAACCTTTGTCGCCAGGGATAGGATCAAGGTCGGCCTCAGCATTCCAACCGGGGGATGAGCCGGAGGCCGCCCGCTCCATGGGCCGTGAAGACAGGCTCTATCGCCTCTTGCGCCGCGCACGCGCGTAGTTGACCCTAAGCAGCCAAATATCGAGCTGAGCAATAGCTTGAGATCATGGTTAATGCTTCATTTAATTGAAGCTATCTCGCACTTCGCTTCCGCCATTACTGCGCGCTTGACTGCAGCTCCCATGGATATCGCGGACGGATATTTCTCGCGACTGCGCTGCTATGTGTATCGCGACGATGACCCGCCGCCAAGTCGGCTATTGTCGCTATCTTCAGATTTTTCGACATTGCCCCTGCGCAGCGACGGCGCCTTGGCATAAAGCAGCTTGATCCTGCACGCGCGTCCCGCGTGACTTCATCCTTGCTTGCCTTCGGAGCCTCGACACTGCTGTAGCCGGAGAAGCCATTAGCGCCCCTACCCTACCGATCGGTGCATTGCTGCTCCATGATAGATCCAGCCCAAATAGTGGCCGCCACCGGATATTCCTTCCCAACTCAGGTCCATGGAAGACCTATCAGAACGCCTTCGAGCACGGATCGTCGGCATTCCTCAAGGACGAGCCTCTGCAGCAAGGGTGACGGCGGAAACAGCGTGATAGTCTGCGCATTGGCCGATGCCGTTTCCGAGAGATAGCATGCCTGAAAGTCGATGGAGCTGGTCGAAGATGCACTTCGCATCAAGATCGGGTGAAGCGGCGAAGAAGCCTCCAGCAGTCGATCAATCGTGACCGCCAACCGCGGTATCGGATCTTCCGTATTCCTGTCGCAGGCCAGCCGTCATATTAAAAAGGAGCGAAAGACAAGGACTGACGCGCACCCGCGCAAGCGAAGCTCGGTTCTTATGGACTGCCGATTTCAAGAGAAAGGTGCGCCGCGTACCCGGTACTTCTCGCGGCTCGACGCAAGCTATCCTCTCAATCATAAAAATCCCGTTAACCAAAACTTGCTGTGAGAGACACCACCTCATATATGGTCGGCAGGTTGGCATGAGGCGAGAAGACGCAGGCGGATTTCTTTGCCGTCTCGTCAAAATCGCTTCACAATCAATCCGTAATGGATTTGCACGCAGAGGAACGATTTCATGGAAGAACCCTGGACGACCGATCGCGAGCCGATCATTGCGACCGACCTCGATGTTAAAAAGGCGGCCGCAATCAATGCGCTCTTGCTTCGCCCCATCGATATCCTGCCCATCAAAGCCGGCGACACGATCCGTCCTTTCGCGCTCGGCCTTTGGAATGAAATCCGCCCTCTGCTGAAGCCCGACGTGCCGGTCATGTCGCTTCGTCGCGCCACCAGCGCATTTCTCCATTCGAAGCGATATTACCAGGCCTGCGCGCAGCCGGAGTCAATGCGACACGATCTCGCCGGCAATCCGGCTGAGCCACTTTCGGCCGAAGACAGGCTTGCCGCACAGCAGCGCCTGATCGCGCTTCGCCAGACACAGGCCAAGACGAGCCCCCATCATGACGAACCAAATCCGTCGTCACCGCCAGCCTTGAGCAAGGCAGAGCTAATTAGGGCATCCCTTCTCGGCGGCAGCAAGCGCTCGGATCGCGTCGCCCGTTGAGGCGCCGAGTGGTGCGCCACATCCCGGCAGTCCCATTTACGTCCCTGTGAACCTACCGCGCGCTGCCGCTTCGAATGCCATCAGCCTGGATGAGCGTCGAATAGTTGTTCACCGCGAGGGTCGATCGATGTAGTCCGCGGACTACCGATCTTTCAAGAGACCCTCCCCTCTCCTCAGTCCCAATTGCCATGCTGGCGCAATAGACCGTATGGCGTCAGTAGTCCGCGGACTACACCTTCGCCGAAGGCTGCGTAAAAGCCCCGCCCATTCCAACAAGAGCGCAAACGGCAAGAATATTAAGGGAGCAAACCTCGGCGCTCAAACTGAACGGCGCCCTGTCGATGCGCAAAAAGCCGCCAAAACCTGCCTTTTGTTTAAGCATTTGTAAAACGGACACGAATCGGAGCATATTATAACTGCGTAGTTCAGCGGCATTCCGTCACAATTGCGCAGTTAATTGGGAAAACAACTATGCAGCCGAGTCTCGTGCTCCAAGACGATCAAGAGCATCTACCAACGCTTCTGGCAACAGATGCGCAAGAGCTGTCTTACCAGCTCCAGCAACATCAGGCAAAGCTCTTTCCGCCTCAGTCACAGAAAACGATGCGGATGTTTTCGCCGGCTGAGGCCGCAGCATTTATCGGCATTGGGGAAGGTTATCTCCGCCAGATAGCAGCCGAAGGCCATGGGCCGGATCCGCTTGCCAACGGGCGGCGGCTTTACACGGCCGAAGACATGGATCGGATCCGCAGGGTTCTCGACGAACGAAACGGAACGCCGAAATATGTGCCCTGGCGCCGAGGGACCGAAAAGCTGCAGATCATCTCGGTGATGAATTTCAAGGGCGGTTCCGGCAAGACGACCACCGCGGCCCACCTCGCGCAATATCTGGCGCTGAGAGGCTACCGCGTACTTGCCATCGACCTCGATCCGCAGGCATCCCTATCCGCATTGTTCGGGCACCAGCCCGAGATCGACGTCGGTGAAAACGAAACGCTCTACGGCGCCATCCGTTATGAAGGCCCTCGCCCGATTACCGATATCGTTCGTTCGACCTATACGCCAAATCTGCATCTGATCCCCGGAAATCTCGAGCTCATGGAATTCGAGCACGAGACGCCGCGCGCAATGGCGGCGGGCAGGGCCGAGACGATGTTCTTTGCCCGCATCGGCGAAGTCCTGACCGAGATCGAAAGTTTCTACGATGTGGTGGTCATCGATTGCCCGCCGCAACTCGGCTTTCTGACCATGTCGGCGCTCTGCGCCGCGACATCGATCCTCATCACGGTGCATCCGCAGATGCTCGACGTTATGTCCATGTCGCAGTTTCTGACGATGACCAGCGAGCTCATGTCCGTTGTCGAGAAAGCAGGGGGACGCACCAGTTATGACTGGATGCGCTACCTCGTCACACGCTTCGAGCCAAACGACGGACCGCAAAGCCAGATGACCGGTTTCATGAAGGCGATCTTCGGCAACCGCATGCTCCACAACGCGATGGTCAAGTCGACGGCCGTTGCCGATGCCGGCGTCACCAAGCAGACCCTCTACGAGGTCGAGCGTGCCCAGTTCACCAGGGGCACCTACGACCGCGCTCTGGATTCGCTCAATCTCGTCAACGGCGAGATCGAGACGCATGTCCGCCTAACCTGGGGAAGGAAATAAATAGATGGCGCGCAAAAACCTTCTTGAAATCTCAGCGCCGAACACAAGCCGTCCGGAGGCGCCGGCCGCGAAGGACCATCGTCCGATCGCCGGCTTTCTGCCACAGGCAAGAGGCTCGGCTCCAGTGGGCGGCATCACCAGGACGCTCGGAAATATCACGGAGAAGATGGAGCGAGCCAGCGATCTCGAACGGCAGCTGGCGGAAGGTCAGACGGTCGTCGATATCGATCCCGAGCTTATCGATGGGTCGTTCGTTACCGATCGTCTCGAAATAGATCCGGTCGAGCTTGCTCAGCTTGTCGAGCAGATACGCGAACATGGTCAGCAAGTACCGATCCTCGTGCGTCCGCATCCCGAATCCCGCGGGCGTTTTCAGGTCGCCTACGGCCATCGTCGACTGGCGGCGACAAAAGAGCTCGGCATCAAGGTGCGCGCCGTCGTGCGTGAGCTCACCGACGATCAGCTGGTGGTCAGCCAGGGTCAGGAAAACAGTGCCCGCACGAACCTGTCCTATATCGAGCGAGCGCTGTTCGCGTTGCGCCTCGAGCAGCGGGGTTTCGGTCGCGATGTCATCATGGCGGCGCTCGGCGTGGACAAGGCTGCTCTCTCGAAGATGCTCATCGTTACCAGACAAGTGCCTCTCGCTCTCATCAGCGCGATCGGCCCTGCTCCAGAGATCGGCCGCAGGCGCTGGCTGGAGCTGGGAGACCGTCTCGAAAGCGCTGCCGCGGAATCGATCGTCACGGAGTTGTCCGCGGACAACTATCGTCGGCTCTCCAGTGACGAGCGTTTCCAGCAGGCAATGGCTCTTGCAATCGGCAAGCCCGCATCCAGCAAGGCGGCGGTTGCGCCATCATCAATAGCCGGGGTTCCGGTAACATTTAAGCGAACGCCGGCACGTGCAACCTTTGTTTTCGATAGCAAGGTCGCACCCGGTTTCGATCAATTCGTACAGGAGAGGCTGCAATCTCTCTTCAACGAGTTCCAGGAAGGAAAGGATACGTAACCCGCAAAAGAAAAAGGCCCCCAAACGACGCCGTCGTGGAAGCCCTTCTCTGATCTTAAGCAAATCGAGAATCGCATTTCCCCGAATCACAGTCAAGAGTCTTTGGCATCGTTTTGGTGAGCAGATTTCTTTTGCCACAACGTAGGTGAAAGAAAATGGAAGCCGAACATGTGACGACGCCTTTTGGGCGGCGGCCAATGACGCTTGCCATGTTGATAGCTCAAAGAAGAGCCGAACATGGAAAGTCCGTCAGGTCCGTCGACAAATGGAAGATTTATCGTGCGCTCTGCGAAGCCAAGCCCCTGTTGGGCGTGACGGATCGAGCGCTGGCCGTACTGAATGCACTCTTGAGCTTCTATCCGAAGAACGAACTCTCGGATGACGCCAACCTGATCGTGTTTCCCTCAAACGCGCAATTGTCGCTGCGCGCGCATGGCATGGCGGAACAGACAATCCGCCGTCACCTCGCCGTGCTGATCGCCGCCGGGCTGCTTATCCGCAAGGATAGCCCCAACGGCAAGCGCTATGCTCGGCGGAGCAGGGCAGGGGACCTCAATGACGTCTATGGCTTCTCCTTGGTGCCTCTCCTCTCCCGCGCCGAGGAGATCGAGCATCTTGCGGCCCAGGTCGTAGCCGAGCGATTGCACATGCAGGGTCTGCGGGAACGCATCAGCCTCCACCGGCGTGACATCGCCAAGCTCATCGAAACCGCCATCGCAGAGAACATAGAGGCTCCCTGGGAAGCGGTCCATGCAGGCTTCCGCGCGCTCATCGATGACCTTCCGCGTTCGCCAAACACCGTACAGCTGGAAACGCTGCTGGAGAAGCTCGGACGTCTGCGTGGCGAAATCGTCAACCGATTAGAAACACATGCAGAAACTGCGAAACTAAGCGCCAATCCCTATCAAAATGAGCGGCACATACAGAATTCAGACTCCGAATCCCAAATTGAATCTGAAGCCGCATCAACGGGAAACGCCACCCCACATGTCTCCATTCCGAGGACAACTCCGGCTACCGTAAACGTCTCCGTAGCCGCTAAAGCCCGGAAGCCAGTGTCCTGCATACCCGACAACAGCCGCTCCGAAACTGGCACAGGAATAGAATTGAAGTCCTTCCCGCTTGACCTCGTTCTGCGAGCATGCCCGGAAATTGCCGCCTATGGCCCAACCGGACAGATCAAGAGCTGGCGCGATCTGCTTACGGCTTCGCTCGTCGTCAAATCGATGCTCGATATCAGTCCGGGAGCCTACGGGGAGGCCTGCCTGGCGATGGGTGCAGAAAACGCCGCGACCGTCATCGCCTGCATTCTCCAACGTGGCTCCCACATCAACTCCGCCGGCGGCTATCTTCGTGATCTGACGCGGCGAACGGAGAAAGGAGAGTTTGCCATCGGTCCCATGCTCATGAGCCTTCTACGGGCGAATATGGCCCCAACCATGCGGAAGATCGCTTAGCTTGTTCTCGTTTGTATCGCGGCAAATTAACCCTGACGTTACGTATGGCTCCGGACAGCTCCCGCCTCCGCAGCGAACGATAAATTGTCCCGAATGGGATCTCTGAAGGAGAGCATACCGGAGCTATAACTATGGAGTCGGAAAGGGTGGACATTTGTCGGCAAAAAGGGCATAAAAATACAGAAGTCTGCTGGCACTAAGGGTATGTCCCTTCACGAATTCGATCGTTTTGACTGAATTTCCCCGCTCGCTAGAAGATTGATTTCATTGAAATAAATTCGTTGCCGGAAGCTATATCAGCCTTTTGTGCCGCTACGCATGTAGCCGTGCAAAGCCGCATAATGGACATATGCTGTTCGTCGACAAGCCCAATAGCCTCCAAACAGGAGGACGGGACCGGGCCATGCCTGTGGTTACCGATCCCGAGCTCTGTATTTCCGCGCCTGCGCCTATGCCGGGTTCATTGCTGATCGCAAATCGGGATCGGCCGGGACGGCGGTGCCGGATGATCGTTCTTGTATTGGACGATGATCGGCTCCAGGGTTTCCTTCGGCCAAAATTTCGGAGTACCGATTTCCTTCAGGCAGGACTCGTTCCAATACAATCCGGACTGCGCGGGAGAGCGGCCGGCTGCAACGGCCTTGGCGACTGCCTTGATGTCCGAGGATTCCGGATAGATGTAGAGCGTCGTCGGATTGTCCTTCACCATGGAGATGATCTGATTGGCATCCGATGCCGACCAGCTCGTGCAGCCGTCGCTGCGGCCGCCGGCATATTCCACCAGCTTTCCGAGCGGAACGTATCCGTCGCGATTGGCATAGGGGCTTTGCGGATCCTTCTTCATGCAGATGCCGGCAACCTTTGCAGCGGCATGGCCGCCGATCGCCCGGGCGCGTGCATTGGCGGTTTCGCCAACGCCGTCGAACTGCACGAAGGTGCGAAGGAAAGCGGCATCCTTGGTCTGGGAAACCCGATAGTAACCCTTGAAGGTCGTTTTCGTTTCTTCCGTCATATAGGAGCCGCCTGCCGTCAGGTTCGAATCCATCGCGTTGCCGAAGTTCTTGGCGCACATCCGGCCATTGCCGAAGTCGACGACGCCCTTGAGATCGCGGCCGCTGCCGTGGCCCGATGAAACCACGCGGAACGCTTGGGTCGCTTCGCAGACGATGTAGAAACGGCCCGCCGACTTGCCGTCAGCCGGATTGTTCGGGCGGGTTGCATCCATCGCGAAATAGCAAGGGTTGCTGACCTTGCCTTCGCTTGTCTTCTGCATGTAGAGCGCGCGCGCCCTTTGCAAAATCGGTCGGGCAATCTGACCGTCGCCTTCGCCGACATAGGCGTTCAGCCACGCCGGAAGATCTGACTGGCGCTCGGCGGCAAGAGATTGCGATGTTGAAGGGATGATGATGGTAAGAGAGCAAAGGCTGAGCATCTGGGCGACGCTTCGAAGGGCATATCTCAACCGCACGAAATTAAATCTCCTGTAAAAATATACCGGATCCGCATGTGCCGCTATCGGCAACGGCGATTTCGGCGGTCCGTCCGCCCCACAAGCCTGCCTGCCATGCGCTCGGATCCAGAAATCGTAATTGTGCGCTGCTTTGCTGAACGACGACCTAACGGAAACCGGAAATCTCGGCGGTAGCAGAAAGATTATTTGCCCGCCCTTAATTTCCTCATCCGCTTTGCGTCAGCATTCTTCACCGATCGCGGCGCAAATATGGCCGAGTTGTATCGGACGGCTTGCATTGAAAATCCTGGGTACGAGATTGGGTACCTCTCTGAAATCGAGCGCACGATGGCTGATGCTGACGTAGGCTTTGGCCTGTCGCCCGAGGGTCAGTTCCGGCCGACGAACGATCCGATTTTTCTGCCTCGCGAGTAACGACATCCGCCGGCAATTGCCCGATGCGGCTTCTGGCCGGTGGTCAATCGACAAATTCAACGACCACGCCCGGCTTTACCATCCTTGCCAGCTCTTCCACATCCCAGTTTGTCAGGCGGACGCATCCATGAGAGCCGACTTTGCCGATAAGTTCTGGTTCCGGCGTTCCGTGGATGCCATAAGTGGGCTCGGTCAAATCAATCCAGACCGTGCCGACAGGATTGTTCGGCCCGCTTGGCAGCTTCAGGATCCTCTTGTTGTGACCCTGCTGAAAATTGATCTTCGGATTGTAGGTGTATGGCGGCAATCGAGCGACGCCCTTGACCTTGTGCGTGCCTGAGGGGGAGGGCGTTTCCTCGCTGCCGATAGTGGCTGGGTAGACCGACAGCAACGCCCCGTCTTCCGCAAAAGCGAATATCTGGCCCAACTTTCTGTGAACCTCGATCCGCTTCACTATGCCGGTCTTTGCCTCGCCAGGGATCGCAACCATGATTGTTTCACCGGGGACGAAAGACGCGGTCGGATTGAGCGCTTTCAGAAGAGCGATGCTCATGTGGAAACGTTCGGCTAACTTCTCGGCGATGCTGGTATAACCGAGATGATCCATCTTGGCCTGCTCGGCATAGTCCCTGGGAATGCTCTTCACCAGATCCTTCCCGTCATCGGCCGTTATGGCATACGCCTGGATGACGGGAACCTGATCCTCAAGCCGCCCAAGTATCTCTGGATCGAGTTTTCCATCGACGGGAAGCCGCTGCAAAGCTTCAAATCCCGCAATTGCTTTGCTGAGGTTCTCTCCGATGTAACCGTCGATAGCGCCAGGAGAAGAACCGGCTCGATCCAGCAGGACCTGAAGCTTGACGACCGCTGCATCAGGCTTCTTTGGCTTCTCGCTCGGCGCTTCGATCTGTATAGACGCCATGGAGGCGCTATTTACATCCGCAGCAGCTATTGGAGTGGCAATAGCCGGGCCTGAGAATATAAAAGCGATAGAGATCGTAAGACAGCGCAACGTATTGATCATGTCTTGAAAATCATCATCTGTGCAAGTTGTTCCGCCGGCCTAAGACAGATCTGATTGGCTGATTGCGGCGAGAAGGTCGCCTGGCCGTCAATTCAGCCTGGCGAGCGATTTTCCGTTCTCATCGAAGAGATGACAGGTGCCCGGGTCGATCTGGAGCGATATCGGCGTGTGAGGCGGGGTGGTGTCGGCACCTTCCGCCTGCACCACGAGGGGCTGGCCCGAGGCGGTATCGACATGAAGGATCGTCAGACCCCCCAGCCGCTCTGCAAGGACGATCTGCCCCGCAAACTGGCCCTCTTGGCCGATACGGATATGTTCGGGGCGGATTCCGAGTGTCAGTTTCGAACCCACCTCTACCGGGCCGGAAGAGACCGGAACGGTCATGGTGCCTCCGCCGGGTAGCGCGACGGATATGCCGTCCGGACCGATAATCTCGGCCGCTACCGGCAGAAAATTCATCTTCGGCGAGCCGATGAAGCCGGCCACGAAGATGTTCGCGGGATGATTGTAGAGCGCAAGTGGCGAGCCGACTTGTTCGACGCGGCCACTATTCAGCACCACGATCTTGTCGGCCATCGTCATCGCCTCGATCTGATCGTGGGTGACGTAGATCATCGTTGCGGCCAGTTCGTCGTGCAGGCGCATCAATTCCAGCCGCATATTGACCCGAAGCGCAGCGTCGAGGTTGGAAAGCGGCTCGTCGAACAGAAAGATCTTCGGGTTACGCACGATCGCGCGGCCGATGGCCACGCGTTGGCGTTGACCACCGGACAGATCCTTCGGCCGACGGTCGAGCAGATGGGTCAATTCCAGTATTTGTGCTGCCTCCCCGACCTTCCGATCACGCTCGCTTACCGAGGCCCCGGCAATCCTCAGCGCAAAGCCCATATTGTCGGCGACAGTCATGTGCGGGTAGAGCGCATAGGATTGGAACACCATAGCCAGACCGCGTCGCGACGGATCGATATCGTTGGAACGGGCGCCATCGATCATCAGTTCGCCGGCAGTTATTTTTTCCAGACCGGCGATCATGCGCAGAAGCGTGGATTTTCCGCAGCCGGAAGGGCCGACGAAGACGACGAATTCACGGTCGTCCACTTCGAGATCAATGCCCTTGATCACCTCGATGGCGCCATAGGATTTGCGAACGTCGCGGAGCTCGAGATTAGCCATCGCTGGCCTCCTTTTTACCGGTGGGTATATTCGTGCTTTCCACGCCCGCAGACACAGGATCGATCCTTCCTTCGCTGCCGAAGATAAGGCTGGCAGCGCCGATCAGACCGGCATGGCGTCCGAGCTGCGCGGCGACAATCGGCACGTCGCGATAGGCGGGCATGGCACGCTCGCGAACCGTCGCCACCATTTGATCGTGGAGAAGATCGAAGCCATGCGAAATTCCACCGCCCATGACGAGCACGTCGGGGGAATAGAGGTGAAGCAGGTTGGTAAAGCCGATCCCCAGCCATCGTGCCTCGGCATTGAGCAGTTCCAGGGCCGCCGCGTCGCCTTTTCGCCCGGCTTCGACAACATGTCGCCCGGTGACCTCGGCGTCGTTCGACAGCTTCCGCAGCATCGACCCGTCGGACGGACGGGTGCGCGCGGTGGCCCGCCTGCCGAGCGCTGTTCCCGAGGCGACGGCTTCGAAGCAGCCGACTGCGCCACAAAAACAACGCTCGCCTTCACTCGTGATCGTCATGTGGCCGATCTCCGCAGCCAGACCGCGTCTGCCATGCAGGATACGGCCATCGGCGATCACGCCGCCGCCGATACCGGTCGATACCGTGACAAAGACCATCGATCTCGCACCATGACCGGCGCCGTATTGCCATTCACCAAGCGCTGCCGCGTTCGCATCGTTTTCAAGCCGTACGGGTAGCTGAAAGTGGTTTTGGAGAATGTCCGCCAGCGGAACTTCGTGCCATCCGGCCAAGGTCGGCGCGGCAATGACGACGCCGGCGTCCGGATCGAGCGGACCAGGCGCGCCGATCCCGATCCCGATCGGAGAAAGACCGGGCGTTTCCGCCAGCACCGTTTCGGCCAGCAGTTCGATCTGTCGGATGACCGCGGCAGGCCCGCCGGTCGCATCCGTCGACAGAGACGAAAACGCCAGAAGACATCCCTTGTCATCGACAAGCGCGGCGCGAAGCTCCGTTCCACCAAGATCGAATGCGAGAGCGACCTTTTTCACGAAACGCGGCTCTCCAGCCCATGCAGCCAGGCGATCCGGTCGCCGAGGTTCTTGTCGCTGAATGCCAGCGATCCGAGAACGACCGTCTGCGCTCCGGCTTGGCGCAGCAACGGCACGGTTTGTTCGCGAATGCCGCCATCGGCGGCGAGTATGACCCGATCCTCGCGGCCGGCCTTCTTCAGGAGGGAGCGCGCCTCGATCAGCCGGTCGCATGCCTTTTCGGAAAGGCTTTGTCCTTTGACGCCGATCGAGGTTCCCAGCAACGTCACGAAGGCTACATGATCGATGAAAGGCTCGATCGCCGAAACGGGCGTTTCCAGCCGCAATACCACGCCGGCTTCGGCACCCAGCTCTTTGGTAAGCGCAATTGCACGCAAGCCGGCATCGCCGTTTTCGGCATGGACGCTTATCAAATCCGCGCCCGCCTCTATGAATTGGCGCGTCTGCTCCTCGACGATTTCAGCCTCGACCATGAGATGGACATGGATCGGCTTGGCGGTCGACTTGGCGATGCGCGCGACAAAATCCGGAAAGAACAGGAAGCCCGGCGTAAAGCGCGCATCGGCGACATCGATGTGATGCAGGTCGACGTAGGCTTCGATGCGCTTGAGATCCGTCTCCATATTGGCAAGATCGGCCGACCAGAGCGAGAATTCGCCCAGAAGCCGGTTGCGGGGAAGCGCTGCGATGGCCTGCGGGCCGGAAAGGGGGCGGGACGTCATGATGGAACGAAGCTCCGGATTGTTTTGGATGCAAGAAAATGCGTGATGGCGTCTTGGACTTCGGCAAAATGCCTGTTTTTGTCGATGGCCTTGGCGGTGACTTCGACAAAGCTTGCGCCCGGAATGACATCGGCGAGCGTCCGCGCGCAGGAGAGCGGATGGATCGCGTCCTGCTGGTTGCCGATAATGAGCGTGGGTACGGCAAGGGCGTCGGCGGATGACCGCGGTACATCCGGCCCGTCTGCGGCGATGTCAGCCAGAACCGAGGCGAAGGTGAGAGCATCCGGCCGGTCGAAATAGCCGAGCAGGGAAGAGAAGTTGTCCGGCGCCTCCGAGGCAATCCGTTGTCCGGTGTCAGAGACGATAAAACGCCGTTTGGCCTCCTCAATCGGGTGCGAGCGGATCAGGGCGGCAACGGCGCGGATCGGCGCGAGATTGTCCGGCGATGCCGCGAAGGTCCACGCGGGGCGTACGAGTACGAGCCCGGCGATCCGGCGGGGGTGATGATGGGCAAGATATAGTGCGATGGCCGCGCCCATTGAAATGCCGCCGACGATGAAGCGGTCAAATCCGTATGCGGTGGCCGCGGCCAGAACGTCCTCGGCAAACATAGGAATCGAAAATGGCCGCGTATTGCCGAGCGAGGATGCGCCATGTCCACGGCACTCCAGCGTCAGCCGGCGAATATTCGCGGCGGAAACATTCTGTGCCACCTGCGCCTCATCGCCGCCAAGACCATGCTGGAAGACGACGGCAAGCCCCTGACCGTCCTCATAGACGGCAAGTTCCGTATCGCCACGTTTGAACGTTTTTTTTCCCATCAAATCAACGCCTTGAGGAAGTCGGCAACCCCGGATGCTTCGGCAGCCGAAAGGCCATGCGTGACGAGCGGTCCGTCGAAATTCACGAAGCGCAGCCGCGCGATGAAGTGGGCAAAATCCACCACGCCTTGCCCGGCGGTTGCGAAGCGGCCGTCGGCGTGACGATCCTTGGCATGCGCCAGGGCGATGTGACTGGCCGAGATTTCGATCGCCTCTTCGACGATCGCCCGCGCCTCTGCCGGTGTCGCCTGTTCGAAAAGATTGGCCGGATCAAGCACGATGCGCAACCGCTGCGATCCCATCTCGCCGATCAGCCGCCGGGCATCGCTTGCCGAGGTGACGATGTTGGCCTGTTCCGGCTCGATGCCGAGATCGACGCCATGGCGTTCGGCGAGCTCCAGAGCCTTCGACATTTCAGCCGCCATGTCGGCCCAGGCGGACGGATCGCCATTGTCGGGGTGATCGGCCCATTGGTCGTTCGGATCACGCGTTCCGGTGCAAAGCGTCACCAACGGAATAGAGAGTGCCGCCGCCGTTTCGATGACGACTGCGAGCTGGGCGAGGCCCGTCCGGCGAATGGCAATATCGGGGTGAGCCATATTGTAGGTGCCCGACAGGGCGGCAAGCGAGATACCGGTCGCCTCGACGGCCGAGCGAACCGCTGCGATCGTCGTTTCCGAAACGGCATCGGGCATGGACGGGAGACCGCAGCAGGCGAGATTGAACTGTGCGCATGCATAACCGCTATCGCGCACCGCCGAGAGAACGCCGAGCGGCTCTGTTCCGGGAAAGGTCTTGGCGAAGATCCCGATCTGCATCAGACCACTCCCGAGACCGATGCGAGTTCGACGCGTTCGCCCCGTTCCACCGATCGGGCGATCGCCACCATCGCGCGGATGGACGCCAGGCCGTCCTCGACATTGGCGCCGCGCATCGGCGCGCCGTTCAGTGCCGTATCGGCAAGTCCCTCGAGCTGCCTGCGGAAGAAATGGCCGTCCGCGCCGAGTGGCTTTCGGCTCGTCGCATCCTTCTCGTGGAAGATCTCCACTTCGCTCGAGCGGAAGTACCAGGGATTGAAGGTCTTTGCGAGAACCGAGCCGTTCTCGCCGTAAAGCTGGAACCCTTCATGCCAATCCATGCGTACGGCAACCGTCAGGTCCAGATGGCCGAGGGCACCATTGGCAAATTCGGTCTCGACGAACCAGCAATAGGCACCGGCACGTTCGAGAAGCCGGGCGCGAACCGCGACGATCTCACCGCAGAAGAAACGCGCGGTGTCGACGAGATGCGAGCCGTGTGCCAGCATGAAATATTGCCTGAGATCGGCCTTGGGATTGCCTGATGGTTTGCGCGCAAGCTTGCTGGTGACGGGCAGGGGCTGCACCGCATCCGTATTGGTATAGCGGTGTGTGGAATCGCAATACCACGCCTTCATCGCAAAAATCTGGCCTATGTCGTCGCGCACGAAATCGCGCGCCGCCTCGAGCGCCGGATCGAAGCGCTTCATGTGCCCGACCTGCAGGATTTTTCCGGATCGGTGCACCGCCTCGGCGAGCTGCTGCCCTTCTTCGACCGAAACGCCGATCGGCTTTTCGCACAGTACGTGCTTTCCGGCTTCGAGCGCCTTTATGGACATCGGCACATGATAGGCATCGGACGTCGCAACGATCACGGCTTCCAGATCGGGATCGGCAAGCATGGCATCATAATTGTCAAACATCTTCTGCGGCTCATAGGTCGCGCCCATGCGGGCGAGAAGATCGGGTGCCGCATCGCAGATCGCGTAGAGATCGGCATTCCGCGCCTTGACGCAGGATTCCAGATGCGCGAATTGCGCGATCGGCCCGCAGCCGAGTACTCCGACGCGAAGACGGCGACTTTCCTTTTCGATCATGGTTCTCTTCCTTATGCGCCGTAGCCGCGCATGGTTTGGCGATTGGCTTTGACCGCACCGGCAGGATCGGCGCCGGCCGTCTCGGATTCTTCCTCCAGCACCAGCCAGCCATTGAAGCGTGGGGCCGCGGAGATGAGGTCGATCACGGCCGGCGTATCGAGAATACCCTTGCCGAGCATCGCCCATCGGTCATGCGCGTCGACGTCCTTCAGATGCAGGTAGCGGATACGGTCCTGATAGGTACGCATCGTGTCAAGCATGTCGGCATGCCCTCGCAGGATATGGCCGGTATCCGGCACCCAGCCGACCAGGCTCGGGTCGAGCAAGGCGAAGATGCGGTCGTAGTCGGCTCGGTCGAACAGCAGCGTATTGTGATGCGAGCTTGGATGCACGGCGATCTCGACGCCGGCGACCTTGCCCAGCTCGCCGGCGCGATTGTAGAACTCGCCGGCAATAGCGAACTTGTCGTCTCGCGGGCCGTCGGAAACGACGGTTGCCGAGCCGATGGAAACAAGTGCGCCCGGAAAATGCGCGGCGTAATCGATCCAGCGCTTTGCCGTCGTCAGGTCGTCCTTCATCGCGTCGGCCACCGTGAAGCCGCTCTTCGAACCGAAGGCGAAGGAGACGAGCGTCAGGCCGCAATCCCTTAATGCATTTGCGAAGGCATGCGGGTCTGCAGCATAGCGGCCGATCATGGTGTCGGTGATTTCGATGCCGGAATAGCCGCCGGCGGAAATTGCCGACAGCAGGTCGTCTGCCGTTCCCGTCCAAGCATTGCCGAGCATTTCCCATGTAAATGTCTGGCAGCCGACTTTTATGTCCTTGCGCATTCCCGCTATTCCTTGATTCCGCCTTGGGTCAGGCCTTCGATGATGTGTCGTTGGAAGAAGAGCACCAAAATGATGAGCGGCACGGTGACCACAGCCGATGCGGCGGCGATGTCCCCCCAGGGCACATAATATTGGTTGGTGAAATTGGCGATGCCGACCGGGATGGTCTGGGTGCCGCTATCCGATGTGAATGCGAGCGCGAACAGGAATTCGTTCCAGGCGGTGATGAAGGCAAGCAGGCCTGTCGTGACCAGGCTCGGCAATGACATTGGCAGGATGATATGCCAGAGCAGGCCGACCGGGCCGACGCCGTCCATGCGGGCCGCCTCGTCGATTTCGCGCGGCAGCGTCTCGAAATAGCCGAACAACACCCAGGTCACCAGCGGCAGTCCCAGCGCAAGATACGTGATGATCAGCGCCGTATAGGTATCGAGCAGTCCGAGATCGGAGGCGATGAGATAGAGCGGCCCGACGAGCGCGATCTGCGGAAACATCGATACCGAAAGGATGACCGTCAGGATGCCGAAGCGCCCTTTCACATCGAGGCGCGACAGCGAAAAGGCGGCCAGTGAGCCGACGATCAGGCAAAGCGCGGTGGTCGCCAGCGAAACGACGAGTGAATTCAGCACATAGTGATGCAGGCCCTTTTCGACGAAGGCGTTATAGTAATGCTCCAGCGTGAACGGGTTCGGTATGAGCGAGGGCGTTCCCTCTGTCAGCGCCTTGTCGAGCTGAAGCGATGTCGAAAACTGCCAGATGAACGGGCCGGCGGACCAGATGAGGATAAACAGGGCGCCGAGGTAGATGAGGAGATTTTGGAAGATTGAGCGGCCTTCGTTCATGTCGTCCTCCTGATCTGGCGCACGAGGAAGACACAGAAGCCGATGGCAATCAGCCCTTCCGTGATGAACATGGCGGTCGTTACAGCCGAGCCGTAGCCGAACTGAAGCGTCGAAAAGAGCACCTTGTAGGACAGCGTCGAAAGCGTCTCGGTGGAATCGGCCGGCCCGCCGCCCGTCAGCACATAGACCAGGTCGAAGACGCGGAATGCATCGAGCGCTCGGAAGAGGCCTGCGATCAGCAGCGTCGGCATCAGGAGCGGCAGGCGGATATGCCAGAAGATCGTCCAGGCTCTTGCCCCATCCATGCGGGCGGCCTCGATCAGCGATTTCGGAACGGTCTGCAGCCCCGTCAGCAACAGAAGCGCCATGAATGGCGTCGTCTTCCACACATCGGCAAGGATGATCGTCGTCAGCGCCGTATCGGGCGAGCCGTACCAGTTGACGTTCTGATCGATCAGCCCTGCATGCAGAAGGATGAAATTGATGATGCCGTGCTGGCCGTCGAAGAGCCAGCCGAACATTTTCGACGTCACGACGGTCGGCATGGCCCAGGGCACTAGCATGGCGGCGCGGATCATGCCCCGGCCGGCGAAGGTTTCGCAAAGGATCAGCGCCATCGCAAGGCCGATGAACGTCTCGAGCAAAGTCGAGATCAGGGTAAACCAGATCGTGTGCCACCAGGCATTCCAGAACGGCGGATCGGCCAGCAGCTGCACATAGTTGGCGATGCCGATGAAATCATTGTCCTGGGTGATCAGCGAGCGGTTGGTGAAAGACAGATAGACGCCGTTGACGATCGGGTAGAAGGAAACCGATGCGAGCGAGAGGAACGCAGGCAACAGCAGCAGCCAGGGCCAGAGGGCGCTTGATAGCGCCCTCGACTTGCCTGGGGTTTGCTCGGAAGCGGCAACCGTCATCGTTACGGCCATTTCAGCCAACGATCTTGTTGATCTGGGCCGCTGCTGCCTGCAGCTCCGCCTTGACGTTGCCGCTGACCAGCGCCTTCGAGATGCTGGACTGCAATGCCAGTGTCACCTTGGCATATTGCGGCGTAATCGGCCGCGGCGTGGCCCCGGTGAAGACGCTCTGAAGGCTCGCCATGAACGGCTGCTCCGCCTTCAGCTTCGCATCCTGGAAGATGGCGGGACGCGAAGGCGCGAGACCGAAATTGAGCGCAAGCCGGGTCTGGGTTTCCGGCGAGGACATCCAGGTCAGGAACTCGATCGCCGCTTCCCGCTTCTTGGAGTTGGCGTTGACGCCCAGCTGGTAGCCGCCAAGGCACGCGGCGCTCTTGCCGCCGGCAAAATGCGGCAACGGCGCGACGGCGACCTTGTCGACGACATGCGAGGCCTTCGGGTCCTGCGCGATCGGGTAGACATAAGACCAGTTGCGCATGAACATGGCCTCACCGGACGTAAACGGCTGGCGAGAGGGCTCCTCGTCCCAGGAGAGCACGTTCTGAGGGCTGATCTTCGTCTTGTTGATGGTATCGTACAGGAATTGGATTGCGGCAACGGCGGCATCGTCGCCGATGACGGATGATTTTCCGTCGGCGGAAAGGATGGAACCACCGTTGGAGGCAATGATTTCCACGGCATCACAGACCAGAACCTCGGCCTGCTTGCCTTGCCAGAGATAGCCGAACTTGGCATCGCCGGCTTTCTGCGCCTCTGCCGCCATCGTCGCCATGTCGGCCCAGGTTTCCGGCACCTTGCCGCCGTGCTTTTCCACCAGGTCCTTGCGATAATAGAACATGCCGGAATCGACGAACCACGGCAGCGCGGTCAGCTTGTCGCCATAGGTGCAGGCCGCCACCGTGCCGGGGAAATAATCGGCGCGCTTGTCCTTCGGGAAATATTCGTCAAGCGGCAAGGCCCAGCCGGCAGAGGCAAAACCTGCAATCCAGATCACATCCTGGCTGAAAACGTCGGGTGTTCCGTTGCGGCGGGCGAGCTGCTGGACGAGGCCCTGATAGACCTCCGTCGACGAACTGGGCGGCGGCAGCTCGATGAACTTGACGGTGATACGGCTCTGCGACTCGTTGAAAGCCTTGACGAGATCGCCAAGCCCTTCCTTGCCGAAGAAGCTGGCGCTGGCAAAGCTGATTTCCGTCCGATCGGCGGCACGTGCCGGGCGGATGCCGAGACCTGAAGCAACGCCGAGCGTTGCCGTACCGATGGCGGCGCCGGCCGCGCCCAAAAGCAGTTGACGACGATCAAGCATTATCGATTGTCCAGCAATCTTGGAGACAGCCGGCGTCTTCTTGAAATCTGTCATGTTTCCCTCCCAGGAAGACTGGCGACCTCCATACCTCCGCGCCAGTATTCGCACATGTTTCATAAAAAATTGTCGCGCGTCAAGAAATAAGATGCTTTAACTCGATCCAGGAGGCATCGCTCGGACGCGTCGAAGCGCGGCGGGCGAATGAGGAGCATCAGGGAGGATTGGGAAATATGTCTGATAATTCAAAAGCTAAACTTGGCATCGGCGTAGTCGGCTGCGGGAATATCTCGATGACGTATCTGCGCAATGCGGCGCTGTTTGCCGGTCTCGAACTGCGCGCCTGCGCCGATATATCTCCTGACGCGGCCGCGCTGCGTGCCCGTGAATATGGCATTCGCGCCCTGAGTGTCGACCAATTGCTTGCCGATCCAGAAGTCGACCTCGTGCTCAACCTCACGGTTCCAGCCGTCCATTTCGATGTCACCATGTCGGCCCTATCGGCCGGCAAGCATGTCTTCACGGAGAAGCCGCTCGCAACATCGGCGGCGGACGGCCGCATTCTTGTGGCGGAAGCCAAGCGCCACGGGCTGCTGCTGGGTTCTGCGCCCGATACATTCCTCGGCGCGGCAGGCCGTCGGGCGCGGCGTCTGATGGAGGAGGGCGCGATCGGCCGGCCGGTCAGCGGTTCGGCCTTCATGATGGGGCGTGGCATGGAGCATTGGCACCCCAACCCGCAATTCTATTACCAGCCGGGCGGCGGCCCGGTCCTCGACATGGGTCCCTATTATCTGACGATGATGGTAAACCTGCTCGGCCCGGTCGTGCGGGTCATGGCAATGGCGACGAAGGGCCAGGAAGATCGCCTGATCACCGCCGACGGCCCGTTCAAAAATACCAGCTTCAAGGTCGGCACGCCGACCAACGTTCTGTCGCTTCTGGAATTTGCATCCGGTGCGACCGTGAATTTCGGCGCGTCCTGGGATGTCTTTCGCCATTCCAATCGCCCTATCGAGCTGCACGGTACCGAAGGCTCGTTGCGGCTGCCCGACCCGGACACGTTCGGCGGAACCGTGTCGCTGTCCGAGCGTGGCGCCGACTGGCGTGATTTCGAAAGCGACGACGAACTTTACGGCGCGAGGAACTGGCCATTCAATGCACCGGACCGGGCCAATTACCGCATGCTCGGCGTCGCAGACCTGGCGCGCGCGCTTAATGAGGGCAGGCAGCCCCGAGCCTCGGGGGAGTTGGCGCTTCATGTCCTCGAAATCATGGAGGCTATTCTCCAATCCGGCGAAAACAGGCAGTCTGTCGGCATCGGCGCGGAGCTGATACCGCCGCCGCGTCTTGGCGAGGACGAAGCACGCAGTCTTTTGGCCTGATTGCCGCAGAGGGGAGTTAATCTCATGGAACAGCTGGATGAGAGTGCCCGGCACGTTCTCGCCATGACCGATCGATCGAATGGCCGACCATTTGAAACCGGTACGGTTCAGCGGGCCCGCATTGACTACGATGCGAATTGCCCGACGCTCCAGGGTGCAAGGGAGGCGGTCGCCATGGTGGAGGATCGCCAGATCGTCGGTCCGAATGGTCCGATCACGTTGCGCGTCTATCGCGGCATCGGCGCGCCTTTGAGGAATGGTCCCGGTCTTGTTTATCTGCATGGCGGTGGCTGGGTGATCGGCAACCTCGAATCTCACGACGAAATCTGCCGATGGTTCGCCAATCTCGCCGAATGCACCGTGATTTGCCCGGACTACCGGCTGGCGCCGGAACATAAGTTTCCCGCCGGAGTGACCGATTGCGCCGCGACATTGGCATTCGTGGCCGAAACGGCTGCAGATCTCGGCATCGATCCGGGTCGAATTGCTGTCGCCGGCGACAGCGCCGGCGGCAATCTTGCCGCCGTGCTGGCGTTGATGTCGCGTGCGGGCGACGCCCCGCCAATTGCGGCGCAGCTGCTCATCTATCCCAACACCGACGCCGCGCAGATGGCCGACAGCTATCGCCGCTATGCCGAGGGCTTCGGCTTGACCGCCTCGACGATGAGATGGTTTCGCGATCACTATGTCCGCACCGCAGCCGATATTGCCGACTGGAGGGTCTCTCCGTTACGGGCCGAGACCGTCGCGGGGGTAGCTCCAGCCTTCGTGGTGACCGCCGGACACGACATTCTGGCCGACGAAGGCATCGCCTATGCCGAGCGGCTGCGGCAAGATAGGGTGCGCTCTGTGCATCGTCACCGGCAAGGACAGATCCACGGCTTCGTCTCGATGGGAAAATATGTGGCCGAGGCTCGGCAGACAATAGAAGAAGCCGTGGCGACCTGGCGTTCCTTCGAGGAACGCTCGAACTAGACGGGATCAGTGGCTCCGCTTCAAGCGGATTGTCGCATGACCAATGTCCCATCCAGGGTGATCCTGTGTGTAATCGACCGCACCGGCGCATCCATGTCCCCCAGCAGCGTCAGCAACGCTTCGACACTGCTTGCGGTCATCGCGGCGAAATCCTGTGCCATCGTCGTCAATGGCGGGCAGGTATAGCGGCTCAAGGGATGGTCGTCATGGGCAGCGACACGCAGATCGTCTCCCTTTTTTCGCCCAACTCTCAGCCGATGCGCGAAGGCTGCCGACATAACCCCGAAGGCGAGACGATCATTTGCGCACAGGATGGTTTTGCGGGGAAGAGCCTTTGCCTGGAGCAGGCTGTCCATCTGCTCATATCCGATGCGTTCGAACTCCCATGTGTAGGCGGCGTTGGTCTCGATCACCATTGGCTCGTAGCCTGCGGCTTCCATCGTGGCGATATAGCTTGCCAGCCTCTCCGGTGAGTTATGATTGACATGCGGAATGTCGAAATAGGCAGGCGTTTCTCCGGATCGGCAGAGATATTCCACGATCGTTGCCACGCTCTGGTAATTGTTGTTGCCGATGAACGGCGTGTTCCCTTCGATATAAGTATCGAAGTAAACGATAGGCAGGTTCTGCGCGAGCTTTTCAAAGGTACGCGGATCGGATTTCTGCCCCAATGGTGCGACAAGCGCCCCGGCAACCTTCAACGACAACATTGTGTTGACTGCTTCGGCTTCCAGTTCCGGCAATCCATGCGACGAGAACACGATCGGCCAATAGCCCTCGTTGCGCAGCCGCAATTCCAGACGATTGACCATTTCGGCATAAAAGGGGTCGGTGAGGGCAGGAACCAGGATGCCGATATTGCGTGTCCTTTTGCGATTGAGGTTCCGCGCATAAAGATTCGGCTGGTAATCCGACGAGCGAAGTGCCGCCTCGATCAGCGCCCGTGTCGTCGGTTTCACACTGGTCGGATCGTCAAAGTACTTGGAAAGGGTCGGCCGGGAGACGCCGCAGGACTTCGCGAAGTCCTCCATCGTCTTGTGCGTCAATTTTTCCATCAAAAGCCGATCATTTTTCAATCATCTCGATCTAGCAGAGCGGGTCGGCCTTTCACGGAACCTCTGAACCGCTCCTTTTTTGTCTCGCAATTCCGGACGGAAAACCGCTGCGCACTTTTCCTGGAATTGCTCTAGTGATCGTTATGCGTCTCCATGGAAAGAAGTACAACTGGGGACGCAAATTCCGGGCAAATTCTTTCCGCCTTCGTGTCACAATAAAAATGGCACGCGGAAATTTATTAATTAACGCGGTGAATCAGGCGGCATAAACCGCGCACGTGAGGCACCGCCCTCGACGGTGTTCGAGGCCAACAGCGCAATTCACTGGCGATGCTACTGAATGCTGAAGGGAAAATATTTGGCGTTGATCATGTCATAGGTTCCATCAGCCTTGATGGACTTCAGCGCCGCGTTCAAGCGTGCCAGCCGCTCACGATCATCCAACCGCACCGCGATTCCAGAACCGTCACCAAAGAATGTGACGTCAACCAGATCAGGTCCCCTGAACTCGCAGCAGCTTCCCGCCTTTGTGTTCGCAATCCAGTCGTAGATGGCAAGTTTATCTTCCAAGATAACGTCGACACTTCCATCCGCCAGTCCTTTGTACAATTCGGGTGAAGACCGAAAGACCGTCTTGCGCGTTTGCGGATAGAGATGGTTGGCAAAGGATTCCTGGGCGGTTGACGATGTTACCCCAAGGTTCTTGTCACCAAGGGCGGCGGGGCTCACCTCTTTGATCGGCGAATCTTTTCGCACGATGAACACCGTCGGGCTGTTGTAGTATCTTTCGGTGAAGGCAACCTTTTGGCGCCGCTCGGCGCTCATCGACATGGATGAGATGATCGCGTCGTATTTCCCGGCAACAAGATCGGGAATCATGTCATCCCACTTCTCGATGATAAATTGGCATTCGAACTTACCAATCTCGCAGACGGCGTTGGCAATATCGATGTCGAAGCCTTGAAGCTTATTATTTGCATCGAGGTAATTAAAAGGTGGAAACGCGCCTTCGACGGCAATTCGCATCGGCGTGCGCTCTTGTGCAGCCACTTGAAAAGGCAGTGTTGCGGTCAAAAGGAGACCTATGCCGCCTGCTACTAACGTTCTACGCAATATAGTCTGAACCGATGGGCGCGACATAGTAGAGGATCCTCAATAAGTGGTTGATCGCGCACATAGTACGTAGTTGCTTTTAATTCTACGTGAACGCTTCTTTGTTAGAACTGATCCAGCCGTAGTTTTGATTTGATGATGACGCCCTAGTCTAGTGGTGTTCGGGGATCTGCGCTTGCACATTATCCGTTCCTCCAACCCGAAGTCGTTTCAACAGTCCTGGATAGCTTCTGGGAGAATTCTGTTTCTGATCGCTGCCAGTGGCCTGGGAGCGATTGGACTTGTCGTGCTTTCGGCGCTGTGGGCGGGAACTGAAAGCGATGCCGCTGCTCTTGATCGACAACGGCTGCTCGTCAATGCGCGCCTGCGAGAACAGGTCGATCAGGTAGCACGCGTCATCGGGCAAGTCGGGAATGGTTATATTGCCGCAAACCGCGCTTACCCGGCCTCCGGCTCCTCGTCGGCTTCACCTGCCTTCAATACTGTTTTGACGACGGCAGCGGGAAGTGCGGTCAGCCAGACTGCGACATCCGTCTTCGGCTACGACCAGGCTTTCGTCGTGGACGAGCATGGCGAGCTGGTCATGATGGCGGATGGCGAAACGGAAAAACGCTATCGGTGGATGAAACCTCTTCTTTTGCCGCTGCTTCGAGAAGCTGGCGCTGCCCTACGCCAAGACACGACGTTCACCGCACACCTACCGGGATCACCGGGCAATCCCGCCGGAAGCACGGTGCCCGTTCATCGCGGGTTGGCCAGTTTGTTGCGCCTGGAAGGTCGACCGACGATCGTCGGCATCGCGGCCGTCAAGGAACCACACGAGAGACAAGGGCAGTCGTTGTGGCAATTCCTGATCGTCGTGCGGTTCCTCGATGGAGCTGCCCTGGACGAATTGAGCCGGGAACAAGGACTGAATGGCGCGCGCTTTGCACGAACCGCCGACGCAGACGGTGACGAAGTTGCATTTCAGATTGACGATACGACAAACGGCGAGCCGATCGGCTTTATCGTCTGGCGACCCGACCTTCCGGGATCAAGGGTGATCGGCAGGCTGATGCCTGCACTTTCGATTGCTGCCTTGATGATGGCGCTTCTTTTCACGATCCTGCTTCTCCGCCTGCGAAGCAGCCTAGGTGAATTGAAGAAAAGCGAGTTCCACGCAAGGCAACTTGCCCTCCACGATGTGCTGACGGATCTCCCCAATCGCGCCATGTTTGCGATCAGGTTCGACGAGTGCCTGGCTGAATTGGAAAACTCTTCCGAGCGATCGGCAATCGCACTTCTTGACCTCGACCGGTTCAAAACCGTGAACGACACATTCGGTCACGCCGCCGGCGACGAACTCATCAGGATGGCTGCGGGTCGGATCCGTTCGCTCCTTCGTTCACGAGATACTCTCGCCCGGCTCGGAGGGGATGAATTCGCCCTGCTTCTGCGTGACATCAAAGATCACGATCAAACGCTGCCGCGAATTTGCGAAGCGATCGTTGCGGAGCTTAGTAAGCCGTTCCCCCTGTTGAAGGGCGAGGCCGTTGCCCGGGTTGGCTGCTCGATCGGCGTGGCGATCGTGCCCGATGCCGGACGCAATGCGGATGATATCATGCGTTATGCCGATGCCGCGCTGTACGAAGCAAAGGTAAGCGGCAGGGGACGATGGCTGGTTTATTCGCCCTCCATGGACGGAGGCAGAAATGCGCGCGACATTCTTAAAAACGAATTGCGTGAGGTTTTGGCCAAACTCCGCGTCTCATCTGGCGGCAGTGAACCGGGCGAGCTGTTTTCCGACCGACCGGACTTCGGGTCGCTGGAAGTTTATTACCAACCGGTGTACCGGGCGGGCAAGGGATACTCCGTGTCGGGCGCCGAGGCCCTCGTGCGGTGGAGCCACAGCCAGCGTGGGCTGCTGACGCCGGCCAGTTTCATCCCTGCGGCGGAAGAAGGCGGCCTTATCGACGCACTTGGATTCTGGGTATTGCGCGAGGCCTGCAAAGCCGCCTGCAGCTGGCCCGAAAACACGTTTGTTGCCGTCAACGTGTCTCCTTCTCAGCTAAGGAGACCCAATTTTGTCGAAGAAGTAAGCGCTGTTCTTCAGGAGACCGGGCTATCCCCATCCCGGCTTGAGCTCGAGCTCACCGAGACCTCACTCATCGAGGATTACGCGGATATCTATGCGGTGCTGAAATCCCTTCGCAGCCAAGGCGTTCAAATTTCCCTCGATGACTTCGGAACCGGCTATTCCTGTCTCAGCCATTTGACGCGCTTTGACATCGATCGGATCAAAATCGATCGCTCGTTCGTCTCGCTCCTCGGCACAAAAGCCAATGGGGCAGCCATTGTCGGTGCCATTATCTCGCTGAGCAACAGTCTCGGTATTTCGACAACGGCGGAAGGGGTCGAAACAGAATATCAGCGCGACTTCTTGGCGGCCTTGGGCTGCACCGACCTCCAAGGCTATCTGTTCTCCAAGCCGATTCCTCTTCATGAGCTCGATTGTTTCGAGAAACCTCATAGCAATGAAAAATTACTCGCGACCAGCTGAGAAATCATCCGCTCCTCTTGTCGTTCCTAGCTTGGCTTGTAGCCATGACGCGAAAAGAAGCGGTCAAGCTCCCGCTGCTGCGGATTCTGTCCGGTATAGATCGCGATATATTCCGGAATTCGCTTCATGCGCACGGTAATGTCTTCCCTGGACTGCATCGAGATGTAGCCGATCTGGACGAGGTAGGTCGTCCGCGCGCGGACGTCGGCGGAAACGGCGTCATAGCCGAAGCGGGTGAACATTCGCGACAGCGCTTCCATGCGTGTCTGGTCAGCGCGGCGAACCTCTTCGAGAATGTCCGTCGACTGCAAGGCCCAGCTGCGCACGGCGAACTCGAACTGAGAATCGAACAAGTCCTTGTTGAGCCAGCAGTCGAAGACATTGAACATCGCCTCTACGAGCGATTCCGCATATGCCTCGGACTGCTTGACCAAATTCCCGGTATTCTTGTCCCGCCACTTGCTGACCAAGGCGCCTAGAAGTTCTTCGCGATCCTTGAAAAACCAATAGAAGCTCGTGCGCGAGAGCTTGAGTTTCTTCGCCAGCGGCTGGATCTTTACGGACTCCACTCCGGAATCGATCAGGGAGGAGTAGGCTGCTTCCAGCCAACCTTCCTGAGACCCCCGCCATCCGTTGTCGTTTCCACCCTGGTCCATGAGCCATTTCCTATCAAATTGCGACGGTCTCAACAAGTAAAATGTACATTAGTGTCTAAACAGAAGACGTATATGTTTTCTAGATTGACATATGTGTACATTTCCATTTAGCGTCATGCGATGTTTCCAATCCGGAGCACGAGGCATGTCGAGCGATCCTCTTCTTCAGCCCTTTAAACTAAAGCACCTGACGCTGCGCAACCGCATCATCGTGACGTCTCACGAACCGGCGTATCCCGAAGATGGCATGCCGAAGGAGCGCTATCGCGCCTATACGGTGGAACGGGCCAAGGGCGGTGTTGCGCTGACGATGACGGCCGGGTCGGCTGCCGTCTCGCGGGACAGTCCTCCGGTTTTCAACAACCTGCTCGCCTATAAGGACGAGATCGTTCCGTGGATCCGCGAGATGACCGACGCGGTTCACGAACACGGTTCCGCCATCATGATCCAGCTGACGCATCTCGGTCGCCGCACGCGCTGGGACAAGGGTGATTGGCTGCCCATCGTGTCGCCTTCCCACCACCGCGAAGCCGCGCACAGGGCGTTTCCAAAGAAGATCGAAGACTGGGATATCGAGCGCATCATCAAAGACTTTGCCGACGCCGCCGAGCGCATGAAGGCCGGCGGTATGGACGGTATCGAACTGGAGGCCTACGGACATCTGATCGACCAGTTCGTCTCGCCGCTGACCAACGAACTCGATGGGCCGTATGGCGGCTCGCTTGAGAACCGCCTGCGCTTCTGTCTTGACGTCTTCAAGGCGATACGGACGCGGGTTGGAGACGATTTTATTCTCGGCGTTCGATACACCGCGGACGAACGTCTTCCCGGCGGTACCGGCAAAGAGGAGGGTATAGAGATTTCGAAACGGCTGCGCGACAGCGGTCTGATCGACTATCTCAACGTCATCCGCGGCCATATCGACACCGATCCTGGTCTCACCGATGTCATTCCCATCCAGGGCATGGCGAACTCTCCGCATCTCGACTTTGCCGGCGATATCCGGGCCGCGACGAACTTTCCGACGTTCCACGCAGCCAAGATCCCGGACGTGGCGACCGCCCGCCACGCCATCGCGGCAGGCAAGGTCGACATGGTCGGTATGACGCGCGCCCACATGACGGACCCGCATATCGTCCGCAAGATCATCGAGAAGCGCGAGGACGATATCCGCCCCTGCGTCGGCGCCAACTACTGCCTCGACCGCATCTATCAGGGCGGCCTTGCCTTCTGTATTCACAACGCCGCGACCGGGCGCGAGCAGACGATGCCGCACATCGTGCAGAAGGCCGAAGTCCGCAAGAAGGTCGTCATCGTGGGCGCGGGACCGGCGGGGCTCGAGGCGGCGCGCGTGTCCGCCGAGCGCGGTCACGACGTCGTTGTCTTCGAGGCCGCGAATAATGCCGGCGGCCAGATCCGTCTGACGGCGCAGAGCGAGCGCCGCCGCGAGATGATCAGCATCATCGACTGGCGGATGAGCCAATGCGAGAAGCTTGGCGTCATCTTCCATTTCAATACCTGGGCGGAAGCCGAGGCTATTACCGCCGAAAAACCCGATGTCGTCATCATCGCGACCGGCGGTTTGCCGCATACCGATGTGCTGTCGAAGGGCAACGAACTCGTGGTTTCGTCCTGGGATATCATCTCAGGCGATGTAAAGCCGGGCACCAACGTACTCGTATTCGACGACGCCGGCGATCATGCCGGTCTGCAGGCAGCCGAATTCCTCGCGAAAGCGGGTGCAAAGGTCGAGATCATGACGCCGGACCGGTCCTTCGCTCCGGAGGTCATGGCGATGAACCTTGTTCCTTACATGCGCTCGCTACAGACATTGGATGTCACGTTCACGGTGACGTTCCGGCTGGAAGCGGCGGAAAAGAGCGGCAACCAGATCATCGCGAAGGTCGGGAGCGATTATGGCGGCGTCGCCAAGGAAAGGGTTGTTGACCAGATCGTGGTCAATCATGGCACGATCCCGCTCGACGAACTGTATTTCGAACTCAAGCCGCACTCCCGAAACCTGGGCGAGACCTCGTACGACCAGCTTCTTGCAGGTGAGCCGCAATCCGTCGTCCGCAATGAGGAAGGCCAGTTCCAGCTCTTCCGGATCGGCGACGCGGTCGCCGCGCGAAACACGCACGCCGCGATCTACGACGGCCTTAGGATCGCGAAGGATCTTTGACGTCTCGGCCGATCTTCCAGAAGGACGAGCCTTTACGTCGCGACCTGGGTTGCGAAGAGAGCGGCGCCCTGCCTGCGTAAAAAGTCGAAGCCGGCGCCATTTCGGTGGAAACCGCTCTGACGCTGCCCTAGTTCCATGGGCTGTATGTAGCGAGAAAATGGGGTGGGGCAGATGCACATAGACGGAAGATGTCATTGTGGGTTTGTTTCATACAAGGCGGATATCGACCCCGAGCAGGTGTCGATCTGCCACTGCACAGACTGCCAGCGGCTGACGGGGACGGCTTATAGGGTCACCGTGAGCGCGCTACGCAAGGCATTTGAGATCACAGGAGGAGAGCCGAAACTCTACGCAAAATTCGGCGATAACGGCCGCCGCCGGTTGCAGTACTTCTGCCCGAATTGCGGGTCGCCGATCTACACGACCGGGGAGCTTGAAGATGCTGACGAGGTGGGCATTCGTCTAGGGACGATAAACCAGCGACAAAAGCTTCGGCCCCGATCGCAGAGCTGGTGCTCGTCTCGGCTGCCCTGGATCGACACCATAGGGGATCTCCCCGGACGGCCAGGTGATTAGCACGATATTGGGGCGAGTAAGCGGACGGCGCCGAATTCTCTTCGCTGCGCGACATTCGATTGATTCTCGGCGGTCCCGTCGGTTTGGTACTTGCTGGTCAGCGATCGATGACCAGATCGCTCAGAGGTTTCGAACAGCAGGGCAGGAACATACCGGCGTCGATTTCTCGCTGCCTGATGCCACCATTATGGTTCATCTCCACCGAACCCGAGACGAGCTTGGACTTGCAGGTTCCGCACATGCCGTTGGAGCAGGATGATGGGAGCCGGATGCTGCCCTTCTTCGCCGCTGCCAGCACGGTCTGATCGACGGAGACTTCGAGCGTCCGCTTCTGCTTCGAGAACTCGACCCGGTAGATCTTCCCTGCCGGCTGTGCCTCGACATCGAGGCCCGGCTCGTCGATGACAGCTGCATCGAAGCTCTCTTCGATGTAATGGGACGCAGGGACGCCAAGCGCTGCTGTGATCGAGCGGGCCGCCGCCATGAACGGCGCCGGACCGCAACACATGACGATCCGCTCGGCGATGTCAGGAACGGCAAGCTTCAGGAACTCGGACGAGATTCGACCCGTTAAACCCGGCCAGGCGCGCTCGCCAATGACCGTTTCCGGCAGGAACTGCAGTCGCAGGCCTTTCATGCGGGCTGCAAGACAGGACAGTTCGCTGCGGAAGATGAGGTCGAGTGGCGTACGGGCTGCATGAAGGAACACGATGTCCGCCGGCTCGCAGCTATCCGCCAGGTCACGGGTGATCGACATGACGGGGGTGATGCCCGAACCGCCTGAAAGCAGCAGGAGCTTCGTTCCCGCCACTTTCGGGCGGATGAAGTGCCCGAGCGGCCCCTGACCCTTGACCGTCATGCCGGGAACCATGTTGTCATGCAGCCAGTTCGAGACCTTACCACCCGGCACGCGCTTGACCGTTACGGTGAACGCATTACCGCGATAGGGCGACGACGAGATGCTGTAACAGCGAGCCTCGCCGTCCGAGCCTGTGGGGAAATCGAACAGGAAATACTGTCCGGCATCGAAGTTGAAACGCTTGCCTTCGGGAGATGCAAACGTGAAGCTCCTCACGTCATGCGTTTCCTGATGCACGTCGACACAAACGAGGGTCTCGTCCCGTTCCGGATCCCAAATGTCGGCGTGAGCCCGCTGCATCTGTGTGAACTCAATACCCATGAGCGCGCATCCGATCGATGTACCAGGCCGCGAACTTGTCCAGGTTGGTTTCCGAGAACCGGGAATAGGGACCTGGCTGATAGGCCGGGTCGAGTGCACCGGCGTGCGAGCGGGCGACGAGATCCGCGTCCTGGTCGGTCGTTGCGATCCAGACGTCGGTCAGCTTGTCGAAATCGTAGTCCTTGCCTTCGACGGCGTCCTTGTGGACGAGCCACTTGGTTCTGACCAGCGTTTTTCCTGCCGAGAGCGGAATGACGATCGCGACGACGGCATGGTCGCCCATGAAGTGGTTCCAGCTGTTGTGACCCCAAAGATGCGTATCGCCGAGGTCCTTGCGGGTCATTTGACCGAGGAGCTTCGACGATGCCGCCGTCGCATCATGCGTCTGGGATTCGCCGGCACCGGCGATGATCAGGCGCTGGGTCCGGAAGTTCGTCGCGCAGTCGACGAGCTGCTCGACCGCGGCTGACGGAAAGCCATCGGCTTCCCAGGCCTTCGTGCGCTCGTCGTAGAGCCGAAAGTGCTCCGCTGCCTGTTCGCGATCCTCCGGGTTCAGCGTCTCCGGGTCGAAACCGAAGTCGAGATCGACGAAAGAAACACAGAGCTCCGGATGGTTGGCGGAACAGTGATAGCACTCGCGATTGTTCTCCATCGTGAGCTTCCAGTTGCCGTCCTCGATGACATCGGTCTGATGCGCCACCTTGGCGTTGCGTATGTCATATGGCGCGAGGCGCTCGATCATGGTCTGCTCGAGGTTTGCAATGTCCTCCGGAGGATTGTCGGAAAGGCAGACATAGATGAGGCCGGCGATCGACTTGAAATTCACCGGTTTCAGGCTGTGACACTGCTTGTCGAAGTCCTTGCCCATGTGGGGCGCGTAGGCCAGTTCGCCTGTCAGCTCGTAGGTCCAGGTATGATAGGGACAGACGAGTTTCGAGACGATGGTCTTTCCGGCGTCGAGCAGGCGCGACCCGCGGTGGCGACAGACGTTGTGAAGCACGCGGAGCTCGCCGTCGTCGTCGCGAAGGAGGATCAGGCTGGTCTTGCCGATGTCGGCGACGGTCGCATCGCCCGGCTCCGGAACGTCGCAGTCAAGGCCGACGCAGATCCAGTGCTTATGGAAGAAGACATCGATGTCGGCCTCGAAGACGTCCTCGCGCGTGTAAAGGCCGGCCGGCAGGGAATGACCATCGGCGCGGGCTTCAAGAAGTGCTGAGATGTCAGAGGGAAGCCTGTTTAGCATGATAACCTCTCATGGTTCGATGAGAGGCAGTTTGCTCTTGCATCTCATAGGCTTCAACGGCATTAATTTTCAGCGATCCATAACTTTATGTAATGCGAAGGATGCTTGATGAACTTTCGGCGTCGTATCCCATCCCTGACGGCATTGATGACGCTTGAAGCCGTTCTGCGGCACCGAAGCTTCACCGCAGCCGCAATCGAGCTGGGCGTCACGCAGGCAGCAGTCAGCCGCCAGATCGCGGCATTGGAGGAAGAACTGGGATTGCCGATGTTCGTGCGCAGACACCGCACCATCGAACCGACCGCGGAATGCCTCACCCTGGGAACGACGCTTGCTCAGAGCTTCGCGAATATCGCGGACACCGTCGACGCGGTCAGATCTTCGCAGCAGGACGTCGTGACGATCGGCGCGACGGTCGCCTTCTCCTCGTTCTGGCTTCTTCCCCGCCTGGCGGAGTTCCGGCGCGAGAATTCGGGCGTGCAGATCAGGGTCGTCTCGCAGGATGCCAGGATCGATCTCGACGCAGGCGGTATCGACATCGCCATTCGCTATGGAAGACCGCCGTTCGCCGATGCGACGGTTGTTGCCTCCCAGGAGGACTTTGTCGTGCCCGTATGTTCGCCCGACTATTTCCGGCGGCGTCTGTCCGGCGATCTCAGCGAAACCGACGAATTCATCGAGACAGACGTGCATGACAGATCATGGCTGTCCTGGCCACAATGGGCTGAGAAGATGGGTCGTGCCTTGCGGATAAAGCCGCATCTTCGCTTCAACCACTATACCGAGGCGATCGCGGCCGCGCGCGCCGGGCAGGGGATCGCGCTGGGCTGGCGTCTTCTCGTCCAGACCTTTCTGGACGACGGCACGCTCGTCGCCTTGGAAATGGCCGAGATGCCCACCGAGGACCGGTATCACGTTCTGCTCCCAGTCAGAACACGCCGCAAGCCTGCGGCCGAGCATGCGGCAAACTGGTTCGCGAACGCGCTCACTCGTTGAAGGCACGGAAAATCCTCTTGAAGCCTGGGATCGGCAACCAAGTGCCGCGCGTGGCCATCCGGGACCGATGAAACTCGTACCGCCGGCTGTGATAAGACTGTGATTTCAGAGGGCAGCCAGCCAGACCTTGACGCCCGCGAGGCTGTGGAAATCATCGACTGCGCGTACCTTGACTGAAGGCAGGGCGGCGGCCGCCATTTCCGCCAGCGCACGGCCAGGCCCGAGTTCGAGGATCGCGGTCATGCCACGTTCGCCCAAGGCCTCGATCACGTCTGCCCAATCGATCCTCTCGGCCACTTGCCGCGCCAGACCCTTCCGAGCGCGATGCGGATCGGCAACGAGAGTGGCGCCACTGGCGGTCATGAGACGCAGGGTCGGGCGGCTCATGACCGCCGAGGCGAGGGCATTGTCAAACGGCGCCACCGCACCCGCCAGCCGCGGCGTATGGGAGGCGACGTGCACCATCATCGGGGCGGCACGCGCCGCACCTTCTTCCAACGCAGCCGTGCAGAGCGCATCGATCGATCGTCTATCACCGCCGACGATGAACAGAAGATCCGGGTTCACAATGGCAATTGCGCAACCGAACCGGCCGGCGAGCTGTTCCACGGTCGCCCGTGGCAAACCGCGCACATAGCCGAGCCCGTCATCCGGCCCGCCCACGGCGTCCATTGCCCGTGCCCGTTGATCGACCAGCCTCAGAGTATCCATGGGCGACCAGACGCCGGCCACCCCCCAAGCTGCCATTTCCCCGACGCTGTAGCCGGCCACCATCGTCTCGCTGGGCGCGCCCACCGGGAAAAGGGCGCGGGCAATGGCAAGCGCACGCGTCACGCACAGGATCTGGCCCTCGCGGTTCGCATGCAAGGCGGTTTCGGATGCAGTCCGGCAGAAGTCCGTCGGGTGGGTCCCAAGCACGGCAGTCGCGGCCTCGAAAACGGGATGCGCAGCGGGTTCGGCCGCCAGGAGCCCGAACATCTCCCGATTCTGATGACCTTGGCCCGAACAGAGCAGCGCGAGGGTCACAATTCCATCACCTCTGTAAACAGCGCCATGGCAAGCAGATCGGCGCAACCGCCTGGGCTGAGGTTACGCGCGACGAATGCCTCGTGAATGGCTTTGGCATCCCACCGCCAATTCGCCCGTCCGACCCCACCGTCCACCAGGAAGGCGCGGGCCTTGTCACGCGCGAAGTTCAACCCTTCGGGGCCGGCACGATAAAGCAGATTGCTGTCGTCGACCACCGCGATCAGCGCCATGCAGGCATGGACCCTTGCGGCTTCCTCGTCACCCATGGCCAGGCGCCGCCCTTCGTCAAGCGCTGGGCGGGCGATATCGTAGACGGACGGCATGCCGGCGGCAGCCTCGGCCCGAGCGCCTCCGACACTATAGCGTCGCGCCACCACGCTGCCGTGACTGTCATGCTCCGGCGCCGTGTTGATGATGTCACGTCCCCAACGCCATGCGACAAGGGTGCCGAGCGGTACCCGCCAATCGCACGCCGCCGCCAGGCCGGCCGCCGCCGCCAAAAGGCCCATGCCGAAGATGGCGCCGCGATGGGTGTTCACCCCGCCAGTCGCATCCCGCATTGCTTTTTCCGCTTCCATGCCGATTTGGCGCAGGCGATCCATGCCGGCGTCCATGGCGCCTGCCTCGGCAAGCGCGATGAAGAACGGCTCCAGCGTCCGGGCACTGAGGCGCAGGAGATCGGCATCCATGTCGGCGTGAGCGCCGTTGTCGATGTGGCTGACCAAGCCGGGCTTGGGCCAGGTTTCCACCTCCAGAATGAGCGCTCGTGCGGCATGCTGCCCGATCAGCGCGGGATTGCGATGCCTGATGGCGAGGGAGCGTGGTTCGGCCAGCAACGGAAACGTCATGCGAACAGCGCCTCCCGCGCAATCAAGGCCGATCCGGTATGGGATTTGATCAAGATTTCCGGATTTCCCGACAGCCATTCCCGCCACTGCACGGCAGTGCCTGAGGGCGTGATCAATTCTGCGTCGATCCGCATCGGCGCGTGTACGGCGATATCGTTCAGTAAAGCCGTCATCCGCGTCGCATCCATGCTCGAGCGACAAGCGACCAAAAGATCAAGGTCGGACGTGCCGGTCAGATAGGAAAGGCCGGTCAGGTATTGCCAAGCCAGACTTCCGAAACAACGACAGGAGGCATCTGCCTCCAAAAGCGCGCCAATGGTCGGACGCCATCGTGCCGGTGCCGCAAACAGTACATCCCTCAGCAGGGGAGGAGGCGCCGCCCGTATTACGGCGGCTGGCGGGCAGGCGAGAGCAAGCCGTTTGCGTCCCATGTCCGGCGGAAGGGGCAGCCCCAACGGTAGGGTGTCTTTTGGATCGCTGCAGGTCCGACGGCGAAAAATTGCCGGTCGCCCCAATGCCGCCCATGCCAGCAGATCGGGTTCTATTTGCGCTTCGATTTGGCTGTGCAGCAGACCCGGCCATGCTTCCGAACACACATAGGCGAGATCGTGGCGGCGGAGGGCAGCGACATCAACCATGGAGCAAAGCCAGCCGTTCTACTTCGGCCGCAATCGTGGCAGCCTTCGGCCGGCCGCCCCGATCGGCTCCCAATCTTGCACGCAGATCACTCGATACAGGCTTGGCAAGTAGTGCTACGAGTTGAGTGTTCAAAGAGGCAACTGGGTCCCAAACTTCCGCTATGGCGCCGGTGGCAAGAAGATTATCGAGGCCGGGCGCGAAGACGGGCGTTGTCCCGGCCTTTTCCTTCAGCGTCGCGAGCGGCAGCTTGGTCACTCGGGCCATGGATGGCAGGTCCATGACTTCGGGCCAGGCGGTGGGCAGGGCTACCAGCGACCCGCATGCCAGTGCGGTGGCAATGAAGGCACCGGCGGCGCTACCCCCATAGAGAAGGCCGACCGTCCGGTGCCCCGCACGCTCCGCTTGCCATAGGGCTTTCGCTAGATGCGCCAACGCCTCGCTGAGACCGAGGAGTTCGTCACGCCGGCTCATCCTTTGGCTCCCGGAGTCGACCAGGAACAACAGGGGAGAGCTATCCGGGCGCCGCGCGACCGAAAGGATATGCGCGGCCAGCGCCACCGCCTCATCGATGCCGGGATAGGTCTTGTCGGCAATGCCGATCACATCGATCCGGTTTTGCTGGTCCAACCGGCCCCAGCCGGTAACAAGCCCGTCCGCTTGGGTTATCTCATGGCCGGCGGGAAAGAGGGAGGATAGGATATCAGCGAGCTGCATCGGCGTTCTCCCGATGGATATTGGCTGTGGCGAGGAAAGTCTCGATGTCCCGCTCCGGTATTTGCCCGGGGTCCTCGATGCGCAGTCGCGCCCATATTTCGGTAGCATCATGCGCATCGCCAAAATGGCGCAAGCGATGTTCGAGCCGCGTCTGTTCCGCTTCCAGCACCGACTGGTCCAAAGTGGCCGGCCGTTGCAGCGCGGCAATCGCGCCGGTTCGGAAAGCGGCGATATCGTCTTCGACGAAGACATCAGTCCCGCCAATCAGGTAGCGATGCTTGCCGCCCATGGTTCGCCAGACCAGTGCCCGGTCGCGGGAGTCGAATTCTTCGACGCCTTTGTTCGTCTCGATAACCTCTGGCCCGGACACGGACAGGCGCCCCTGCTCGGAGATGACGAGCGTCGAACAGCAGCCGGCAATCAGGCTGCCGCCGCCATAGCAGCCCGCCCGGCCGCCAAGAAGGCCGATGACGCGCACGCCCTCGGATCGCGCCTCCAGCACGGCGCGGATGATCTCTGAGATCGCCAGCTCACCGGCATTGGCCTCCTGCAGGCGCACGCCGCCCGTATCGAAGAGAATGACGATATCCCGCTGCATCTTAGCTGCGGCATGCAGCAGGCCTGTCAGCTTGGCGCCGTGCACCTCGCCGATGGCGCCGCCCATGAAGCGCCCCTCCTGGGCAGCCACCAATAGCGGGCGGCCGTCGATGCTGCCGGAGCCGACGATGATCCCATCGTCGAACTGCCGAGGCAGATCGAAAAGCGCAAGATGAGGGCTCGTCTCCCGCCGCTCCGGGCCGAGGAATTCGGTGAAGCTGTCAGCGTCGAGCAGATGCAGCAACCGGCCGCGGGCCGACTCTTCATACCAGCTTCGGCGCAGCGTGTGAGAACTGTTCATTCTGGCTTCTCCATCAGCCGCACGCCCTGGGCCAGGCGCAGCGCCACCATATCCGGCCGTGCGCCGCCGTCATTGATCGTGATGCGCAGACCGCCGGCGGCGGAGCGCGCCGCAAAATCCTCGGTAACCGCCGCCCACAGCTCGCTGAAACCATGGGCTGGCGTTGCAATCTCGATGACGCAACGGTCGGGCGCCTCCCGCCGTTCAAGCAATATTTCGAGGTTACCCGAAGCGACGACGCCCACCAGAGCGACGGCGCGGGTTCCGCCGGTCTGCGTCGATTTCAGTTCATAGAGTAGATTTTCCATGGCGTCGGCCTTACCAATTGCGGAACCGGGAAGGCGGCCTGTACAAGCCGCCGGAGGCAAGCATCAGATCCTTGATGGAATGCGCAGCCAGCAGGCTGCGATCGGCATCCAATGGATCTATTCCAAGGTCTTCGGGACGCTGGATGACTTTGCGCTGACGTAGATGCTCCACCATCTTGCGGTCCCGGGCGCGACCGACCTCGGTGTAGCCGGCGACCCCCCGGATCGCCTGCTCCCGCTCGTGCATGTCACGGCACAGCAGCAGGTTGGCGATCCCCTCTTCCGTCACGATATGGGTCACGTCATCACCGTAAATCATGACAGGAGCCAGATCGAGCTGCAGCTTGTCGGCGAGATCCAAGGCGGCCAGGCGCTCGACGAACATCGGCACCATGCCATCGCCAAAGGTTTCGCCGATCTGGACGACCAGTTTGCGTCCGCGGCGCAGGGCAGGGGCTCCGGTGGGATCGGCTTCCCTGCCGGCACGCAGCCAGGGTTCGCTCGGATGGCGCCGGCCTCGCGCGTCCGATCCCATATTGGGGGCGCCGCCGAAACCGGCAACCCTGCTGCCGGTCACGGTCGAACTGTTGCCGGAAAGGTCGATCTGCAAGGTCGAGCCGATGAACATGTCGCAGGCATAAAGTCCCGCGGTCTGGCAAAAGGCGCGATTGGAGCGCAGCGAGCCGTCAGGCCCGGTGAAAAAAATGTCGGGGCGGGCCTGCATATAGTTTTCCATGCCCACTTCGGACCCGAAGCAATGGATTTGCTCCACCCATCCGGCTTCGATGGCGGGGATCAGGGTGGGATGAGGGTTCAGCGCCCAATGCGTGCAGACCTTGCCCTTCAATCCCAGTCGTTCGCCGTAGGTCGGCAGCAGCAGTTCGATGGCTGCTGTATTGAAGCCGATACCATTGTTCAGGCGCCGCACACCGTAGGGTACGTACAGTCCCTTGATAGCCAGCATTGCCGTCAGGATTTGCGTTTCGGTAATGGCCGCGGGGTCGCGCGTGAACAGCGGCTCCACATAGAAGGGGCGCTTGGCGTCCACCACGAAATGAACCTGATCGGCGGGAATGTCGACGCGGGGCACGCGATCGACGATCTCGCCCACCTGGGCGACGACCAGTCCCTTGCCGAAACTCGTCGCCTCGACGACCGTTGGCGTGTCTTCCGTGTTCGGTCCGGTGTAGAGGTTTCCCGCCTTGTCCGCGCTGACCGCCGCGATGAGCGCCACTTGCGGCGTCAGGTCGATAAAGTAACGGGCGAAGAGTTCCAGATAGGTGTGAACGGCGCCCAGTTCGATCTGGCCGCCGAACATCATGCGCGCGATGCGGGCCGACTGCGGGCCGGAATAGGAAAAATCGAGCCGCCGGGCGACGCCGCTTTCGAAAATATCGAGATGCTCCGGCAGGACCACGCCCGACTGCACCATATGCAGGTCGTGTATCCTGGCGACATCGACTTTGGATAGCGCCTTGGCCAGCAGGTCGGCCTGCTTCTGGTTGTCGCCCTCAAGGCAAACTCGATCGCCAGGCTTCAGGATCGCTTCCAGGAAAGCGACGAGGTGCTGCGGGTCGACAAGCTTGCCGGCGGAGAAACGCTGGCCGGCTTCGAGACGAGCCAGCCTGTCGCGACCCTTTGTGTTCCAATCTCGCATTTCAATTGCCCTTTGTATGCGCAAGAGAGCGCTTTCGAGGGTTCACTATATATACAATTGCCAGAAACGCAATAATGTGTATTTTAAATGCGCTACAAGGCATCTTTGTATTCATGGGAGGAGAACAAATGTCGATCTTGTATTTCTTCGGGCGCGCATGCGGGGAGGATCGTCCATGATGATCTCCGGTGTCGCAATGCTTGCCATTTGCACTCTCCTGGGGAGCGTCCTCGGCGATCTCTTGGGAGTGGCGCTTGGCGTGAAGGCGAATGTCGGCGGCGTCGGCATTGCCATGATCCTGCTCATCGCCACGCGGCTATGGCTGAGCAAGCGGGGCTTATTGACGCTTCCGCTCAAACTCGGCGTCGAGTTCTGGGGAGCTCTCTACATTCCGATCGTCGTCGCCATGGCGGCTCAGCAGAACGTGCTGGTGGCAGCACGCAGCGGCCCGCTGGTGCTGATTGCTGGGATCCTGACTGTTTTCGTTTGCTTCGCGACCGTCGCACTGATGAGCCGCGTCGGCAAGAGAGGCGAAACGATGGATGAAATCGAAGCGAAGGCCAGAGGCGAGCTTGCTGCCTCCGGCAACGCGGTTTGAGGAGGCTTTCATGGAGATCTTGAAACACGGCTTGACCGCCAACAGCCTGCTCACCGCGTTTGCGATCGTCGGCTTGGTCATGTGGCTGTCGAACGCGATTTCGAAATATGTCCTGTTCGGCCGCATCCACGGCTCGGCTATCGCAATCGTCCTGGGGCTCGCCGCCGCCTTTGCTGCCGGTCTGTGGACCGGAGGCGAAAAAGGGGTGGTGGATATTCCAATCCTTAGTGGCATCGGCCTGATGGGCGGAGCCATGCTGCGCGATTTCGCCATCGTCGCCACGGCCTTTGAAGTTGATGTCGCCCAGGCGCGCAAGGCTGGTGCGGTCGGCGCGCTTGCCCTGGGCCTCGGCACGGTTCTCCCGTTCATCGTCGGCTCCTTGCTAGCCGTTGCCTTCGGCTATACGGATGCCATATCCATCACCACGATCGGCGCCGGTGCCATAACTTACATCGTAGGACCTGTGACGGGCGCGGCTTTGGGCGCAAACTCGGCTGTGATCGCACTGTCCATCGCGACCGGTGTTTTCAAGGCCGTCCTTGTCATGGTCGGAACACCGATCGTGGCCAAGGCGATCGGTCTCGACAATCCCCGTAGCGCCATGGTGTTCGGCGGCCTGATGGGAACCGTCAGCGGCGTATCGGGCGGCTTGGCGGCGACCGATCGTCGTCTCGTCCCTTATGGCGCACTTACGGCGACGTTTCATACGGGGCTGGGCTGCCTTGTTGCACCTTCGATCCTTTACTTTGCCGTACGAGGGATTGCCGGGAGTTGATTATGCCGGTCGAATCGGCGCGGGAGATGTTGATCGCCGTTGGCAATTTCCCTGTGCTTACTGACCCAATCGTCGTCGACGATCTCGTCGCCAACAGGCAAATCAGCCCCGGGGGTTCATATCGATTGCTATCTATCGAATTGGATGCTGTAAAATTGAATGGTTGCCGCCAGATCGGAAGCAAGGTTTGAAATGACGGAATTTGACGAAGCTGGATCGATCGGCCAGCGCATTAAACTGGTGCTGATGGATGAGATTTCCTCCGGTGCCATAAGGCCTGGCACGAGTTTGGACGAAGCAACGCTGAGCAGCCGCTTTGGTGCTTCGCGCACCCCGGTGAGGGAGGCTCTGCGTCAGCTGGAGGCGATCGGTCTAGTTGAAATTCGCCCGCGACGCGGAGCAACCGTCCTGCCGCTGACATTGCCGCGGCTTATGGAGATGTTCGAAGTGACTGCAGAGATGGAATGCATGTGCGTCCGTCTGGCCACTCATCGCATAACGGGCATGGAACGCGCGGTTCTGGCTGAAATTCACGAACGTTCCGAACTCGCGGCGAAAGCGGACGACTTCGAACAGTATGACAAGCTCAATTTGTCCTTCCACGAAGCTTTGTATCGCAGCGCGCACAATGAGTTTCTGTTCGATGAATTGATGCGGCTTCGCGCAAGGCTCCTGCCGTTCCGCAGAACTCAGCTGCGTCAACCGCAGCGATTGGCGGCTTCATTTCGTGAACACGAGGCGATCTTGCGCGCAATGATGCGCGGCGATGCAACGCAAGCGGCTTTGATCATGCGCGAGCACATGCTGAATGCCGCCCTGGCATTGGCGCGCTACATGGAAATCGGCGAGGGAGCCGCATAAAGCGAGCATCCAACAAACGCGCAAGATGGATCAGGATATAAGCCTATAAGGGAGGCTCGGAAACTGCGGCAATTGTCGTCAATTTCGAACATGGTGAGAATGCCACGATGCGTTCGGAGATCATCGCCAATGACCTCATAAATCCGCGTGGGATTTCCGAAGGGCAGCAGCGTTCCATACGCTTCTGCTCGGTCATACGCCACGCACGCGCAATTCACGTCCGATTGACATAGCCAGCCGGCATCGCCGCAACACGATCTCAATGCGTTGCGGCGAAGCCGTATCTGTCTTCGTCAGAGCGGTCTGACGTTTTCCGCCTTCGACTTGCCGGTCTTTCGATCCTGACCGAGATCATAGGAAACGGACTGCCCTTCTTTGAGCACATCGCCATATTGCAAGGCGGAGACATGCACGAACACGTCGGCTCCTCCCGATTCCGGCTCGATGAAGCCGAAGCCCTTGTCGCTGTTGAAAAACTTAACTTTACCAGTCGGCATGCCAGTCCCCCGTATCTATACAGTTTGATTGCGACGGCAACCTAGCGGTCAGTCGGCGCCAGATCAAGCGGGTCGAACGAGGAGGTTTGATGTTGTCCATTTTCTCTTATGCTTTCGCCTTTCGCCGGCTTGGGCGGCAGCCGAATTTTCCATGATCCTTTGCGGCCGTCGCAATCCCACATCGTTGGGGGGACCGGAGCCACGAAAGGGCATTCGCCAATACGGCGAGACCTGCCGGCTCATCGGGCAGATGTGCCGGATGCAGCAAGGTTCAACCAGCCGTGAGCTGCTGACGGAAGCCGGCATGAGCGCGCTTCCTGCCGATTGAGACGATGTCGAGCGACCCAATGCCAGAACCTGTGTCTGCAATACCGGCCAAGTCGCTCAACATTGTCCGCGCGAAGTCGGGCGCAATGTGATGCGGCATGTGGCCAACATCATTCAGCAGCTTGATAGTCGGAGCGGGATGCTTTCCCCGGATCCATTCCAGATGCCAGGAGGGATCGATAATCTTATCGGCGAGCCCGAACAGGACCGATATCGGCAGGTCCGCGGGGAGTGTCGTCAGACCCTGCATATCGGTATTGAATGCTCGAAGCTCGTCCGCCATGGACTGGATCGAAGTTGGGTTGAGCAGATGATGCGCGGGCAAATTTGCAAGCGTGGCCGGGACGGGGTTCGGATACGACGAGGCTCGAAGTCCGCGCTCGACAAAGTATCCGGGCCAGCGACTGATCACCTGCTGGTAAAATACAGTGCCAATCATCGGAGCTGCGGCGGCTCTGAGCATGATGAGCGGCTTAAACGGTACCGGCCGGCAGCAGGGAGAGAGCAGCAGCAGGCCGCTCAATAGGTCCGGCCTTCGCGCGGCAAGATGGAGAGCAGGTGCGCATCCTATCGAATGCGCCACTATGATGACGTTTCTAAGGTCGAGGAACTCGAAGAGACGCTCAAGCCAGACCGATTGCCCGAAACCTCCGCGCTGGCCCTCTGGTAAGGGGGTGCTATGGCCATAACCAGGGCGGTCGACCGCAATCAGCGGGTGCGCACTGTTCTCGAAAGGGAGAAGAACTTCCTGGGCGAGACTGCCACATCCATGCAAAACGACGACGGGACGCCCCGTGACATTGCCACTTTCCAAGATGTGGACTTGAGCGGAGTTGAATTGAAGAATTTTACCGGTGCGGGCGATGACGTGCAGCGTTTTCATTTGCCTCAAACGTAACGCGTCCGAAATTGTTCCATTGCCGTCAGTTTTCGAGCGCGGTAACTTCGCCGAAATATCTGCGTGGTCCCGAGGTAAGCTTGCTGTCAAGCAAGATGGAAGATGCAACCGGCATTGAAGTTTCCGTGATGTTACTAATGGCAGAATGCATCCGGTTCGTCTGGATAAAATCCGGACAATAAATCAGTCTACGCCGTTTATACTCAGAAAGGATGATGCGACATCCGCGGGTATTCTATGGTAAAACATAGATACGCTGGAGGGTGGGATGTCGTATCTACGTCACGCCGCAACCATTGCGCTGAGCGTCATGCTGCTCGCGCCATTGTCTTCGAGAGCCGCCGAGAAGGTCGGTCAGGCAGTGCTGATCAAAACCGAAGTTACGGGCGAAGGCGGTCCGCTTACGGTCGATGATCCCGTACATCGGGACGAGCGAATTCGTACCTCCCTTTCGGGTCTTGGGCAGTTCACCTTTCGAGATGGCACGAAGCTGGCTGTCGGAGCCGGCTCCTCTGTTGTCATCGATAAATTCGTCTTCGACGACTCGGGCTCCGTCAAAAAGCTTACCGTAAATGCGGCAAAGGGCACTTTTCGTTGGATGAGCGGAAATTCGAACCACTCCGCCTATCAGATCGTCACGCCGGCCGGAACGATCGGCGTGCGCGGGACGGTATTTGATTTCTATGTCGGGGCCAATGGCACCACGGCGGTCGTTCTGTTGAGTGGCGCCGCGCAATTCTGCGGTGCCGGCGGCTGCAAGCAGTTGAAGCAGCAATGCGACTGCATCGTTGCAAAACGCAACGGCCAGGTCAGCGATCCGCGCCGGGTCAACCGCGATATCCTCAAAACCCTCGGCAACCAGCGAGCTCTGCCGTTTCTATCCGGGGATCAGCAGCTTTCGGGACGAATGGGTTTTGCCGGCGGCGGCGGATGCGGCATGTCGACGGCGATGAAAGATCGGCCCAACGGGGTCTCTCCGCGCAGCGCTCCGGCGAATAGTCCTGCTCCTGCTCCGGCGCCGCACGATACGCCGAGCGCCCCCAGCCCCCAGGCGACGCCACGTGCCGAGACGCCTGCCACACCGCACGAAACGCCCAGCACGCCGGATGTTTCAAATCCGCCAAGTACGCCCGACATACCGGGCAAACCGGATAAGCACGATGACGACGAAGGCAAGCATCACGATCACCACGAGCATCGCGACCATCATGGCAGAGGTGACCACGGATGGGGTGATCATGACGAGGGCGACCAGGACGGCCAAGGCGACGACGGCAATCATGGCAATCACGGCGGCGGGCATCACCATCGATAGCACAAGGGTTGGGGGCACTGGCTGTCAAATCAGCTAGACGTCGGCCGCCTTGTCTGCGGTTTCGTCGGCGAAGTGTCCGGCCCGGCGCGAAATCTGGCTGTAAAAACCCTGCAATAGTCCTGTTGCTACGGCTTGCGCCTTGAGTTTCGCCGCGCTGACGAGTTTGCGGCTGCTCGTCGACCGTGTTCGGAGAGCGGCTATAAGCTGCGTGTGCATGGACTGAAGTTCGGCAAATTCGGTGGATCTTGCCAGGCGCGCGTCGCCGACCACCGCAAAGAGTTTGGTTCGCATACTCTTACCCTTCAGCGTCAGCGCTCCGGCTTCGAGCAGAGCGCAATCGGGCAGCAGGCTCGCTGTCGGCTCGGATACCAGAATGTCGAAATTGACGTCCTTGCAGGCGGATTCGATGCGCGCGGCAATATTTACGGCGTCGCCGACCGCGGAGTAATTGAAACGTGTCTCGGCGCCCATATTGCCGACGCAGGCAAGCCCGGTATGTATGCCGATCCCTATCCCGACCCGCCGCTCGTCTCCGAAACCGAAAGCATCGCCTTTGTTGAGGCGGGCGAGCGTTTCCCGCATGCCGAGAGCCGCACGGATCGCCTTGCCGGCATGGTCGGAAACATCGACGGGAGCGTTCCAGAATGCCATGATAGAGTCGCCGATGAACTTGTCGAGCGTGCCGTCATTGGCGATGACATGATAGCTCAGCGCATCGAGCAGCGTGTTCAGAAACGCGACGACGGCGCTTGGGGTCATCTCCTCGCTGATCTGCGTGAAGTTTCGCACATCGACGAACATGACCGTCAGCTCGCGCTCATCGCCTCCGAGGCGCAGGGCATTGCGCGTATGCTCGATGCGATGGAGCAGCGATGGCGAGAGATAGTGGCCGAAAGCCCGCCGTACGTCGCGATGTTCCCGATCGGTTACGAGAAAACGGAATGCAGTCGCGGCGAAATGCGTGATCGATCCGGCGACGATCGGTGCCAGCGGATCGAAGAGGAAACCCCCATAAAGGAAGGCAAACCAGGAGGCCACAAGGGCAAGTAAGGTAATCTGCAGGCCGCAGGCAAGGGCTACGGCCGGATTGACGAAGGTGGTGAGGATTACCAGAAGGCTGCCCAAGACGGCGATGAACAGGATTTCCAGCCCGTCCGCCCAATCCGGCCGGGACAGGAAACGGCCCGAAAGGATCTGTTCGACGATCTGTGCATGGATGGAGACACCCGGCACGTTTTCACCAAGCGCCGTCGTGCGGACATCCTGGAGGCCGGAAGCGGATGTTCCGACGAAAACGATACTGCCTTCGATGGCGGTTCTTATATCGGCGGAGGCGTCTCCTGGCGAAAGTACCTTCGCTGCCGAAATATATCGCTCCGCGGTGTCGGGACTGACATAGAGCCAGAGCTCTCCTGCCGCCGTTACCGGCACGACGAAATTCCCGATTTTCACCCGGGTCAGTGTATTCGGCGTGTTCGGCGCTGCGTCGAGCACGTAGGTGGAGGCTCCCTGTGCGACGCGAAGCGCTTCGAGCGCGAGATTGGGGTAAAGCTGCTTGCCGTCGCTGAGGAAAAGTGGAACCGCGCGCACCACCGCCGATGATGCGCCCGGATTGAGGCTGATATGGCCGAGGCCCGCGGCATTGGCTTGCAATTGCGGCTGCAGCGGCGTCGCGGCCTTGATCGCCGGCGGTGCACCGAAAGGAGTTTCGCCGGTATAGGCAAACCCCGCCTTGACCGGCGGCAGATAGTTTCCCTCGTTAGAGAGACCGAAGCCCAGAACGACCGGTCTTCCCGATAGCGATTGGGAGAAAATCTCATCATTGTCCGGCAGCTTGCCCAATAGTGCGGGATCGATGCCGGTGACATCGCGAACCACATTGCGAGGCGACAGTCGGTCGGGCTCGGCAAAGAGGACATCGAAGGCGATGGCGGACGCGCCCATATCGGAAAGCCTGTCCACAAGGGCGGCAATCCGGTTTCGCGGCCATGGCCATTGACCGAATTCGCGCAGCGACGTTTCGTCTATGTCGATCACCCGGACGGGCTGGTTCTCGAAAGTCCGGGGCACCAGGCGCTGATACTGGTCGAATGTCAAATCGCGGGCGAGCCTCAGCAACTGGGGATCGCTTGCCCTAAGGGTCGTCAGCGCTGTGACGATCGCCAGGCCGATAACGACGCCAATTTGCTGCGCACGCGTCACCATTGCGGTGTCGGTTCCTTTGCCCGCATCCCCAGGCAATAGGAGCAATTCGGAGAAATGCTGCGCCAGGGAAGAATATGCTGCCTTGTTCTCGGGAGCGATGCAATGATCAAAGTATCGAAGAGGTACGGGGCAGTGTTTTCATGCGGTCGTATCCAGCTTCAGTCTCGCTTAGATTGAGCCGTTTCAATTTAATCCTCATCGGGAATATGAGAATCGATGGCGATCGTCTCGAGATTGTTTCGCACGCCGACGACGTCGGGTACCGACAAAACGATAGCTTCCAGGTGGCGTAGCTGCGACATTGTCTCGACGCGGCCTTCCAGCGTGACAACACCATCAACGGCACGCACGTCGATGTTGCCGATATCGACCTCGCCGATCTCTTTCAGTCGATCCGTGATCTGCGCTTCCAGTTGATCGTCGTCTATTCTATTCGCGGGCAAAGGGTTGGTTGTATCGATCCTGTCCTCGCGTCCCGACGCATCGGCGGTATCCTTTGTAAACCCGGAGCTCGGATCTTCGTCGAAATTAGCCGGCGTGTCGCCATAGCCCGTGTTGTCGGGCCTGGGCTTTATCGGATCGCCGTCGGCATCCGAATACGGCCACCCCTCACGCAAGTCCCGGTCTTCATAGTCGCGATAGTCTTCCTCGCGGGATGATGGATTTGGTTTACGGGGCTCTGTCATGTCGATCTCCTTTCCTATCGGAGTCAAACATGTCTGAAATCAATTTGTTTCATCGTCTCCGCCGCCAAAGTTTGCCGGGCTTGGATGATGGCAGGCAGAACGCGGTTTGAAATCGGAGCGGTATCTGTTGTTGTGGTTTGTCGTGGCTGCGCCCGATCACCTTCGTCGATGGCGGCGGGGCCTGTCATGGCGAGCAGATGCAGGTTCGCCACATCCGCCTAACGATAAAGGAAGAGTTGATTTTCAGGCATTCCCAACCACTCACAATATAACGCGTTACTGGTCGCTGAGAGACAGCGAGGCGACCGATCCGCGCCGGATGAGGCTTGTTTTTATGGCGGTGCGCTCCACGGGAACGCCCTTGCCGTTCAACCGTGAAATCAACCGTTCGGCCGCCTTCTTGCCCATCTCGTAGACCGGCTGGTCGATGACGGTGATCGGTGGCGTCGTAACGGTCGTCCAGTCGGCATCCAGAAAGGAAATCATCGAGATGTCGCGCGGTATGGACAGCCCCAGGGTCTGCAGAGACTTGAAAACCCTAAGGCCGACGAGGCTGTCCGAAGCGATGAGGGCGGTTGGCGGTGCCGCATCCTGTAGCAGGTTCTTGACGACGCCATCCGTCCTTGGCTGGTCGGTTGCGCCGAGCCGCACGTAATAGCGCGCCGTCTCTATGCCGGCGTCGGCTTGTTCCTTGAGCACGCCTTCCACGCGTTCGCGCACCGCCGAATTGGAAATGCCGCGGCTATCGCCAAGGAATTCGCTCTCGGCATCCATGGCGGATATATAGGCGATCCGGCGATGCCCCATGTCGAGAAGATGGCGGGTTGCCGTCGCGGCTGCGCCGAAATCATCGCCCGTCACAGCATCGACGCCGAGTTCCGGAATGCTTCGGTCAAAGAGAACGAGGGGCACGCCGACGCGATGTATGTCCTGAAGATGCTCCATTCGGTCGCAGCGCGCCGGGGTCACGATCAGCCCATCGACGCGCTTGCCGATGAGCAGGTCCACCGCCGATTTCTCAGCCTCGAGTTCCTCACCGGAATTGGCGATGATCACATTGAAGCCGGCCATGCGCGCGACGTCGCTGATGCCCCTGACCGCCAGGCTGAAGAAGGCATTCTCGATATCGCCGACCACAACGCCGATGATGCCCGATTTGCCCGTGGTCATGCTGCGGGCCAGTTCGTTCGGCCGGTATTCGAGTGCTGCGGCAGCGGCAAGCACTTGCTCGCGAACCTTGTCGCTGACGACGCCATAGCCGCCGAGCACGCGCGCGGCGGTGGCCTTCGAGACATTCGCTGCCCTGGCAACGTCGGCGACGGTCACGGAGCGTTTTGAGGTAAGGGGCTCTTCCATTCGATGACGACTACAAGAGTTGTTGACGGACGGTCAATCTCAAGTTAACAAATATCGATTGAGACCGGTCTCTTTGTATGTGAGACCGGTCTCTTGTCCAGATAATCCCTTGCTGATCTGTGGGCAGGGACGCGGACGCGCATGCATGAATGCCGATAAGAGCATCCTTTCAGAGCGGAGAACGAACATGAACATATCCAGTATATTCTCGGCCATTGCCGCGCCTCTGCGCGCCGGTGTGCTGGCCTATCTCGTCGCAGCAAGCGTCGGCCCGGCTGTCGCCGCCGACAATCCCTACCATCTGATCGATCCGGGCGTCATCAGCGTCGGCACGATGGGAGATTCCAAGCCCTACACTTTCACAACGGCCGATGGACAATTCACCGGCTTCGACATCGAACTCTTTTTGAACGTCGTCTCACGCATGGGCTTTCCCAAAGACAAGGTGACGTTTACCGGCCAGGAGTTCTCGGCCCTGCTGCCGTCCGTGGCCAACCAGCGCTTCGATGTCGCCGTGGCGGCAATCGGAACCACCGACGCACGCAAGAAGACAGTCGATTTCTCGGACGGCTATCTCGCCGGCTATCTCTCGGTTCTGACATCGGATGCCTCGATCACGGATGCAAGCGGCCTCAAGGGCAAACGCCTCGGCGTGGTGCAGGGCACGCTGCAGGAGGTCTACGCCACGAAGAACTTCACCGGCACGGATCTCGTCAAATTCCCCGACAATAATTCGGCCGTGGCGGCGCTGAACAATGGCACCGTCGATGCGCATTTCCTCGATTACGAGGCGGCCAAGCAATATGGCGAGCGCTATCCCGCGTTGAAGATTGCGGTGAACATTCCGTCTTTCGACGCACCGGCGGGCTTCGTCGTCCACAAGGGCAACGACGCCTTCCGCCTGGCGCTCAACAAGGCGCTGCACGAAGCGATGCAGGACGGCACCTGGAAGACGCTTTATGAAAAGTGGTTCCCCGGCTCGCCGATGCCCGATCAATATCTTCCCAAGAAGTAAGGCCGCGCCGCCGCCCGGCACGAGCCGGACGGCGGCATTTGCCTACCTCAAGAATTTCATGGGGAATTGAATGGATTGGCTTGAAAACCTCCGTCGCAGCTTCCTTGACTGGGATGCGATGGCAGAAGTCCTGCCGAGCATGATCACGGTCGGACTGAAGAACACCCTGATCCTTGCGGCGGCATCCACCGTGCTTGGCGTTATCATCGGCATGATCCTGGCCGTGATGGGTATCTCGCAATCCCGCTGGCTGCGCCTGCCGGCGCGCATCTATACCGATATATTTCGTGGCCTGCCGGCGATCGTGACGATCCTGATCATAGGCCAGGGCTTTGCCCGCATCGGCCGCGAACTCTTCGGACCATCGCCGTTTCCGCTCGGGATCATCGCGCTCAGCCTGATTGCAGGCGCCTATATCGGCGAGATCTTCCGATCGGGCATTCAAAGCGTCGAGCGCGGTCAGATGGAGGCCTGCCGCGCGCTCAGCATGAGCTATGGGCAGGGGATGCGGCTGATCGTCATTCCGCAAGGCGTGCGGCGCGTCCTGCCGGCCCTCGTCAACCAGTTCATCGGCAACGTCAAGGATTCGAGCCTCGTCTATTTTCTGGGGCTGCTGGCGTCCGAGCGCGAGATCTTCCGCGTCGGCCAGGACCAGGCCGTCGTCACGGGCAATCTCTCGCCCCTGCTGCTGGCCGGCGTCTTCTACCTGGTCATCACCGTTCCGTTGACGCATCTCGTCAACTATATCGACACACATCTGCGTCTTGGACGTCAGGGTCGCGGCTCCGGCGCCACGAGCGGTCTTGTCGAGGTTGGCGAACTGGAAGCCGCGTCGGGCACCCCGGCACCCCGCGATGCCGGTGCTCCGCGTTTCAAGGGTGGCGCCGTCAGGATTCGCGATCTCAGCATGTCCTATGGCGATCTCGAAGTGCTGAAAGGTATCGATCTCGATATTGCCCGGGGCACCGTGACCTGCGTCATCGGGCCATCCGGCTCGGGCAAGTCGACGCTGCTCAGGTGCCTCAACCGGCTGGTGGAACCGAAGCGCGGCGCCATCGAGCTCGATGGCGAAAGCATTCTGGCGATGAAGCCCGAAAGCCTGCGCCGGCGCGTCGGCATGGTATTCCAGCATTTCAATCTCTTTCCCGATCACACCGCGCTTGAAAACGTCATGCTGTCACTGACGAAGATCAAGAAGATGCCGAAGGGCGAGGCCCGCCGGATTGCCGAGGCCCGCCTTGCGGAAGTGGGGCTCGCCGGGCGCAAGGACCATCGCCCCGCCGGCCTTTCCGGCGGCCAGCAGCAGCGCGTCGCCATTGCCCGTGCCCTTGCCATGGACCCGGAAATCGTCCTTTTCGACGAGGTCACCAGCGCGCTCGATCCGGAACTGGTGAAAGGCGTGCTCGACCTGATGGCCAATCTCGGGCGTCAGGGCATGACTATGGCAGTCGTCACGCACGAGATGGGATTTGCCCGCAAGGTGGCCGACCAGGTCGTGTTCATGGATGAGGGCCGCATCGTTGAGGCAGGCCCGCCGGAGCAGATCTTCGACGATCCGCAAAGCGAACGGCTGAAACGGTTCCTTGCCGAGGTTCTCTGACACATAGGGCCGGCGGCGAATTCCGGCGGCTTCCTGATCACAACATCCACTAGTGACAAGGTTTTCCAACATGCATGCTCCCACTCGTCCTTCGAAAGTTATTGTCGTCGGCGGCGGTATCTTCGGGGTCTCCACTGCCGTTCATCTGGCGCGGCTCGGCATTCAAACAACTCTTATCAACGATGGCGCGCTGGCGAACGGCGCATCGGGTCGCTCGCTCGCCTGGCTCAATTCGGCCCGGCGTCGCTCGGATGCGTATCATCGGACGCGCATGGCCGGCATCGACCGCTATCGCACGCTATCAGCCAAATATCCGGGTGCGCCTTGGTTGCGCTTCGACGGCGGCCTGACCTGGGATGCGGACGATGCCGGCAACGAGATTGCCGCCGTTTTCGACTACGAGCGTGATCTTGGCTATCATGCGCAATTGCTGGCGCCGGATCGGATTGCCAAGATTACACCCGGCGTCGATGCTCGCTCTGTGACCAGACAAGGAGCGATCTTCAATCCGGGCGAGGGCTGGGTCGATCTGCCATCTTTGATCGGCGTTCTTGCCGAGGAATTCCGCGCGGTGGGTGGTGAAATCGTCACCGATGCCGGCCGGGCGACGATCGACGTGCGGGATGGCCGCGCCCGCGGCGTCATGACCGCAAACGGCGCCCATTGGCCGGCCGATGCGGTGCTGCTGGCTGCCGGCGGCGAAGTGCCCGCGATCGTTGCCGAGGCCGGCCAGTATATCGGCGATGATACGCCGATCGCACTTCTCGTCCGGACGAAGCCGGTCAAGCATCCGCTGAAGGCTGTGCTGAACACGCCGCGCGTCGCCATTCGTCCGACCCCAGACGGTGCCTTTGCCCTGGATTCGGCCTGGTCGGAAGAAGAGGTCGTCGTGAATACCGATGGCAGCTATCAGATCAAGCCATCGACCCTTGAAGGCTTGTTGTTGGAGGCCTCAAAGGTTCTGGAAGGGAACCCGAAACTCGAAATCGGCGACTATGGCGTCGGCCCCAAACCAATTCCAGGCGATGGTGAGCCTGTTTTCGGCGAATTGCAGGCGATACCAGGCTATTTCGTTGCTTTCAGCCACAGCGGCGCCACTCTCGGCCTGATCGCGGGCGAGCTGCTTGCCGACGAGATCGCCACCGGCAAACGGCATCCGCTTCTGGCTGCCTTCCGGCCGGAACGCTTTGCCAAATAGTTTGCTCGGAGACGATGCGGACCTCGCTTCGAAATGCGAGGTCCACCACTCGGTCGGTGTGACAAGATGGCTCTCTTCCCGTCCGGCTAATTGATTTCCTCGGCGATGAAACCGCCGGTCTGGCGTCTCCATAGCCGCGCAAACAGGCCCTCCTGCTGCGCCAATTCCTCCGGTCTGCCTTCTTCCACAATCCGCCCGCCATCGAGCACGACGATCCGGTCCATTCTGGCGATGGTTGAAAGGCGATGCGCAATGGCGATGACGGTTTTTCCCTCCATCACAAGGGCGAGCTTTTCCTGTATGGCGGCCTCGGATTCGCTATCGAGAGCCGAGGTCGCCTCGTCCAGCACCAGGATCGGCGCATCCTTCAATAGGACGCGCGCGATTGCGACGCGTTGGCGCTGGCCGCCTGATAGCTTGATGCCGCGGTCGCCGACGAAAGCATCGAAGCCCTTGCGGCCTTCGCTATCTGTAAGGTCGGCGATGAAGGCGTCGGCCGCTGCCATCTTCGCCACTTCTTCGACCTCCTGTTCGCTCGCCTCCGGCCGGCCATAGCGGATATTGTCACCGACCGAACGATGCAGCAGCGCCACATCCTGCGCGATGACACCAATGGCGCGCCGAAGGCTTGCCTGGCTGACGGCGCGGATATCCTGCCCGTCGATCAGGATCGCGCCCTCCCTGATATCGTAGAAGCGCAAGAGCAGGTTTGCGAGCGTGGTCTTGCCCGCACCCGAAAGGCCGACGAAGCCGACCTTTTCGCCGGGGTGGACCGTCAGCGACAGATCTTCGATGACAGGCTTGCCGGCCTTGTAGGCGAAGTGGACATTTTCGAAACGGATCTCGCCGGTCTCGACCTTGAGATCAGCGGCATCCGGGCGGTCGGTGATGGTGGGTGGGGTTGTCATGACCGGCATGGCGTCCTTGATCGTGCCGATCGCCTGGAAAATCTGCTGGCCCATCTGCAGGAATGTAAATGTGTGACCGGAGAGGCGGTTGAGAACATAGACGGCGGCCGTGAACTCGCCGATCGTGACGAAGCCGTCGACGAGCCCCGTAAAGCCGATCGACAGGATGGCCAGCCAGTGCATCATGTTGAGAACCACGACGACGACTTCAGCGGTACGGTAGATGCGCTGTTCGCTCTGCTGCGCCTTGATTGCCTTGCCGATTATGCCTCTGATAGCGCCGGCCTCGCTGTCTTCGGCGGCGAATTGCTTGACCATCTGCATGTTGGCGTAGAGATCGGTGATGGCGCCGGAAATCTGGCTGCGACGCTTGGCGGAGCGGCGTGAGCGCTCAGTGAAGACGGGCGCCAACCTGACGGCGAGAAGCACGTTGAGCGTGATCCAAATGATGGACGGAAGAGCAAGCTGCCAGGAGAGCGCGCTCAGAAGGACGACGGAGCCGACCATCTGCATGATAAAGCGCGGGATGGACTGGAAGGCCGAAATGACCTGCTGCTGCACGGCCGACGCTACCTGCTGCAGGCGCGAGGCGACCTGGCCCGCATAGAGATCGTGGAAGAAGGCGAGGTCCTGCCGCTCCACCGCCCTGTGGCCCTGCCATTGAATAGCGGCCGGCATGCCGATGCCGAGCGTGTGCGAATTCAGCGTATTGACGAGGAAAGAGCCAATCGGGATGCAGGGAAAAAGCATCAGGCCAAGGAAAATCAACAGCATCCGGTCGTTGTGCAGGAAAGCGGCAGCACCTTGCTGCGTGACGCCATCAACAATGACAGACAGGCCCCAAACGATGGTCAGGCTCATGGCCTCGATCGCCATGGTGCAGAGGGCGAGCGTGACCAGGATGCCGCGAAACATCAGGACGAAGTGAAGAAGAACGGCCAGTGGCCCCTTCGACGGCAGGGGCCGGTAGGGGATATCGAGCGGCTGGATCAGCCTTTCGAAGGGTCGGTAGATCGTATCTGAAATGGACATGCGCCGCTCGCGTGATGGAATCAAGAAGGCGAGAAAGAAGTCAGATATGCGGGGCGGCATAGGATCACCATCCAGCTGCAATCTCAACTAGAAATCCTGAAATCGCCCGGTTTTTCGAAGCGACAAAAGTCAATATAGAATTGTTTGCGATGGCGGGTGCTGCCGTGATTGAATTGAGAATGTGGAAGGGATGACGTAGCATCCGTTCACGCGTCTGCCCCTTTTCTCGGGAGAATTCTGCAATAAGTATTGTGGAGCGCAATGAGCGGGATTCGATATGGACGAAATGGGCGAACAGCTTCTGCAGCTTTGTGCGACCAGCTCGACACTCATTGCAGCCTATGACGCCGAGGACCGGTTGCGGTACGCGAACCGTGCCTTCCGCTCGGCCTATTTCATTGATGCCGATGAGACGCCGCTTTGGCCGGATCTGATGCGGCGCAACTTCGAACTTGGGCGCGGCACCGTCATTCGCGCAACCGATTTCGACGGGTGGTTACGGTCGACGCAGTCACGACGCGGCAAGATCGGCTATCGAGCCTTCGAGACCGATTTGGCCGACGGCCGTTGGCTTTGGATGACCGAGACCGTGCAGAAGAACGGCTGGATGCTGTGTATCGCGAGCGACATAACAACGTTGCGTGCCGAAGACCGGAGTGTCCGGCAAGATCGCGACCAAGCCATCAAGGCTTCACAAACCGACGAGCTGACAGGCGTCGCCAACCGCCGTTTCGTCATGGCGCGAATAGACGACATGCTGATTGGCGCCCGGGATGGTGGCATCGGATGCCTTGCCGTGTTCGATATCGACAATTTCAAATCGATCAACGATAGGCTCGGTCATCACGCCGGGGATCTCGTTTTGCGGGATTTTGCTCATCGGCTTCATCAGCACGTACGGCGCACCGATTGTTTCGGGCGGGTCGGAGGCGAGGAGTTCGTGCTCGTCATGCCGGGGACGGAGCTGCAGGATGCAATCGAGTTCATAGAACGGATGTTGACGACGATCCGGTTTTCCCGGCCGCTTACCGACTCCCCGGATTTTGGCTACACCTGTTCGGCCGGCATTGCTGTCTGTCTTGAAACCGACAGCGCTCCGGATCTTTACCGGCGCGCCGATCAGGCCCTCTATGCAGCCAAGCTTAGCGGCCGCGATCGAGTTCGCGCGGCTTGAAATATCGGCATAGGCCAGGCACATCGCATTCGACGATTAACAAGGTTGTTTTTGCACACTGCCGGAGATTGTGCCTTTGAGCATGCCATGAGATGTTCCAGGAACGGATATGGCCTCTAAAGGATGGGCATGCGCGACTATCTGAAAAGCCGAGACTTTCATCGGCATATGCATTCGCTGCTGGCTTCAAGATTTCAAGAGCTCGGCTGGAAACCGCAAGGCACCGGCAAGTGCAGCTTTAGCCGCGGCAAAAGGGTCTTTTGGCTACAGGTGTCCCAATATTCGAACAGCGTTATGGGCGGCAAATTTACGCTCAACATGACACAGGGCTCTGAGCTTGCCGGCGACACAAGAATACTTCGTCGGCTGAACGAGGCAGATCGAATAGTTGGCAAGGCTTTGGAAGAACGCATCATCGCGCGCCTTCCCAGGCCCGATCCCGACCCGGAGATCGAAGTTGTCGGAGAGAATGGCGGAACTGTATTGGTAAAGCTGGGCGATCTGGTTCGGGCAAATCCAACGCAATGGGATACTCCCGCCGACGTCTGGCTGCCATATTTCGGCAAGAGCGATCTTGACGATTGGGCTGCGTTTCTCTTGCCTCGCCTTGACCGCCTGATCGCGTCTTCCTCGTCCGAAATCACCGATCCCTTGTTGTGGGCGCAGCGATTTCGCCATCTGACGAGCATGTTTCGCTCAAAGTGACTGAGATCCGGCACACTTGCCGACACGCAGCTCCAACATGCCGTAATCCACTGCGCGTGTTCTAACGGGACGTCCTCTCGTCATTCTCGCCGCCGATCGGGTGCTATCTCAGTCCCGCGAATAAGTGCTTCCGTCGATGAGTATCTTCCGCGCTTCGTCCCAGGGGGCGGAAAGGAGGGTTTCGACATGGCCATCATCGAAACGAAGGGTAATCGCATAACCCTCGAGCGCAAAAGTGCCCCGATCGGCGCTGCCATCGTCGCTGCTCGATCGGCTGCCGGCAAAGACACTCCCATTCCCCCCACCCGCCGAGCTGCGGCTGCCTTCTCCATCCGAATAGCGGGTGGCACTGCCGCTAAAGCCGCCCGCTGCCGCCATGGATCCCGATCCGCCCCGCGTGAGGCCAATAATCTCGAACCGGCCGTCAGAGGTAAAGCGGTAGGATGTCTCGCGATACACGCCACCCAAGGCGATGCTGCCGTTGAAGCTCTTGTTGGTGAATGTGCCTGTAATTGACTGCCCATGCTTCCAGTCGGACAAGAGGAAGCCGGACTGGTCGGTCCAAGCCTTTGGGCGGCCCTCATCATCGCTCGGCTGGATCTGAAAGCCGCTCCCTTGCATGCGCCATTTGCCCCAGAGCTGGGGCTGCATGCGGCGCGACTTGGCAAGATCGAGCCGAGACGGCGCCACGCGACCTCGGTAATAGCTGCCGTCCTTGAGGAGCAGCAGCACATCCTCCACAAATTGACCGTCGCCATCACGATAGCTGTTGTAGAGGACGCCATGAATCTGCGCCGAAGCTATGCCGCCGCCAGCAACGGCCATGACCTGATCAGCGCGCGCATTGAGCCGCACCCGGCCACCATCGATTGGGAGATCGGACGGAACCAAACCCGCCGGGTCAAGGGTTTGCACCCCGTAGAGAAACACCAATGCGCCCGGCAATTCGTTCAGATGGCCCCGAACGGTAAAAATCTTGCCCTCATAGGGTGCCAGCGCGCTATCGGCAAGGCTGAGGCTCACTCGCTGCTTCGAGCGGAATATCCCGTCATTGTCCTCGAGGAAGAAAGCATCGCCATAGCGGACAAGCTTGCCCTGAATGATGAGCGGCATGGCCGCTGCCATGCTGCGCCGGGCGCGATCTAAGTCCCTGGACGGTCCCCACCAGCTTTCGAACAGCGTCTGCAATTGGGTGGGCGTATAGAAGGTCGCGCCGGGAACCCGGACATTGCCACGAATCATGGCTGCATCGGCAGTACCAGCCGCGGTGCTCGGGCTTGAGGGCGATGTTCCGGAAGCGGGCGCAAGGGCGAATTGTCCACCTTCCTTCAGCCGGGCATGATAGGCGGGAAAGGCTTTCCGCGTATCGAACGGCCCTTGGTTCAGCCAACTCGAAAGGTCGGGGCAGTGTTCGGCCGCGGCACCACGCTGCTTGATCTCGTCGACGAGCCGTGTGGCGGTCGGGCGGGTCATGTCCCTAATCCGCTTCACTTGCGCTCCGCCGATCGCCGCCATCGCCTTCTCGACTTCGGCACGTTCGCGCCAGCGTTGCCAGTCCTCCTTCAGCCGAGGTGCGGTGGCGGGCGCGGCGGTCTCGCAGTAGCTGATCATCGCCTCCCCAGCCTGATCGAGATCCAGCACCTTGAGAAGGCCTTTGACGGCCTCGTCCGCTTCCTGTGCCGATAGAGACACAGGCGCAAAAAGAGCTGCACAGATCAGAATCAGGCGGAAAGGATTCTGGTCAGTCAAGCTGCGCTTCGAACGTTTTTGCAAGCGTTTCGTAGAGCTGTGCCGATGCATCCTTGTTCTCCGCCTTGTATTTGGAACTCACAAGTCGTGCAGCTTCGATAGCGGCGCGGAAAGCATCGATCCGAATCTGAGGTTCCAATTCAGCCTGGCCGCCGATGTCGTTGCGATCGAAGGTTCCGACCCGGTATCCCTCGTTAAGGTCGACGACGCCTATATGAGGAATTCCGTCTTCCATTTGTCCAAAGAAGGCAGTGCCGGCGTGGTTGCCGTCGCGGCGTCGCAGCATACCATTGCCGGAGGCTTTGCCATCCGTACAGGCGCCTGTCCAAAACGTGGGTCCGGCTGTCAGCGAAGCAGGCGCGACGAATTTGCAGTGGCTGACGGGGTCCTCCTGCCATGTTTGCTCCGATCCGGCGTGAGCAAATCTACTCGCTGCAAGAATTCCCAATGCGGCGAAGGATAGCGCCCAACGCAACGACAAACGCTTGATCATGCTAGCGACTTTCTCCAGGCCATCTGACGCAGATACGGAACGAGATCCCTCGTCTTGGGATCGCTTGACGGTCCCGCCTCACCACCGATCGGCATCCACTTTGCAATGCCGCACAATATTTTTCCGGCCTTGAATTGCAAGCGTTCAAAGAGCAGAAAATATCCATTTCCCGCAGAACGTGCTGTCGTCCTTTCGAAAGCAAATATCAAAAATGTCGTTCCTCCGGATTATCGGGAAAGACGATCGTCAGCTTTTGTCCTGCCGCTGCCCGGCTATGGAATCAAAAAAGGCCCCGAAGGGCCTTTCTGACTGCATAGGCGGAAAAATCAGCGCTGGAGATTGACCAGGACGTCAAGCAGGTCGGAGCCCGTCTGGAAGACCTTGGAGTTGGCCGTGTAGCTCTTCTGCGCCTGGATCATGTCGGTAAGCTGGCCTGCCAGGTCGACGTTCGAGGCTTCCAGCGAGTTCGACTGGATGTAGCCAAGGCCGTTGCTGTTGGCAAAGCTCGTGACGGTCACGCCGGAATCGGCATTGGCCTGATAGACGTTGCCGCTCAGAAGCGTCAGCTTGTCGGGGCTGGCAACGGTTGCCAGCGGAATCTGGTAGATCGCCTTCGGATCGCCCTTCGCGTAGTTCGCATAGACGACGCCGTTCTTGTCGATGGTGACGCCTGTGACCGCCGCTGCCGCCTGTCCATTGGTCGAGCCGGTGGAAGCGAAATCCGAGGCTTTCTGGGTCATCTTGCTCAGATCCATCGCGATCGACCCGGCAGTCTTTGGATCGGTGATGGTGAAGGTGCCGCCGGAGGTCATATTTCCAGATGCATCGAACTTCAGCGTGCTGGTGGCAACAGGAGCGGACGAGTAGGGGAAGGATGAACCAGTACCCGTCGCCGCGTCGGCATTGCGGTAGACGGCAACCTGCCACTGATCCGTCGTCGGCGGCGTTGCGGTGATGTCAGCAGCCTGCGTTTTGGTGTAATAGATGTCATACATGACGGTGTTGCCGAGTTTGTCGTAGGCAACCACCGAGCTCTTCTGAGTGTTGGTGGTAACGGGCGGGGTACTGCCGGTACCGCCAGTCCCCGTGTAGCCGGTGCTCGGCAAGGCCACCGTCGCGCTGGCCGTAACAACCGTAGCACCCGAATTGAGGTTGCCGGTAAAGCTGCCCGAGGTCGAGGGTGAGTTGGCAAGGCCGCTCTGATTGACATTGATCGGCACCAGGCCATCAAAGCCGTTGACAACGACGGCGGGGGCTCCCGACGCGTAGGAATAACCCATCAAGGTGTAGCCGGCGGAATTCACCAGGTTGCCATTCGCATCCGGGGTAAAGTCGCCCGCGCGCGTCAGAACCGTCGAGCCATCGGCGCCCTGCACAACGAAGAAACCGGCACCGCGGATCGACAGGTCGCTGCTCGACGAGGTGGATATGGCGTCGCCCTGCTGCGAGACCGAATAGCTGACATTCGTCTCGACGCTACCGGAATTGTAATTGCCGCCGCCCGAGGGCAGGATCAACGACGAAAAGCTGGCCGTCGCCGACTTATAGGCCGTTGTATTGACGTTCGCGATGTTGTCCGACACGGTGCTAAGCTTATTTGCCTGCGCGTTCATGCCTGAAACGGCCGTTTTCATGCTACCAAAGATGCTCATTGGTTCCTCGCACGTTGCTGATGCCGGCACGATAACCAGAGTGACTTGCGTGAAACTGGCTTTTCCCCTGTGTCGCGCGGTTGAAACAACCTCTCCGCGTTATCGGCGGTTCGCTCCGCATGGCGTCTTTTCCTGGCGAGGGACGGGACGAAGCCTATTGCGAAGGCAGATGCGGAGCCGGAAAGTCGAGCACATGGCTGGTGTAGCTCTCGACCAGCGCGCTGAACGGCGTCCCGTCCGGCAGCTTCAGCACGGCATGGTGTTCAAGGAGGAATGGCGGCGGGACCAGAGATCCTGTTCCGGACGCAGGCAGCTCGGCTCCCGTTTCCCATCCTTCCGGCAGCGGAGACCAAAGCAATTTCGCGGACAGGTTCGTGCGGGTAAAGTGGAGAGCCTGAACGGCGCGGCCGAAGGCGATATCGCTCGTGTTGAGCGCCTTGTTCATCTCGGCCGTCAGTCTTGACGGCACATACCAGTTGTCTGCCTCCGACAGGATGCGGTCGCCGCAGGCCAGACGGACGCGGCGGTAGGCGATGGGTTCGTCGGGTCCGGCAGCAAGCAGCTCCCGAATGGGAGCATCGGCTGCCTTGTCCTGCCCGAGCACACGTTGAGCGACGATCTTGGAGCCCGCTGGCGCGAGCCTGTGAGCGGCGCACCAGCGGTCGAGCGTCAGCGTGGCGCTGGCATTGCTGAGGAGGTCGGCATTCAAGGTCTGGAGGATTGCAAGCGCTTCCAGACGCGCGGTCGGCGTATCGGGCCATTGAGGAACCGGCTGCGACATCTCCTGCGCCGCCGCAGCCTGTATGCCGAGCACGATGGCGGCTGAGCTGCCAAGGGCAAAAACGCCAAGCAATGACGAGGGTCGGAAAGGCATAAGAGCGAAATCCTTCAGATCGACAAATTCCAACAATCGGAGCGCGCGGCTTTACAAGTTCGCCGAGGCATAGATGGCAGGAGCATTGCGGTTGGCAAGGCCAGGCAATACGATTGTGAAGGCATGCGGCATCGCGTCTCAAGCCGGACAATCCGTCGGCACCGTCGCATTGCCGCGTCCTTACGTTTGCCCGTCTAATCGGCGGTACGGCTGATGTGAATGCTGTAGACGCTTGCCCATTCCTGAGCGACGAAATCGGTCAGCGCGGCGGGGATTTCGACAAGAGCGCTGTGCCGCGCCAGCACGTGAAATCCTCTTGGAAGGGAGGTCGCAATGCGGTCGATAATCTTTTCATAGTCGACGATCAGCATCTCCCGCCCGACCATGAGATCAAACAATACCGGATCGGTGATCACATGTTCGTTTTCGCAGAACCAGTAGGAGGAGATCGTCAGGTCGGGAAGGTAGTCGATCTGTGTCGGCAGGTTTCGTCGCTCGAACACGAAGCTTCCGGGAAGCCCGGCAGCCGACATGAGCTCTTCACCGAGCAGAAGCTGGGTTTCTGAAGCATCCAAGCCGTGAAGCTCGAGGTTGGGATTATCGGCGAGATAGGCAAAGGCAAGGCTGAAGGCACCGGAACCGCAGCCGAGATCGCATACCCTTTCATATCCGTGTATGGCAGGCCCAAGGTTGGCGAGCGCCCGCAGGCATTTCAGAGAATTTCGCATTCCGAAAGCGCGGGTGAATGCATCGGCGGAGTGGCTATAGTCGAATATCTCGATCTGCTGCCTGCTTTTGACAGCATTGAGCAAGGCAAGGGAGTCGTTGCTTGGATGATATAGATGGTTGCACCTCAGCAGAGTTTCGGCAAAACCTTCGAGATGTTGCGCCTGTACGTCCACGTATACCATGCAAGCCTGCCCTCGCTAAGGATGTAGTCTTTTGTATGATTGAAAAGAGAGCATACCTTGAAAGCAACTCCTTCACTCGTCCTCAGTTCTTGATAGGCCACTCTAGTCACAGCTTTATGGACGAACGCCCGAATGGCAACCTGGGCATTCGGGCGGGATGGTAGGTTCATCGTCATCGAGTGCCGTCGCCGTGCCAGCTCTGTGAGACAGGCACCGGAAATCCCTCAAAGGTTTTGAGCGTGTCGAGGACGATCGAGGTCTTCACATGCTGCACCGACTCGTGCGGCAACAGCACGTCGTTGACGAACCGGGAGAGGCCGGCAAGCCCGCGGGTGGCGACTTTCAGGTGATAGTCCATTTCCCCGGTCAGCGCATAGGCTTCCAATACTTCCGGCAGCCCGTTGATCAGTTGCGAAAACCGGCGGGCATTGTCCCGGTTATGCGTGGCAAGCGTCACTGAAATGACTACCAGCATGTCCAGGCCCAGCTTCTGGCGATCGAGGTTGGCCTGATAGCTGCGAATATAGCCCTCCGCCTCCAATCTCGTGCGCCTCCGCGAGCATTGCGAGGGGGAAAGCGCGATGCGCTCGCCCAGTTCGTTGTTCGTCAGCCTGCCATCTTTCTGCAGCTCCTCGAGAAGACGGAGGTCCAATTTGTCGAGCGGCTCATCCATTGCGCGAAACTTTCAAAATGCTCACGGATCGTGTATAATATTTTCATTTCACATGGAGAATGCAAGCACTTTGCGCGTGTTTTGGGCCATACTTTGCATAGTCAAAGTACCGTCTCTGAGGAGGAGAAAATGGGTCCTTTTCCGCATGATGCGCCGCCGTCCGAAATCACCGCCGACAATCCGGCCGGCACAGACGGCTTCGAATTCGTCGAATTCGCTCATCCCGAGCCGGAGAAACTGCGCGAGCTCTTCACCCGCATGGGCTATGTCGCGGTTGCCAAGCACAAGACAACAGATATCACCGTCTGGCGCCAGGGAGACATCAACTACATCCTGAACGCAGAGCCCGGCAGCCACGCCGCCCGCTTCATTGCCGATCATGGCCCGGCGGCGCCGTCCATGGCCTGGCGCGTGGTCGACGCCAAGCACGCCTTCGACCACGCTGTCTCCAAGGGGGCCGTTGCTTATGAGGGGACTGACAAGGCCCTCGATGTTCCGGCAATCGTCGGCATTGGCGGCTCGTTGCTCTATTTCGTCGAGACCTACGGCAAGAAAGGATCAGCCTACGATGCCGAATTCGATTGGATCGGCGAAGCCAATCCCAACCCCGAAGGCGTCGGCTTCTATTATCTCGACCATCTGACGCACAATGTCTTCCGCGGCAACATGGACAAATGGTGGGACTTCTATCGCGACCTGTTCAATTTCAAGCAGATCCACTTCTTCGATATCGACGGACGCATCACTGGTCTCGTGAGCCGGGCGATTACCTCGCCCTGCGGCAAGATCCGCATTCCGCTGAATGAATCGAAGGACGATACCAGCCAGATCGAGGAGTTCCTGAAGAAGTACAAGGGCGAAGGCATCCAGCATATCGCCGTCGGTACGGATGATATCTATCAGGCGACCGATACGCTCGCCGAAAACGGCCTGCGCTTCATGCCCGGCCCGCCAGCGACCTATTACGATATGTCCTATGCGCGCGTGAATGGGCACGAAGAACCCGTCGAGCGCATGAAGAAACATGGTATCCTTATTGACGGCGAAGGCGTGGTGAATGGCGGCGTGACGAAGATCCTGCTGCAGATCTTCTCCAAGACCGTCATCGGCCCGATCTTCTTCGAGTTCATCCAGCGCAAGGGTGACGAAGGCTTCGGCGAAGGCAATTTCCGCGCGCTGTTCGAATCGATCGAGGCCGACCAGATCAAGCGCGGCGTCATCGGCACGGCCGCCGAATAATTCTTTCGGGCGGCCCCGCCAAAACGTGAGGCCGCCTTCAGCTCTCGGGAGGAGTGGAGCGATGGACCAGACGATATCCAAGGCTTCCGACCGCCAGGCAACAGCGGCGGAAGCGCTGCAATATATGCCGGGCTTCGGCAACGACTTCGAAACGGAGGCACTTCCCGGCGCACTGCCACAGGGACAGAACAGTCCGCAGAAGTGCAATTATGGTCTTTATGCCGAGCAGCTTTCCGGTTCGCCCTTCACGGCGCCGCGCGGCACGAACGAGCGATCCTGGCTCTATCGCATCCGTCCGAGCGTGCGCCACACGCGGCGCTTTTCCAACGCCTCCTATCCGTTCTGGAAATCAGCACCCTGCCTGGATGACCATTCCCTTCCGCTTGGCCAGCTCCGCTGGGATCCGCTGCCGACACCGACCGAAAGGCTGACCTTTCTCGAAGGGATCCGCACGATCACGACCGGCGGCGACGTTCTGACCCAGGCCGGCATGGCCGCCCATGCCTATGTCTTCAACGAGGATATGGTCGACGATTATTTCTTCGACGCCGATGGCGAGCTGCTGGTCGTTCCCCAGGTCGGCGCCATCAGGGTCTTCACCGAAATGGGCATCATGGATGTCGCGCCCCTGGAAATATGCGTCATTCCGCGCGGCATGATGTTCAAGGTGACGCGCAAGGGCGACGAAGAGGTCTGGCGCGGCTATATTTGTGAGAATTACGGCGCGAAATTCACGCTGCCGGAGCGCGGACCGATCGGCGCCAATTGCCTTGCCAATCCGCGTGACTTCAAGACGCCGGTTGCCGCCTTCGAGGATAAGGAAACGCCTTGCCGGGTGCATGTCAAATGGTGCGGCAAGTTCTATGTCACGGAGATCGGCCACTCTCCCCTCGACGTCGTCGCCTGGCACGGCAACTACATCCCCTATAAATACGATCTGCGGACGTTCTCCCCCGTCGGTGCCATCCTCTTCGACCATCCCGATCCGTCGATCTTCACGGTGCTGACCGCCCCGACCGAAAGTGCTGGCACCGCGAATGTCGATTTCGTCATCTTCCCGCCGCGCTGGCTGGTGGCCGAACATACCTTCCGCCCACCCTGGTATCATCGCAATATCATGAGCGAGTTCATGGGCCTGATCCACGGCCAGTATGATGCGAAGGAAAAGGGCTTCGTGCCTGGAGGTATCAGCCTGCACAATATGATGCTGCCGCATGGGCCTGATGCATCCGGCTTCGAAAAGGCGTCGAATTCCGAATTGAAGCCGGTGAAGCTCGATCATACCATGGCCTTCATGTTTGAAACCCGTTTCCCGCAGCAGCTGACGAAATATGCCGCCGAGCTGGACACGCTGCAGGATGACTATCTGGAATGCTGGGACGGTCTTGAGCGCCGGTTCGACGGAACGCCCGGCATCAAGTGAAGACTGGCGACTTATTCTCTGACATCGGAGCCTAGATATGAAGCTTGCGACCTTGAAGGACTCCACCAGAGACGGCCGGCTTGTCGTCGTCTCGCGTGATCTGACCCGTTGTTCCGAGGTCGGTCACATCGCCCGCAGCCTGCAGGCGGCCCTCGACGATTGGGAGCATGTGGCACCCAGGCTCGCCCTGGTCGCGGAGGGTATCGAGACCGGTGCGCAGCCGACCATGCGATTTCACGAACATGATGCCGCATCGCCGCTGCCGCGCGCCTATCAATGGGCCGACGGCTCGGCCTACGTCAATCATGTGGAACTGGTGCGCAAGGCGCGCAATGCCGAAATGCCGGCAAGCTTCTGGGTCGATCCGCTGATGTATCAAGGCGGCTCGGACGGCTTTCTGGCGCCGCGCGATCCGATCCTTGCGGCCGATGAAGCCTATGGCATCGACATGGAGGGCGAGGTTGCCGTCGTCGTCGGTGACGTTCCCATGGGCGCCAGTCCGGACATGGCGCGGCAGGCCATCCGGCTGGTGATGCTCGTCAATGACGTGTCGCTGCGCGGCCTGATCCCGCAGGAGCTGGCAAAAGGCTTCGGCTTTTTCCAATCCAAGCCGGCATCGGCGTTCTCGCCGGTCGCCGTTACGCCGACTGAGCTTGGCGAGGCATGGGATGGCGGTAAGCTGCATCTGCCGCTGCTGGTTGCCGTGAACGGCAAGCCTTTCGGCAGGGCGAATGCCGGCGTCGACATGACATTCGATTTCGGCGCGCTGATTGCGCACGCGGCCAAGACCCGCAGCCTTGTGGCCGGCACGATCATCGGCTCGGGAACGGTATCCAACAAGCTTGACGGCGGGCCGGGCAAGCCGGTCGAGAATGGCGGCGATGGCTACTCCTGCATTGCCGAGCTCCGCATGATCGAGACGATCGAAACCGGATCGCCGAAGACACAGTTCCTGCGGTTCGGCGATCAGGTCCGCATCGAAATGCAGGACCGTACCGGGCACTCGATCTTCGGGGCGATCGAACAATCAGTCGAAAAATACCTGGGGGCCGAGCCGCGATGAGCGACGTCGTTCTCTACGATTACTGGCGCTCGTCCGCCAGCTACCGCGTCCGCATTGCGCTCAACATGCTCGGTATCGCTTATAGGCGCGTATCCATCAACCTGCTGGAAGGCGAACAGAATAGCGCCGATTATCTGGTGCTCAATCCGCAAGGCTTCGTGCCGGCGCTCATGATCGACGGAGAAATCCTGACGCAGTCGCTTTCCATCATCGAATATCTGGCCGAGCTTCGGCCCGAGAGCCGTTTGATGCCCCCGGATAGCGCCGGCCGCCAGCATGTGCGCGCACTTGCCTATGCGATCGCCATGGATATCCATCCCATTTGCAATACGTATGTTGCCGCCCATGTCATGACCATCACGGATAGAGCCGACGCCCGCGAGGAATGGATGAGGCATTTCATTGCCGCCGGCCTTCGCAAGCTCGAGATCATGTTGAGCAGGTTCGATGGTCGCTTCAGCTTTGGCGACACGCCGACCATGGCGGATATCTGCCTTGTGCCGCAGGTCTACAATGCCCGCCGCTGGGGCGTGGACCTGACCGATCTCAAGCGCATCGTCGAAATCGATGGCAGGTGCACGAATTTGCCGCCTTTTCAGGCGGCACATCCCGATCGCGCAAAGCCGTAGCGAATTACGTGTCCCCTGCGGCGATGGTCCCGGCATTCAGGCCGTTCGCGCCGTCCTTTAGATGCGGCACATACAATCAGTCTTCCTTAGCGAGTGCCCCTTTTGAATTTCCGGTTGCAGAAAGTCGACTCTTTTTTACATGATTGTCATCTGGCTTTTATAAGTGAGGAGAGGGAAGCAACCACGACGCAGGGGGTATAAAATGCGTAAACTTGTTCTCTCCATGATGTCTGCGACCGTATTGGCCGGTGCAGCACACGCAGCGACGGTCTATCCGTTGGACCGGGCGACGGTACTTGCCGGCTCGCCATTCGATTTCAAGGTGGAATTCAGCAAGGTCGTCAAGCCGGAAGACGTCAAGGTCACGGTCAACGAGGAAAGCTATGAGGCCGCTTTCGGCAAGGCCGCCGATTTTGTCGCGGAAGAAAAGGGTGCTGAAGACAAGGTTCTCGGATCGGCCCTGATCCTTCGCGGCGTCAAGCTTGCAAAGACCGGCCAGTATAAGGTCGAGGTGTCGGCCGGCGACGAGAAGAAGGCTGTCAACTGGGATGTCTACGGCACCTCGGCCACACCGAAGGCGAAGAACATCATCTTCCTGCTCGGCGACGGTCTCTCCGTCGCGCATCGCACGGGCGCCCGCATCATGTCCAAGGGCATGACCGAAGGCAAAGCCAATGGCCGTCTCGCCATGGACGACATTCCGCCCGTCGCCTTCATCGGCACGTCCTCGACGTCGGCCATCGCCACCGACAGCGCCAATACCATGTCGGCCTATATGACCGGCCACAAGTCCGCCGTGAACGCGCTCGGCGTCTATGCCGACCGCACGCCGGCCAGCCTGGACGACCCCAAGGTCGAAACGATCGGCGAGGCCCTTCGCCGCACCGGCAAGAAATCGCTCGGCATCGTGACCACGGCCGAGGTCGAGGACGCGACGCCGGCGGCGCTGGTTTCCCATACGCGCAAGCGCGCCGACAAGGCCGACATCGTCGGCATGATGTACGGCGTCAAGCCGGATGTCCTGCTCGGCGGCGGCTCGGCCTATTTCCTGGCAAAGAGCGTGCCGGGCTCGAAGCGCAAGGACGACAAGGACTATATCGCGCTCTTCAAGGACGCAGGCTATGCCGTTGCAACCGACAAGAACGAGCTGGCGACGGCGACGGGCTCCAACCAGGACAAGCTGCTCGGCCTCTTCCACACCGGCAACCTCGATGTCACGCTTGACCGCGAATTCCTCAAGAAGGGCACGGTCGACAAGTTCCCGAACCAGCCGGGCCTGGTCGACATGACCAAGGTCGCGCTCGACAAGCTGTCCAAGAATCCGGAAGGCTTCTTCCTGATGGTCGAAGGCGCATCCATCGACAAGATGAGCCATCCGCTCGACTGGGATCGCACCCTGGTCGAAACCATCGAGTTCGACAAGGCCGTTGCCGTTGCCCGCGAATTTCAGGCCAAGAACCCGGATACGCTGATCGTCGTCACCGGCGACCATACGCATGGCGTCTCGATCATCGGTACGGTAGACGACGACAAGCCGGGCACCGAAATGCGCGAGAAGGTCGGCACCTATGCGGCCGCCGGCTTCCCGAACTATGAGGATAAGGATGGCGACGGCTATCCGGACCGCGTCGACGTTTCGCGCCGCCTGTTCATGGCCGCCAATAACGGTCCGGATCACTACGAGACCTTCCGTCCGAAGCTCGACGGTCCTTTCGTTCCGGCGATCCAGAACGAGAAGAAGGAATATGTTGCCAATGAAGCCTACAAGGATGTGCCTGGCGCCGTCTTCGTGCAGGGCAATATTCCGAAGGACGAGGACAGCGGCGTCCATGCCGTCGACGACGTCGTGCTGCAGGCCGCCGGTCCGGGTGCCGAAGGCTTCCGGGGCTATATGGAACAGAGCGATGTCTACCACGTGCTGGTCGATGCCTTCGCTCTTGGCTCTGAAAAGATGTAAAATCTGTTCATATCCGTGAATTGGGACAGGCGGCTTCTGGTCGCCTGTCCCTCCATTTTTCATGAGGGTTCTCATGTCTCGGGATCAGACCGTCGTCATCAACCGCCGGACGTTGCTCACTGGCGCTGCCATGCTGCCGCTGATGGGTATTGTCACGCGCGCGAATGCTGCGGAAAAGCTCGGCTTCGGTGAGCTCTACAAGAGCTTCGGTCCGCTCGGTCTCGAATTTTCCGACAAGGTGACGCAGCTGAACGGCAAGGATGTCGCCATCAACGGCTTCATGGCGCCGCCCTTGAAGGCGGAGGCGGCTTTCTTCGTCCTCACCGAAATTCCGATGTCGCTTTGCCCGTTCTGCTCTTCCGATGCCGATTGGCCTGATAATATCGTGGTGGTCTATCTCTCGTCCAAGCAGACATTCGTGCAGTACAATGCGCCGATCATGGCACGCGGCGTCCTGGAATTCGGCTCGTGGACGGATCCGGAAACAGGTTTCATCAGCCAATTGCGTCTCCGGGACGCCTCGTTCAGGACTGTTTGATTCCTATGCTCGCCCTCGATGTCTCCAGTCTTGAAATGCAGTTTCCGGGTTTGGCCGCGCCTGTGCTCGCCATTGAGCGCTTCCATCTGCCGGCCGGCGGCAGGCTTGCGATCACCGGTGCATCCGGCTCCGGCAAAAGCACCTTCGTCAACGCCATCACCGGCCTGGAGAAGGTGACGCGCGGCAGCATTTCCTGGAGCGGCACCGAGATCACCCGGCTTTCCTCCGGCCGGCGCGATGCGTTTCGCGCGCGCAATATCGGTCTCGTAATGCAGGATTTCCATCTGTTTCCCGGTCTGTCCGCCTTCGAAAACGTCGTGCTTCCGGTCAAGCTGGCGCGGCGTCTCACGCCGGGCGAGCGGGCGCGCGCGCTTCATCTGCTGTCCGTGACCGGTATCGCCCGCCCGCAGCAGAAGATCGAAACCCTGTCGCGCGGTGAGATGCAGCGCGTTGCCGTTGCGCGCGCACTTTTATCGCGCCCGGGCGTCGTCGTCGCCGATGAGCCGACCGCCAGCCTCGACCGGCAGGCGGGCAAGGAGGTTGCGGAACTGCTGCTGCAGCTTTCAGCCGAAGAAGGAACGACGCTGGTCGTCGTGACGCATGACGCTGTTCTTGCCGAGCGTCTTGGCCGTCGCATCAACCTGGCGAGCGGCCGCATCGAGGAAGACAGCCAAGAGGTCGCCGCGCAATGATCGCTTTCATTCTTGCCGATCTGCGCCGTTTCTGGAGCGGAGCGCTCGCCGTCGTAGTCTTGATTGCCCTATCGGTCGCCTTGAGCGTGACCGTGACGCTGCAGGAGCGGGCCGTCCGGCTCGGCAGCGCCCGTGCCGCTGAGAAATTCGATCTGCTTGTGGGCGCCGCCGGCAGCGAGACCCAGCTGGCGCTTTCGGCCGTCTTCCTGCAGCCAGCGCCGCTGCCGCTGATGGAGGGCGCTGTCCTTTCCCGCCTTGCCGATGATCCGCGCGTCGCGCTGGCGGCACCCGTCGGCTTCGGTGATTCCGCCTACGGACATCCGATCGTCGGCACGACGAGCGGCTTCATTTCCTCTCTTTCGCCTTCCTTGTCGCAGGGCGCAATGTTCTCGCGCCTCGGCGAAGCGGTGGTCGGCTCCGATGTCGCCTTGTCGATAGGTGCGGAGATCAAGCCGATGCATGGCACGGCCGAAACCGGCGGCGAAACCCATACCGCGATTGCCTATAAGGTCACCGGCCGCATGGCGCCGACGGGCACTGCCTGGGATCGGGCTATCCTCGTGCCGATCCGCGCCGTCTGGCAATTGCACGGCATGCATGGCGAGGAGGACCATCACGATCATGATGATGACGCGGCCGATGCGCATGGCGCCGAGCCGCATGAACACGCCGCCGGCCACGAAGAAGGCCATGAGCATGGCCATGTCGATGCCGATGCGCCGCTGGACGAGCATTTCGACGCGCAGACGCCTGGCGTTCCGGCCGTGCTCGTCAAGCCGAAGACCATTGCCGATGCCTACCGCCTGCGGCAGGAATACCGCACTGGTACGACGCTCGGCGTCTTTCCGGCCGAGGTGCTGACCAGGCTCTACACAACGCTCGGCGATGCCCGCAGCCTTCTCTTGGCGATTGCGCTCGGCACGCAGGCGATCGTCATTGCCGCAATCGTGCTCGTCACCATCATGCATGTCGGCTCCAGGCGCCGGCAGATCGGCGCCTTGCGGGCGCTCGGCACGCCGATCCACTCGATCGTCGTGCTCGTCTGGGGCGAGCTCTTCATCCTCTTTGCCGCTGGCATCGCACTTGGCATTGCGCTCGGCTATATCGCGGCATTGGTGATCTCGGCAAGGCTTGCCGCCTCGACCGCCGTGCGTCTGCCCGTCGGCTTTTCCTTCGACGATCTATGGCTTATCGGCGGCTTTGCAGCCGTCGCGGCGATCATATCGATCGTGCCCGCATTCAGTGCCTTGCGCTCCAGCCCGGCGGCGGCGCTGGGCGCCTGACCTGGGCTTGGCCAAAATATTCCGGATGGATCCGGCCTGATATCGTCCGCAACGCCGGCGGTAAGCCGAAACCTAGTCTTCTGAAAAGCGACGATGTGTCGCCGCGCTTCTGGCCACGTGCTCGTAAATGCCGGTCATCAGGTCCAATGTGCTGGACGCTTCCTCCAAACGGCGCCCCATGTTCGGTACGCCTTGTACGGCTTTCACCAGAAGGGCCGAGCGCACCGCGGCGTATTCGTCTGTGATGTCTCGGCCCTTTTGGGTCACAGAATATGTGACTCCCGAACGGCCGCTGCCCTTTCTTTCCACCAGTCTCGCGCCGACCAGCTTTCTCAAGCTGTACTGCATGTTCGGGATGTCTTCCCGATTGGACAGGCGGGCAAGATCCTTGATGGATTTGGGTCTGTCATGCATGCGAATTATATGGAGCATGGCGTTCTCGGGGCCGCTCGCTGCCAGTCCGATGACCGAAGCCAGGCATTCGGTTTGCCAGCGACCGAACGCTTCGAACGCGCGCATGAGGGCGAATTCCAATTCGGTCAGGTCCACTTGTAGCGGCGTTTGCGCCAGGTGCCAGCTTCGATCTAAGCCACGCGGATGACTTTTCTGGTCTTCGGTTTCAGTGCTCATATGCTTCCTTTGCGGGATGTTGATGCGGCGCCAAGATAGTGAACGTTGACAAATTTGAAGTTTCAAATAGAATTTCTATTGTAAATTATATCAAAAAATAAAGGGAACGAAATGTCGGAGAACTCCATGTTCGCCGCAGGGCAATTTTTGCTTGGCACTTTCGCCAGCAATTGCTCCAGCGGCATGAGCGTCACCAAGGTCCCGGAACGCTGGGTCAATTCCTGGGACAATAATCTGAAACTGGCGCGCCAGCTCGATGAAGCGGGCATTGATTTCATGTTGCCGATCGCCCGATGGATCGGCTACGGCGGCGACACCAATTTCCACGGTAATGTGCTGGAAACGATGACGTGGGCAGCGGGTTTGCTCGCCAGCACGAACAAGATCAATGTCTTTGCCACCATTCACACGGCTGCGAACCATCCGGTCGTCGTTGCCAAGCAAATGGCGACGATCGATCAGATCAGCAAAGGCCGGATCGGCCTCAACATAGTGGCCGGTTGGAACCAGCCGGAATATAAAGCGCTGGGGCTTGATCTGCCCGCCAATCATGAAAGCCGCTATGCCTATGCGGAGGAATGGTTTGATGTCGTCAAAAGCCTATGGGAGCGAGATCAGTCCTTCGACTATGACGGACAGTTCTTTCATCTTAAGAATGTCCTTGGTGATCCCCGCCCTCGGTGTCATGCTCCTATCCTCAATGCCGCGGGTTCCGGCCAAGGCCGCGCCTTCGCCGTGCGGAATGCCGATTTTCTGTTTACGCCGGCCATAGATTTGGACCGTTCGACGACTGAAATTGCCGAATTGAAACAGCAAGGCAAAGCCGCCGGTCGCAATTTGGGCGTCCTTACCTTCGCCCATGTCGTCTGCCGACCGACAGAAGCGGAGGCACGAGACTATCTCCGGCATTTTGGAAAAGACAATGCGGACTGGGGGGCTGTCGACAATCTGGTGCGCCTGCAATTCGCGCACGCACAATCCTTCCCCCATGACTTGCTGGCCTTGATCCGGGATCGGATGGCTGCCGGACATGGCGGTTTCCCGCTCGTCGGGACGCCAGAGCAGGTCGCTGAGGGTATTCTTGCCCTTCACAAGGCTGGTTTTAGCGGAACGACTATTTCATTTGTCGATTATAATGCCGAGTTCCCGTATTTCCGTGACCGGGTGCTTCCTTTGTTGAAGCAGGCCGGCATTCGCAAGCCGGTTTCAACGCCGTGTACGGCGGCCTGAATTCGTCGAGGATCGAGGATCTAAGAGGAGGAGGCTGCACAGCAGCCTTCCGCTTCAAGCGGAGAAGCATGCTCACTGCAGACGCTGGCCGTTCGACGGATCGAACAGATGTGCCTTTGCCGGATCGATCCTGAGTTGGATCGGCTGGCCGGGTGACACCGAGGGGCGGTCCCTGACGGCTGCGACGATCGACTGAGCGCCGGCCTGCAATTGCAGATGCGTGTCCGAGCCCGTCGGCTCGATGATGACCACCTTGGCCGGAACGCCATCTGCTTCAATGGCGATATGTTCGGGGCGGATGCCGAGCTGGACGGATCGGCCGAGATGGCGGCGAGCGCTTTCCGGCAGCGGCCAGCGCAGATTTTCCGAAACTTGCAATTGCAGGGCTCCGTTTCGGTCGACGACGAGGCCGTCAATGAAGTTCATCGATGGCGATCCGATAAAGCCGGCGACGAAGCTGTTGACGGGTGCATCGTAGATTTCAAGCGGACAGCCGATCTGTTCGATGTGGCCGCCACGCATGACGACGATGCGGTCGGCCATGGTCATCGCTTCCATTTGGTCGTGTGTGACATAGACCATGGTGGTTCCGAGCCGCTGATGAAGTGTCTTGATTTCGGTGCGCATCTGCACACGAAGTTTAGCATCCAGATTAGAAAGCGGCTCGTCGAAGAGGAAGACCGCTGGATTGCGGACGATGGCACGCCCCATCGCTACGCGCTGGCGCTGGCCGCCGGACAATTGCCGGGGGTAACGATCGAGGAGGGCGGCGAGGTCGAGGATCGCGGCGGCATCGTTCACCTTCTCCTCGATCTCCTGCCGGCTGCGGCGCGCGAGCTTCAGCGAAAAGGCCATGTTGTCGCGCACGGTCATATGTGGATAGAGCGCGTAGGACTGGAACACCATGGCGATGTCGCGCTCATTGGGTTCGAGATCGTTGACGATGCGGTCGCCGATTTCGATCTCGCCGTCGCTGATGCTTTCCAGCCCGGCGATCATGCGCAGCAACGTGGATTTACCGCAGCCCGAGGGTCCCACAAGCACCACGAACTCGCCGTCTTGCGCTGCGACGGAGACGCCATGCAGCACTTCGAGTGCACCGTAGCGTTTGATGGCGTTGCGAATGGTCAGTTTTGCCATGGATCTCTCTCCCGAAAATGTCGGCCGACGCCTCAGCGCCCGCCCATGCCCGCATTGAGGGCGATGCTGTTGTAGATGAGCTTCTGCAGGATGATCGCGAGGACGATGCCTGGAAGCATGGAAAGGGTGGCGCCGGCCATCAGATAGTTCCACTGCGTGCCCTGCTGCGTCTGGAACATGGTGAGGCCGACGGGCAAAGTGGCATTGTCGGCCCCAGTCATGACGATCAGCGGCCAGAGGAAATTGTTCCACTGCCCCATGAAGGTGAAGAGCGACAGAAGTCCGATCGCCGGCATCGACAGCGGCACGATGATGCTGACGAGGATGCGCAGGCGCGAGGCGCCATCGATCCTTGCCGCTTCCTCAAGCTCCATGGGAATGGAGAGGAAGAACTGTCGCATCAGGAATGCGCCGAACGTGCCGAATGAGATCGGCAGGATCACGCCGGGGAAGGTGTTGACCAGGCCCAGCTTGTTGACGATCAGAAAAAGGGGAATGATGAGCATCAGCGGCGGCACCATCAGTGTGCCGATATAGCCGAGCAGCAGCGCTTCGCGCGCCCTGAACTTCAGGCGCGCAAAGGCGTAGCCGGACAGGCAGGAGACGACGACGGTGATCGCTGTTACGCAGATGGCGATGATGGCGCTGTTGAGGAAGAAGCGGCCGAAGGGGAGCCTGGTCCAGGCGGCGGCAAAATTGCCCCATTCGAAAACCTCCGGCAGGATGCGTACCGGGATTGCCGTCACCTCGGCGTTGGAGCGCACCGCGTTCGATACCATCCAGAAGAAGGGAAACAGGAAAGCGATCGCCACGAGCGCAAGTGCTACGTGATTGACCATATCGAGCACCAGCTTCCGGCGTGCTCTGGTTTTGGATTTAAGCGTCATAATGCACCCATTTGCGCTGGAACCAGAATTGCAGGGCTGTCAGCGCCATGATCAGCGCGAACATCACCCAGGCGATGGTCGAGGCATAGCCCATCTGGAAGTTCTGAAAGCCGCGTTGGTAGATGGCATAGCCGAGCGTAGCGGTCGACGATCCCGGCCCGCCCTTCGTCATGACGAAAATCTGGTCGAAGACCTGCAGCGACGTGATCGCCGTCATGACAGTGCCGAAGAATAGCGTCGGTGAGATCAGCGGCAGGCGGATTTTCCAGAAGCGATCCCAGGCCGTCGCACCATCGATCCGCGCAGCTTCGAGATAGGTTGCCGGCACCATGTCGAGAGCGGCGTTGAATAGGACCGTATTATAGCCGACGCCAGCCCACAGCGATGTCAGGACGACAGCCTGCATGGCGAGCGTGCGATCGTTGAGAACGCCTGCAAACGGCAGCGACAGCCCCGCCATCAGGCTGTCGAAAAGACCGCCGCTCGTAAAGATCAGCATCCAGACCATGGCGCCGGCGATGAGCGGGGTAAAGGTCGGAAGGAAGAAGATCACCCGGAACCAGCGCTGGCCGATCTTCAGGCTCGAAATCCAGGTCGCCAGCCCGAGCGAGATGACGATATTGAGCACCAGATATTCGACCGTGAAGAAAATGGTATTGCGCATGACCGTCCAGAATTGCGGGTCGGTCGTAAACAGGCGCACATAGTTGGATAGGCCGACGAAACGCGGCGTGCCGAGCAACTGCCAATTGGTGAAGCTGAGCGCGATCGAGGCAAGGATCGGTAGGACGAGGAACAGGATTATGCCGATCAGGCCCGGCAGTAGAAAGAACAAGGCCGTCCATCCCTCGCCCTTGAACCATTTGCGGGAGCGCGGCCTTGGTCTTGCGATCATGTCGGTATGTTTGCCCAGCATCATGGGCCTCTCCTTTCCGGCAAGAGGCACTACGGTCGGGTTGATAGGCCCGGCCGCAGGCAGGCCAGATACCCCCGGGGTTAGGGAAGCTGGCTCTGAATGTCGGCGAGCACGCCATCGGGTTTTGAATCTCCCGTCAGCGCAAGCGGCACATATTGCATCACCAGATTCTCGAACTGGTTCCATTTTTCGTTGATGCGGAATGGCGTCGTGTGGGCAAACATATATTGCAGCGTGTCGCGGGTGCCGCTGACATTCTTGGCCGCGCCGTCATACCAGGCGGTCTGCTGCGCAAGCCGCGCCGGTAGCGCCCGCCCGGCCGAGCCGAGGATTTCGGCGGCTTTGGGACCGGTCAGCACCTGCAACGCCTTGAAGGCGGCATCCTTGTGCTGGCTGCCGGCCGAAATGCCCCAGCCCGAGCCGGCGGTAATGAAGCGTGACGCGCCGCTTCCGCGCGGCAGCGGCGCGATGCCGATCTTGAACTTGACGTTGGCCTGCGCGGTAATCAGCGTCCACGGACCGTCGATATACATGGCGACATTGCCCGAGGCGAAGCGGCCGCTTGCCGCGGAGGCATCGGCTGCGGACGCAAAGACCGGCGAGAGTTTGTCCGTGGCGGTGAGATCGGCATATTTGCTGAAGGCATCGACAAAGCCGGCATTGGTGAGGTCGAACTCGTTATTGGAGTTGAAGTATTCCGCGCCCAGCGCGACCGGGCCGGCAATGAAATCGAAGGCTTGGGTGCCGTAGCCGTAGGTTCCGTCCTTCGTCAGCGCCTTGGCGTCGGCCTTGAAGTCGTCGAATGTCCAATCCTTGGCGGGCTCCTTCAATCCGGCGGCGGCGAACTTGTCGCGATTGTAGAAGACCATCCACGGGCCGACGTCGTATGGCAGCGCATAGAGCTTGCCGTCTTGGGAGAGCCCGGACATGATCGATGTCTCGAAATCCCCCACCTTCACGTCGCTCTTTTTCACGTAATCATCGAGCGGCGTCAGGATCGAATAGAAATTCGGCATGCGCATCGATTGCATCGAGACGATGTCGGCGACCTGTCCCGACGCCGCCAGAACCGGCATGCGTGTCCAATAGTCAGTCCAGCCCGAAAGCTGCAGCTTGACCTTGATGTCGGGATATTGCTTGTTAACGAGATCGGCCAGCTGCTGCCAGAGCTGCGCGTCGTTCGGTTCGCCCCACATCTGCCAGGTCAGGGTCACGGCGGCATCCTGCGCCTGAGCGCCGATACCGGTCAGCGAACTCGCCGCAAGGGCGGCGGCAAAGATCAATGAATATTTCATGATGGTTCCTCCTCCTGAATGACTTTGTTTGCAGTGACATTCGTCACGCTCCGGACGCTCCCCTCCGGCTTGGTCCTGCGGCTCGTTCAGACCGCGATCATGGCCTCCAGATCGGCGATCAGGCCGATCAGCTCGGTTCGCTGGCGCCGCCATGTGTCGGGATCCTGTCCCGGCTGCAGAATGGCGGTCATCCGCTGGTGGAAATCTGGCGGCAGCCGCTCGAGTTCGGCTGCCATGGGCAGGTTCCAGCCATCGCCCGGAAAATAGACCCGGTTGAAGGCGAAGACGATCTGCAGGATGGCATTGGCAAGCTTGCCCGTCAGCCCGACGAGAAAGACGAGGTCGCGGCGAACGACCTTGCTCTCATAGTGATAATCCCTGGCCCAGTAGTGCAGAATATCCATGTACTGGCTGAGGACCGAGGCCCTAAGCGCTTCCGGATAGTGCGCCAGCTGCTGCTTCCAGCCGGCCAGCAGGCCCCGCGGATCGGCGATGATCTGCTGATTGGCAAGGTCCGTCGGCAGGTGATAGCCCCAGATCGTCCATTCGAAGCTCTTCGGTACGACGATGCCGGAAAGCCACGAGTCCAGATCGCGCTGTACGCCGGCGTAACGGCGCATCCAAACGCCATCCATGCGGATGTCTTCGGCCTGCCAACTCTGCAGAGCGGCCTCGAAACGCCGCCACGCCGCGGTTTGTCGAACCTCCGGTCCGCGATAGGCATCGGCGTAGACCCGGAAATCGAAATCCGATTGCGCATCCGACCGGCCCTTGCCGCGCGATCCGGCGAGCGCGACGGCGCCATTGCCGTCTTCGGCCAGATCGGCAATCAAGGGGGTCATCGCGGCAATGAGTTCGGCTTCGCGGCTCATGATGGCACCGGGCGATTGGGCTTCGTTCTCTCTTTAATCCTTAAGGATCAGTTCGATGACCGGCGTGACGACGTCCGGCTTCAGAACCGGCAATTCCAGCGTCAGAATACCCTCGCCGACGGCAACGCCGATATTGGAATCGACCTCGGCATCCGGGTCGAGCCAATGCAGCTCGCTGGCATCATGCAGAAACTGCGCATACTTGACCTTGCGTCCCAGCCCCTCGATGTGGATGTGGCGGAATGGCCAGGTCTGGATATGAAGGTAGAGCCGGTTTCCCTTCTGAGTGAAGCGGCAACCGCTCGGCGCCTTGTGGGTGGACGGTCCGGCGCCGTAGATCGCCCGGCCGTTCAGCCGCAGCCATTCGCCATAGGTGTCGAGTGCCTTGATGGCGCGGGCGTCGAAGGTGCCGCGGCCGGTCGGGCCGACATTCATCAGAAGATTGCCGCCGAGCGACACCGTATCGACCAGCATGTTGATGAGCTGGCCGGCATCCTTCCAGCTCATCTCGTCGCGATAGTAGCCCCAGGAGCCGCTGAAGGTATGGCAGGCTTCCCAACGCACCGGCAATCCGGCAACGGTCGGAGCGACGCGCGGCGTGTATTGTTCCGGCGTAACCAGATCGGGCATATGGTCCGCATCGCGCGGCAGGTCGAGGCGGTCGCCGACGATGATGTCGGGCTGCAGCTGGCGTACCAGCTTGATGAGGTCTTCGCTTTCCCAATCGCCGCGGCCCTTGCCGGGCAGGCCCTTATACACGCGGCGGGGATAGCTGAAATCGAACCAGATCACGTCGATCTTGCCGAAATCGGTTAGAAGTTCTGTCACCTGGTCGCGCATATATTTCGCGTAGCGCTTGACGTCGCGGCCCTCGTTGAGCTTGGCGGCGTCGGGATGGTTGCGCTGCGGATGATGTCCGTCGATGGGGAAATCCGGATGATGCCAGTCGAGCAGCGAATAATAGAAGCCGACCTTGAGACCTTCGGCGTGAAGCGCTTCGACATAAGGCCTGATTAGGTCCTTGCCATAGGGCGTGTTGGTGACCTTGTAGTCGGTCACCCTGCTGTCCCACAGGCAGAAGCCTTCGTGATGCTTGGCGGTGAGAACGACATATTTCATGCCGGCCTGGCGGGCGCGACGTGCCCATTCGCGGGCGTCGTAGAGGTCGGGATCGAAGTTGTCGAAATACTTCTGATAGGCTTCGGTGGTGAATTCCTCACGGTTCTTCAGCCATTCGTGGCGCGCGCCCAGCGCATATAGTCCGAAGTGGATGAACATGCCAAAACGGTCGTGTCCAAACCATGTCTTGCCATCGGCCACATCACGGCCGCTACTGATCGCTGCGTCGCTCATATCATCCTCCCAGGTGACTTAGCTTAATCGAACCGGTTCGATTTAATCATTGATCGATACGCGCTGCCTGTCAAGCGCACTGTTGAAATCTCTTTCCGCATATTGCTTCATAGCCGACAAATGGTAGATTTGTGACAGCGATTCATTGAAGGACGTACTTTCAATCGGAAAGCAGAGGGCGATAGAAACGGTTCGAAAAATTCATGGCTACAATTCGCGACGTCGCCAAGCTCGCTGACGTATCTGTCTCGACCGTGTCGCTGGCGCTCAGCAACCCGGCGCGTGTCAGCCAGAAAACGCTGGAGAAAATTCGTCAGGCAATTGCCGCTGTCGGCTTCGTTGCCGACCCGCTTGCGCAAAGCCTGGCGCGCGGACGCAGCCGCATGATCGGCTTCGTCGTCGGCAATGTCGGCAACCCATTTTTCGGGGATATCCGGCGCGAGCTGGAAAATTATGCGCTCGATCATCAGCACTTCGTCGTCGTCACCGATTCCTCCGGCAAGACAGATCGCGAGAGGGCGCTGGTCGAGCATCTAATCGGCCTCAAGACCGCTGGCCTCGCGCTTGCGCCGTCAGGTTATGATCAGGATTATCTCGACTTCATTGCCGGGCTCAACGTGCCCGTCGTCTGCTTCGACCAGAAGGTTGTCGGCATCGAGCGCGATTTCGTCGGTTCCGACAATTATCTTGCCGGCGCAATGCTGACCGAACATCTCCTGCAGCTCGGCCACAGGCGCATCGCCGTCATTACCGGCCCGAGCCATATGCATACCGCGACGGAGCGATATCGCGGCTTTGCCGATACCATGGCCAATGCCGGCGTCGAGGTGAGCCCGAATTTCGTCGTCGATGGGCAGTTCACCCGCACCGCCGGCTACGAGGCGGCGATGCGGCTGCTGATCCAACCCGAGCGTCCCACGGCGATCCTCGGCGCCAACAACACGGTGGCGCTTTCGGCACTGCAGGCCATGCAGGAACTGGGCTTCCGCTGTCCCGAAGACATCTCGCTCGCCATGATCGACAACGTCCAATGGAGCTCGGTCATCACGCCGCGCATCACGATGGTGGTTCAGGATACGCACGCGCTCGGCGGCATCATTGCCAGGCGTCTCATGCACCGCATCACCAATCCGCAAGGCGCCGTCGAACCGCCGCAGGATTTTGTGCTGACGCCGAAATTCGTGCCGGGCAATTCCTGCCGCAGGATCTAAAGCCTGTCGCGTAAACTGCGCGGTTTTGCGATAAAATCATGCGCGAAATCAAGAATCCGAAGCACAGGGCGCGAAACTGAGAGATCGCGATGCGCTTTCGGGCGCCGGCGCGCACCACAAAACACGGCTGCACCAGCAACGTCATCCAGGCTTGAAGATCGCCTTGTATCATTTCAACCCTATCTTGTTCTGAGTGTTCACTGGCACGTTGGGAGGGGCACTTGGCATTTTTCGATGACAGCGAATTGAGCGAGCTCAAGATCGAAAGGATGATCTTCCATCTTGTCGGACCGAAAAACGGTCTGATCAAGCTGGAGGAGGTCGATCCTGGGGAATTCGAGAGCTTCTTCGTCGATCGCATCCGGTCGGTGAATGGCGGCTTGCCCTATGCTTTTTCCGATGCGTCTTCAACGCGCGAGCGTCTTGGCCGCATCGCCTCGAATGCCGGCGTTTTCCAGGAGGAAAGCGAAAAGCTGGCCGAGGATTTCCAGGCCTATCACGGCGGAACCGCGGCCGAAGGGGCGATCCTGCTGTTCGTCCTGAAGGCGAAGGCAATGCGATCGTTCGCCCTTCTGAAATATGATGACGAAACGGTCATCGCCTACGACCTGAAGGATGACGGCGGTGGCCGAAAAAAGGTCAGCCTCGAAGCGCTTCAGAAGACCTTCGTTCAGAACAAGGCGGCGCTGCAAAAGGCAGCCCTTATCAAACTGACCGAAAAGGGCGGCGAGCTGACGGTGCTCGACAGACGCAACCAGCAAAAGGTCGCGCAATATTTCGAGGCTTTTCTGGGCGCGCGGCAGACCCTGAGCGATGCCGAATTGACGAAGAAATTGGTCGATGTCACGCGCAAGGTGATCGGCGACAATCCGGACCTCGTCGACGGCGAAGTGGTGCGCGAACTCACCAAGCGGACTTACGACGCTGCGTCCGGAGGCGGTGAAATCGACAGCGAGGACCATCGCTCCTTTCTCGAGACCGTCATCGGGCACAAGCTTGCGGACGACAGCGTTCTGCTGAGCAAGTTCAATCGCAGCCTCACGACAGAGCGGATCTCCGGAGTGCCGATGACGCTCGTTCCCGATCAGGTGAAGGGACCGAAGACCCTCCATTTCAAGACCGAAAATGGCATCGAGATCCGCGTGCCGAATGAATTCCGCGCGCTGATCGAAAAGACCGAAGACGGCATGATCATCATCCACGACAAGCTGGCGGTTGAGACCGATGACCCCAACTGAGATCCTCGATCTTATTGCACGAACGCAGCCGACGAAGCCGGTCGAGGAGCATGCGGAACTGGTCATCGTCAGGGCAAAACTTGATGATGCAGCCCTTCGAACGGAATGGCTGGCATTGCGCGCCGATGTTCCAGCCTTTCTCGAGTCCGTCACGATCAGGCGCGACGGCACGGACATCGCCCTCGACGACGGCGACGTGCCGCCATCGAGCACGGTTTTTGCCATTACGCTCAACAAGGTCTCGCAGAGGGCCGTTCTTCGGCTCTTCCATGGAAAATCCCTGACCGGTCTTGCAAGAGCCTTGGATGGCAGCCTTGTTGTCTGCGTCGCCGAGCTGACCACGGATCAGGCATTCACATCCTACGGCGCCAGGTTCCAGCCTTGGACGGAGCAACCTCCCGCTCCATTCGATCGGGTGCCGGAACTTCCCAACCCAAGAAGCATATGCCATGACGCCAGCAATGCAGGGCTCGTGCCGGCAGACATACGGCCATGGCTGCTTCAGGATCACCCGCGACAGTCTTCGCAGACATTCGAAGCTTGGCGCTTACTGGCGGCTCCCAGGCTGATGGCGGCACTTTCCGATCAGGTCTACGGGGCAGCGCCGAACATCGTCTATCAGCTCTCCGGCCCGCCAAGCCGCAAGGTCGGTATTTCCCTTCCCGAACTGGTTGTCATGTTCCAGCGGCTCAATGATGGTGTGTTTTGGGTGTTTGCAGGCGGCGAACGCGACGCGGAGACCCGTCATGTCCTGCTGGCGGCGGAATGGGCGCGCAGCTATCGCCAGGGGAACCTCGCAGAATTCGGAGACGGCAGCCTCGAATCCGCGAAGGCCGCCTATGCGGCCTATGTCAAGGCCGGCAGCAAGGAGACGCTGAAGGCCCTTGCCGACTTGCGCAAGACGGTTGTGGACGAGGCGCAGAAGGCGACCCAGCGAGCCCAGGATATGACGGGCGCGTTGTGGAAGGATCTGGCTGTCGCCGCGACGCCCTTCGTGATCAAAATTCTCTCCGACGCCGCAAAGACACCCAATACATGGATCGCCGGGCTGTTCGCCATCGGCGCGGCGGTGTTTCTGATCCTGTCTTTTCGCGTCCAGACATTCATCAATGCCGGTTATTTTGCCGGTCAGGACCGCGCCCGCGCCATATGGGCCTTGCGATTGAACCAGGTGCTGAGCGCCGCCGAGATCGAGGAGTTCAGCGAAACGCCAATCCGCAACAGCGTGTCCGACTACGGTCGCGTCCGGAAGACCGTTCGCAATGTCTATGGCGCGCTCGTCGTCGTCCTCATCATCTTCGCCGGTTACCAGTTCTATACGGCGGCAACCGCGAAAGTTCCGCCGGCCAATAGCGGGGCAGCCGGCCAGCAGGGGTCGTCGCAAACCTCTCCGGTATCCAGGTCGCCGCAGCTGGGTTCCGCCGCTACCAATGGACCTGCGACCGTCATTCCCCAAAACGCGCCCCCGGCTCCCGGCACGCCGGCAACCAAGCCGCCATGACGCTTTATGAAATTTTTCTAACGCCGAAAAATGGCCATTGCGCTCGGTTGTGGAAGGATTATCGTGGATCCAATTTCAGGTAGTGATGGATCAAGACGGCAGCCAAGGGAGGGACGAATGGCGCCAGTCAGGACATTGGTCATGCGTCATGCTGAAAAGCCCGTTGATCCGGGAGATCCCAACCTGTCCGCCGCGGGGCGAGCGCGCGCGAAAGCATTGGCCGCCTGGTATCCTGAAACCTTCGGACCGCCGGATTTCATATTTGTCGCTGCTCCGTCAAACCACAGCGAAAGGCCTGTCCAGACCGTTCAGCCTTTGGCGGACGCATTGGGCATCGCGTTGCATACGTCATATGCCGACGAAGACTACAGCGCCTTGGCCGTTGCGCTGCTCTCCGAGCCCGAATTCGAAGGCAAGGCGATCCTGGTCTGCTGGCATCACCGCAATATTCCCGGACCGATGCGGGCGCTCGGCGCGCCTGAAGAAAGCTATCCCGAGCCATGGGCACCGGCCGTGTTCAATCTGGTTCTGGCTACAGATTTTCTCAGTGACGGACCGAAGGTCTCGCAGGTGTTCGAGCCATTCTAGTCCGATCTTGAATGGCCCCCCGCGGCCTTCCGCATTCCCGCATGAAAGACAAGCATCGCCTTCATCCAACGCAACGAGGGGATCGAGATGACTTTTGCCAATACAGGTAGCGCCGGCAGCCTTGCAGTGAAACTGTGGCGCGGCGAACGCATGTGCCTCATCGGGATGGATGTCACCGATCCCGAGGAGGATTTCGTAGGCTTCGCGATCGAGGTGAAGAGCCCGAGTTCGGCCGATTATGTTCCATTGAGGAACCGCTTGAATTTCGACTACAGCAGCGGCAGCAAGGGCGTGGACGGTTTCCGTAATTTCCTGTCGACCGAGGCTCCCTTCCAGAAGTTTCGCTGGATGCATTTTCCCTATGACCCGACGGACGGAACCTATCTCTATCGGGTGACGAAGATGCACGTGAATGCCGCCGGCGCCTTGCGCAGCGGCGATCAGGTTGCCGACCTGCCGATCTCGCTCGGCCGCATGACCTACAGCGATTATCTCGATATCGGCTTTACCCGCAACTTTGCTTCCTCGCAGGCCTATGCCGACAAGTTCGGCAACAATCCGGACGTCATCCCGAGCGATGCGGACCAAGGCCTGACCTTCACGAAACTGCCGGGCGATGTCTACCAGTGGCTCGGTTTCGAAGCCTATGACCTCATCTTCGGCCTCTTGGACGAGGTGGTGAACGATCCCGGTCTCACCATCGATGTCTTCGCCTATGATTTCAACGAGCGCGATATCGTCGGCAAGCTCGAAAGCTGCGGCAATCGTGTCCGCGCCATCATCGACAATTCGGGATCGCACAAACCTGCTGGTAGCGCGGAATCACAGGCAGCCGCCCGTCTTGCGGCCTCGGCTGGGTCGGGTGCCGTGAAGCGCATGCATTTCAAGACCCTGCAGCATAACAAGGTCTTCATCGTCCGGCGCGGCGGCCAGCCCCTCAAGGTGCTGTTCGGCTCGACCAACTTCAGCTATCGCGGCCTTTACATACAGGCCAACAATGCGCTCGTGTTCCATTCAAGCGATGCGGCGGGATTGTTCGGCCGTGCCTTCGATCTGGCCTTCCAGGGGCTGGATGCCTTCAAGCAGGACGGCCTCAGCAGCAAATGGAGCCTGGTGCAGGCGCCCGGCATACCGGCGACGCATTTCTGCTTCTCGCCGCACCAATCGAGTAATCTGTCGCTCAGCCCCGTGGGCGCGGCGATCGATCAGGCCTCGTCTTCGGTCTTCTATGCTATCGCCTTCCTCAATCAGATTCGCTCAGGCCCGGTGCGCCAGGCGGTCGATCGGCTGATGGGCAAGGATGTGTTCAGCTACGGCATTTCCGATAAGGAAGGAGGCCTAGAAATCCACAAGCCCGATGGCACGATCGGCCTGGTGGATTTCAGCTATCTTGCGAGCCACGCGCCGGAACCTTTCAAGACCGAGTGGAGCGGCGGCAGCGGCATTCATCAGCATGACAAGTTCGTCGTGACCGATTTCAACCTGCCGACGGCCAAGGTATTCACCGGATCCTCCAACCTGTCGCCCAGCGGCGAAACGGGCAATGGCGACAATCTCGTCATGATCGAAGACCAGCGGGTGGCGACATCCTATGCCCTCGAAGCGCTCCGGATATTCGATCATCTTCATTTCCGTTCGGCGATGCAGGGTGCGGGTGCCCCCAACAGCCTGACGCTCGCTCGGCCTCCAGCCGCCGGGCAGGACGCCTGGTTTCAGCGCTTCTACGCGACGGGTTCGCAGGCGGCAAAGGACCGTCTCCTGTTCTCGCACTGAGGAGGAGCGCGCCATGGCATGGAGATCTCCGCTGCTGGCAATGAGGCATGCCCATGAATGAGATCGATGCGATACCTCTTTCCGCCGAAAGCGAGGTCGTGGCGGCCTCCGATTTCCGGTGGGACGGCAACGGCTTCGAGGCGGGTATCGGTATCGCCGCGTCCGGCGGCGGATTTCGGGCCATGCTCTTTCATGTCGGCGCCTTCATCCGCTTGGCCGAGCTTGGGCTTCTGCAACAGGCAAAGCGCATTTCCAGCGTTTCCGGCGGTTCGATCACCACCGGCTGGCTCGCGAGCGTCTGGCCCGATCTCGTCAAGGCTGATTTTGCCAATATGAACGATGTCTTCGTCAGTCCGATGCTCGCTTTTGCCCGGGCAAGGATCGACATCATGGACGCGGTAATCGGGCTCCTGCCCGGAACGTCCGCCGTACGCCAGGTCGCGAAATCCTACGACAAGTATCTGTTTCAGGGTCGCAGCCTTCAGAATCTGCCCGAGCAGCCGCAGTTCATATTCTGCGCGACGAACCTGCAGACCGGCGTACTCTGGCGCTTTGGCAAGGCCTATGCCGGTGACTACATCGTCGGGCGGATCGACCGTCCGGATTTTCCGTTGGCGCAGGCGGTGGCCGCCTCTTCGGCCTTTCCTCCCATTCTGTCGCCGCTGGTGCTCAAGTTTTCGGACGGCAGCTTTCAGGATTGGCCGACGGCGCCGTCCAAACCGATCCCGGCAATCCGCGATTTTCGCAAGGCTGTCATTCTCACCGACGGAGGCGTCTACGACAATCATGGGATCGAGCCGCTGGTAAAGCGCTTCGCAACTCTTTTCGTCAGCGATGGCGGCGCGCCCTTTGCTCGAAATTCCGGCCTTTGCCGCAATTGGGTCAGTCAGCTGCGCCGGATTCTGGATGTCACCGACAACCAGGTAAGAGCGCTGCGCCGCCGCGATCTCATCGGCCGCTTCAAGGCGGCCGGGGCACTGAGCGATGAAGCATCGCTGGTCGTCGCCCAAGGATACGGCCGTTTCGGCTCCTATTGGGGTATCGACACCGACCCCTCCAAACTCGCGCCGGAAGGGGCACTGCCATGCTCACCGAAGAAGGTTGCGGCTCTCTCCAGCGCACCGACCCGGCTGAGCGCTCTCGGCGACGACGTATCGGAGAAGCTGGTGAATTGGGGATATGCGATCTGCGATCGAAGCGTTCGCGCAAACTATCATGGGTCACTGCGACAGATGGCTCCGGCCTGGCCCTTCCCGAAAAGACCATTGGCATGACGGGTGATCGGCATTCGAGCAAGCCCAGGAAGAGCTGAACTGCTCAAGGGTCGTGTGCGGAAGGTCGAGCCTGAAACCACTGTCTTTGCATCGATCGTCACGGCGCAAAGCGGGAAATTGCCCGACCGCACTTGACCACTCCGCACGGCGCGCCAGATAGCGCCCATTATTCATGCTCCGTGCAGGAGCGATCCACAGGCTCCCTCGATATTTTATAACCTCCCGAAGATCCTGAGTGCGCAATTCCTCGGATTGCGGTATCCGACACCACGGCATCGCTACGCATCAATTTCGAAGTTCAATTACGATAATGATCATCATCCCCGGTCCGCACTCGATCCCCTGTCCCGCCTCCAGCGACGTCCCGTCGCGCTCAGGGAGCGAGAGACTCGGTAAACCATTTTATAGAGATCGCGTGGTATCCTGCGCTGACTTAGACTATGGCCGGTGCGTACCATTGATGGGGCTCCTCGGGCAGATTGGGGATAGCCATGGGAATTGAAATGCATTTGCCTTCGCTGGTACGCGTCCTGGGGCAGGTGGCCATCATCGTCTACGCCTATTCCTGGGTCATCCGGATCGTCGATCGCGGCGTTTTGAAATCGGTTGCGGTCGGATTGCTGTTCGGCGTGGTCGGCATCCTGTCGATGGCTGATCCGATCCAGTGGATGCCGGGCGTCATCCAGGACGGCCGCTCGATCCTGCTCGTCCTGACGCCGGTCTATGGCGGCCCCCTGGGGACCATTGTCGCGGCTGTTATGATGGGCCTGTTCCGTTTCTTGGTCGGCGGCATGGGTGCCGTCGGCGGCGTTGCCGGGATCCTGATCGTCGCGCTTGCGGGCTATGTCCTCAGCCTCCTGCCGCGGCAGTGGATCGGCACGGGGTGGAGGCGATCGGCGCTGTTCGGTCTGGCGACCTGCACATCGCTCGTGGTTCTCGTCTTTCTGCCGTGGGCGGTCGCGCGCGAGCTTCTCCTCTCGGCAACGCTTCCGGTCACGATCGTCAATATAGTCGGTGTCTTTCTTCTCTCGGACCTGCTGGAGCGGGAGCAATATCGCATCGGCATCCAGCGCGCGCTCGAGAGCGAGGCAAGCCTCGATCCGCTGACGAAGCTGCCCAATCGCCGTGTCCTGCAGCGGGAAGGCGACCGTTGCAGCAAGGAGGCCGGCATCAGGCGCGTCCCGTTTTCGATCATCATGCTCGATATCGATCACTTCAAGAAGATCAACGACAGCTGGGGTCATTCCTTCGGCGATACGGTCCTGGCGCGGGTCGCGGACGTGATCCGGCAGACTGTCCGAAGGACCGACATTGCTGCGCGCTATGGCGGCGAAGAGATCGTCGTTCTGCTGCCGAACACCGATGTTAAGGCCGCCACCGCCGTTGCGGAGAAAATCCGCAAGGATATCGAGGCGACAATCCTGATGTTCGAGCAGGAGAGCATCCGCGTCACGGTCAGCATCGGTATTGCCTGCTCCCACGAGCCGACGGCCGACTTCAAGCATGTGCTGGAGGCTGCAGACAAGGCGCTTTATCGCGCCAAGGCCGGCGGGCGAAATCGCGTGGAATTGGCCGAGGCCGCTTAGCCAGCTATATGGATGCGGGCTGTGGGATTGCGCTCACTTACTTTATCGCATCCATGCGTCCTTGACGGGAAGGGGCCATCCAGCATAACTGGACGCGACGGTTCCCCAAGGAAGACTCCGAGGGGATTAATAGGGAACACGGTGAGGACGACCCAAAAGGGACCTAGACCGTGGCTGCCCCCGCAACTGTAAGCGGATTGCCGATCATCCCGGAGTGACCAACCTGCTGGTTCCCTCCGAGGGCATTGAGCCATGCCACTGCAAGCATGCTTGCGGGAAGGCAGATGATCGTCAGATATCCGCGAGCCAGGAGACCTGCCGTCGATCACGATCCAATCAGCCGGGCGGGGATGCCCGGAAGGGACAGAGAGAATGATTGACCTGAGCCTTCGACACTTTCAGACATCTATCGGTCTTGATTGGGATCCTCGCAACCGGCGGCGGTCTTTTTGAGCGCGATCGCGCTGATACCGCCCAGTTTCCCTCCTATCGAGATCGTTCATGCGCCATTTTTTGACGACCATTACATTTGCACTCGGCCTGAGCGGGTTTGCCGCTTCCGGTTTTGCCGCGACACAATATCCCCTCACCATCGATAATTGTGGCCAGAAGGTCACCTTCCAGAAGGCCCCGGCCAGGATCGTCTCGATCGGGCAGGGCATGACCGAGATCCTCTTCTCGCTCGGCCTTGCCGACAAGATCGCCGGAACGGCCGTCTGGGTCGGCCCTGTTCTGCCGCAATATGCCGAAGCCAACGGCAAGATCCCGCGGCTTGCCGATAATGATCCGAGCTTTGAGTCGGTCGTCGGCAAGGAGCCGGATCTGGTCATGGCCGAATTCGAGTGGCATTTCGGTCCGCAGGGCTCCGTCGGCAAGCGCGAGCAGTTTTCCGAACTGAGCATCAATACCTATATCGCGCCGACCGATTGCGTCGCCAAGGTCAATGCCGATGGCGGCGACGGCGTGCGCAAGGAACTGTTCACGATGGACCTGATCTATCAGGAGATCGATGAACTCGCGGACATCTTCGACGTTAAGGATCGCGGCGATGCCTTGATCGCAGACCTGAAGAAGCGCGAAGTGGATGCGGTCGCCTCGATTTCAGGCGCAGGGACCAAGGATCTTCCCATCGTGTTCTGGTTCTCCAGCAAGGAAGTCAATGGCGACGCCTTCATCGCGGGCAAGAACAGCGCGCCGGCCTATATCCTGAAGACGCTCGGCGCCAGGAATGTCGTGACGACCGAGGAAGAATGGCCGCTGGTCGGATGGGAGACGATTATGCAGGCCAATCCGGCCGTGATCGTCATCGCCACCATGGATCGCCGCCGCTATGCCGCCGACGATCCGAAGGTCAAGGTCGATTTCCTCGAGAAGGATCCGGTCACCAGCCAGCTCGATGCCGTCAAGAACAAGCATTTCGTTCTGATGGATGCCCAGTCGATGAACCCGACCGTTCGGACCATCGACGGCATCGAAATCCTGGCCAAGGGCATTAAGTCCTTCGGCCTGGCGCGGTGAAGATGCGTCTTGCTGCAGAACGACGGCCATGGTGGATGCTGCCGGCGCTTGCCCTGGCTGCCATCGTGATTCTGGCCTTCATGATCAGCCTTGCGGTGTCGATCGGCGAGATTTCCATCCCGTTGTCGACAACCGCAAAGGCGGTATCGAACCGGCTGTTCGGAACGAGCTTCGAACTGAGCCGGATTCACCAGGGCATCGTCTGGGACTATCGCCTGAGCCGGGCGCTCGTCGCCGCCAGCGCTGGCGCCTCCCTGGCATTGAGCGGCGTGATCCTGCAGGCCCTGTTGCGCAATCCGCTTGCCGAACCCTATGTGCTCGGCATTTCGGCGGGTGCCTCGACCGGTGCGGTCTGTATCATGATCCTCGGGCTCGGCTACGGCGTTCTCGGGCTTTCCGGCGGAGCGTTCCTGGGTGCGATCGTTGCTTTCCTGTTCGTCGGCCTGCTCGCGACGGGTGTCGGCGGCACGAGCGAGCGGATCATCCTGTGCGGTGTTGCCGGCTCGCAGCTTTTCAACGCGCTGACCTCCTATATCGTCACCACGTCGGCCAATGCCGAGCAGGCGAGGGGCGTGATGTTCTGGCTGCTCGGTTCGCTGAGCGGCGTGCGCTGGCCGGACGTCTATCTTTCGGGGCCGGTCGCCATTCTCGGCTTTGCCGTCTGCATGGCGCATGTCCGCGTGCTCGATGCCTTCATCTTCGGCACGGATGCGGCCGCCTCTTTGGGGATCGCGGTGCGACGCGCGCAGATCGTCCTGCTTGGCGTTACGGCCTTCATGACGGCCGCCGTCGTCAGCATCGTCGGCTCGATCGGCTTCGTCGGGCTCGTCATCCCGCATGCCGCCCGTTTCGTCGTAGGGCCAAGCCATGACCGGCTGCTGCCGGCGGCAGCCCTTGCCGGCGCCATTTTCATGGTCGGCGCCGATATCATCTCCAGGGTCATCATTCCCCAGCAGATCCTGCCGATCGGCGTGGTCACCGCCCTGTTCGGGGCTCCCGCCTTCGCCATCATTCTCTATCGCGCCCGGAGGACGGCATGAGCATCGCTGTGGACACGGTGACCTTCGCGGCCGGCAATACCTTGATCGTCAACGGCATCAGCCTGGCGGTGGAAAAGGGCAAGGTTCTCGGCCTTCTCGGGCCGAACGGCTCGGGCAAATCCAGTCTCCTGCGGCTGATCTGCCGGTTGAGGAAGGTCAAGAGCGGGGTCATCCGGCTCGGCGGTAGCGATATCGCCTCGATTTCGCGCGGCGACATCGCCCGCCGTATCGCGCTCGTCGAACAGCAGGCGACGACCGATACCCAGGTCACCGTGATGGACGTCGTTCGCCTCGGCCGTACGCCGCATCGGGGGCCCCTGTCATCCTGGAGCGCTCACGACGATGCGGCGGTTTCCGATGCGCTCGTCCGCGTCGGCATGCAAGGCCGCGCCGGGCAACTATGGCAGACACTCTCCGGCGGCGAACGTCAGCGTGTCCATATCGCGAGAGCCCTTGCGCAGACCCCGAGCGAACTGCTGCTCGACGAGCCCACAAATCACCTTGATATCCAGCATCAGCTCGACATTCTCGGCCTCGTCTCCAGGCTTGATGTGACGTCGATCGTCGCGCTGCATGATCTCAATCTGGCGGCCATGTTCTGCGACAGTCTGGCGGTACTCCAAAATGGCGAGGTCGTCGCAGCCGGTGCACCGGATGAGGTGCTGACGCCGGAATTGATCGAACGGGTTTTCGGCGTGCGCGCGCATGTCCAGAAATCCCTGGTCCATGGCCGCTGCAACATCCAATATATGACGGGTTGACCTCGTTTAAGCGGAACCATTGATCTTTCGCTCGCGTCGAGCCGTTTCGATCCGTGCGCAAAAATAGTTTAGGTTTAAACTTGTTTTTTCCGATCGATGGATCGACAGTAGCGGCCCAAGGGGAACGGGTGGAGGCGATACGTTCCGCCCGCAGAAGACCCATAAAAGAGGAACAGCATGATCAAGCCGCATCCGCTGAAAGGTCCCAGCAAGCTGAAACTCGGTGTCTTTTCCGCCAATGCCGATGGGGGCCTTGCCATCACCGACGTGCCGGAGCGCTGGCAGGCTCGCTGGAAAGACAATCTGAACGCCGTGCAGATCGCCGATCGCGGCGGGCTGGATTTCTTCCTTCCGATCGCCCGCTGGAAGGGTTTCGGCGGCAAAAATCGGGTGCGTGAATGGTCCTTCGAGACCTTCACCTGGGCGGCGGGCCTTGCCTCCGTCACGGAACGGATCGGCCTTTTCATGACCGTTCACGTGCCGCTCGTGCATCCGCTCTATGCGGCCAAGGCGCTCGCGACCGTCGATCATATCAGCGGCGGCCGCGCAGGCCTCAATATCGTCTGCGGCTGGAACCCGAAGGAGTTCGGCATGTTCGGGGTGCCGCTGGTCGAGAAAGGTTATGACCAGGCGGACGAATGGCTTGATATCATGGAGCGGGCCTATACGTCGGACGCGCCGTTCGACTATGACGGAACCTATTACAAGCTGAAGGATGTGGTGAGCCGGCCGGCCAGCCTGCAATCGCCGCGGCCGGTCACCATGAACGCGGCTTTCGGCGGGCCGGGCCGGGATTTCGCGGCGAAGAATTGCGAATATCTCTTTACCACCTTCACCGAGATTTCCGAGGCCGGCAAGCATGTCGAGGATATCAGGGGGCGGGCGGAAAAGCTTGGCCGCGATGTCGGCGCCTATACCGTCTGCCACGTCGTCTGCCGCGAAAGCCAGCAGGAGGCGGAGGACTATTACGAACGTTATGCCGTGACGCTTGCCGACCATGAGGCGGTCGATGCGCATATGGCCGGCAAGAAAGAATTCTCCCAGTCGCACGACGCGCAAGCCTATGATCGCTACCGCAAGCGGTTTGCAGGCGGCGCGGGTGGCTATCCGCTGGTCGGTACGCCGGAAAAGATCGTCGAAGATATGATCGCCATCGCCGAACAGGGCTATTGCGGGATTGCCATGTCCTTCGTCAACTACACCTATGAATTGCCCTTCTTCTGCGACCGGGTCATGCCGCTCCTGAAGAAGGCGGGGCTGCGCGTCGAATGACGGCCGACCTCGTCCACGACGTGATCGGCGCTACACGGCGGGCCTTCCCGGAATTACGCTAGTTCAACCGGTGACGGAACATCCAGGCGGCAACCGGCATCGTTGCGGCGGCGATCACGACCAGGGCCAGCATGTCGGGAAGAAGCGCGTCGAGCCCGGCACCTTCGAGATAGACGCCGCGGGTGATGCTGATCGCATATTTCAGCGGGTTGATCATCGTCGCATATTGCAGAACCTTCGGCATGTTGTCGGTCGGCGACATCAGCCCGGACAGCAGCATGAACGGCATCAGGAAGACGAAGCAGAGGATCATCGCCTGCTGCATGTTGGCGGCAATCGAGGACAGGAACAGCCCGAAGCCGATGGCCGCAGCAAGGAAAAGGCTCAGCCCGAGATAAAGCGTCAGAAACGAGCCGGCAAACGGGATGCGGAACCAGACCAAGGCCACCAGCAGGATCGTCGATGCCTGGGTGATGCCGACGATCATCGAGGGGACGGCCTTGCCGATCATGATCTCGGTCGGCGTGAAGGGCGCCACGAGCAACTGGTCGAAGGTTCCTTCCTCGCGCTCGCGGGCGACGGACATGGCCGTTAGCATCATCGTCATCAGCATGGTGATCGTGCCAATGAGCGATGGGACCATGCTCCAGCGCGTTTCCAGCTGCGGATTGTACCAGGCGCGCGTCGTCACCCGCACTGCATTGCCGGAGCTGCCCTTCTGTGCCAACCAGTCGGCGGTGAAGTCGCGGACGATCGTGTTGGCATAGCCCTGCGCAATGCCGCTCGTGTTGGAATTCCTGCCGTCCGCGATGACCTGCACCGTGCCGGTCGAGCCGGCTTCCAATTGTCTTTCGAAATCGTGCTCGATGACGATGATCAGGACGGACTGCTTGGTATCGAGCAACCTGACGGCCTGACCTGTCTGCGCCAGCGTCGCCACCCTTTCGAAGATGCCGGATCCCTCGATCTTTGCGACCAGGTTTCTCGATGCCGTCGTCCTGTCCTGGTCGACGAGTGCATAGGGGACCGTATTGAGGTCGTAGGTGGCGGCATAGCCGAAGATCAGGCACTGGAGGATGGGCGGGACGACGATGCTTGCCCGGCTTCTCGGATCCTTCAGGATAACGAGGAGTTCCTTGCGGATCAGGGTTGCGATGCGCAGAAGCGATGCGATCAACATGGCTATGCGATCCTCTTGCGGGTCATGCGCACGGCAAGCGCCAGAAGCGCCGTTGCCATGCCGGCCAGCACGGCGGCATTGGGCAGGATGACGCTCCAGATATTGCCGGCGAGAAACAGGGTTTGCAGCAGGGTGACGAAGTACCGGCCCGGAAAGATGTAGGTGATGATCTGTACCGCCCAGGGCATGCTCCGCGGATCGAACATGAAGCCCGAGAGCATCATTGCCGGCAGGAAGGTGGCGAGAACGGTAATCTGGCTTGCGATGAACTGGCTCTTCGTAACGGAGGAGATGGCAAGGCCAAGGCCGAGCGCCACCAGGAGATAGAGCATGGATACGATCGTGAGGATCAGCAGCGATCCTCGAAGCGGCACGCCGAAGAGCAGTCGGCTGCCGACGACGCAGAGCGCAAGCCCGGCAAGCCCCAGCAGAAAATAGGGGACGGTCTTGCCGAGCAGGATTTCGCTCGAGCGGACCGGCGTCACGAACAGTGCCTCGAAAGTCCCGCGTTCCCATTCCCGCGCCATGACGAGCGCGGTCAGGAGCGCCCCGATCAACGTCATGACGAGGACGAGGAGGCCCGGGACGAGGAAATAGCTGCTGTCATTGGCTTCGTTGAACCAAAGCCGGGACTGGATCGTCACGCCGCTGCCGGATGTCGCGCCTTTGCGGGACGCTTCCTTGGCGGCCCAGACGCCGACCGCCGCCTCGGCATAGCTCAGCGAGATGCGAGCGGTGTTGGCATCGCTGCCATTGACGACGACCTGCACCTCACCATTGCCCGAGGCCATTTTGCGCGCGAAATCGGAGGGAATGCGCAGGATTGCTCGCGCCTCGGATGACAGGAGCATCTTTTCGGCTTCGGCCATCGTCTTGACGGGCTTCGGCGAAAAATAGCTGGAGAGCTCGAAGGCCGAGGCGAGGCCGCGCGCCTCGACCGAATTCTCTTCCATGACGATCGCAACGGGGACGTTGTTGACGTCCAGATTGATGCCGTATCCGAACAGGATCAGCAGTGCCACCGGCATGACGATGCCGATCGCGATGCTGCTCGGATCACGCAGGAGCTGCCAGGTCTCCTTGCGGATGAGCGCGCGGATGCGGCGCAGGGCTGCGCGCAATCCGTTGCTGGGTTTGTCGACGGGGTCGTTCATGCCGCTTTCTCCGCCTGTTTATGACGTTCCTGCTCGACGATCGCGATGAAGGCCTCCTCCATCGTTGCCGCCGCTTCGCCGCGTGTCCCGGCATGGGCGCGGATTTCGACCGGCGTTCCCTCGGCCAGGTTCTTGCCGGCATCCAGGATGATGATCCGGTCGCAATATTCGGCCTCTTCCATGAAATGCGTCGTCACGATGACGGTTACGCCCTGCTCGGACAGGGCGGTGATCCGGCCCCAGAATTGCCGTCGCGCCAGGGGATCGGCGCCACTTGTGGCTTCATCGAGGAAGAGAATATCCGGCTCATGCAACAGGGCGGCGGCGAGCGCCAGCCGCTGCTTGAAGCCGCCGGGAAGCTGGCCGCTAGGCAGCTTTGAAAACTGGTCCAGCTCGAACTGGTTCTTCAAAGCGGCGATCCTGTCTTTCCGGTGTTTGCGGCGCAGCCCATAGGCGCTTGCGAAGAATTCCAGATTCTCATCGACACTCAGCTGGCCGTAGAGCGAAAACTTCTGCGCGACATAGCCCAGCCGCTGCCGTGCTTTAGCGCCTGCTCTCAACAGGTCCGAGCCGGCGACCATCAATGTGCCGCCGCTTGCGGGAAGCAGACCGCAAAGCATCCGGAATGTCGTGCTTTTTCCAGCTCCGTTCGGGCCGAGCAAACCATAGACCTCGCCCTTGCGGACGCTGAAGCTGACATGATCGACGGCGGTGAAATCCCCGAACTTGCGAACGAGGTCGTGAACCTCAACAACCGTTTCGGCGCCATTGTGATTGTTCGATGGCTGGCTGATCTGTGTTTTGCGCTCGGCATCGCCGGCAACGGCATCGAACAGCATCATGAAGGCATCTTCGAACCGCGGCGCCACGCTTTCGGCGTCGAGCTCGGTATCGTCCATTTGCAGCGGCGCGTCCTTTTGATCCGCCTTGCGCACGATCCTGACCCGGCCGGCCTCCGGCACGGCGTCGACGATACCAGGCAGGGCGAAAAGACGGGCCTGCAGGGACCTTGCCGGCATGTCTTCCGGTGTGGGAACCATGAAGCAGCAGCCGTCAGCCTTCCTAGTTATGTCGGCAGGCGGTCCCTGATCGAGGATCTTTCCCGCGTGCATGAGAACGGCGTGCTCGCAGCGCTCGGCCTCGTCGAGGTAGGAGGTTGCGACGATCACCGAGAGCCCGTCCTCCTTGACGAGCTTGAAGACGATTTCCCAGAGTTCGCGCCGGGACAGCGGGTCGACACCGACGGTGGGCTCGTCGAGCAGCAGCAGTTCCGGCGCCCGCACCAGCGTGCAGGCAAGGCCGAGCTTCTGCTTCATACCACCCGACAATTTTCCTGCCGGCCGTTCCTTGAAGCGCCCGAGCTGCGTCATCTCGAAGAGGCGCGGATAGGTTTCGTCGCGCTTCGATTGCGTCACGCCGTGCAGATCGGCGTAAAGATCGAGGTTCTCCTGAACGCTCAGATCTTCATAGAGGCCGAATTTCTGCGGCATATAGCCGATCCGGTCCTGAACATGCTGCGGCTCCGTGGCGATATCAAAGCCGTTCACTTGCAAACTGCCGCTATCCGGCGCGACGAGGCCACATGCCAGGCGCAGCAACGTTGTCTTGCCGGCACCATCCGGGCCGACGAGCGCCGTCAGCGCGCCTTTCCGCACGTCCAGCGAGACATCGGCGAGCGCCTCCACCGCTTCTCCGGTGTCCCGGCGAAACGTCTTGCGGATATTTTTTGCTATCACCGAGAGATCGCCGGCGCTCATGGCATCCTCGTTCTATTGCTGCTGCGCGGTTGGCGGAACCGCCTGTTCGCCGGCAAGCGGCCGGACGGTTGCCGGCATGCCCAGCCGCAGCATGTTGTCCGGATCGTCGACAAAGACCCTGACCTCGTAGACGAGGCTTGTGCGCAATTCCTCCGTCTGCACCGATTTCGGCGTGAACTCGGCAACGGAGGAAATGAAACCGATCCACCCCCCGATCGTCCGCCCCGGCAGCGAATCCACGGTGACGGAGGCTTTCATGCCGGGACGGAGCATTCCAAGCTGTGTTTCCGAAACATAGGCGCGTACCCATTTCGGGCTGATGGTCGCAAGCGAGAAGGCGGCTCGTGTGGGGGATGCCATTTCACCGGGCTCGATCAGCCTCGATTGCACGATCGCGTCGACGGGTGCTCTCAATTCGGCGTCGGCAAGCTGCTGGTGGAGAAGCGCGACGTTGGCCTCCGCCGCATGCAGCTGTGCTTCCGCCTCCTCGATATCCTCGATGCGCGAGCCGGCGATGAGCAGATCCAACGCCTTCTGGTTTGCGATGAGCTTGGCGTCGGCGACGGCGGCGGCCGAACGGGCTTCGTCCAGAGCCTGCTGGCTGACCGCGGCCTTGGGAGCAAGCGCGTTCTGACGTTCGAACTGGGCGCGGGCATTGACGGCCTCCGCCTTGGCGGATTCGACATTGGCGCGGGACTGGGCGATCTCCTCGGGGCGGCTGCCGTTTTTGAGGCGGGTGAGATTGGCGCGTTGGCTGGCAGCCTGCGCTTCCGCCTGGGCGACCTGCGGTCCGAGCCGGCTCGTGTCCAGCCGGGCGACGATCTGGCCTTTCTTGACTTGCGCGCCCTCTTCGACAAGGACTTCGGCCACACGTTCGCTGCCATTGAAGGCGAGGGTGAGTTGCCTAAAGTCGATATTTCCATAGAGAACGAGGTCGTTCGAGCCGTCGTCCCGATGGAGATACCACCAGGCACCGCCCGCACCGGCGATCAAAAGGACCAGGATGACGATGACGCGTTGCATGCTTTGGTTGGACTCCAAACGAGCGGTCGGCTCCAGTGAAACGAATGATGACCGAGATCGATCCGGGGCAGATTATAACACTTGTCAAATTCAAATTTCAAATTAATATTCGAATTAATGGAAGGCAGAGAAATGGCCAGAGGCAGTAGAAGACGAGTCGCGCGATCACGAGATCGGCAGGACGGAGCGGCCACGCGCTTGAGTCTGCTCGAAGCCGGCGGCGCCGTCTTCGCCGAATTCGGCTTCGACCGCGCGACCGCAAAGGAAATCGCCTTGCGCGCGGGGACGAATGCGGCCGCGGTGAACTATCACTTCGGCGGTATCGAGGCTTTGTACGAAGACGTTCTCGCCGAGGCGCATCATCGCCTGATGAGTTACGACGTGCTTGCCCGCATGATAACCGCGGACATCGATCCGAAGGAGAAGCTGCGCCGGTTTATCGGTCTGCTGGTCAGGGTCGTCAGGACAGCGAATGAGGATTCATGGCCGGCCAAGGTGATCGTCCGCGAACTGATCGCGCCCACACCTCATATCGACAAGCTTCGCCGCCAGGAGATCGAGCCCAAGAAGGCTTTGCTGTTTGGCGTCATCGCCGAGATCATCGGCGTCGCGCCGGACCATCCGCTCGTCGCTCAGGCTGCGCTTTCGACGATGGCGCCCTGTTTCATGCTTCTGGTGGCCGAGAAACGCGTCTCGGAGATCATTCCGGCGCTTGGGCGGAATACGACTAAGGATGAGGAACTGGCGGACCGGCTGGTTCGCTTTACGCTTGGCGGACTTGCCGCGCTTTCCGCATCGGAACAGGCGGCGAGATCACCGGATCGGGAGAACTGACCTTTACAAACTACGCATTATAAGGTTGCTTCAGCCTTCGAAGCCGAACCGCTCGACATCGAAGTCGTCACCGTCATAGGCGGCGCCGTCCTGAATATCGGTCATATCCTCATGCATCGGTATTGGCGCGCCGACGAGGCTCGGGAGCGTCATGTTGACTGCCATGCCCGGCGGCTGCAGCGCCCAGGCGACGATGGCCCCCGTCGACATGGTCCCGACGCCTGCCGATACGTCCTGCGTGGCCGAGCTCGGCAACTGCGCCATTGGCTGCATCTTTGCCATGGCGCTATCGGTCGTATTCTTCGTGTTGTCTGACACTACGAGTTTTCCGGCGTCGTTGCGTCCCACCACCAGACTTGCCAGCACAACAGGAGGGGCTGGTCTTTCAGGCGCGGCCGTCGGGATGACGACAATACTGCTGGTCGGCCGCCATGCCGGCAGTGGAACGGCATAGGCGGCCAGATCGGCAAAGGGCTGCTCCTTGCTTTCTTCGGCCACGCGCTTGCCAAGCTGAGCCTCCAGCCCGTTCACGGCTCGGCTCCTGGGCGTCGGCAGCATGCTGGTCATAAGGCTGCTGTCGGGGGCACCGCTACGAGAGGCAGCCGACGATCCGGCGTCATCATCCTCGTCCACGACGGCTGCGATCCTGCTGCTCACCTGGGACGGGCGCTTTCGGGATTGCGCGACCGCTACGTCATAGCCCGGCAGCGGTCTGCCATCCGTCGGCACATGCAGCGTTCGTCCATTCGGGAAAAGCCGTGCCAGTTCCTGGCGCGACATTCTCGGCCAGGCGCGAACCCTGCCGACATCCAGATGCACGAAGGGCGAGCCGGAGTTGGGATAGAAGCCCACGCCGCCGATCTGCATCTGCATGGCAATCGCGCGCAGGCTCGCGAGCTTGACGCCGGGAATATAGAAATCCATCGCCTTGCCGAGCGTGTGCTGGCTGTGTTTTGCGACGCCGGAGCTGCGCGAGCGGTTGCGCAGCATACCGTTGGTCGAGGGAGAGCGGTAGGCGGAGACGACGTGTATGGTTTCCCTGGCACCGCTGCGTTGATAGACTTCCCAGACGAGATCGAGCAGTTCCGGATCGATCCGGGTCGGCTCGTTCTTTCGCCAGTCGCGCAGAAAGCGGTTGATCTGGGCAAGGCCCCTCGGATCATATTTGCCACCGCGCTTGAAGGTGATGGTCGCCCTTTCCCCGGTATGCGTGAAGAAGAGCTTGAGTGCCCGGTCTTCGGCCGCAGCCGAGCCGGCAAAAGCACCAAGCATCAGCACCGCGATCAGCGCCACGCGGCAGGCGACGAAGGAGGAGGCCATGGCGAGAATTGTCGCGGGGATGGAAAAGATCACGTGATGCACGGATACGACTTTCGCCCTTGCTAATGGAAACAGAACTCAGAGGCGCCGCATCCGCGGCATCGTTATGCCTCCAATTATGGTCAATAAATCCCTAACGGACCGTTTATAGGCGGAAACGTCAAAATTTTGTTCTCTTAAGCTTGTCGATAGAGGGTTTCGGCCGGCTTTCGTCTCAATCGATCCCCGCTTCGAAGATCTCGCGCTTTTCGTTGCAATGGCGAGAAAAATCAACTATTGCATGTGGGCGTAGTCTTCTGAACGATAGAGATCAACCGGCTTTGCAAACGTTTTCGCGCGGGTTGCAAACTGCTTGCCAAGACAGCATCATCCGGCCCCATGAGTGGACAGAATCGATTTGCTCCGCCCTCCAGCGGGCAGCAAACCATCAGACGTAGTGACCTGTTGCGGCAGCTCCGGCGCGCCGGGCTGCGACGCCTAACGACCATTGTCGCGCCCGCCGGCTACGGCAAGACTTCGCTCGCTGTCCAGTGGTACGAGCTGCTGAAGGAAGACGGGGTCAAGCTGTGCTGGGTGTCGCTGGATGCCGAGCATACGGGCCAGGAAGCTTTCCTGCTCGCCCTGATCGATGCCCTGCAGACACTTTTGAACGAGGACGGTGCGGACGCCGGCAACCTGCCGGCCGCGGCGCTTCTTTCCGTCCTTGGCACGCGTCTGCGCAAGATCGAAGAGCCGCTCGTCATCTTCCTCGATGACTATCACTTCGCTCAGACGGATGCCACCGAAGCCCTGATGGCAAAGATCCTTGCCGATCTTTCGCTCGAGCACGTCAAACTGGTGCTGGTCAGCCGCAGTCCGCCGCGCTTTCCTCTGTCGGCACTGCGGCTGCGCGGCGAATTCAAGCAGTTCGGTGTTGCCGAACTCGGCTTTTCCGACGCCGAAGCGCGGGAGTTGTTCGAGGGTAAAGGCGCGCATCTGACCGAAGAGCAGGTCGGCTCTTTCAATCGCCGCACGGAGGGTTGGGCCGTCGCGTTGCAGATGGTGAGCCTGCTGGTCGCGGAATCCGAGGAAAGCGACACCATTCTCGCCTCCTTCGATGGCGGCGGTGCGGATATGGGCGCCTATCTCTCGGAGCAGGTATTTGAACATCTGCCCGAGGACATCCGCTTGTTTCTGGTTGAGACTGCGGCCTTGCCGGCTTTCAATCAACCGCTTCTCGATGCCGTGTTGGAAAGTGGTGGGCGCGCGGGGTTGATCGAGCGGCTGAATGAGTACGCTCTTCCGGTGACGTTGCTTGCCGGACCGGGCAACTGGATGCGGTTCCATCCGGTCTTCAACGAGTTTCTCAAAAGAACCGCCAGCCGCAGGGGTGTCGATGCCAACCGTGCCCTGAACCGCGCGGCACACTGGTTCGAGGCCCGAGGCGACATAGACCGCGCGGTCCACCATGCGCTTTTGGCGGGCGATGCCAATCTTGCGGCGCGCATTGTCGAAACCGCTGGCGGCTGGCGGCGCGTCTATGCCACTACGCGCGGCGGCGCCACGCTTTTCCAGGCCTTGAGTGGGCGTGCCTCGGAGATCGACCTGGTCCGCTTTCCGCTCGCGACGCTGGGGCTTTCGATTTTTCATGCCAAAGCGGCGCAGCTTGCCGCGGCCAATCACTACCTCGCCACGGCCGAGCGTGCCGCCGCCGGCGACCCGATCCTCGCAAAAGATCTGCGCGTCGTGCGCATCCTCCTTGCGCTTTATACGGATCATTGGGCGAGCACGGCCGATCTTTCGGCATTGGAAGACGATTTGCAGCAGCCGGACGGCATGGAGCTTATCCATCGGGCACTGGCGCTCAACATGCTGTCCTATAATTTCCTCATTCGCGGCGAGCTTGACCGGGCGCTACATTACGGTCATCTCGCCATTCGCGCTTTTCGCGACGGCGGTGCCGATTTCGGTGCCATGCACCTCTACACGCATATCGGCCAGGCCTTCTTTCTGTCGGGCGATTGCGCGAGCGCGCTTGCCGCTTACGACGAGTTGATCTGCGAAGCTCAGGCCAATATCGGACCCGGAAGCGATCTCGACGCGGTCGGCCAGGTGCTGAAAGCGGAAGTTTTGTCGATGCGGGGCGAGGTGGATGCCGCAGCCGACATGCTCGGATGGGCGCTGCCGCATCTCGAACGCCACGATACCTGGTTTGATCTTCTCGCCGCCGGCTTCATGGCCGAACAACGGGTCTTGCGCATGCGTGAGGATTTCCTGGCAGCCCACGCCGCCATGGATCGCATTCGCGCGGCGGCGCGGCGGCGCGGCTTCGATCGGCTCACCCGCCTGATCGACGGCGAGCGCGCCATGCTTCTCATGGCATCGGGTGATCTTGACCAGGCGATCCGGCACGCCGAGGCCAATGGGTTCGGCATGCAGGCCATCATTGCTGATCGCGCCAATTTACTTTCCATCCATCTGCGCGGGGCGACGCCGGCAATTTTCTGGACGCGCGCTTATCTGGCGCTCGGCGAAGTTTCCAAGGCGCGCGAGGTCTTCGACCAGTTCAGAACGCGCCAGTCCCAGCGCCTGCATGTCCCACGCGCGATCGAGCTTGCTCTCATCGAGATAGGGATTCTGGTCGCCGAGGACCGTGCCGATCTCGCCGCCGACCGCCTTTCCGATCTCGTGCTGACGATGCCGCTCGACGATTACCGGGCCTTGCTGCATCTCGACCATGCGGCCGGACTTGGAGAGCTTCGCGCGCTTGCCGATCACCCGACGGTGGCAAACGTGACCCGCAAACGTCTTCAGTCTCTGCTCGTGGTGGCCGAGACGGCGCAGGAGCCGACCATCGCCGACGGCGGATCCGCCTTCACCGGCCGTGAACGCATGGTGCTGGAGTTGCTGAGCTCGGGGCTTTCCAACAAGGAAATCGGCCGAATGCTGGCGCTTTCCGACAACACGATCAAATTCCATCTGCGCAATATCTTCGCCAAGCTCAACGTCTCGACGCGGACGGCGGCCGTCACGGCAGCGCGTCAAAAGGGTATGCTCAATCAGTAGCCCACCCGAACGGGTAGGTTTCGGCATATGCGCCCACCCATCGGGAAGGCTTTCGATGGGCGAAAAAACACCTAATCTGCACGCGTGCGAATATTATAATGCGGGGTAGATTCGTGATCGTCGTCGATCCGGTGACGCAGGAGATTATCGAGGGCAAGCTGGCGGCCACAGTCGATGAGATGGGCGTGGTCATGGCCAGAACCTCGATGAGCCCGGTCATCTATGAGGTGCTTGATTTTGCCTGCGGTCTCCTGACGCCTGAAGGCGAGCTCGTGGCGCAGATGAACGGCATCACGCTGTTCACCGGCACCTTTGGGACACAAGTCAAGTCATTGATCGCGCTCTATGGCGACGATCTGGAAGACGGCGACATTCTGCTGACGAACGATCCTTATTCCGGCGGCACGCATGCCTGCGATTTTGCCATCGTCAAGCCGATCTTCTTCGAAGGACGGATTCTGGCCTATGCCATCAATGTTGCCCATTATCTCGATGTCGGCGGCTCGGTTCCTGGCTCCCTTGCGCCCAATGCCACGTCCGTCTTTCAGGAAGGGTTGCGGTTGCCGGGCGTGAAAGTGGTGCGCAGTGATCGCTTCTCTGGAGAAGTGCTGCGCATCATCCGCGAGAATGTCCGTTTGCCTGACGTCGCGATCGGCGATCTTACCGCACAGGTGGCGACCGTTCGCGTTGCCGCCCGCCGCATGGCCGAATTGGCCCGTAAATACGGGGCCGACGTCGTAAGGGCCGCCTTCGATCACCTCCTGACCGTGAGCGAGAAGCAGGCGCGCGCCGCCATCGCCGCGTTGCCCGACGGGATCTATGAAGCGACTGACATTGTCGATGGCGACGGTGTCACCACCGACCCCATCAAGGTCAAGGTGGCGGTCACGATCGCCGGTGATCGCCTAACGGCGGATTTCACTGGCTGCCCGCCTGCGGTCGCGGGGCCGATCAATTGCGCCGCGGGTGCGCTGCAGTCGGCCGTCCGCACCATCTTCAAGGCGCTGGTGGCGCCGGAGGCGCCTTCCAACGAGGGCTGGTTCCGGCCGCTCACCGTCATCGCGCCGAAAGGCTCGGTTTTCACCGCGGAGAAGCCTTCTCCGACGGGCTGGTATTACGAAGGCTCGGTGCATGCCTCCGAACTCGTCTGGAAGGCGCTCGCCAAGCTGATGCCCGAGCGCTTCTCCGCCGGTTCCTATACGAGCCTCTGCGTCGTCTATATCGCCGGCAAGGATGCGATGGGGCAGCCGTTCATCCATATCGAGCCGCAACACGGCGGCTGGGGGGCGAGCAAGGACGGCGACGGTGCCAATGCGCTGATCGCCCTGACCGATGGCGATACCTACAATTATTCCGTTGAGGTCATCGAAGCGCGCTTTCCGTTGCTCGTGCGCCGCTATGCGCTCAACGTCGAGGGGGGATCGGGCGCCGGGCGCCGTCGCGGTGGTTTCGGCGTCATCCGCGATTATGAGATTCTTGGAGACGGCGCGTCGGCCTATTGCAGCTTCGGGCGCACGGACACGCCGCCCTGGGGCATCGAGGGCGGCAAGCCCGGCAGCATCAATCTTCTGCAGGTGGAAGAGGATGGTGGCGAGGTCCATAATTTCGGCCGCGAACCGCATATCGAGCTGCACCGCGGCGATCTCTTGCGCATCATCACCGGCGGCGGAGGCGGCTGGGGCGAGCCGCACGCCCGCGAGCCGGAGCATGTCCGCCGCGACGTCGAGAACGGCTACATCACCAGCGAGGAGGCACGCAGCCAGTACGGATATGTAGAGAGGATGGCGGGATGATCAGACTGGCGACGGATGTAGGCGGTACGTTTACCGACCTCGTCGGTTATGATGAACGCACGGGCGAGATCTTCACCGCCAAGAGCCTGACGACCGTTCACGATCAATCGGAAGGCGTTCTTGCGGCAATCGAACTTGCCGAGAAGAAGGACGGGCTTTCGACGCGCGACGTGATCTTCTTCGCCCATGGCGGAACGACCGTCATCAACGCGATCACCGAGCGCAAGGGCGTCAGGACGGCGCTGGTGACCACCGCCGGTTTTCGTGACGTATTGGAAATCGGCCGCGGCAACCGCCCCGATCTCTATAATCTCCAGTTCAAAAGCCCGGAAGCCTTCGTGCCACGCAGCCTGCGCTTCGAGGTGCGCGAGCGTATGGATGCCAAGGGCCGGGTGCTGACGCCCATCGAGCTTGGCGATATCGAGGCGATCATCCGCGAGTGCCGCGCCCGCAATGTCGAGGCGGTGGCCGTGATCTTCCTCCACAGCTACGTCAATCCCGAGCACGAAATCGCCTGCGCGAAGGCGATTGCCGAGGCGCTGCCGGATGTGACTGTTTGCGCCAGTCACGAGGTGTCGCGTCAATGGCGGGAATATGAGCGCTCCAACACGGCCGTGCTCAACGCCTATGTGCAGCCGATCATCAAGCGGTATTTCGCCCGGCTCGAAAGCGCGCTGATGGAACGCGACCTCACCTGCCCCTATTATGCGATGCAGTCCAATGGCGGCATCTCCACTTTCGATCAGGCGCAGATGAGCCCGCTGACGCTGGTCGAATCCGGTCCGGCCGGTGGCGTTGCGGGTGCGGCGCGCATTGGTGCCGTAATGGCTGAATCGGAAGTGCTGTCGCTCGATGTCGGCGGCACGACGGCGAAATGCTCCCTGATTCACGACAGCCGGCCGACGCTCGACAGTGAATACAAGCTCGAGCATACCCGTATCGCGCCCGGCTATCCGGTGCAGGTGCCGGTGGTCGACATCATCGAGATCGGCGCCGGCGGCGGCTCCATCGCCCGCATCGACGAGCGCGGCGCGCTCTGCGTCGGACCGGAAAGCGCCGGCTCGACGCCGGGTCCTGCCTGCTATGGCAGAGGCGGGGACAAACCGACCCTTTCCGACGCCTTGCTGACACTCGGCATTTTCGACCCGGCGAGCTTTGCCGGCGGGCAGATGCAGCTCGATAAATCCAAGGCGGCCGCCGCGATCGCGACGGTTGCCAAGCCGATGGGGCTGTCGGTCGAGGATGCGGCTCGTGCCATCGTCGAGATCGCCCATGCGTCGATGATCAATGCGCTGAAGCTCGTGACGGTTCAGCGCGGGCACGATCCGCGCGACGCCGCTTTCGTCATTTCCGGCGGTGCCGGTCCTGCGCTTGCCGCCGGCCTCGGGCGCGATCTTGGGGTGAAGGTGACGGTAGTGCCGCCGCATCCCGGCATCTTTTCGGCCTGGGGAATGCTGGCAGCCGAGCCGCGCGCCGATTTCCGCAGCACCTGGTTTGCGCCTCTCGCCTCGGAGGCCGTCAGCAATCTCAAGCGCCGGTTCGACGAACTGAAACGGGATGCGGTCAAGTATTTCTCCAAGGGCGACGCGGCCGAGATACGCTACGTCTGCCGCGTCGAGGCTCGGTATCGCGGCCAGGAGCACGGCGTCTTCGCCCTGTTTGAAATGGACGACGACGCCGAAAGCTTTGCCGAACGTTTCCATGCAGCGCATGAGCGGGCCTATACTTTCCGCCTGCCCGGTTCGCCGGTCGAGATCACCATGATCCATCTGGAGGCGGTGCTTCACGGTCCGGTCATCGCCATCCCGAAGCTCGATCCTGTCGGCCGTTCGCTGGACGCGGCCCTCAAGGGACATCGCAAGGTCTATTTCGGCGGCGCGGTCGGTTGGGTGTCCTGCCCCGTCTACGAACGCACGAAACTGCCCGCTTCCCAGAAGATCTCCGGCCCGCTTCTCGTCGAGGAGGCGACCGCGACGTCGCTGGTGGTTGCCGGGCAGGATCTTGAAGTGAGCAGGGAGGGGCTACTGCTCATCCGCGAAAGCGATGGGAGAAGCGTCTGATATGGCGATTGCGATCAGTCTCGACCATATCGTCAGAAGTTTCGGGCCGATGCGCGCCGTCGACGACGTGACGCTCGACATCCGGGCAGGGGAGTTCTTTACGCTGCTCGGCTCGTCCGGCTGCGGCAAGAGTTCGCTTTTGAAGCTGATAGGCGGTTTCGACAAGCCCACTTCGGGCCGCGTGCTTTTCGACGGGAAGGATATGGCCGGCGTTCCGGCCAATCGCCGGCCGGTCAATACGGTTTTCCAGTCGCTCGGGCTTTTTCCGCATATGAATGTCGCGCAGAATGTCGGCTACGGGCTGAAGTTGCGCGGGCTCACCGGTGCCGGGCTGAAGGCCAAGGTCGAGAATGCTTTGGACCTCGTCGAGCTTTCCGGCTTTGCGGATCGCGACGTCGATCTTCTTTCGGGTGGCCAGCGCCAGCGCGTGGCGCTTGCCCGCGCGCTTGTCATGGAGCCGGGCATCCTCCTGCTCGATGAACCTTTGACCGGACTTGACGAGCGGCTGCGCCAGCAGATGCGCGACGAATTCGGGCGGCTCCACAAGCGTACCGGCGCGACTTTCATTCTCGTTACCCACAATCAGGACGAGGCGCTCAGCCTTTCCGATCGCATGGCAGTCATGCACAAGGGACGCATCGAGCAAACCGATATGCCATCCCGCTTCTTCGAGGCGCCGGCCAATGCCTTCGTTGCGCGCTTTGTCGGGATCGATACGCTTCTTAAGCCTGAAAGCATTGCGATTTCCGGCGAAAAGGCCGTTGCTACGATCGCCGGCCAGCGGGTGAGCGCGACTTTTTCCGGAGCTACGCCGCCGCCCGATGCCCTGGTCGCAATCCGCCCCGACCGGATTGAGCTTGTCCTGACTGCCGCGATAGCGGCCGAAACAATTGAACTTAAGGTTGTCGAAAGCATCTATCGTGGACTCAGCCATGACGTTACGCTCGCTTTCGCCGACAGCCAGCGCGTGGTGTTGACGACCGGCGCGGACGCGACCCCACCGTTGCCGGGCGAAAGCGTGCGCGTGCGTTTGAAGCCGGGTGCTGCACTCCTGATTGATCGTTCCGGAATACCGGCCCTGGCTGGAGGCGATGAGTAGAACCCGAATAGCTGAAACAAGCGAAAAATGAGGGAAGGGAATGATACGATGAACAAAGATAGAGATTTCGCCTCCTCCGCCTTGAGGAGCAACATGCAGCGCCGTGACATGCTCAAACTGATGGGCGCGGGTGCCGCCGCGCTCTCCTTTGGTGGATTGGCAGCGACGCGGGCCATGGCCGATGACGCGACGGTGGCGTTCTGGGCTACGGCAACGCTCGATATCGGCGACAAATGGCAGGAATTTGCGCGCCAGAACGGCGTTTCACCCGAATTCACCGACAACGGCAACGATGTCGGCCCGGTCGTTGCACGCCTTGCCGCCGGCAATGCCAACGATCTTTTCGATGTCGGCGGCTTTCAGGGCGGCGCCGAAAAGGAGCTTGCCAAGCAGGGGCTGATCGCGCCCTGGGACGTTTCCAAGATCCCGAATTTCGCCGGCATCTGGCAATGGGCCAAGGATATCCCGACCTTGACCCATGAAGGCAAGCAATACGGCATCCCGACCGTCGTCAACGCCGACTCCATCATCTACCGCCCCGACAAGCTCGGCAAGGTCGACAGCTACGGCGTCATCTTCGATCCGAAGCTCAAGGGCCGTGTCGCGATGGAGGACGCCTGGATCAACAGCGCTATCTTCACCGCCATCTATCTCAAGGAAGCCGAAAACAAGCCGATCAAGGAGCCGGGCAACCTGACCGAATCCGAGCTCGGCCTCGTCATGGAATTCCTGATCAAGCACAAGAAGGACGGGCAGTTCCGGACCTTCTGGAACGGTTGGGAGCAGGGCGTTCAGCTGGTCGCGAACGAAGAAGTCGACGCCATGACCGGCTGGGAACCGATCGTCTATGAAGGCCGCAAACGCGGGCTTCAGGTGGAATATGCCGCTCCCGTCGAAGGCTACGAGGGCTGGGGCAACAATACGGTGCTGCTCAAGGGTGCCGCCGAGCGCGGCAAGGCGGGGGCCGCCCACAAATTCGTCGATGCATTGCTTGCCGGCCTCTATGGCTGCGAACTGGGCAAGGCGCGCGGCTATCTCGTGCCGACCGACAACAATCTCGCCTATGCCAAGGCCCATCCCGACGAATACAAGGCCGACGACGTCGCCAAGCTTGCCGACCATGTGAAGGCCAAGTTCTCCGGAAAGGTCTACTGGCAGAATTGCCGCCCGGACAATTTCCAACTCTACGAGGAGTGGTGGCAGAAGCTGCGCAACGCCTGACGTAACGCCATGGACCGGGGCTGGCTCATCTGTCCAAGGACAGGCCGGCCCCGATCCGACGGGATCAACGCCGACAGAAGCGGAACTAGACTATGAAGACATCAGTTCTATTGCTGGCTGCTCCGCTTGCGGCGATCCTTGCGCTCGGCCTTGCGCCGCTCGTCTTGGTGGTGGTCTGGAGCTTCTGCGCCTGGGACTCGGCGACCTATTGGATCAAGCCGGAGTTCAGCGTCGCCGCCTATAGCGCTGTGCTGGAGGCGGGTCGCTGGAGCGTATTTCTGTCGACCCTCGGCAAGGCGTTTCTGACCGCCAGCATTTGCCTCGTCATTGCCTATCCCACCGCCTACGCGATGTATTTCCTGGCCGGGCGCAGGTTATCGGTTCTGCTCGCGGCTCTCCTTACCATCCCATTTTTCACGTCCTATCTCATTCGCTCCTTTTCCTGGCGGCTGCTGCTTGGCCGCACCGGCGTCATCAATACACTGCTTCAACAGGCCGGCATTATCGACGCGCCGCTCGACTGGCTGCTGTTCAGCGATTTTGCCGTCATCGTCGGGCTTGTCGCCTCCTATCTGCCCTTCGCCACCTTCCCCGTGCTGCTCTCGATGCGCCGTGTCGATCCGATCGCGCTGGCGGCATCGCGCGATCTCGGCGCCGGCTTCTGGACGATGGCGCGCACCGTGCTGCTGCCGCTGACCTATTCCGGCGTTTTCGCCGGGTTCCTGTTCGTCTTTGTCATGGTCGCAGGCTCGTCGACCGAGGTGCAGATGCTCGGCGGTGCCGGTGCATCGATCGTGTCCGTGATGATCAACGACGTCATGCGCGTCGCCAATTTCCCGCTCGCCTTTGCGATCTCGACGCTCATGCTCGTCATCGTCTTCGGACTGGTGCTGATCGGAGACGCCATATTCGGCCTCTCCTCGCTGTTCGAGGAGCGTGGCCAATGATCGTCAGCGAGGGAACGACGCCGCGTATCGTCATCTGGACGCTGACCGTTATCGGGCTGGCCGTGATTTATGCGCCGCCGCTCTATCTGCTCGGCGTCTCGTTCAATCCGGCGCTGCAGCCGGGCTTGCCGCATTTTTCCGACATTACGCTGAAATGGTATCTCGCGCTCGGGGCGGAAAGTGCCCTCATTGCCGCGCTCGGCCAATCGATCATGATAGCGCTTGCAACGGCTGTTATCGCGACCTTGCTGTCGCTCGGCGCGGCACTTGCATATCGTGAGCTGCACCGCGGCCGCAGCCTGTGGTTCCTGACGGTGCTGCTGCCGATGTTCGTGCCGGGGGTCATCCAGGGACTGGCGCTGTCGACCGTTATCAGCCGCGCCGGCGTCAAGGCTTCGGCCCTGACTGTCATTGCCGGCCATTTGCTGTGGGCGATGCCGTTTGCCTTCATCGTCATCCTGACAAGCTTTGCCGCCGTCAAACGGACCTATCTGATGGCGGCGGACGATCTTGGTGCGAGCCGCTTCAGGCAATTCCTGGATATTACCCTGCCGCTGATCCGCCCGGGTCTCGTCAGCGCCTTCATCTTTTCGTTCCTGCTGTCCCTCAACGAGTTTACGCGCGCCTTCTATCTGGCCGGTCGCCAAAACACGTTGCCCGTGGTGCTGTTCGGCAAGATGAATGCCGGCGCTTCGCCGACGATTTACGCCATGTCCGGCGCAATCTTTCTTGTCTCCAGCGTTTGCGTGGTGGTCGTGGCACTGCGTTCGCTGCTCATGCAACGCCGAGCGGGTTGATCGATATGAAAAAGCAACTGACGGACGACACACTCCGCCGCCCCCTGATCCTCCATGAACGGGAGTATAGAGGATGAAACAAGAGTCCAAGCTGATGGCGCTGATCCGCGCTGGAAAAAGACAGGAAGCGTTTGACATGGTCGAGCGATTGAAGGCGGTCACGCAATCGCTGCCGACGTCGATCAAGGTGGATCGCACAGGTGCCGTCACCTATTATAAAGGAAACCGCCGCTTTGTAAGAAACTTGCAAGGCGGATGGGAACTGGCACCGAAGAAAAAGTAGATCGTCGCCTTACCGGTCGGAGCGCCGGCCTCGCGACGCGATCAGGCCGGCAGAAATGACGTCCATCCGTCATCGCAATTGCGGCGGATGACGCGACCAGCATTGTGGAACTGCGATATGGCGGTGGCTCTATTCTTCGCGAACGGCTTGTGGCGACTATAAAGAAAGTAATGAGAATTTTATCAAGTATCCCGTATCTTTAAAATGTAATAATATTAGAAAATATCTTATTTAGAAATATAAAATTAATACCCAAAGTCTAAGGTCTCCTGGACCGTCATCGCATAGATGACGGCCGATTGAAGGAGACAGGACCATGTATCGTGTTTCTCATTTCGGCAGGGGCAGGGATGGAGCAGCAGCGGTCGAATTCGCTTTAATCGCGCCGCTTTTTTTCCTACTGCTTCTCACATTGGTTGCCTTCGGCATCTATCTCACTGCAGCCCATTCCCTGCAGCAGCTGACCGCCGATGCGGCACGCACCGCGATCGCAGGATTGTCGGCCACCGAGCGAAGCCAGCTCGTTCAGGACTTCGTCACCCGCTCGACGGTCAACGACGCCTTCATCAACAAGGACAAGTTGACGGTTACCGTCGCGACAGACCCGGCCAATGCCAACCAGTTCACCGTGAGCGCCGCCTACGACGCATCCGATCTTCCGATCTGGAACCTCTATACTTTTGCGATGCCGGATTCCACTATCCGTCGCTATTCGACCATCCGGCTGGGAGGCCTTTGATGAAGGGGCCTTTCGAACGGATCGCCTCCTTAGCGGACAGGCGGGGAAACGTCGCAGTGACGACCGCGCTTGTCTCCCCCTTGATCCTCTATTGTCTTGGCCTCGGTATCGATTACGGCATGATGACGCTGCAGCAGCGGCGCTTGCAGCAGCTGAGCGATATTAGCGCGATCACGGCTGCCGCCGATATTGCAAATGCCCAGAGCGCGCTCCTGACCAATCTTCAGGGCAACGGCACGACGGCGGCGGTGGCGTCAGGCAGCAGCTATATGACCACCAACGGGCAGATCACCGCGGCGGCAGCTACTTCAGGCCAATATGAGACCTTGGGCAATATGGCTCTAGGGTCCTACAAGGCGGACACGTCCGTAGCACCTGAAAACCGCTTTACCTCGGGGACGTCCCCCTCCGATTCCGTAAGGGTCACGCTCACGCAGAAGGCCGTGATGCCCTTTGCCTCCGCTTTTGCCGACCCGCCGACCTTGAGCGCCACGGGTACCGCCTCCAGCGAGCGCCTGGCGGCGTTTTCCGTCGGGTCCCGGCTGGCGAGCCTCAATGGCGGCATTTTAAACCAGCTCCTGGGCTCTCTTCTCGGAACGCAGGTCTCTCTCAATCTCGTCGACTATCAGTCGCTCATCAGTGCGAACGTAAACCTCCTGAGTTTCCTCAATCTGTTGGCGACGGATCTCAAGCTGACGGGGGTAAGCTACAATCAGCTTCTGGCGACCGATGTCACCTATGACAAGATCCTCGGCGCGCTCGGCAAATCGTCCAATCTTTCACCAACGGTCGTCACCATCATCAACAATCTGGGCAAGACGCTCGGGACCACGAAGCTGACCGTCAAGCTGCAGGATATTGTGAATCTCGGCCCTCTGGGCACGGATGTCGTCGGAACCGCGCCCAACCTGACCTCCACGATCAGCGTGATGGACCTGATCTCCGCAACCGCAATGGCGGCCAACCAGCAAAAGCAGATTGCTCTCGATCTCGGGGCCACGGTGCCTGGTCTTGCAACGGCGAAGATGACGCTGGCGATCGGAGAGATCGCGCAACAAACACCGGCTGCTGCCGTGGGCGCGCCGGGCACCATCGTCCGCACGCCGCAGGTCCGTGCGGCAATCGAAGTTTCAGTCACCGGCCTGTCCCTGATTGCGGGATTGAAGATCAGGGTGCCGCTCTATATCGAAATTGCTCCGGCCGAGGCCAAGCTTGCCTCGATAAGCTGCGTTGGCGGCAGTATGCCGAACGCCGTCGTCGGGATCGACGCCGTGCCTGGCGTTGCGGAGATCGCGCTTGGAGACGTCGATACCTCGGCCTTCGTGAATTTCGGTTCCAAGCCACGGGTGACTAAGGCGACGATCATCGATTCCCTGCTTCTGAAGGTAATCGCAAGCGCGCAGGTCGACATTGCCAACATGAGCCCGACACGCGTGACCTTTCAGCCCTCGGAAATTTCCGCTGGCACCGTCAAGACTGTTTCAACCAGTACTATCCTAACCTCGGCCGTCCAATCACTCATGAAAAATGCCAACATCAGCATTCAGGTGCTCATCCTGACCCTTGGTACGCCGAGCGCGGTGCTTGGAGCCGTCGCAGATACGCTGTCCGGCGTCACTGCTCCTGTCGACCAGCTCCTCTACAATCTGCTCGGGGTTCTTGGCGTCGGTGTCGGTCAGGCCGACATAAGGGTGACGGATGCGCGCTGCATGCAGCCCGTGCTCGTCCAATAACGGCCGGCGCAGTCGATTTATGGGCTGGACCGCCTTCTGTCGGCAGAAGCATGGAAATGCGTCAGCCCTAGCCGGCCAATGCCGCCAAAGCGCACTATGATCAGGAATTGGTACCCGGCAGGCTGTAGGCCTGTTGGAAATAACGGCGGAAGGCAACCATCGGCGGGCTGAATTCGACGTTGGCGCGCCAGGCCAGTCCGACATCCATGGGCGGAACCGGATCCTGGATGTTCGCGGTCTCGATGCGCCGCCCCTCGAGCGACCAGGGACGGTGGACCATATCCGAGAGGATGGCGACGCCGAGGCCGTTCGCCACCATCGATCTGACGGCCTCAATCGAACTGGTCCTCAAGAGAACCTTCGGCTGATAGGAGCTTCGGCTCCAGTATCGCAAGGAGGAATGGGCTGCCTCATCGACCGTCAGCATGATGTAGGGCTCTTCGGCGATCTCGCGCAGGCCGATGCCGTCGCGGCGCTGCAGGTCGTGACCCGCTGGAAGCCAGAGGCGTCTGACCGAGCTCAAAAGCGTTTCGGTCGCCAGCATCGGATTGAGGATGTTCGAGGTCAGCAGCACCGAAATGTCGTAGCGATTGCTGAGCAGGCCTTCCTCGATCGATTCGCGATTGACCTCGTAGAGCTGGATTTTCAGCTTCGGATAAAGGCGGCGGATACGCTCGATGTGAAGCGGCAGGAAATAGCCGATGACGGTATAGGTCGCGGCGACGACAAGCTCTCCCTCGATATCGCTGCTGACGAGATTGAGATGGGTCGCCTCGTCGACCTTGGCCAGAATTTCATAGGCGTGAGACAGGAATTGCCGGCCGGCCGTGGTCAGTTCCATCCCTTGAGGCGTGCGATTGAACAGCGATACGCCGACCGTCAATTCGAGATCCTTGATCGCCGCGGTGACGGCGGATTGTGAGATCGACAGGTTGACGGCCGCCTGCGAGATCTGCCCGTATTCGGCCGTTGCAACGAAATAGCGAAGCTGCCGCAGGCTCAGGCTCATGATGCCTCCCATCTGTTTATCTGAAAACTGCTCCATGGAATCAGATTTTGCGGATCTAAAACGAGCGAGTTTTTGACTTAACTTTGCGCATGATATCTATCTTATTGATAATTATATATAATTAGTGACGCCATTTTGAGCGCTAATATCAATTTATCAGATAATGATGCTTTGAAAATTGTATTTTTCAAACGACGCCTTTCTCTCTAGCGTCTTCATATCGCTCCTGATTGAGCGCACATATCTGAGGGAATGCATGAAGGAAGCTGTCGACATCAACTGCGACATGGGGGAGGCCTTCGGCCGATGGCGGATCGGCGATGCGCAAGACGAAGAGCTCATTTCGCTCGTCAGTTCGGCCAATATCGCCACCGGCTTTCACGCCGGCGATCCCAATCTGATGGATGAGACCGTGCGGATGGCGGCGGCTCACGGGGTCGGCGTCGGGGCTCATCCCGGCTACAACGATCTCCAGGGCTTCGGGCGGCGCAAGATCAATGGCACCAGCCGCGAGATCGTCAACGATCTGATCTATCAGGTCGGTGCGCTGCGGGAGTTCGCCAGACGTCATGGCGTGCCCGTCCAGCACGTGAAGCCGCACGGCGCCCTCTATATGGAACTCGCAGCGAACACGGATCTTTCGCAGATATTCATTCAATATATGCGCACGGCGGCGCCGAACATGTTTGTCTTCTGCATGGACGGCTCGGCGACCTGCCTTGCCGCTGAGGAGGCCGGCCAGCCTGTCGTCCGCGAATTCTACGCCGATCGCGACTATGGCGATACGGGCTGGATCGTCTTTACCAGGGATGCGGGTCGTCCCGATCCCAAGGCAATTGCGCGCAAGGTGATCAGGGCCTGCACGGACGGTGTCGTGCGCACCGTCAATGGCGCCGATATTCCGATCGCCTTCGATTCCATCTGTTTTCATTCCGATACTTTGGGTGCGCTCGATATCGTGCGCCATATGCGCGAGGCCCTGGTTGCCGAGGGCATAAAAATTGCACCCGTTTCGCAGATTTTGAACAGCGACGCAGCGCGGAGGTCCCATGAGCAAGCTTGAGATCAGATCACCCCTTCCGGGAACCTTCTACAGGGCCTCCTCTCCGGACACGCCGCCCTTCAAGGCTGATGGCGATGCCGTCGCCGCAAGTGATACGATCGGCCTCATCGAGGTCATGAAGACCTTCCAGCAGATCCCGGCCGGGCTCGACGGCAAGAACATCACCTTCCTCGTCGACAATGAAGAGCCCGTCATGGCCGGCCAGATCATCGCGGAGGTGGAGCCATGACCATCCGTTCGGTTCTGGTTGCCAATCGCGGCGAGATCGCCGTCAGGATCATAAAGGCTGCCAAGGCGCTTGGCATTCGCACGGTGCAGGTCCATAGCGCGGCGGATTCCGAGATGCTTGCGGTGAAACTGGCCGATGAGGCGATCAATATCGGCTCGCCGGCTCCGAAGAAATCCTACCTGAATATTGAAGCCATCGTCTCGGCGGCGCGTTCGGCCGGCGTGGATGCGGTTCATCCGGGATATGGGTTTCTGTCTGAAAATGGCGATTTTGCCGATGCCGTCGAGGCCGCGGGCATGATCTTCATCGGACCGAGTGGCAAGGCTATCCGATTGCTGGGCGACAAGGTGGCGGCGCGGGCGATTGCGGCACGCGCTGGCGTACCGACGGTGCCTGGAAGCGATGGCCGCGTGGCCGATATCGGAGCTGCCGAGGTGATCGCGGAGCGCACTGGTTTTCCTGTCATGATCAAGGCAGCAGCGGGCGGCGGTGGACGTGGCATTCGCATCGTTCAGTCGCTGGCCGAGCTTAGGGAGCAATTTCCGCTCGCCTCGGCGGAGGCGACCGCCGCTTTTGGAGATGGCGGCCTTTACATGGAGAAGGTCATTACCCGCGCCCGACATATCGAGGTGCAGATCTTTGGTGACGGACAGAATTTCGTGCATTGCTTCGAGCGTGAATGCTCTTTGCAGCGCCGCCGCCAGAAGGTGTGGGAGGAAGCGCAAGCCTTCCTGCTGCCCGATGACGTCAGGCAGCGCCTCTGCGCCAGCGCCGTGGCACTTGCCGCCGAGGTCGGTTATCGCGGCGCGGGCACGGTCGAATATCTTTACGATGAGGATAACAGGCGGTTCTATTTCATCGAGGTGAATACCCGCATCCAGGTCGAACATCCGGTCACCGAGATGATTACCGGCATCGATCTGGTGCAGGAGATGTTCAAGGTCGCGGGTGGCGCTCCCCTGTCGCTGTCGCAGTCCGATATTCGGGTACGTGGTCATGCCATTGAGTGCCGGATCAATGCCGAGGACCCGGTCAAGGGCTTTCTGCCGGCGCCAGGCACCGTGACGAGACTGTCCATTCCGGAAGGCGACGGCATCCGTTTCGATACGATGCTTTGTGCCGGTTACACCGTACCGCCCTTCTATGACTCCCTGCTAGGCAAGCTGATCGTCTGGGCCGAGGATCGCAACACCTGTCTCGACAGGCTGGCCAGCGCCCTTTCCAATCTGACGATCGAGGGATTGCCGACGACGATCCCCCTGCATCTGGCGCTCGTCCGGGACCCGTCGGTGCGAAAGGGCGCATTCCATACGCGTTTTCTCGAATCCTGGCTGGAGACCGATTTTGCGGCGGTTGACGGCATATCAGTGGAGGTTGCCTGATGCCCGCTCGCTTTACGTTTGGAGGTGACGAGCATCTCTTTGTCGAATGCAGCGACGAGATGTCCCTCGAAGCCTTCTTCAAGAGCCTGTCGATGGCTAAGGGCGTGCGTGAGAGCGCCATCAGGGGCGTCACCGAAATCTGCCCCGCCAATGCTTCCTTCCAGATCAAGTTCAATCCGGATCTGATCAAGCCGGACGATCTCCTGCGCGAGGTCAGGGCAATCGAGGGAGCGGCTGAAAGGGCAGAGCCCGTCATTACGACCCGTATCGTCGAAATCCCGGTCTTCTACAACGACCCGTGGACCCATGAGACGCTGATGCGCTTCCGCGAACGGCATCAGGAGCCGTCGGGCACCGATCTCGATTATGCCGCCAGGATCAACGGCTACGGGGCGGTGAAGGATTTCATATCGGCCCATGCCGGATCGCCATGGTTCGTCTCCATGGTCGGCTTCGTCGCCGGACTGCCGTTCATGTATCAGATGGTGGAGCGGCAACGGCAGATCGAGGTGCCGAAATATCTGCGCCCGCGAACCGATACGCCGCGGCTGACTGTGGGACACGGCGGCTGCTTCGGATGCATCTATTCGGTGCGCGGGGCGGGCGGCTATCAGATGTTCGGCATCACGCCGATGCCGATCTTCGACCCCACGCAAACGACGAGCTATCTCCGTGATTTCATGGTGTTCTTCCGTCCCGGCGACATCGTGAAATTCCGGCCTATCGATCGCGACGGCTACGACCAGGCGGTCGAGGATGTCGACAAGGGACGCTTTGCTCCGCCGATCCGCGAGGTCAAATTCGATCTTAGGCAATACCAGGCCGATATTGACGGTTACAACACCAGGCTGGAGGGCGCGCTATATGGCCATTAAGGTTCTTCATCACGGCCTTTCGACCACAATTCAGGACCTCGGACGACCCGGCTATTTCCATCTCGGCATTCCGGTTGGCGGCGCCATGGATCGCTATGCCATGCGGGCGGCAAATCTTCTTGTCGGCAATGATGAGGCGGCCGCCGGGCTCGAGGCCGTCTTCATGGGGCCGAAGCTCGAATTTCTCGATGATGCGCTGATTGCGGTTGCCGGCGCCGACATGTCCGTCAGGATCGACGGTGAGCTGCAGCCGGGCTGGACGGCCCTCAAGGTCAAGGCGGGGCAGACCGCAAGCTTCGACTTCCTGAAATCCGGGGCGCGGATCTGCATCGCCGTGTCGGGGGGCATCGATGTTCCGCAAGCGCTCGGCAGCCGGTCGACCTATGCGATCGGTGCGCTCGGCGGTTTCAACGGCAGACCGATCGCCGCCGGGGACGAACTTCCCGTCGGTTCCGGCTCCCTGAATAGCGTGGGCCGATCCGTTGCCGAAGAGCTTCGCCGCAAGCCCGGCACGCCGGCGGAGCTCAGGGTCTTGCCAGGGCTCTATTGGGATCGGTTGACCGAGGAGACGAAGAGCAATTTCTTTGCCGACCAGTGGAAAGTAGCGCGGGAGGCCGATCGCATGGGGTATCGCTTCCGCGGCGGCCGAAAGCTCGAATTCGTCGAGCGCAAGCAGCCTTTCGGCGCGGGCTCGGACCCCTCCAATATCGTCGACAGCTGCTATCCCTATGGTTCGATCCAGGTGCCGGGTGGGACCGAGCCGATTATCCTGCATCGCGACGCCGTCTCCGGCGGCGGTTACTTCATGCTGGGAACAGTGATCTCGGCCGACATGGATCTGATCGCGCAATTGCAGCCGCATACGCCGACGCAGTTCGTGGAGGTTAGCATGGATCAGGCGCTGGCGGCGCGCGCGGACCGGCAGGCCTTGCTTGCGCGCCTCCGTGCGGCTCTGGCGTAAAGGGCCAAACGGATGGTCGCCTTCTCGCTCTCTCGCTTCCGGAAGAGATGGCATACGGCGAAAACCGCCTGGATCTCACTCGAGAACGCGGGTCAGGTAGGCGGCCGTCACGCCGGGACCGGGGATGATCGCGACGATCTTCATTTGCGCGATCGTTCGGTCGACGGAGGCTTCGAGATGGTTCTCCATCATCGCCGCCGCCGCCTTGACCGCACCCCGCAGCAGCAGCTCCGCGATCAGGCGGAGCTCTGTGATGATGGCGGGATCGCCGGGCAGGCCGAGGCGCCGCAGCAATCGTTCCGTCGCCGTCACCGGCAGCAGGTTGTTGCGGATGGATTCCTTCAGCCGCTCGTTCGGCGTCGCAAGGATGCAGATCTCGATGAAATCCGCCTGGATGGATTCCAGGGCCGCGAGGTGATCGGCCGGTTCGTGCCGCTCGAGATTGGTAAGGCGCAGAAACAGGTCGTTCAACCGTTCGCGGTCAACCCGGCTTGCTCCGGCAACCAGCGCCTGCGGTTCCAGCATTCCGCGCAGGCCGTAATGATCCTTGATCATCTGCGCCGTCAGCGGGCCGGCAATCCAGTGGGACGACTGGTTCTTGCGCACAAGCCCGCGTTCGCGCAGGCGGGTCAACACATCGCGCACGACGGTGCGGCTGACATTGAAGTGGTCGGCAAGCTCGATCTCGATGATACGGTACTGGCCGAAGACGACACAGCCGGCGACATCCGCCTCGACGGTATTGTAGATGCGCTCCCAGGAGGAGCGGCTCTGCAAAGCCTCGTCCGCATGGCGTGGTATAGTCAGCCCAAGCGTCTTGATGTCGATGCGGTTCGGCTCGATGCCGTGTCCGGCAGGCCCGACGAGGTAGCCGCGCCCGTTGAAGCGATGCACCAGCCCTTCGCTTTCCAGCGTCAGCAGCGCCCTCTGCACCGGGGCGCGCGAAATCTGCAGGATATCCGCGATCGGACCTTCGAGCAGCACCACGCCCGGCGGCAGCGTGCTGTCTTCGATGTTGCCGCGCAGAACATCCTCGGCGATCTCGTAGCGCTTTTGCGCATTGGGGCGCGCACGGTTTTCGGTCATCTGATCCAAAGGACTCACGTCGTTCCGATGCCTCACTCTTACGCGTTTTGTCGCACCAACATAGCGCAAAAATAAATGATTATTGAATACAAAATATATTTTCTATCTGCGATTTTGATGGTCGTTACGGCGAGGTGCGCGAGCGAGTAGAGCCGCGAGACGTATTTTTGTGGAATGCTTTTCGAACGTGAGTGCCGCGAAGGTGCGCTTGTGGTAAGGTTTCTGTCGTCAAATTTGCACATGAGTTGAAATCACGCCAACCCTCTCAATCTTATCGTTAAGCGCCTCACGATCATTTGTCATTTTCAAATCGACTTCTCAAAAAAAGCCTATTGAATACAAAAATCATTTATGCAATGCTCTCATCATGAAGGCGCTCGTCAGAAGCGCCGTAGGTGGAACTCTTTGAAACGCCAAGGAACATCTCTTTGACGCGCATGTAATCATGCGCGAACGCAGACCGACGTCTGGTGTCCGGATCGATGCGATCTCGGCTGTAGCGGCGCTTTGCCTGAAGGATGGTCCTTGCCTTGAAACTGGTGGGAAATCGGTGTCGACCGTTCTTCAGCTCAGCCAAGTCACCAAGTCCTATGCGTCAGCGGCGCTGGACAGGATAGATTTCTCTCTGCCCGACAATGCCTATATCTCGCTGCTCGGGCCGAGCGGCTCCGGCAAGACGACGCTGCTGCGCGTCATTGCCGGCTTCGAGGAGCCGGATACCGGCTCGATCCTCTTTCATGGCAAGCGTCTTGACGGCGTCGAGCCGCATGATCGCGGCATCGGTTTCGTCTTTCAGAATTTCGCTCTGTTCCCACATCTTTCCGTCGCCGAAAACGTCGCCTTCGGCCTGCGCAACCGCAAGGTCGATCCCGTAACGGATGCCCGTGCCTTGGCAAAGAGGGTTCAGGACATGCTGTCGCTGGTCGGCCTCAAGGGGTTTGACGATCGTGCCGTCACGCAGATCTCGGGCGGCCAGCGGCAGCGCGTCGCCCTGGCGCGCACTCTGGTGACGGAGCCGAAGATGGTGCTGCTGGACGAGCCGCTCGGCGCGCTCGATGCCAATCTGCGTGGTCGCATGCGAAGCGAACTCAAGATCATCCGCGAGCGCTGCGGCGTGACCTTCCTGCACGTCACTGGCAGCGAGAGCGAAGCCCTGGCAATGGGAGATCTGGTGCTCGTGCTCGATCACGGCCGCATCGCGCAGGCCGCCGCCTCGGATGTCATCTATAATCGTCCCGCCACCGCGGCTGTCGCCCGCTTTCTCAATTGCTACAATCTCTTTGCCGGCAATGTCGTCGAGGATACGTTCGTCGGACAGGCAGGCCGCTTTCCCCTGAATGGGTCGCGCAGGAAGGCGCCGCAGCCGGCTTACGCGATCCGCTACGACCGTATTTCGATCCGCACCCGCGATGCGGCGCTCTCGAATGACGAGGTCCGCATCGAGGGTGATTTCATCGCCAGCGAATATTCCGGAGCGGCAGTCAATTCCTTCTTTGCGCTCGATGACGGCCACGTCTTCGAAGTCGAGTCCCATCTGAGCCATGCCCGCCCGCCGGCCTTTGTCGAAAAGGATCGCTATGCGCTCGTCTGGAAGAAGGAGGATGCCCTTGTCTTCGGTTGATGTGGGGTATTCGGCTGATGTGAGCCCTTCGAAACCTTTCCCCGGCCCCTCCAAGGAGAGCGAGAAATGACCATGGTTGCGACAAGCGAGGAAGCCGTCCAGGAAGACGCGGCCGTGCGCCGGAGATCGGCCAAGACATTCTGGCTTCTGGCGCCGGGCATGATCTGGATGGTCGCCTTCCTCGTCCTGCCGATGCTGATGATGGTCTATGTTTCCTTCTGGACGCAGACGACCTTCAAGATCGAACCGACGCTGACGTTGCAGAGTTGGATCACCTTCCTGACGAGCGCCACCTATCTCGGTGCGCTCTGGACGACGATCCGCATCTGGTTGCTGGTGCTGGTATCGACGCTTGTCGTCGGCTATCCGGCAGCACTCTTCGTCGGGCTGCTCATCAAGAACAAGACGCTGCAGACCGTGTTGCTCGTACTCTGCGTCATCCCGTTCTGGACCTCCTTCCTGATCCGCGTGCTTGCCTGGCGGCCGATGCTCGGCACCGAGGGCGCTATCAACATGATCCTGATGAATCTGGGCGTTATTCGGCAGCCGATCGAGGTACTGCTGTTTTCCGAGCTGTCCGTCATCATCGGCATGACGCAGATCTACTGCGTCTTCATGGTCGGGCCGATCGCCTTCATGATGGGCCGCATCGACGCTTCGGTCATCGAGGCGGCCCAGGATCTCGGCGCGGGCTTCTGGCGCATCTTCCGCACGATCATCCTGCCGCTTTCCATGCCGGGCGTGGTGGTCGGCGCAATCTTCGTCTCCGTCATGGTTCTTGGTGAATTCGCAACGTCTGCTGCCCTGTCCGGCCGCAAGGTCAATCTGCTCGGCAATATCATCGTCACCCAGGTCGGCTCGCTGAAATGGGCCTTTGCCGCGGTCGCCGGCGTTGTGCTCACGATCATCATGGGTGCTGTTGTCGCAGCCCTGCTCAAGGTCGTCGACCTCAGAAAGGAGCTCTGATCATGAATGCTGGTGGCATCAAGCTCGGCCTGGGTGTGTACACGACCCTCTTTCTGATCTTCCTCTACGGCCCGCTCGCGGTCCTGGCGATCCTGTCGTTCCAGACCGGTCCGGAGGGTGGTCCGCAATTCCCGATCATCGAATGGTCGACCTATTGGTATCGGCATCTCTTTGGCCTGACGCCGCCGTCGCGCATCGCGCCGCTGCCGATCGACCAGGCGCTGATCCGCTCGCTCTTTCTGGCGCTGATGACCATGATCGTCTCGACTGTGCTCGGCGTCATGTCCGCTCAGGCCTTTCGCCGCAAGTTCCGCGGTTCGGGCGTGGCCTTCTATCTGATCGTTCTCGGCATGATGGTGCCGGGCGTGCTCGTCGGTCTCGGCATGGCGCTTGTCGCCAACGCCTTCGGCATCGACCGGCACTGGTGGAGCACCGCCTTCGTCCTGCATGTCGTCTACACCTTCCCCTTCGCCTTCCTCGTCATGCTTGCCATCTTCAACAGGTTCGATCCGAGCATGGAGGAGGCCTCCTGGTCGCTCGGCGTCACGCCGGCGCGTACCTTCCGCAAGGTCACGTTCCCGCTGATCTTTCCGGGCGTGCTTTCGGCCATGCTCTTCGCTTTCACGCTCTCCTATGACGAGTTCTCACGCACCCTGTTTGCTTCCGGCCGAGAACTGACACTGCCTCTGGCCATCTATGGCACCTTCTCCGTCGAGGTGCATCCGAACGTCTTTGCCTTCGGGGTGCTGACCACGCTCTTCTCCTTCGCGCTTCTCGGCACCTACGCGATCCTGATGGGCCTGTCGGTCAGGCGCGCTAAGCGCGTCCGCATTCAGGAGGACGCATGATGGCTGAGAAGACTTCTGCCCCGATCTCCGCCATTGTCACCGGCGCCGGCTCCGGTATCGGCCGTGCCATTGCGCTGCGCCTTGCCGCCGACGGCTATGCGGTTCTGGTCAATGACCTCTCGGGTGAGCGCGCCAAGTCTGTTGCCTCGGAAATTATCAACGCGGGCCGAGCGGCGGCCGCGGTCGCCGGTGATGTGGCGCGGCCGGAGGATGTGGCGGCGATCCATGCGGCTGCCAAGGCCTCGCACGGCGACGTCGCCCTTCTCGTCAACAATGCCGGCATTGCGCATCAGGCAGCATTCGAAAACCTCGAGCTTGAGGATTTCGACCGGATGTTCGCCGTGCACGTGCGCGGCACCTTCCTGATGACCAAGGCTGTCATGCCGGCAATGCTTCAACGCGGCGAGGGCGTCGTCGTCAACGTCGCCTCCCAGCTCGGCCAGATCGGCGGCATCGAGCTGGTTCATTATTCCGGCGCCAAGGCCGCGATCATCGGCATGACCAAGGCGCTTGCCCGCGAGGTCTCAAGTCGCGGCGTGCGCGTCAATGCCGTGGCGCCGGGACCGATCAATACGCCGCTGGTGCTCGGTCTTTCCGAGGAATGGCGCGAACGCAAGAAGCGCGAATTGCCGCTTGGCCGCTTTGGCGAACCGGAAGAGGTGGCCGCGACCGTGGCGTTCCTGGCGTCGCCGGCCGCGAGCCTTTTCGTCGGCCAGACGCTCGGGCCGAATTCCGGCGATGTGATGCTCTGAGGGAGACAAGCAGATGGACAGTTTAGAAAAGCGGGTGGTCATCGTCACAGGCGCGGGCATCGGCATCGGCCAGGCGGCCGCGGAAGCTTTTGCCGCGCTCGGCGATCATGTCGTCGTCACCGACATTCTCGAAAGGGAAGGCGAGCAGACGGTTCGCGACATTCTCGCCGCCGGCGGCTCGGCAGAGTTTCACCGTTACGACGTGCGCTCGACGGAGGCCGCGAACCAGCTCGTCGCCGATGTCGAAGCGCGCTTCGGCAAGATCGACGTCATCGTCGCCAATGCCGGTATCGCCCATCGCACGCCCCTCGACAAGCTCACCGATGACAAGTGGGACCTGACCATGGATGTCGATCTGAAGGGCATCTTCAAGCTGGTGCGTGCTACCGTACCCGGGATGCGCGCCCGCAGATCCGGAAGCATTGTTGCGCTCTCCTCGATCATGGGCGTCGCCTATGGTTGGGACGAGCATGTCCATTATTCGGCGGCGAAATCCGGTGTCGTCGGACTGGTGCGCGGGCTCGCCGTCGAACTGGCGAAGGATGGCATCAGGGTCAACGGCATTGCGCCGGGCTATATCCGCACGGCCCAACTTCTTTCGGAAGAGAATTCGCTCGGCCCCGCAGGCGCGGAAAAGGCCGCCGAATTCATTCCGATGGGCCGGCTGGGTGAGCCGGAAGACATCGCCGACGTGATCGCATTCCTCGCGTCAAACGGCGCGAGATACATGACCGGCCAGGTTCTGGTCGTGGATGGTGGCCTCCTTGTGGGGCGGTACTGATCGTCATCGGCCGGCAATGGCCGGGCACAGGGCGATAAAGCAATGAAGCAGGCCCAACCAAGGGCTCAGGGAACAGCAATCAGCACTGGAGAACATAAGATGTCCAAAATGGAATTGAACAGACGCTCTTTGTTGAAGCGTTCGGCCGGCGTCATGGCGCTGGCGATCGGCGGCGGCACGCCCTTCCTGTCGTCGCGGGCGGTCTACGCTCAGGCTGCCAATCTCGCCAAGGAGCAACTGCGCACCATCGGCCTATCGGTCACCGTCCAGGAACGTATCCTCGACGAATTCCGCAAGGTGAGCGGCGTCGGGCAAACCTCCGGCACGGCGGCGACCTTTCCGGACGCGCAGACCAAGATCCTTTCCGGTTCCAAGGATTACGATTGCTGGGAGATCATCGGCGAGCGCCTGCCGTCGATCGTCATGACCAACAATGTCGAGCCGGTTCCGGCCGCTTCCCTGAAGAACTGGGCCAATATCCGCGATACCTTTACCACGCCCTCCGACAAATGGGGGCCTAAGCAGCAGATCGTCGGCCAGATCTGGGCCGATGATGCCAAGACCACGCTGAACATGGTGCCGGCCGTCTATAACTACGATTCCATTGGCTACAATCCGGACGTGCTGTCGGCCGAGGAAGCCAATACGTGGTCGGCGATTTTCGATCCCAAGTTCAAGGGCAAGTCCGGCCTCAACACCGACCCTCTGATCGCTTTCGGCCAGGCGATCATGGCGATGAACACGCTGGGGCTGTCGAACGTCAAGAATCCCGGCAATCCGAGCACGGCCGAAATCGACGAAGCGGCCAAGTTCCTGGTTTCCAAGAAGAAGGATGGGCAGTTCCGCGCGCTGTGGGGCGATTTCGGCGAACTGGTCAACTTGATGGCATCGGGCGAAATGGTCGTTTGCGATGCCTGGCAGCCGGCCGTCATGGCGGTCAAGGCCCAGGGCAAGGCGTGCAAATATGCCGTGCCGAAGGAAGGTTATCGCGGCTGGGCGATCGGCCCGTCGATGATCGCCGGCACGCCGAACAAGGAAGCCGTGATCGCCTATGCCGATTACTGGCTCTCCGGCGAGCCCGGCATCACGGTTTCCGAGCAGGGCTATTATTCGCCGTCGACAAATATCCAGAAGGTCATGGCGCCGGACAAATATGCCTTCTGGTACGAGGGCAAGCCATGGGTCGGCGCCTCTGAGCGCGGCATCAAGGAAGGGGACCTGCGCGATGGCGGCTCGCTGGCGGAGCGCGCCAAGAACGTTGCCTACTGGCACCAGTGGCCGGATGAATACGACCATCTCGTTCAGAAATGGGATGAATTCCTCAATGCCTGATCCGATGGCTGCTGCCGGCCATCCTATGCCGCGCGGGGAGGCGATGTCCGCCTCCTCGTCCACGCCCGGAGATCTCTCATGATATATGATTTGGAACTTATCGATGTCGGCAAGGTCTATGACAATGGCACGCCCGCCGTCATCGACTTCAATCTTTCGATCAGGAAGGGCGAGTTCATCGCCTTCCTTGGCCCATCGGGCTGCGGTAAAACGACGACGCTTCGCATGATCGCCGGCTTCGAAAGCATTTCCTCCGGCGACATGATGATCAAGGGCGAGCGCATGAACGACGTGCGGCCGCAGAAGCGGCCGACATCGATGATCTTCCAGAACTATGCGCTGTTTCCACATATGACCGTCCGGCGGAATGTCGGATATGGTCTTGAGGTCAAGGGCATGGCGAAGGCCGAGCGGGATGCGCGGGTCGATCGTATCCTCGCGACACTTGGGCTGGAGGACATTGCCGAGCGCAAGCCGGACAAGCTTTCCGGTGGCCAGCGTCAGCGCATAGCGCTTGCCCGCGGGCTGGTGGTCGAGCCGGATGTGCTGCTTCTGGACGAGCCGCTGGGCGCGCTCGACGCCAATCTGCGCAAGGCGATCCAGAACGAGCTCAAATTGCTGCAGAAGAAGCTCGGCGTGACCTTCGTGTTCGTTACGCATGCCCAGTCCGAGGCGCTGGCGCTGTCCGACCGCATCGTCGTCATGAACCAGGGCAGGGTGGAGCAGATCAGCCCGCCGCATCAGCTCTATACGCGCCCCAATACGCCTTTCGTGGCGCAGTTCATCGGCCGCAATACCCTCTTCGAGGGCGAGGTCGCCGGCACTGAGGCCGAGAGCATATTCGTCTCGACCGCGTTTGGCATGTTGTCGGGCCGTGCCAATGGCGGCCTTTCCAGCAAGGTCAATATCGTCATCCCTTCGGAGGCGATCGAAGTTCACGCTGCAGGCGGACCGGTGCGCGAGAATCTCGCCGGAGCCTTTGGCGGCAATGTGGTCGGCGCACGTGTCGAGCGTTTCGACGTGGTCGGCCACATCTCGCAGATCGGCATCAGCCTGCCCGACGGCCGAGGCCTGGCCCTTGAAGCGCATGTCGACAAATACCGGCCCGGCGCCTTTCCGATAGGCGCCGAGGTCATGCTTAGCTGGGATCCGGCCGACGCGACCGTCATCCCGGCTCACTGATTACAGAAAACTTAAATTGAAGGAGGTCATTCCATGGCAAAGGAAATCTTGTGCAGTTTTGGTGTCGACGTCGATGCCGTGGCCGGCTGGCTCGGCTCTTACGGCGGCGAGGATTCGCCCGATGATATCTCGAGAGGGCTCTTTGCCGGCGAAGTCGGCAGCTTGCGGCTGGTGAAGCTGTTCGAGCGTTTCGGCATCAAGACGACATGGTTCATTCCCGGCCACTCGATCGAGACCTTCCCGGAGCAGATGCAGGCCGTGGCCGATGCGGGCCATGAAATCGGCATCCACGGTTACAGCCACGAAAATCCGATCGCCATGACGCGCGAGCAGGAGACCGAGATCCTCGACAAGTGCATCGAGCTGGTGACCAAGCTCTCAGGCAAGCGTCCGACCGGCTATGTCGCGCCGTGGTGGGAATTCTCCAATGTGACCAACGAGCTGCTTTTGGAGCGCGGCATCAAGTACGATCACTCGCTGATGCATAATGACTTCACGCCCTATTATGTGCGTGTCGGCGACAGCTGGACGAAGATCGACTATTCGCGCAAGCCGTCGGACTGGATGGTGCCGCTGAAGCGCGGCCAGGAGACCGATCTGATCGAAATTCCGGCATCCTGGTATCTCGACGATCTGCCGCCGATGATGTTCATCAAGAAATCCCCGAACAGCCATGGCTTCGTCAATCCGCATCACATCGAGCAGATGTGGCGTGATCAGTTCGACTGGGTCTATCGCGAGATGGATTATGCCGTCTTCCCGATCACCATCCATCCCGATGTCGCCGGCCGCCCGCAGGTGCTGATGATGCTCGAGCGGCTCTATGCGCACATGATCAGGCATCCCGGCGTGAAGTTCGTGACGATGAACGAGATCGCCGACGATTTCGCCGCGCGCTTTCCGCGCAAGAAATAGCCGGCTAGGCTGGGGCACGAGGAGCATCAATTCGGAAGGAGATGATTGCCATGTGTTCACTGTGCGGCGTGCTCGGCGGCAATGAGCACTGGACGGATGCCGCGGCACGACCGGGCGTCTTCACACGCAACCACGCCAGCCCCGACCGGCGGCGCGAGCGTGCCGAGCGGGTGCGTGCAGCCAACGCGATGCTCTCGGGCTTCGGCCTTGTCCTGTCCGACTGGCAGGGTGCATCCTTCGTGCTGTCGACGCGAACGGGCAGGAGCGAGATCATCGAGGATCTCGGTCATCTCTGGCCGGCGGCCGAAAGGCTCGTCGGCCGGTCCTGCGATCCGCTCGACGTTACTTTCATCGCCAGGATGGAGGCACGGCATGTCGATTGAAGCGAGCGGCTTTCTGCCGATCAACCTTTTGACGGGCTTTCTCGGCTCCGGCAAGACGACGCTGCTCAAGCGCATCCTGGCGGATCCCGCCTTTGCCGATACGGCGGTGCTCATCAATGAATTCGGCGAGATCGGGCTTGACCACGATCTCGTCGAAAGCGTCGACGGCGAGATGGTGTTGCTGCGCTCCGGATGCGTTTGCTGTACGGTGCGCGGCGAACTTGCCGCCGCGCTCAAGGAACTCTATTCCCGTCGCGAGCGTGGGCTGGTGCCGCCGTTCCGGCGCGTCATCATAGAAAGCACGGGTCTTGCCGATCCTTTCCCGGTACTGTCGACCATCAAGGCCGATCCCGTGCTCCGGCATCACTTCTGCGCCGGCAACGTGATCACGACGGTCGATGCGGTAAACGGGCTGCATCAGCTCGACACCTATATCGAATCGAACAGGCAGGCCGCGGTCGCGGACCGTTTGATTGTGACCAAGACCGATCTTGAAGCAGGCTGCGAGGGACAGGCCCTTCGGGCTCGCCTTCGAACGCTCAATCCTGACGCCCCGATCCTGACAGCGGCCGACCCGGATCTCGATCTCTCCCCGCTCGTCGCCGTCCGAGACGGTTTCTCGTCAAGCGGCAGTCTGTCGCACAGCGGCTTCTACTGCGAAGAGCCGATGCAGCTCGTCTTATCGGATGGCACGCCGCATCAGGCCGCCATTTCCTCGATTTCGTTCCGCGTCGACCAGCCCGTCGACTGGACGGCTTTCGGGCTCTGGCTAACCATGCTGCTCAATCGGCATGGCGATCGCGTGCTGCGCGTGAAAGGCATACTCAATCTCAGCGGCGAAGAGCGTCCGGTCGCCGTCCATGGCGTCCAGCATCTGGTTCACACACCGGTGCATATGGACAGGTGGCCTTCGAAAGATCGTACGTCGCGTCTGGTCTTTATTCTGGATGGGCTCGATGGCGCTCTATTGAAACGGTCTTTCGAAGCCTTCACACTGGCGTGCATGCCGTCCGCTGCACCCTCTTTGACAGCCGCGGCGCAATGAGACAACCGGTCCGTATATGAACAAGCACCAATCCGTTGCAAGAAACCTATCCGCTCCCGCATTGCATCTGGCGGGACGTCCGCGCTTGCGTGTTCTCGGCACCGCGATCTCGCTGCTGGAGGAGCTGCGCCTGCGCGCGCAGGAAGATCTCGGCATCGATGTGACATTCGACAACAACGACTTCCTGACGACGCAGTACAAGGCGGCGCGCGAGCCGGAAACCTACGATATCTACGATCAATGCTTTCATAATCTCGATATCGTCTGGCATTGGCGCGCGATCCAACCGGTGGACACCCAGCGCATAGTGCTTTGGGACGAGGTCAACGATCTGACGAAGACCGGCCATATCGGCCCCAACCCCAGAATGGGGCTTGGCGACGTGCCGGCGCGCAAGCTCTTCGTTCAGCCCAACCTCGCCCTCGGCGACACGCCATCGCGCTTCATCTCCATGCTGCCGACCACACATAATTTCGACAGCTTCGCCTATCGCACCGATCTGGCACCGAATGGCGTCGGCATGCATTCCTGGGGCGCGCTTTTCGATGAACGCTGGGCGGGCAGAGTGGCGCTGGTGGACGAGCCTGCGATCGGCATCTTCGATGCTGCGCTGGGCGCACAGGCTGCCGGTCTCATGTCGTTCGACGATATCGGCAACATGTCCATTCAGGAGATCGATCAGCTGATCGATCTCCTGGAGGAACGCAAGAAGGCCGGCTTCTTCAGAGATTTCTGGAAAACCGCCGAGGATGCAGCGCGGCTGATGATCGCCGGCGAGACTAGCGTTCAGAGCATGTGGTCACCCGGCATCGGTATCCTGAATTCCAGGGGTGTGCCGGTCGAGCAGGCCGTCCCCGCGGAAGGCTACCGAGCCTGGCATGGCGGCTTGTGTCTTTCGAAACATCTAAGTGGCCGCCTCCTTGATGTCGCCTATGACTATCTGAACTGGTGGATATCAGGATGGCCGGGCGCCGTCGTCGCGCGGCAGGGCTATTACATTTCGACGCCGCAACGCTCGCGTCAGTTCATGACGCAGGCGGAATGGGATTATTGGTACGAGGGCGCCGCCGCGACCGAGGACCTGCCCGGCCCGGATGGGCAGACACGGATCAGAAACGGCTCGGCGCGTAGCGGCGGCTCCTATTGGCAGCGCGCCAATTGCATTGCCGTCTGGAATACGACAATGGATGAGCACAATTATCTGGTGCGCCGCTGGATGCAGCTTGTCGGCGGCAGGGGAGAGCAGGGTCAATGACACAGACACATCTCGGCAAGTCGATCGCGCAATTGTCGGTGCTGATCCAGTCCGGCAGCCTCGATCCGGTCGCGCTGATCGAGGAAAGCCTTGATGCGATCCGGACCCATAAGGATCAGGCGATCTTCACGCGGCTGCTGGAGGGGCGTGCGAAAGAGGAGGCGGCTGCTTCGTCGAGACGGTTGCGCGAGGGGCGTTCGCGCGGGTTGCTGGAGGGCATTCCGGTCGCCTGGAAGGATCTCTTCGCCATCGCTGGCCTGCCGACGACGGCCGGATCGGTCGTACTTAGGGATGCCGAGCCTTCGCAGGACGATGCCGATGTCGTCAAGGCGTTGAAGGCGGCGGGCATGATTGCCGTCGGCCGGGTCAATATGAGCGAATTCGCCTTTTCCGGCCTCGGCCTCAATCCGCATTACGGCACGCCGCTCAATCCGCTGGCTTCTGACGTCGAGCGCATTCCGGGCGGTTCGTCTTCCGGTTCCGCCGTCGCCGTCGCGGCGGGTCTCGCGCCGGTCTCGATCGGCACCGATACCGGTGGCTCGGTGCGCATACCCTCAGCCTTCAACGGTCTTGTCGGCTACAAGGCAAGCCGCGGCCGTTACAGCATGGCCGGCGTCTTTCCGCTGGCAAGCAGCCTCGACTCGCTTGGGCCTTTGTGCCGCAGCGTTCAGGATGCCATCTGGGTCGATGCCGCGATGCGCGGCCGTTTCGTGCCCGAGGTCGAGCCTGCCTATCCCGCCGGGCTTTCCATCGTCGTGCCGACGAACGTCGTCATGGACAATGCCGAGGATGGTGTCGTTGCGGCTTTCGAGGCGGCGCTTGCGCGCTTGAGTGCCGCCGGCGTCAGGATACGGCGGGCGGCTTTTCCTGCCTTCGAAAAGCTGTTTGACCTGATGGCTAAGAATGGGCCGCTGGCAACAGCCGAGGCTTTCGCCTTGCATCACTGCCGGCTGGCGGGACCGGAGGCGGAAATGATGGATCGGCGTGTCGTGGCGCGCACGCGCCTGGGCGAGAACATCACTTTGGTCGGTTACCTGGACACGCTCAAGGTACGCGAGCAGTTGATCAGGGAGGCCGACGCGTCGCTTGGGCCGAACGAATTCATCGCCTATCCGACGGTCGCCCATGTTGCGCCCGCGCTCGCGCCGCTGGAAGCCGATGACGAGCTGTTCGCGAAGGTCAATGGCAGGACGCTGCGCAATACCTTGATCGGCAACTTCCTTGATTGGTGCGGCGTATCCCTGCCTTGCGGCACGGGCGATGCCGGCATGCCCGTTGGCTTCCTGCTGTCGGCCCCGAAGAACCGGGATGAACGGCTGCTGGGGGTAGCGAAGGCGCTCGAAGAGATCATTGCGGGCTAGAGCGGTTCAGCTTTTCACGGAATCGCAGAGCCGCTCTATCTCTTTGTTTTCTCGCAATTCCTGACGGAAAACCGCTGCGCACTTTACCTGGAATTGCTCTAGAGCACGCTTCGATTTCTCAGAATCGCAGGTTCGCAAATCAGCTGAGATATGATTCTCTGTTCCTACCGGGAAAGGACGGTCGGCAGGGATGACCCAACCATATTCCGAAGATCTTCGCGAACGGGCGATGGCGCGCTTGAATGCCGGAGAAACGATACGATCGATCGCAGCAGCACTTGCGATCGCTCCCTCGTGTGTTTCGAAGTGGAAGAAGCGCCTTGCAGAGACCGGCGCTCTCACTCCAGGCCGCGTCGGCGGGCGCAAGCAGCGGACCTTGTCCGGCGAGCGGGCCGACTGGCTGCGCCAACGCTGTCGATCCG
>NZ_JABAIG010000040.1:0-2561 GCF_012641385.1 Rhizobium sp. P28RR-XV
GTAAGCGCACAATTCCCCGCACCTATTCACTGAACAGCGAATGAAAGATTCTGTGTCCACAACGGAGACTGTGGACATAATGACATTGGATATCTTGAAGGGCTCAGGGGGGCTTCGGGCTGTGAAGGTTCTTTCCAACGGGAAGCGGCGTTTCGATCCCGTCGAGAAGGACCGGCTGATCGACGCGGCGATGAAGCCCGGCGTATCGGTTGCGCGCTTGGCACTGGCACACGGCATCAATGCCAATCAGTTACGCAACTGGGTGAATCTTCGCCGAGATCGGCAGGCCCAGGGTGCTTTGACGGTTGTTGCAGGGCAGGAAGCGTCGGCCTTTGTTCCGGTGGTCACTGCCTTGCCAATGGCGCAGCAGCCCGTCACGCCGGCTCGGCCATCATCGGCAGGCATGCGGCTGACGGTGTCTCTGCCGAATGGTGTGCGGCTTGAGCTTGAAGATGCGGATGAGCAGGCGCTGTCTGTGATGTTTGACGTTCTGGGGCGCTACAATGTTCCGGCTGGCTGACGATCTTCGTGTCTATCTTCACCGGGACCCGATTGACTTTCGTGCGGGGATCAACAGCCTGGCGATCCTGGTCGAGCAGTCGATGGGTCTGAGCCCGTTCGAGCGTGCTGTGTTCGTCTTTTGCAACCGCCGGCGCACCCGGATGAAGCTTTTGTTCTTCGAGCGGTCAGGGTTTGTGCTTGTCTTGAAAGCCTTGTCCGAAGACCGGTTTCGCTGGCCCCGCCGCGAGGCGCCGGTCGTGACGCTCGATACCGAGCAGTTGCGTTGGCTGCTTGACGGTATCGATCTCGACGCGATGGTGCGCCATCCTGTCCGGCAATATGAGTTTGTCGGCTGAAAGCTGTTGACGGAGCGGGGCGGCTCAGATTCAAAGCTACGATGACACGAGCCGGCACCCCGACCGTTGCGGAACTGATGGCGCTTCTGGCGGCAAATGCTGCCGAGAACGCCGCGTTGCGGGCTGAGAGAGACGCCCTTGAGCAGCGTGTCTTCAAGCTCGAGGAAGAACTGGCGCTTGCACAACTGCATCGTTTTGCGCCGCGCAGCGAAAAGCATATGGATCGCGTCTTCAATGAAGCCGAGAACGCCGCTCTCGAAGCCGATGCTGATGAGGGCTTGGCCGACTGTGACGAGACCGACGCCACTGAGCTTCCCGACACGGGATTGCCAGAGGTGGAAACGCCCGAAGGCCGCAAGCGCGGGCGTAAACCTCTTCCGGCAAGTTTGCCACGCCAACGCGTTGAATATGACCTTGCCGACGATCAGAAGACCTGTCCGTGCTGCCGCCATCCGTTGCATCGCATGGGCGAGCTCGTCACCGAGCAGCTTCATATCGAGGTGAAGGCCACGGTGCTGCAGAATGCTCGGGCCAAGTACGCTTGCCGCAACTGCGAGCGCACCGATATCCGTACGCCCGTTATCATCGCGCCGATGCCAGCACAGCCCTTGCCGGGCAGTATTGCCACGGCCTCGACACTGGCCTTCGCGCTCGTTCACAAATATGTCGATGGCACACCACTCTATCGTCTCGCACAGGCGTTCGAGCGCGCCGGCGTCCCTGTGAGCCGTGGCGCTCTTGGCCATTGGGTGATCAGATCCAGCGAGAAGCACCTCGTTCGCATCTACGATGCTCTGAAGCAGCGGCTCTTGTTGCAGAACGTCATTCACGGTGACGAGACCACGGTGCAGGTGCTGAAGGAAAAGGACAGGAAAGCAACTGACGAGTCCTACATCTGGGCCTATCGCAGCGGAAAGGATAGTGTCGAGCCGATTGTGCTGCTTGAATATCAGCCCGGTCGTGGGCAGGTGCATCCGCAGACTTTCCTTGGTGACTATCGCGGCATTCTGATGAGCGACGGCTATCAGGCTTGGCGAACCCTGAAGGGCGCAACGCATGTCGGGTGTATGGCTCACGCCAGGCGACGCTTCGTCAACGCCTTCAAGGCCGGGAAGAAACAAAGCGGGCCGCCCGCGCAGGCATTGAAGTTCTTCGACCAACTCTATCGGATTGAAAGGCAGGTGCGGGACGAAAAGCCGGATGACGGCGAAACGCAGGCCGATTGCATCCGGCGCTTGCGCCAGAAGCATAGCGTTCCAGTCCTTGATGCCCTGAAGGAGTGGCTCGACAGGATGGCCCCCAAGGTCGTGCCCGACACCAAACTTGGCGATGCGATCTCCTATACGCGCAACCAGTGGGAATATCTGACGCGCTACACCGAAGACGGCAGGATGCCGATAGACAACAATTTATTGGAACGCGATATCAGAGTTTTTGCAACCGGAAGAAAATCCTGGCTCTTCTGCGACACCATCGATGGAGCCAAGGCAAGCGCCGTTATCTACAGCCTCATGTTGACTTGCCGCGCCTGTGGCGTCGAGCCATTCGCCTGGTTGCGACACGTCTTCGCCGAACTGCCGCAGCGTCCCGACGGCGCGGATATAGACGATCTACTTCCGTTTAACTTTGCCAAATCCACTGCCACCTGACCCAGGGCGGTCGTCACAATCCACCCCGTCAACGCGCAGCGAAATGAGCGCTTAC
>NZ_JABAIG010000041.1:0-2556 GCF_012641385.1 Rhizobium sp. P28RR-XV
GTAAGCGCGATTTTCGATGCGCATTGACGGCGCAAGACCGATGAACGTGCGCGCATTGGTAGCGAGATCCGGCTCTATCCGGCCGCAGTAGTCTTGGAGAAGTTGAACGGCAGCAGGTCGCCGATTTCGGCCGCTTCGCCCCGCTGCGGCAACTCTGTGAGCACGTGGCGCAGCCAGGCGAGCGGGTCGACGCCACAGGCGCGGCAAGTCAGCATGAGACTGTAGATCACGGCGCTGGCCCTGGCTCCGTCAGCGGTATCGCTGAACAGCCACGATTTTCTTCCGGTGGCAAAAACTCTGATCTCGCGTTCCAAGATGTTGTTATCGATCGGCATCGTGCCGTCACTGGTGTAGCGTGTCAGGTAATCCCATTGGTTCAGGGTGTAGGACACGGCTTCGCCGAGCTTTGTATCCGGCACGACCTTTGGCGCGATATTGTCGAGCCACACCTTCAGAGCATTCAGAACAGGCAGGCTGTGCTGTTGGCGGAAACGGCGAATGCAGTCAGCCGTCGTCTCCCCGGCATCTGGGGTTTTGTCTCTTGCCTGCTTTTCGATGTGGTAGAGCTGCTCGAAGAACCGGAGCGCCTGTTCCGGCGGTCCGCCTCCATTCTTCCTGGTTTTGAGGGCCTCGACGAAGCGCCGCCGGGAATGCGCCATGCATCCGACATGGGTTGCGCCATTCAATGTGCGCCAGGCTGTGTAGCCATCAGTGACGAGTATGCCCCGGTAGTCACCAAGGAAGGTCTGCGGGTGGATCTGACCGCGGCCGGGCTGGTAGTCGAGAAGCACGATCGGCTCGTCACTATCCTCGCTGCTGCGATAGGCCCACATGTATGACGTGCTGGTGGCTTCCTTGTCCTTTTCCTTGAGGACTTGGACCGTCGTCTCATCGCCATGAATGAGAGGCTGCGATCGCAACCGCAGTTTCAGGGCATCATAGATGCGGTGCAGATGCTTCTCGCTTGAGCCGATCACCCAGTGAGCGAGAGCGCCGCGGCTGATCGGAACACCGGCCCGCTCGAATGTTTGCGCCACGCGGTAAAGCGGCGTGCCATCGACGTATTTGTGGACCAGCGCGAAGGCAAGTGTCGATGCGGTGGCGATGCTGCCCGGCAGAGGCTGCGTCGGCATAGGCGCGATTACGACAGGCGTGTTGATCCCGGTGCGGTCGCAGTGGCGGCAGGCATATTTGAACCGCACATTCTGCAGGACCTTTGCCTTGACCTCGATATGAAGCTGTTCGCTAACGGCCTCGCCCATACGATGCATTTGGCTGTTGCAGCAGGGACAAGCCTTCTGATCGTCGGCAAGGTCGTATTCAACACGCTCGCGCGGCAGGTCTGCCGGCAGAGGCCTGCGTCCACGTTTCTTTCCCGTCTGACCTTCTACCGCTGGCAGGCCGGTGTCCGGAAGCTCGACAACATCACCTTCCTCGCCGTCATCTTCGATTGTAGCCTCTTCGGCCTCGTTGAAGAGACGATCAATGTGCTTTTCGCTGCGGGGTGCAAAGCGATGGAGCTTTGCAAGAGCCAGCTCCTCCTCAAGCTTGACGACCCGCTGCGAGAGCGCTTCCTTCTCGGCTTTGAGCGCAGCGATTTCGGCAGCATTGGCTGCCAATTGCGCCATCAGTTCTGCAATGCTCGGTTCGCTGGTGCGAGTCATCAGATTCTTGAATCTGAACCGCCCCTGCGCGTCAATCGCAATTCGCCATCCTCAGCCGGCGATCTGATACTGCCGCACGGGATGGCGGATCATCGCATCGATATCGATGCCGTCGAGAATCCAGTGAAGTTGCTCTGTCGTCAGCGTCACCACCGCAGTCTCTCGGCGTGGCCACCTGAACCTATCTTCCGTCAATTTCTTCAGGACCATAACAAACCCGGACCGATCAAAGAACAAAAGCTTCACCCGATCACGCCGGCGATTGCAGAAGGCAAACACTGATGGAGCAAACGGGTCCAGCTCCATCACCTCTTGCACCAGGACCGCGAGGCTATTGATGCCCGCGCGGAAGTCGATCGGCTCCCGATGGAGGTAGACCTTCAGATCAGCGCCCAGTCTGAACATGACCCAACGCTTCTATGATCGCCGCCAAGCCATCGACATCGCTGTATTCCACCGTCAGGCTGACCCCGTTCGGCAGCACCGCGCTCAGCTTGGATGCATGAGATCGTTTGCCGACCGGCTCCGCCTTCGTCAGTGGACCGCTGGCAGAAGACGAGTGCATATCTGCAGCTATCTGAACCGGAACGAACGCCGAGACCACAGGCAAAGCACGATCTTCTCTGGCTCTCTTCACCCACTTGCGAACGAGATTGGCGTTGACGCCGTGCTCTAGAGCTAGACGCGAGACCGAAACGCCGGGCTCTAAACACGCTGCGACAAGCTGATCTCGGGAGGCAGGGTCATATCGACGGCGGCCGTCGCGACCAACAAGCCGCACCTGCAATTTAGGAGCATCTTCATCCATGATTTGGTGTCCACCTATTTTTTGGTGGACACTTCATGCCTCAGAGCGCTGCGCCTCAAAAGGCGCACCGAAATTCGCGCTTAC
>NZ_JABAIG010000042.1:0-2245 GCF_012641385.1 Rhizobium sp. P28RR-XV
GATCGCGGTAACTGACACGGTAGCGGCAGTACCAGCGGACTGCCCAAAAGATAATCTCACCCTGAAAATGGCGCCACTTGAAATCGCTCATCAAAAATCTCGCTGCAAATTGTCTGCGCTCAATCCACCATCAACGAGGTTTTTGCATGTATGGATGCCCCCGTTGGTGCAAGTAGTTTTTTGAACGGCTCGGGTGTGTGATCGGGTGCGGTCATGTATCAGGCCTCTCGATGCGGCGCTGATAGGACCGCGGGCCGGTATGGCGATGCGCGGATTAGAGGCATATCAACAGATCGAGCTCATTGGCTCCTGCAAAAATACTGCGTTCTCTAACCCGGATCTGGTCGATCCTTTGCCCTTACTGTCCAGTGACCTCCTCACACCCCCAACGTACCGGGACGCAATGGCAAGCGCGATACGCTATGCCATCGCCGCCACCGGATTCCGGTAATCCTCTACTTTCGTCATCATGGCCCAGAGGCCACGCGCCATTTTGTTTGCCAGCGCAATCGCGGCGACCATGCGTGGCTTGCGGGCAAGCAAGCGCTTCAGCCAACCATTATGCGGTGTGTCGAAACGCTCGACCGCCTGCAGCACTGCCATCGCACCGGAGACCAGAAGGGTACGGATGTCGCGCTGCCCCATTTTCGAAGTCTTCCCGAGCCGGGCCTTGCCGCCCGTTGAGTGCTGTTTTGGCACGAGCCCGAGCCAGGCGGCAAAATCGCGCCCACACCGGAAGGTGGCCAGGTCGGGTGCAAATGTCTCGATCGCAAGTGCCGTTACAGGGCCTACGCCTGGCATGGTTTGCGCACGCCGCGCCAAATCGGCTTCTTTGGCAGCGCGCTTCATCTTTTCGTCAAGGTCCGAAACTCGAGCGGTCAGACCGTCGATCTGCTCCAGATACACCTGGCCAAGCTCCCGAACCTCTTTAGGCAGTGCGGAGTCATAATCTGCGATCGCGTCCGCGAACCGCTTGAGATGGGCAGGACCTCGGGCCGCAACCAGACCATGTTCTGCAAGGTGTCCACGCAAGGCGTTGATCATCTGGGTGCGCTGCCCAACAAACATCTGCCGGGTGCGAAACAGCATAGCGCGGGCCTGCTGTGTTTCCGTCTTCACTGCTACAAAGCGCATTGTCGGACGCAACGCCGCCTCAACGATAGCCTCCGCATCGGCCACATCGTTTTTCTGACGCTTGAGAAACGGCTTCACATACACAGGTGGGATTAGCCGCACTTCATGCCCCAGCTTCTCGAACTCGCGACCCCAGCCATGGGCAGTCGCGCAGGCCTCCATCGCAACAACGCACCTGGGCTGCCCGGCGATGAAAGCCAAAACCTGACCCCGGGAAAGTTTCTTGCGAAACAAGACTGACCCATTTGAGCCTGCGCCGTGGAATTGGAAGGCGCGCTTTGCCAAGTCAATTCCAATGATGGTAACTTCCGACATGGATGCTCTCTCTTTCTGTGATGTCTTCAACGCCCATCACATTGGCACATTGCGATGCCGGCGGGAGGGGCATCCATGCCATCAACAGAGCCAATCTCGACGCCATTAGGCTCCAGCACGCGGTGTATCCAGAAGCCGTCCAAACCTGCTTCCTGAATCGTTACGATGGGAAACAACTTCCCCGTTCTCAACCGCGCTTTCTGCTGTAGTTGCTCAAACCGCTGCAGCAGCTCGGCCACATTACCACCGGCCACTAAGTGCTTCGACATCTTCTCGCCACTGGCCGGCGACAACGAAGTGATCAACCAAGTCGATCGGCTCAGTTCCAATGACACAAAAATTGCGCCAAGATCAGTGCGGACAGCCGTCGGATGAATGGATGCAGGTTCCATAAACTGCTCCATCTGAGCGAGTGTTTAGATGCAACCTCACTCTGCCAGAGCGGCGGCCGCTGTTCACTCCTCATGGGATCTAAAGCCGAAGAGGAGCGTCATCACCCGCCCCCGCTCCGCCCTTTCAACCCGGCCCAGCCGGTCGGATCGGGGGCAGATCATCAGTGCCAGTGTCGCGCTTCTAACTGGCTGGCGAAGTCGCGCCTCTAATCAGCTTTGACAGGGATTGTAGCCGGGTGGGCAGCCCGCTTTTGATCGACTCTACCGTTCGTGCATTGTAAGCGCGAATTTCGGTGCGCCTTTTGAGGCGCAGCGCTCTGAGGCATGAAGTGTCCACCAAAAAATAGGTGGACACCAAATCATGGATGAAGATGCTCCTAAATTGCAGGTGCGGCTTGTTGGTC
>NZ_JABAIG010000043.1:0-2222 GCF_012641385.1 Rhizobium sp. P28RR-XV
TCCTATGGTGCGCCGTGAAGGCGTGGGAGGTTATCATGCAATAAAGGCAACCTCCCAAACTAACTGGTTCTTGACCGGTGACTGGAATGTCACCCCTCTACAGAGAGTAGTAGACGGAAGGGGATCGAAAAGCTTGGCCGGGCGTCGCCGGCGGAGTGTCATCAGCAGATCGATCTTAAATGAACCGGATACGGCCCATCAGCCGTAGGCCGGGCTACCACAGTGTCTATGGTGAGGCAACGAAGTGAGTGCTGGAAGCCTCTGTATTTACCGAAACACGCCCTTAGATCGTGATGGCGAGAGGGCCAAGCAATCTGAAGCGGCGGGGCTCATATTTCTTCGCTGCTGGATGCGCCGAGGGCGCACCCGAGGAAGGGGCACTCTCCATTGCCTTTCCTCCCGAATTGTCAGGGGTAGAGCTCATCACCTACCGACACCAAGGTTAGGAACCGGAACACGGGAACTCGGATCGCCCGCCCAGCAGGAACTGGGCTAGCCGCGACGGCCGGAGAAGGACGACCCCGAGGGCGGAGCTTCCGTAGTAGTCGGAGTGCGGGAAAGCCGCGCACAGGGCGAAGGGAAGCAGGAAGACGCTAGACTTGCACGACGGAGGAATGATCTGTGGACATGGATCGCCGGGCGGAACTCGCCTGGATACTCGGCATTCAGCGCAAACTCTATCAGTGGAGTAAGGCACATCCCAACGAAGGATGGCGCGACATGTGGGGTTGGCTAACCGACCCGCGCATGCTCCGCCACGCCTGGCGACGCGTCGCCTCGAACAAAGGTGGACGAACAGCTGGCATCGACGGGATGACCGTGGGTCGCATCCGGAAAAGGGGCGAAGATCGCTTTCTCAAAGAGTTGCAAGCCGAATTGCGCTCCGGCGCATACCGGCCCAGCCCGGCGAGACGCAAGCTCATCCCGAAACCCGGTAAACCGGGGCAATTCCGGCCCCTGGGCATTCCCACGGTCAAGGATCGCGTCGTGCAAGGCGCCATCAAGATACTTCTGGAGCCAATCTTCGAGGCGCAATTCTGGCGCGTTTCCTATGGGTTCCGACCCGGACGAAGCACGCACGGCGCCTTGGAGAATATCCGGGCGACGATCCAGCCGCGCAAGCGCGACGCGGATGGTCACCGGACCCGGCTGCCATACCCATGGATCATTGAGGGGGACATCAAGGGCTGCTTCGATAACATCAACCATCATCTCCTGATGAACCGGGTTCGCTTACGCGTGTCCGACCGTCGGGTGGTCAGGCTGATCGGACAGTTCCTGAAAGTCGGCGTTATGGCGGAAGACCAGTTCATCCGCACCGAAGCCGGCACTCCTCAAGGCGGGATCATCTCACCCCTGCTGGCCAATATCGCGCTCAGCGCGATTGAGGAACGCTACGAACGGTGGGTCGAGCACCGCAGCAAGATCCGAGCACACCGGAAAGGTGATGGAGTGGCAGCGGCGCGGGGTGCGCGGCAGCGAGATGGCGGAGCTGGGCTCTGCGTCTGCTATCCGGTACGCTACGCCGACGACTTCGTGGTGATGGTGTCGGGTACGGAGGAAGACGCCAAGGCGGAGAAATCTGCACTGGCCGAACACCTCCGCCGGAGCACGGGCCTCGAACTGTCGCCGGAAAAGACAAGGGTTACGGCTGTGACGGAGGGGCTCGAATTCCTCGGCTTCCACGTCACGATGCGATGGGACAAACGCTACGGCTACGGCCCCCGCGTCGAAATACCCAAAGCCAAGGCCGCCGATCTACGTCGAAAAGTCAAACTGTGCACCACACGAAGAACAGCGCGCAGTCTTGGCGAAACGCTCCAGGAAATCAATCCCATCCTGCGCGGATGGGCGAATTACTACCGCTACTGCGCCCGAGCCTCGCGCGTATTTACCGATCTCGATTGGTATGTCGGCAAAAGGCTCTGGCTTTGGCTGCGGCGGAAACGCCCAAAGGCGCATGGGCGCGATATTCTGCGGGATCATCATCTTCGCAGTCTGCGTCGCCCGACACGGCACCTCTGGCGAGATGGAAAAGCCGAGCAACATCTGCTCGCGTGGACCCACGTCTGCCGGTTCCGCTACAGTTGGATGGACTTGCCTGACTTTGCCACGTCTTCTGGAGAGCTGGATGCATAACGAAAGATGCACGTCCGGTTCGGTGAAAGGCGACTAGAAACCGACTGCCGTGAGGCAGCACGGCGCTAGTCGCCTATTCTACC
>NZ_JABAIG010000045.1:0-1536 GCF_012641385.1 Rhizobium sp. P28RR-XV
AGACCGTATGTTCTCGGGGTGAGCGTGGCCCGCCCCCGCAGTAAGCTGAATTCGGGGGTTGCTCTGGATTGGCCGGAGCCGAGCCCCAAGCTTAGCGAGGGCGAACCATGAAAGAAGGTAGCGTAATTTTCATTGGCCTGGATACATCCAAGTCGAAGATTTCAGTTGCGATTGCCGAAGGAGCGCGCAACGGCGAGGTGCGGTTTTTTGGCGACATCTCCTCGGAGCCGGCGTCCGTGGCATCGATGGTCAGTAAGCTTTCCAAGCGCGGCGCCAAGCTTCATTTTTGCTATGAGGCCGGTCCCACGGGTTATGGTCTTTACCGCCAGATTGTCGAGTTGGGGCATGACTGCGTGGTCGTGGCGCCGTCGTTGGTGCCCAAGCGTGCGGGCGACCGGGTGAAGACGAACCGCCGGGACGCCGTAAGCCTGGCGCGCCTGCACCGGGCCGGCGAGCTGACCCCGGTCTGGGTTCCGGATCAAGGCCATGAGGCGATCCGCGACCTGGTGCGAGCCCGCGAAGCTGCCAGCGACGCGCTGAAACAGGCGCGCCAGCAGATTCAATCTTTCTTGTTGCGTCACGGCCGCATCTATACCGGACGCAAACCATGGACGCGCGCCCATACAAGATGGCTGACGTGCCAGGCATTTGATCACCCCGCCCACCAGATCCTGTTGGCAGAATATTGCCAGGCCATCGAGGATGCCGGCGTGCGTCTGGACCGGCTGACCCAGCTGGTGGTGGAAACCGCGGCATCCTGGTCGATGGCCCCGGTTGTGGCCGCCTACCAAGCGATGCGCGGCGTTGCATTGATGACAGCGGTTACCTTTGTCGTCGAAATCGGCGATGTCAGGCGCTTTGATAATCCCCGTCAGTTGATGGCGTATCTCGGTCTCGTGCCGTCGGAGAGCTCGACGGGCGAACGGGTCAAGCGTGGTGGGATCACCAAGGCAGGCAACACAAGAGCCAGAAGAGTGCTCATAGAAGGCGCTTGGACATATCGCTTCCCCGCACGGGTAAGCCCAACGATCCAGGCACGGCTGGAAGGACTGCCAAGGACGGTTCGCGAGATTGCCTGGAAAGGTCAAGTGCGCCTTTGCGCGCGCTATCGAAGGCTGGTGGCGGCAGGCAAGCCGAAAGTCATCGCTGTCACAGCCATTGCCAGAGAAATGGCCGCGTTCCTGTGGGCAATCGGGCAGGAGGTCGCTCCGGCAACAAAGGTTTAAAGCGCCGACCGTCGGCGGAAAATTATCGAGAAACCCAATCATCTGTCTGATGTGCAAAGTTGGAGGCAGGGCTCCGGTGGGGAACCCTCGCGGACTCTATGTGGCGGATACATCCATGCCCGAAATTAGACAGAGACAGCCCCAGACGAACACACGGAAATGCGGTATCCAGCCCGCGCATAAGAGTATGCCAGCCGTCGTCTAAATGCCCTGTCTCCTGCTTTGTGCATCAGCTTCACGCATGACCTCGTCGTCAAAGGCGAAAGAAAAAACGCGGCTAGAGAGCTTGCAAATGAACATAAGAGAGTCC
>NZ_JABAIG010000046.1:0-1000 GCF_012641385.1 Rhizobium sp. P28RR-XV
CACGGTACACGACATTAATGGTGAGAACGGAATGATGTGGTTGAATTGAAGATTCTTCGCCAAAAGGATCTTCGCTTATGACACCGCTTCATGCCGCTCTCATCGAGACGTTAGGCCGCCATTTTCTTCTGGGCAAGAGCCGTCTGTTGACGCTTGCCGTGCTGATTGCCGGCCTTGTCCAGTCGCGCACCGTCAACCTTTCGCATCTGGCCGTGCATATGTCGGGACCGGCGTGCTATGCCTCGAAGTATCGCCGCCTGCAGCGCTTCTTCCAGTTCGTCCGCCTCGACCAGGCCGTGGCGGCCCGTCTGGTGGTTTCCATGCTCAATTTGGATCGCCCCAAGATGCTGGCGCTTGACCGCACCAACTGGAAGTTCGGGTCGCGCAATATCAACATTCTGCTGCTGGCGATCGTGACCCGCCGCTTTCGGGTGCCGCTGCTCTTTACCCTGCTGCCGCATCAGGGCAGTTCCGACATGGCCCAACGCATCGCCCTGATGCGGCGTTATCTCATGCTGTTTGATGCCGCATCGATAAAGTGCCTGTTGGCCGATCGGGAGTTCATCGGCGTCGAGTGGATGGATTTCCTCAACCAAAACAATATTCCCTTCGTCATCCGCCTGAAGATCGACATGGCCGTCACCCTTCAGGATGGCAGCACATGGTCGCTGGCAACGCTGCTGCGGCGCAGGCGGGCGCGACGGGCAAGCGTCATCGGCAAGGCCCATGTCAACGGCACCGCCGGCACCACGCTTGAGCCGATCTGCCTGGCGGCAAAGCGCCTCGACGACGAATGGCTGATCGTCGCCACCAACCGCAACGATCCCAAGCAAGCCCTCAACGATTACCGAAAGCGATGGGGCATCGAGTGCCTATTCGGCGATGCCAAAACGCGCGGCCTCAATATGGAGGACACCCACATCACCAATCCCGACAAGCTCGCAAGCCTGCTCGTCATCCTCATCCTGGCCATCACCTGGGCCTACCGATGCGCTACTCA
>NZ_JABAIG010000047.1:0-855 GCF_012641385.1 Rhizobium sp. P28RR-XV
AGATATGTCCCGATATGAACCTTCCCGTGCTTTTTAGAACATAGATGGCACCAGTCAGGTGACCATCGAAACGCAATACGCCACGGAAATGCTTTTAGCATTCGGATGGTATGGCGAGCCTCGCCGTCCACGTTTCTCTTTCTTCAAGAAGACAAAAAACCGCGTCGACCGGTTCCCGAATGGGCCCGTAGCTCAGTTGGTTAGAGCACACGCTTGATAAGCGTGGGGTCGGAAGTTCAAGTCTTCCCGGGCCCACCATTTGCATCTGCGAATGAGGGTTGGGAAGATGGAATGGCAGGCGATGTGGATTGTTGCCGAACCTTGGGGCTCAGGCCTTGAGGCGATCGAGCTGATGGGGCTGTAGCTCAGCTGGGAGAGCACCTGCTTTGCAAGCAGGGGGTCAGCGGTTCGATCCCGCTCAGCTCCACCATTGTTTTGTCCTGACGCTGTCGCGCCTTTGGCGCTGCGCTCCGGACGGGCCGCCGAACGATCGGCGACAGGCCTCTGGCCTGTATGGGTGGATGTAACGAAGTTTGTCTTCTGAAGAAAAAAAGGTTTTGCATCGGCTTTCGGGCTGGATGCGTGTTCTGCATACATTGTGAAGAGAAGATTGATCTGGAGGCTTCCAGGTGTTTTGAGCGACCGTAGGGTTGTTTGAGGCGTCCGAGCCCGGACCTGCTGATATCGTGGATGGCCTAGCCGGCTGGAAACGAAGGAGGGGACGGAGGTAGGAAGGAAGCTTGTCGCTCTGGGCCGTTGTTGTTGGTATCTTTATGGATGCCTCTGACGGACGGCTGGATTACCGTTGCCTGACCGCGCGGTATCGGATCCAATCTCGAGAAGCTGGTCTTAAGA
>NZ_JABAIG010000048.1:0-854 GCF_012641385.1 Rhizobium sp. P28RR-XV
TGGATTGAGCGCAGACAATTTGCAGCGAGATTTTTGATGAGCGATTTCAAGTGGCGCCATTTTCAGGGTGAGATTATCTTTTGGGCAGTCCGCTGGTACTGCCGCTACCGTGTCAGTTACCGCGATCTTGAACAGATGATGGGCGAGCGGGGCGTGCCCGTGGATCATTCCACGATTTACCGCTGGGTTCAGAAATATGCGCCGGAGATGGAAAAGTGGCTGCGCTGGCACTGGCGTCAACCGCAGTCAACAAGCTGGCGCGTCGACGAAACCTATGTGAAGGTTCGCGGGCAATGGACGTACTTATACCGAGCCGTCGACAAGTTCGGCAACACGATCGATTTCTATCTGTCGCCCACCCGGAACGCCAAAGCAGCGAAGCGCTTTCTTGGCAAAGCCTTAAATGGTTTGAAGGATTGGGAAATGCCGGCTGTCATCAACACCGACAAGGCCCCGACCTACGGCATCGCGATTTCAGCACTGAAGGCCGAAGGCAAATGCCCGGAAGAGCTGGTGCATCGGCAGATCAAATACCTGAACAATGTCGTAGAGGCCGATCACGGCAAACTGAAACAGTTGATCAAACCGGCGAGAGGATTCAAAAAGCTGAAAACGGCCTATGCGACAATCAAAGGTTTTGAAGTCATGCGCGCCTTGCGCAAGGGTCAGGCATCCATCTTCAATCTGACCGGCGACATCTGTGGAGAAGCTCGCATCGTTGAACGCGCTTTCGGTATCGGACCGAGCGCCTTGACGGAAGCCGTCGCCCTGCTCGCTTCAAATCTCGAAGGTCAGGCCGCGTAACGGCAGAGAAAACAAGACCTCGCCAACCAACCGGAATTCTTGCAACAGAG
>NZ_JABAIG010000049.1:0-827 GCF_012641385.1 Rhizobium sp. P28RR-XV
ATTGAGGCTGTTGCTAACCGAAATCGCCAAGGCGGTATCCTACTCCCCTGACGCCGTTGAGGAGATCGCCGACGCCGGCGGCATCCAACTTCTTGCGCAGCTTGCTCATATGGCTGTCGACGGTTCGGTCGAGCGCATCGCCCTCGGGCAGGCAGGCATCGACGATCTCGCCCCGCTCGAAAGCCCTGTTCGGAAAGCCCGCCATGTATTCGAGGATGCGGAACTCGGTCCGCGTCAGGCTCAGCGGAATGCGGCCTTTGCCGTCCTCGACCACGGCCATGTGCGCCACCGGATCGATCGCCAGCCTGCCGATCCGCAAGACCTTGTTGCTCGCATTGCCCGAGGATCGTCTGAGAACGGCCCGCGCCCGCGCGACCACCTCGACGGGATTGAACGGCTTGACCACGTAATCGTCGGCGCCCGAGCGCAGCCCATGCAGCTTGTCGAGGTCGTCGGCCAGGGCGGTGACCATGATGACGGGCGTGTCGCCGCGCTGGCGGATGGTGGCCAGCACCGTGTGGCCGTCGAGCTTCGGCAGCTTGACATCGAGGACGACCAGATCCGGCCTCAGCCGCTGATGATGGGAAAGCGCGATCTCGCCGTCGGCGGCCGTCAGCACGCGAAATCCCTCGCGTTCGAAATAACGCTCGAGAATGTCTGAGATTTCCGCCTCGTCCTCGACGATCAGTATCAGTGCATTGTCCATCCGCACCCCCTTCCCGAAGAAGAAACGCCAGACAGGGCCTCCGCGTCAACGCTCCCGCTCACCCGTTCACGAAACCTCCACAAAACGTCGACCAAAGACCAACAATGCCGATGTTTGCTTA